>JAFZWM010000024.1 GCA_017617315.1 Bacteroidaceae bacterium
AAAGATTTGCACTCAGAGAAAGCCGAATTTCCAATGTTTGTGACTGAATTCGGAATATCTATTCTTTTATCATTTCCAAAATACGAAATAAGAATGTGCTGTTGGTTGTCAATTAGGCATCCGTCTTCAACGATAAAACGTCGTGACGTGCTTTTTAATATTAAGTCTTTGCATATGAATGGGTTAGCTCCAATGCATGTAAGCGAATTAGGAATATTGACTTGCTGCAAAGAATCGCACCCATAGAAAGCCTTCTCTCCAATGTTTATAACCGAGTTAGGAATATTGATTTGTTGTAAAGAAGAGCATTCTTCGAAAGCAAAATCTCCAATGCTTGTAACTGAGTCGGGAATATTGACTTGCTTCAAAGAATCACACCAAGAGAATGCCGAGTTTCCAATGTTCGTAACCGAGTTTGGAATTTTGATTTGCTGCAAAGATTTACATCCAGAGAAAGCACGATTACAAATAACTTTAGTGCCTTGTTTTATTTCATAAGTTTTTAAATATTTACCTTTTATCAGTCTTTTCCCGTCTTTGCTGTAAACTACGCCAAATTCGTCTTCCTCTTCGTCTCCGAGATCCTTTTCAGGAATGAGGAGGCTTTCATATTCATCAAGTATGTTATCTTCCATATTGTTGATTAAATTAAACGTGTCTTTTGCAAATATAATGAAAAAAGTTACAAGGCTACAGTTTCATACCGTTTTTTGAGGGTATGCAGTTTTTGAATACTATTGTAAAACGAACTGTATGTGTGCTGTAACTGCTTTGTGGTAATGGAAGTTAAAGGATTCTTATTTTTTTAGGATAAGACTAGGTTGAGAGAAAACCTTCTGGATTGCGCGTCTGTCTCTTGGTCACGATGCAAAGATACGGCAAGTTTGTGTTTGAATGCGGTTTGCTAATTGTACTTTGCTGGTATTCTGTTTTTTTTATTCCTTAGCCTTCCGCTATAAGGTTTTGATTATCTCAATCTCAGTTATCTCAGTTGTTTTTTGGGGGGGAGGTGTCTTGCATGCTCCTACAAGTGTTTTGGGGTGTGCAATACTCAAATCAGGCACAAGGCCAATGCAGTTCCGGGATGAACCTAAAATTCGGCGTTGCACATATTTGCGCCAAGTACGGGAAAAGTATCGGAACAAAGGCTTTTCGCTTGTCTTTTGATACCTGTGAGGACGGATTTCAGGACATTTTTGTAGCGGATTTTGGTGTTACTTGTCTTGGCGAAATATTGCAAATGGTTGATAATAAAAGTTTTAGTGTAAAAACGTTTCAGCGTTTCAGTTGTTACAGTTAAATTCCGAAGGGTATCAATTTCTTCAAATTCTTCTTTCTTATAATATATATATATTATTTATTATTAATTAGTTATATATAAAATATATAAGGCTATTTTGAAACATAACAATACCTCAAAAAACAAACTGTAACTGTAACAATTGAAACGCATGACTTGTAAAATCTAAGTATTCTCTACAAGGCTTGCTTGGATATTGCTCTTGGGATAGCCGTAGTTGTCTAATCCAAGTTGGTAGAGTTCTTTAGCCTTGCTTGTGGTTGCAGGTTCTTGTGCCATGGCTGTGAGCGAAACAAACAGCATCAGACACGAGAAAAGTGAGTTTCTTGTTTTCATTATTTTAGACGTTTTATTTGAATAGATTCTTGATTCTTGAGAAGAAACTGCTTTTTCCGTTAAGCGAGTCGAGGGCATATTGGGCATCCCTGTTGCCTTGCTCGGCTGCCTTGGTGTACAATTCTCTTGCTTTTGCCTCATCTTTGTTTATGCCAACGCCAAAGAAGTAGCATCTGCCAAGTTGCAGCTGTGCTTGGTCGAAGCCTTGCTCGGCGGATAGGGTATATAGCTCGACCGCCTTTCTGTAGAATTGTCTTACGCCTATGCCTTTGTGGTAGCAGTAGCCCAAGTGATAAAGAGCCTCGGCATGGTTTTGCTCGGCAGCCTTGGTGCACCAGTCTATGGACTTTGCGTAATTCTTTTTTACGCCATCGCCGTTGTGGTATGACAGGGCAAGGTAATATTGTGCGTCGGCATAGCCTTGCTTGGCAGACAATGTGTACAGTTCTATGGCTTTCTTCTTGTCCTTGTTTATGCCAATTCCGAAGTCGTAGTGTAATGCCAGCATGTACTGGGCAGTAGCGTTGTTCTGTTCGGCAGCCTTGGTGTACCATTCTATTGCCAGACTGATGTCTTTCTTAACGCCCATGCCATTTTCGTAAAATGTGCCCAATTTTGTTTGTGAGTCGGAATCGCCCAGTTCGGCTGCTATCTTGAACAGCTCGAAGGCATTCTGTAGGTTCTGCTTTATTCCTGTGCCGTTTTGGTAGCATACTGCCAGTCTGTATAGTGCATCGGTATTGTCGTGCTCCGAAGCCTTGACGTACCATTCTACAGCCTTCTCGTAGTCTTGCTCAACGCCTGTGCCGTTTTCGTAGCAGTAGCCGATATTGAATTGTGCCTCGTCATCGCCTTGCTCTGCAGCCTTTTTGTACCATTCGGCTGCTTTGCCATAGTCTTGCTCAACGCCATAGTCTGCGTAAAAATAGAGAGTGCCTAAGCACAGTTGAGCTTTTGAGTGTCCTCGGCGTGCAGCTTCGGTGTATAGTTCTACGGCCTTCTCGTAGTCTTGTTCAATGCCTTCGCTTTTTCCGTAATAGCATGCAAGATTGTATAGTGCGTATTCGTTTCCTTGCTTGGATGCCTTGGTGTATAGTTCAATTGCCTTCTCGTGGTTTTGTTCAACGCCTTCGCCCGTCTCGAAGCAGACGCCCAATAGGTTTTGCGCCTTGTCGTGCCCCATGTCGGCTGCCTTCTGCAAATATTCTATGGCTTTGTCAAGGTCGCGTTCGGTATTGTCGTCGCTCCAGTAGTATCTTGCTCCGAGTTGGTAAAGGTATGCGGCTTTGTCGTTATTGCTCATATGGTGATAAATTGTTGATTTTATTGGTGTTGCTTGTTTCTCCAACTTAATTTGAATGTCTTGCTTTCTGAATCATGACGTGCAGACGAGATGCTGCGATTTTGTCATTTTTCTCTGATGGAGTTTTATATTATGATACAAAAGAACAAAAAAATTGAATATAACACAATCTTTCGCCTTTCTTTTTTTGAATGAAAAACGTGCTGCCTTTTTGGAGTGGGGCAGCACGTTTGGAGTAAGTTATCTGAATATATTCTTGATAGCTGAGATGATACTTCCGAAGAAGCCTTTTTCTGATTCTGTATTCTGTTGATTGTTAGTGACGGCTTGTCTGCTAACCTCGTTATTTGCTGCTGATGCGGCAGGCTTGGTTGGCTTGGCAGATTTTTGCGGGTAGACTTTTGTAATGTCGAAATCAAGGTCGACCAGCATATTGCAAACCTTTGTTTATGCCGTCGGTCTGGAGGATGAAGTCGGACAACAAGTGTGCACATAGCAGTTTGACGAGGATAACGAGTGTTTCCATGTTATTGATTGTATTTTTCGATAAGTGATTTGTAATATTCTATATAGTCGAGGATGAGCTGCCCCTTTGAGATTCCCCACAGGTAGTTGAAGTTTTGCCGTGTCATGCCCAAATCGTCGGCCATGTCTTTTTGCAGCTTCGGAAAGAGAATGTATTGATATACCACTCTTGCCTGCTTTGCCGTCCACGATGATATTATCTCGTCGGCAAAACGGCTCATAAGTCCGATGGTATCGTTAAAATCGGCCCATGGGGTTGATATGCTCAGTCTCTTTTTCCCGATGTTGTCGAACGAGCGCCCCGACAGTCTGAAAGCCTCTCCGTCGCTGGTTACGATATTGTCGCTCTCGAAAGAAATCTCGCCGATGCCGATGGATAGTCTTGCGTCCCACGCTTCGGACTTGTCGGGAGTCGAAGCCCTGAGCTTCGTTCTGAGCGCAACGGCAACCGCCAGGGCCTGCTCGGGACTGTCGACAACAACCTGAAAGCTGTCGCCCCGATACATCTCGATCTTTATGCTTGTAAGGGGCGCAAAGTCGGTTGCGCATACGTTTAGTGCGTCCACTACCGTCTGCCTCCACTCGGCGGCAATGTTTGTGGAGTTTACCAAATCTCCAGTTATTACTGCTTTAATCATAGACATTTGTGTTTAGACTGTGCAAATATATTTCTTTTCTTTTGATAAAGCAAAGAAAATCCCTTTCTTTTGAAGAAGCAAACAAATTTCTTTGTTTTTTGGCTGATGCGAATCCAAACAACAACGGCTGCCTCATGTACGATGGGACAGCCGTTATTGTTATGCCCGATGTTGACGTTTATCTTACGCCGCCACCGCCTCGGCGACCGGAAAATCCGCCTCCGCCGCCTCGTCTCGACGTATGTCCGCCGTGACCCGACGAGCGTGCTCTGGCGGCAGCCTCGCGTGATGCCTTTCGGGCCGCTGCGCGTGCCGCTCCCGAACTGAAGGTGGAGTGGATTGCCGAGATGGTTATATTGTCTGCCATCTGATTTGCTACCGCGTCCATGTTGAAGTATTCGGGATTTATCTTGCGCATTTCATCTATTACCTTATCGGCAATGCCGAAGAGCGTGGCGTAAATCATGTATTCTTTCCACAAGGCCACCTCGTTTATGCCGCGCTCGTTGAGCAGAGAGAATTCCTGAAGGAATTTCTTCAGTCCGAAAACCTGACGCACATCGGTCTGGCGGTCTTTGTATTTTGATACCGTCGGGCTTGACGAATGTAGCAGTCCGGCAAACGATTCCATGATGCCGGCGTTGTATTTAGATTCGGTATATTCGCGCAGTTCTATTGGTTCGAGAACAGTATCGTTTCCGGCGGCTTTTCGGAATATCTCGTGAACCTTTTGCAGAAGCAAAGGCGTTTCGTCGGCATTTTGCAACGGACGTATTACGAACTTTGGAATCTTCTTGCCTACGTTGTTCCGTCGCTGCTCAATGGCGATGCTTCCCATGCTGATGAGCCTGAGAATACAGGCCGAGAGCAGATTGTTGTAGTCGCATCTTGTGTACCGGTATGCGTTTAGTATGTTGTTTGCCTCCTGAAGGTCGCCTTCGAGCGGAATGTCGCGATACCACATAAGGTTCTTGAAAGCCTTGCGGCGAGCCATCCATATACTGATGCCGCCCCACAGCATCTCAATTATTCCGTAAGTAAAGATTATGATTACGAAGATGACGCCAAGCAAATCTTCGATTGTCCATTCGGAAAAGTCTTCGGCATAGTCGCTGCCCTCGAAGGCTTGCTCTTTCTTGTGCTCGAAGGTATCGTTATCCTTAATAGTCGGCTCGAATATGCCCTTGTCGAAGCGCACCATTATGTACAGTCCGTCTTCCTGTCCGAAGGCATAGGTGTTGGTTGCCACCACCTTGCCCTCGCTGAAGACCATGTCGCCAGCAAAGCGGAATCCCCATGCGCCGCAGTTTTCTGTAGTAAACATAACGGAGTCTTCCGACTCGATGGTTAACGTGGCCTTTTCGGGCTTGGGGGTTACAGATGTGTCCATGAACACATGGCGTATGGCATCGGCATCGGGGTGGGCACGCACGAGCCCCGTAACGACATATTCGGTTATGTAGGTGCGTTCGCCCGACGCTCCCAGACCCCAGCACAACTCGTATCCGCCCGATTTGGCAACGATGCCGCATTTGCCGGTTTTCCATTCGCGGCTGCGGTTAACGTCCCATTCGCCCACGTTGGTGTATTCCTGTCCGCTCTCGTCGGTAACGCGAAGGTCGCTTATCGTGCTGGGCGACATGTATCCAAGACCGATGTAACATTCCGTACCGTAGTTGTCTATCGTCATGTCGCGCCGTTCGGTAATGAGCGCGTCGCCGTTGTGCCTAAGCACCACGCGTATGTCGAGCCTGTGCAGTTGCGGAGCGGCCGTAGCGATGGCTGATGCAAACAGAAAAATGCAAAGAAATAGAAAACGAAAAGTCATTTTTTTTCTAATGAAACGATTAGATTTAAGTTTTGCTGGATAAGGTGAAGTAAACGGCACGATTAGGGTATCATGCCGTTTACAGAATCCTGATGGAAAATTATTTTACGATATACACAACGAAGCTCTCTGGAGCGATAGTCGTGTCGAGACAGTTGCCGCTAATAGTCAGATTGCTCTCTTTTGTTGAGATCTTGTTTGGCTCGTCGAGCGTGTTCTCGGCCTCGAGATTGTCGCTCTGGAGAGTGATGACGTGTGCTCCGGCAAGCTTCTGCTTCTTGTTCTTAAGCTTAAAGCTTACTTTCAGAGGCTGAGACTCTTTGCTTGTATTCGCAACCTTCACGATGTAGCTTGATGATGCCTTGTCGAATACCGCGCTGGCAAACAAGCCGTTCTGTCCCTCGTTTCCTGCCACAGGCTTGTTGTCCATTGTCAGGCTGACAACGTTGCTGCCCTTGTACTGGCTGTAAAGCTGCTGAACAAGATAGCTGCAAGAACGGAAGCTGCGCAGATTGTCGAACCAGATAAGGTCTGGACGCCATTGCCATCCCTCAACGTGTGCAAACAGCGGAGCGTATGTAGCCATCTCAACCACGTCGGCATTGCGCTCAAGACCTGTCATGAAGGCAGCCTCGAGGAGCGATGCGTAGAACTGGTTGTACTTCTTGCCCTTGATGTGGCATGCATATTCGCCTGCAAACACCTTCGGACCTTTGCGGTCGTAGTTGTCGTAGCGGTTGCCCGATTTCAGGAACCAGTCGGCTGGGCGGTAGAAATGCTCGTCAACCAAATCGGCCTTCAACTTCTTCATCTCAGGCCACAGATAGTCGAACTTCTTTCCCTCTGAATCAGGACCAGATGAGCCTACGATTTTGACCTCTGGGTGAGCCTTGCGCAAAGCATCGATAAACGGCTTGAGGTGAGCAGGGTAGATGTCGCCCCATTGCTCGTTGCCGATGCCTATGTATTTCAGGTTGAAAGGCTCTGGATGACCCATCTCGGCGCGAAGCTTTCCCCACGTTGTGGTGGTTGCTCCGTTGGCAAACTCAATGAGGTCGAGCGCATCCTGAATGTAAGGCTTCAGCTCCTCAACCGGAGTGTGAACCTTGTCGTTGTTCTGATACTGGCACACCAGTCCGCAACTGAGGATAGGCAGAGGCTCTGCGCCAATCTCCTCGCTAAGCAGGAAATACTCGTAGAAGCCGAGTCCGTAGCTCTGATAGTAGTCAGGATAGAAGCGGTGCTCGAAGGTGTACTGCCATCTGTTAAGGTTAAGCGGACGGTTCTCTACCGCGCCCACGCTATTCTTCCAGTTGTAGCGGTCGCCCTCTTCTGTACCCTCTACGATACATCCGCCCGGAAAGCGGAAAACGCCCGGCTTGAGGTCGGCAAGCGCCTGGGCAAGGTCTTTTCGCATACCGTTCTCGTGTCCCTTCCAAGTATCGACAGGGAAGAGCGAGATATGGTCGATATCTACCGCCGATGCTCCGGCATGAAGCACGCGCAGGTGAGCCTTGTCAATTGTTGTCTTGCTCTTGATTATTGCCGTGTACTTCTTCCATTCCTTGGAGTCGATGGCAATCTTGGCCTCTTTCTCCTGAATGAACTGAACCTCGCCCATGTTGCTTGGGTCGATGAGCTGGATGCGGATGGTTGCATCCTTGTCGTCGGTACGTCGTGCCGTGAAGCTGATGCGGTATTCCTCGCCCTTCTTCAGACCGATGCCAAAGAATCCGCTGTTCTCCAAGCCTGTGCGCTTGTGGCGGTGTCCCACCGGAATAAGGCGCACATAGTTAGGGTTGCGGTCGTATGCCGGATTATCGTTTCGCACCTCGAACTTTCCGAACGCCGTCCAGCCTTGCAGATGATTCGGGAACTCGAACGAGCGGTTCTTAACCAATTCTGCATACAGACCACCGTCGGCAGCAAAGTTGATGTCCTCGAAAAATATTCCGTACATAGTTTTCGGAATCGGCGCGCCCAGTTTCTGGGCATTAACGGTAATGTTGTTCTGCGCCGATGCGCTGATAGCTGTGGCAAAAGCCAAAGTTGTCAATAGTGATTTCATTGATATTACTAATTTTTACTATATTTGCAAAGTCGAATGCAAATATAGGCTTTTTGTGTCATATTTACGTTTACAAATGTATAAATAAAGTATAAAATCTAAATTAGTATGAGAAAAATGACTATGTGCTTGCTGGCGGCCGCCGTTGCCGTTCTGTCAAGCTGTGGCGGCTCTGGCAGTAAGCCAGCCGGAGCAAGTGGAGACGAAGCAGAAGTGGTGGTTGGCAACGCGGTAGACCTTGGTCTGAGCGTTAAGTGGGCTGACCATAACGTTGGCGCAGCATCGCCCGAGGAACACGGCGGCTACTACAAGTGGGCCGACATTAAGGGAGATTTGATAAGCAGTAGTGACGACGCTTCTTCCGACAGTATAACCGGAAAGATTGGCATGGACGTGGCTGCAACAAAATGGGGCGGCAAGTGGAGAATGCCTACCGCTAAGGAGATGGAAGAACTGTGCGACTCAAAGAAATGTCTGTGGACATGGACAATCGTTAACAACATTGCGGGCTACAAGGTTACAGGTCCTAACGGAAACAGCATCTTCCTCCCAGCAGCAGGATGCAAGCAGGGCGAAACAACCGAGAAGGGATTCGGAAAAGAAGGATATTACAGAGGCTCAACCTGCACGGCTAAGGGCAATTCGGAGATTATGTACTTCAAGATGGGCGTAAACTACAAGAGCTATCACGCAAAGGGCGTGTCTATGAGCGTCCGTCCTGTTCAGGATTAAGTTTCAGAAAGATTTATTTATCAGAAGAAGTCCTCTTCTTCATCATCGAGACGTTGGAATATGCAGTCGGGCAGAATTTCCAGCGTCTCGCTGTTTATTCTCGACAGATGCCAGACATAGTGGCATCGCGCATCGCCGTTATTCATGTCGAGAGCCGTCATCACCTCGCCGATGCTTTGCGGATGGGTGATGTCGCACTCGCAGCAGGGCGATGCCAGCAGAACGCCGCCAAGCCATTCGGTCATGGGCAGTTCCTCGCCCAGCGGAAAGTGGTTTACCATCCGCCCTTCCTCGCCTACAATCTCAACGATATGTCTGCCCAGAGGCTCGTCCTTTCCGGCTATGAACAGCTTGCACGCGGCAATCCTTCTCATTTCAGTTCTATGTGGGTGATTAAAGTTCGTACATGTCCGAAGGCACTTTGCGCCTTAGAACCTCGATGTTGATGTCTTTTCCGACTATCAGCCCAATCTCGTACAGATGCGCTCCAATGCACTTCTCTACGATGGTAGGGTGGTTGTTCTCCTCGCTCAGGTGGCAGAGCCATACGTGCGTGAGCCCTTCGTGATAGTTGTCGGCCAGAGCCTTGGCTGCATCAGTGTTGCAAAGATGTCCGTTCTCTCCGCCAATGCGCTCTTTGAGATATGCCGGATAAGGCCCCATGTCGAGCATACTGTTGTCGTAGTTTGCCTCGAGCACGAGGAAGTTGGCATCTTTTATCATCTGCTCGGCGGTAGGGGTTATGTGCCCTATGTCGGTAAGCACGCAGAAGGTTTTGCCTTCTGTTCGGATGCGGTAGCCCACGTTGTCGGTTCCGTCGTGCGGCACTTCGAACGAGCACACGCTAAAGCAGCCTATTTCTGTTTCCTGCTCTTTCTCAAGCAGTTTGACATAAGCGGTTTCAATCTTTTCGGTAACGCAATAGCTCTTGCGTATGCCTTCGTGTATCTTTGTGGTTGTATATACGGGGATGCAATAGTCGTTGGCAAGATGTGCCACAGCCTTTATGTGGTCGGCATGGTCGTGTGTTATCAGAACACCGCGCACGTTGTCGAATTTTAGCTGTGCCTCCTTGAAGTATCTTTTTAGGGCTCTGATGCCCACTCCTGCATCAATCAAAAGGGCATCTTCGCCGTTGCTCAGATAGTAACAGTTACCGCTGCTGCCGCTTCCGAAACTCTTGAATTTCAACATAAGGACAAAAATTTGAGCAAAAATAAATATAAAAATACGAAATGGCAAACATTTGTTATATTTTTGTTTAACTTTGCATAACAAAATTAAAATCAAGATGCACAAGATTATATATTCGTTTGTTACGGTTTTGCTGATGGGCTGCATGTGCCTTTCGTCGTGTAAGTCAAAGGAGGATAAAGAGATAGAGGCACGGAATGATTCCATAAAGGCGTGCGCACAGACATTTGCCGACTCGTTTTTTAACATGCGCTACCGTGCGGCGGTTGAGTATTGCACTCCGCGCTCAAGAAACGTTATCAAGTTTATTGCGTCGAACGTGTCGCAAGACGATTTGGCAACCGTGGCGCAGAACAAGGAGGGCGCAAGCGTGGCGATTCAGAGTCTGAAGGTGAACAAAACGGCGGATGCGGCCGAGGTGAGATGCCGCGTAAGCAATTTCCTAAACTGGGACTCGATAGGTGCCGACGGCAGACTTACAAGCCGCAACATAACACTTCAGGTTGTAAAGTCGAACAACAAATGGAAGGTAGACCTTGAAAACTTTCTCGACCAGTTGAGATGAATAAACAATTGACAATTGACAATTCACAATTGATAATTCATAATTGCTGAGGGCTTATAAAGAGCAATTGTGATACGAATTGTTCTTTTGGTAAATACAAAAAAGTGGGAAGGAAGAAGGAAGGTAGATTCAAGGTACATCCAAGGTACATCCAAGGAACGTCCAAGTAATATGCAGAGTATATCCAAGGTATATGTAGGGTATAAGTAAGCTATAAGTAAGCTATATGTAGGCTATATGTAAGTTATATGTTAGCTATATGTAAGCTATATGTAGGCTATATGTTAACTATATGTTAACTGATAATTGGGATTGTACAATTCAAAATGGGAAGTTGTATGGTGCGTATACTAAAAATCTCCCCACAGTTCTGCCGAATTTCCGAATTCGGCAGCATCAACAAACGCGAGTTTGTAACTCGCATTGTCGCTCAGCGACAAGAGGTTACGCGTAGAAACGGTGTTCGTACGTTATTTTTTCAGCGGTGGGAATTACAAATTCCCGACTTTTTTCTCTGCCAAATTACAAATTCGGCAGAACGGAGATATCTGCGAGAATGTTGAATTTACAGATGGAATACTCAACATTCGTTGTATGGACGGCTCTTGCTTAGAACATCAGCTAATGAACCATAAAAACATTTGAAAGATGAAAACGACCTTTTGGATAAACTGCATTTTGTTTATCTTAGAAATACCATTTGCATATTTTTTGTCGCTCTTTACGCTTGGTAGTAGAGAAACATGTATTAGTACATATAACAACGCACCGTTAGGTACTTTCTTCGGAAGGTTTTTGATTGCTTTTGTGCCTATACTTATTGTTAGCCTGCTATTGCAATGTTGCCTGAAGCTGATAATCGTATTTTTAAAGAAAGAATGTTTTACCAACTCTTTCAAAAAAGTCTTGTCGGGCATTTTTATCGTTGTGCTTTTTGCTTTGGCGATATATGCTATCAAGCCGACAAAACCGATAGATTTTATTTATGTACTGCTGTTTTCTGTTGTGTTTTTTGCCTTCGTACGACTGGCTGTTTGGCTGCTCAGAAAATGCGATTCGTTTAATCTACTCGGCAGTATTCTGAAAAACGCAGCCCTTCTTTCGCTAATGATACTATCAATCCTTGTCATAGAATTGTTGGTGTATGGATATGTCTGAAAAGCATCAGAACGGCAGACCAACGGCAAAGTGGAAGGCAAAGTCGCCACGCTGATTTAAGTTTGGAGGCGCTAAACGCTAACAAAAAGTTTAATGATGTAATAAAGAATTGTATAAAATTAACGGATTAAGATATGTGGAAGGAAACTAAGGTTGTTAAGAACGTGTCGCAGTATAATTTCGATGCTCGATACGGAGTTTATGCCTCTACAGATAAGGACAAAAAGTCTATTCTGTATATAGGAGGAAAAGAAATCTCTCTAATGGGGGTCGGTCATATCAGAAGTTATGAAGACAAAGTTGTCGTTCAGGTTGATGATGGTGCAAGTTTGTATGATGCTATGTTGTATACAAAAGATGGTGAACTTCTTAATGTTGTGAAGAATACATTATCTTTGGCTGCTAATACAAA
>JAFZWM010000025.1 GCA_017617315.1 Bacteroidaceae bacterium
GGCTAAAACATGAAGCCGTATCGTTTTGTACTACACCAATAGGAAGTTTTGACACATAATTTTTTTATTCTTTAGAACCCGCCCCTTGTGGGACTAAATTACCAACTATTCCATCTGACCGTAGGGAAGAAATCTTACCATAAGTTTTAAAACATTAAATAACACGATAAAATTTAGGGGCATGAATTGCCATGAATTTGCCACAAATTTTCATCAATTTATTTTTCTGACAATTAATCATTAAATATTTATGAAGATTCGTGGCAAATTCATGGCAATTCGTGCCTAAAAAAAAATTAATAGCAAGATTTCTTCCCTGCGGTCAAAGAGAATAGTTTGTTCAAAGATTACCTTCGGTGAGAATAGTTGGTAATTTAGTCGCCTTTGGCGACGGGTTCTAAAAAATTCTTCATGTTTATTAGCGTGAGAAGATAAGTAGACAAGAAAAAGTAAAGCGCGTCAGGGAACCCCTGACGCGCCAAACCGTATTTTTAACTAAGGATAAAAATCCTTTACTTGTTGAGAACCTTTACACCATTCTTGATAACGATACCCTTGAAGTTGCCATCAACCTTCTGACCTGCGAGGTTGAATACAGCACCATTCTCGGCAGCGTTAACAGTTACATTCTCTACACCTGTGTAAGCACGAGTGAATGACTCACCTGAGAGGAATTCGAGTTCGAAATCAGAGAAGATAACCCAGTCCTGAGAAAGCTTCTTATCCTTGCGGATACCAAGTTCAAGAGTCTGACCCTCCTCGACAGTAATCTTAACCTCGTTCAAGTAAACGTTAGGATCCTTCTGAGTTACAACATAGAAACCATACATAGAAGCTGGATAGTAGTTTACTGCAGCAATTACATCCTTGCCATCAACCTGAACTACCTTACCTTCTGCATCTAATTCCTTTGTCTCTACACGTGTATCGAATGGATATGCACCATCACTCAAATAGCTGTATTCAACGTCATCCTTCTTATCGAATGTACCCTCTGCAAGAACTGTCTGAATCTTCTTGTCAACGAGCTGGCGAACTTCACCATCGTCAACCAATTCACGAGCGTTAGCTACCTCGTCGAATGAACGTACGCTACTGTTGTACTCGTAGATAGACTTGATGTAAGTCTTAACCTCGTTCTCGTCAGAAGTCTTCATGAAGAGAACAGCATTGTGGTCACCCCAAGTCTCAGTTGTACCACCATTGTCCTTGTATGCCTTCAAAAGGTCAGCAGTACAAGCAGTACCATTACGATAGAGAGCCTTTACACGAAGAACATAGTCACCTGCTGGGAGGTTAGCAATCTTCTGTGAGAATGTAAATACATCCTTGTCCCAAAGCTCAGCATTGTTACGTCCGTACTCATTCTGTGAAGCATCACCTACTGTAGAAGTCCAACCTGTCTTAACATCAGTCTTACCATCATTACCAGTAGCCTGATCGAACTTAGCGTTAACCATAATAGTTGAGATATCAACAGGCTTATCTGCTGTAGCAGCCTCGCAATCGAGAGCCTTCATCTTGTTAAGAAGAATAGGAGTCTTCAATGCCTCAGCGTAAGCAAGAACTGCCTCCGTTGAAGCAAGGCCTGCAGCCAACGTAGCTTGCTGCTCTTCAACTGTCTTCTTAAGTGTCTCGTCAGCTTTAAATTCAGCTGCCTCAGTATATGCGTCATTAAGAGCCTTGTATGCATTTGCAAGAGCGTTGTACTCGTCAACCTTCTCGTATGTATCAGCCTCGTCCTTACCTGCAACACCAGCAAAGTATTCGTATGCAGGGTTAGCCCAGTTATCAGGAACGCTCTCCAATGTAGTCTTAGCATTGTAATCCTTCATCTTCTTAGCAACAGCATTCTGATAATCTGTAAACTGAGCGTATACATTAACAGCTTCCTCGTATGCAGAAGCACCTGCAACTGGATGCTTAACAGAATTAAGAAGGTCATTCAACTTCTTCTTATCACCAGCAAAGTAGTCTTCGCTGATAAGAGCTCTCAACTCATCAGACTTCTTCTGAGCAAGGTCTGCAAAGTCTGGTTCAGCACCATAGAAGTTAAGACGGAAACCAGTAACTGTGTTAGCGATAGAACCACCACCACCAATGAGGAGCTCACCATCGTCAACAAGTACTACAGCAGTTTCAACATCGTCCCAGCTATCTGCGCTTGAACCCCACTCCCACCAGTTGCCTGTGTTGTTTGAAGGGTTAGAAGAAACGCGAACCTCATGAGAGTTCTCTGCGAAACATCCAAGGAACTTTGGATTTGACTCATAATCACCAAGAGCATCCCAACCTCTTACGAGACAAGATACAGAGTAGTAACCATTTGGAAGACCTACGAGCTTCTGAGCCACGCCCTCAATACCTGGCTTTCCGTCAGGATTCTTGAATGTACTTGCCCAACCTGTAGAGAAACCTATCAAACGACCATGGTGGAAGAGCTGAGTACCAGCACACCAACCTTCTGTGTGATTCTGATACTTGTACCACTGTCCCTTAACGCTTGTGTCGATTGAAACACTTACCTTAGAAGAAATGTCTGTTCTGTCCTTCTTTCTATTATTATATGATTCAGGACCTTCCCAAGCTGTCCAAGTTTCCTCTGTAAGGTGCCAGAAGTCACCGCCAGCCTCAACTTCGTTTACTGGAGTAAACTCTGGGTTAACAAACCAAGGCTTGTTGATAAGTGAACCGAAGTTCTTTGGCTGATTTTCTGCAACTTCCTGAGTGTTAAGATATGTAGCACGAGCTGCTGAAAGAGCAGTAACAATATTTGTATAGTATTCTACAGGATTACCAATCTTATCTGCATCACTCTCGTCCTTTGCTGCCTTCTGAACTTCAAGAGCTGCGCTAAAGTCAGCCTTACCAGCAAATTCAGTAGAAGCAATCATATCCTCACAAGAAGCGATGATATCTGCAACCTGAAGCACAACATCCTGAGCTGCCTTGTAGTTTTCCATTGCTTCCAAAGCCTCCTTCTTGATTGCACTAAGTTCTGTTGCTGTTTTAGCCTCAGCTCTTCTCAAAGAAAGACCTTCCCAAACATCATATAAAAGACCTGCAAGAGCGTCAAAATTAGCCTCAGAGAATTCTTCCTGCAAAGCTTCAAGGTTATTCAAAACAACATCAAGCTCCTCGTCAGCAAGGTTAAAGAGACTTTCATCAGTAACAGGTCCATCATAGATTACCTGAAGATTACCGAAGTCAAGACAGTCCTGAGGAATAGAACCTGTCTTACGGAAACCAAACCTAACGTAAGCATCCTGAGTGAGCACAAACTTCTTCTCGTTAAGATAGCATCCTGCATCGAAATATTTAGCGAATCCTTCACAACACTGTGGACACCAAGTTACCTCGACTGTACCATCTGCCTTAGTAAATTCATCCTTAAAATCGTTCATCCAGCTACCATCTGAATCATAGTGGAGACACTCAGCTTCATGATAGCCTGATTCTGCAAGAGAAGTAACGATAAGGTCATTCTCATAAGTTACAGTTGTCTGGTCATCTGCAAGGATATTTGCATACATGTGACCATACTTAAACTTCTTACCATTATGCAAGTTTGCAAAGTTATCGGCAGGAGTTCCTTCACGATACATCACATTTGCCTTGAGGGTGTAAGAACCAGCAGGCACTTTAACAATCTGGTAAAAGTCTGTCAGACCCATGTTGTAGAATCCAAAGACAGCAGGAAGAGCTCCACCTGGACGATACTCGTTAGGGGCATCGCCCTTCCAAACATTACCGATAGAAGTAATGGCAAAACGTCCATACTCTTCATTACCCCTTGTTCCAGAGAAGTCATCACCAAGTTCCTTGAGACCGAGGTCTTCAGCAACATTCTGACCGATCTCCCACTTACTTGGATCTTGTCCATACATGGCTGCAGTAAATGCCATGAGTGACACGAAAGTAAACAGTTTCTTCATGATTAAGAAATGTGTTAGTTAATATAAAAAGGTTAATTAATAAAATCCCTCATTTATTATAGGAAATAGACAAAACATTTTGCTTAAGATTTTTAAGGTCGTGTATATGCTAATCCCATTAATCAGTCGCAAAATTACGGTTTTGTACACGACAGCACTTTGTAATTTGTTACAATTACTACCTAATTTGTAACATAAAGCTCAAAAATGTAGTAAATGTAACAGAAATGGGCGTATTTCAAGGATGTTTCAAATGTGTCATTTTTACACCCAAAAGCTAATATTGTGGGTATGTCTTCCAAAATTTATGTAACAAGAAATATGACGGATAAGACAAAATGACTACTAAAATAATGCAATATATGGTAGCCATTTCATAGTCATAGCCACCACAAAAACGCATCAAAATAACGCATGCTGTATTATTCAAGATATGGGCTATAGAACTAAGGATGATATTGCCCGTCTTGATATAAATGCAAGCAAAGAGCAATCCAACGAAGAAGGCAAAGCACACCTGTGCAGGATTGCCATGTGCAAGGCCGAAGCAAAGAGAGGAGAAGATAATAGCTGAACGACGGGATGCCCCACTTGACAACATACTCTTTATGATTGCCTCTCGGAATATCAGTTCCTCAAACACAGGACCTATAACGGCAATAGTAACCATTCCGCATACGCTACCAGACATAGACATAAACAGTTCCGCATTATTATCTGGGATATCGAGCGCCTGGACGATGGCATCACACACAGCCAAATACAGGATAGCTCCCAATAAAGCAACCCAAACGTGCTTCCATGCCACCATACCGAAATCGAACGACTGACGGAAGTCTGACATCTTCATAAAGCGTGCCACACCCACGCATACGAGTCCCGTCACCAAGATGGTAACTGGTACATAGTCCACAAAGTACGACATGAAGTGTTCATCGAATGACGCATCTCCTGACGACATAAGTGAGCCAAGAGACACCGACGCATCTGGGTTGAACTTCAACAGAAGCAAAGCGATGGCAATGGCTACCACGGAACTCATAATCACATATAATAATGTGAGGATTACTGGTCTGAAATATTTGTCTAACATTTTAAAATTAACAATTAATAATTAACAACTAACATGCTGGTACGCAAAGAGCGATTAGCAATTAATAATTAACAACTAAGCGAAGCGGTCTCACTGACCAACGGGAAATAATTAACATGCTGGTACGCGAAAATCATGCGCTACACGCCAGTAAGAAAAACAAAAGAAAACATTGGGAAACAAAAGAAAGCCAATTCTTCTGCCTGTCCATCGAGAAAACCAGTATTCTAATAATTATCGTATCATTCAAAAAATGTTTTCTTTTGTTTTCCCATGTTTCACTTCCTTTCGTTCTGTGAGAGAAGTTCTTTTGTTTTTCTAATTGGCACTTTTGGCACATAATCATTCCACGGCCTCAATCTTTGCATCATCAAATGGGAGATGGCGTCCATCTGGGAGAGGAGTCTTCCAGAACTTCCAAAGAAGGAAGATGGCTGGAGGAGTGAAAACAAAAAACAAAACAACATAATAAGATGTTGGCATATCTGTATTTATATTCAGGAGATCAAACTCACGCGAAACGACATATTGAAATAAATAAATAGAAATCCTTATTATAGTAGTTAAGACAACACTACCAGTCTTAATAAACAATATGCCAAAAAGAATGCCGTGACAAAAATAAATAGGAACATCCCACGGATCACCAATAGCAACTAGCGCATAGCATAACACAGAGCATATAAGCGCCTGCAAGGGAGTTGCTCCCTTAGAGAACATATACCTTATAATTATATCTCGGAATATCAGTTCTTCAAGTACACGAGACAAAAAAATCAAAGCAATAGCACCATATACATTTTCCAACATCCTAAACATAGCATCCGAACGATACGAGCTAAACTGTAAAATGTGTACAGAAACAAAAACAACAAAAATAAAACATACAGAGCCAGCAAACGGTATCCAGATATTTTTCCAATCAATACTTTTACAATCAAACGAATGACGGAAATCTACCATTTTCATAAGGTACGCAATTGCGATAGTAAGCAAAGTATTGATTATGATAGCCACACCTATATAAGGTGATAACATCTCAACATAGTTTTGTCCAACGTCATCATCTCCCGAAGCAAAAACAAAGCTATCGTAATCAAAAAAAAATAGTAAAGTCAGTATCAAGAATAAAGATACCATCATAGAAAGGAAATAAAATATGACCAGCAAGAATGGTTTGATAAACTTTTTCATAATAATCCAATATTTAAGCCTATAAAATTAAGATGCACTCTCTACATTTACGGAATCGAATGGGGTACGACGCCCATCCGGGATAGGTGTCTTCCAGAACTTCCAGAGAAGGAAGATGGCTGGAGGAGTGACAACGATAAATAAAACCACATGATAGATAAGTGGAAGTTCATAATCAATACCTATCGTTGGGGATATAAGAAAGCGGAAAACGAACATCAGAAACAAAAAGATTGTTTCCAAAACAACACTTCCCGTCTTTACATACAGAATCACAAAAACCGTCCCTTGAAGAAGCACATAAGGTAACTGCATATAGTCATATAAATAGAGAATGGAATAGCAAAACACAGAGCATATACAAGCATGGAGGAGAGACGTACCCTTTGATAGCAGATACCTTACGACTGCTTCCCTAAAAACCATGGCAACAAAAACAGAGCCAAAGCATAAAGTCATAAAGGCGTTCATAACAGAATCAATTTTGACATCAATATTTGAATTTTTTGCCAAATTAAAATAATCCAATATACTATAAAGATGACCTATAGACCAAATCGAAAATGTGGCGCCTACAATAGGTATCCATACAGTTCTCCAATCAATATTCTTGAAATCAAAAGCATGCTTGAAATTTGACATTTTCAAAAAGTATGCAAATAATAGCAGCAACAAACCAGAACCAACGGGGTGAACCCAAAGATAAGGCTGCATCAATTCTACATAGTTATCACCCCAATCATTCCATTCCACCGAACTAAAAACAATACTATCATATTTGACACAGAACAAACACAACGCAACTGCGGCCATCATCATAAACGTAAAAAGGAAATAAGCAAACGGTAACAAAAATGGTTTGATATACTTTTTCATACTGCATTAAATTAAAATTTCACCTAATAAAATTATTCACCTATAAAAAATTAAGAATTAAGATTTGGAAAAGAATATCATCCATATAGACACACATTCATAATACAATTCTTAATTCTTAAATCTTAACTCTTAATTCTTAAAGCACTCCCTTGCTACTTGGGAGCTGGAACTTGTAAATGTCACGCTTTACAGCCATCTTGATGCTACGGGCAAGTGCCTTGAAGATGCCTTCTATCTTGTGATGCTCATTATCACCCTCTGCCTTGATGTTGAGATTCATGCGGGCAGCATCGGAGAAGCTCTTGAAGAAATGGAGGAACATTTCTGTAGGCATATTGCCCACATACTCGCGATGGAACTCGGCGTCCCACACGAGCCAAGCACGTCCACCAAAGTCGAGAGCTACCTGACAGAGACAGTCGTCCATAGGGAGAGTGTAGCCATAGCGTTCAATACCTCTCTTGTCGCCAAGAGCCTTGTTGATACACTCGCCAAGGGCAATACCCGTATCTTCTATCGTATGGTGTTCATCCACATTAAGGTCGCCATTTACCTTGATGCGGAGGTCGATACTGCCGTGCTTTCCAATCTGTTCGAGCATGTGGTCAAAGAAGCCAAGGCCTGTATTGATGTCGCACTTGCCTGTTCCGTCAAGGTCGAGCCAGATGTCAATATCCGTCTCCTTTGTGGTACGACGAACAGAAGCGATACGCTCGCCAGCAAAGAGTATCTCGGTAATCTTGTCCCATGAATCAACACAACGAAGGGTTGCGTTTTCCGCAAACAGAGGCGACTCAGAAACGGCTGGGTCGGAGCTTATGATAAGAGCCTTACAGCCAAGGTTGAGTGCAAGCTGGGCATCCGTAAGGCGGTCACCTATGACATAACAATTAGCGAGATCGTAGTCGCCCGTCATATACTTGGTAAGCATACCTGTACCCGGCTTACGAGTAGGCAGGTTGTCCTCTGGGAAACTACGGTCTATAAGTTGATCGTCAAACTCTATGCCCTCGCCCTTGAGGGTGTTGAGCATAAGGTTATGAGTTGGCCAAAAAGTGTCCTCTGGGTAGGAATCCGTACCAAGGCCGTCCTGATTGCTAACCATGACAAACTCGAAGTCAAGCTTCGTGCGTATGAAATTAAGGTTGCGGATTACTCCCGGAACGAACTGGAACTTCTCGAATGAGTCAATCTGCTCGTCAGCTGGCTCAACGAGGATGGTTCCATCACGATCAATAAATAATGCTGTTTTTTTCATGCGTGTGTATTTGTGAGGTTCTGCCGAACTCGGCAGAACGGATTCTTCATTCTACATTCTTCATTCTACATTATCCCGATACTGGCGGAGGGCAGAGAGAAGCTTTGTGTTCTCCTCCTTTGTTCCAATAGTAACACGAATACAGTCGTCACAAAGGATGACACGATTACGATTACGAACGACAATACCCTTCTCCACAAGGTAACGGTAAATCTTGTCAGCACCCTTCACCTTAGCAAGGAAGAAGTTGGCGTCCGTAGGATAAACCTTCACGCATATTGGGAGTGTGGCAAAAGCATTTACGAGCATCTGTCTCTCATCAAGAATGAGGGATATGTGACGCTGGAGGAGAGTGGTGTTAGAGAGAATCTCAACAGCCTTCTCCTGAGTGAGGATATTCACATTATAAGGATACTTAACCTTATTGAACAAGGCTATGATGTCCGTAGAGGCAAATGCCATGCCAAGACGGATACCTGCCGCGCCCCATGCCTTAGAGAATGTGTTAAGCACGATAAGGTTAGGATACTTGTCGATATCCATACGGAAAGGACGCTGTGAGCAGAAATCGGAATAAGCCTCATCGACAATCACGATTCCCTGGAACTCACGGATGACCTTCTCTATCTTCTCGCGCATAAAGACATTACCCGTAGGGTTGTTTGGCGAACAGATGAAGATAATCTTGGTGTTATCGTCACAGGCAGCAAGGAGGGCTTCTGGCGAGAAGTCATAGTTCTCGTCAAGAAGAACCTTGCGGTACTCTACGTCATTTGTCTCTGCACATACCTCATACATCCCGTATGTAGGGGCGATTGCCACCACATTATCCTTACCCGGACGGCAGAAGATACGGAAAGGGAGGTCGATGGCCTCATCAGAGCCGTTGCCAAGGAAGATGTTCTCCTCCTTCACGCCCTTGAGAGGGGCGATAAGAGCCTTTACCTTATCCTGAAGAGGGTCAGGATAACGGTTCACATTATTATTGTAAGGGTTCTCGTTGGCGTCAATAAAGACGTCAGCCTTGAAACCCTTGAACTCGTCACGAGCGCAACTATATGGTTTGAGTGCCCAGATGTTTGGGCGAACTAAGTCTTGAAGATTTTTCATATTCCTTCGTCATTTTGAGGTTAAAAGGAGAATATCAGCCAAGTATGGCTGATATATGGAGGCATCAGCCAAAGACGGCTGAAGAGACGGATGGCAAACATCAGCCATGGACGGCAGAAAGCCTAACCGTCATGGCGTTCTTGTGAGCATCAAGCTGCTCGTTCTCTGCCATGACCTCTACGGCACGTCCGATGCTACGAATACCTTCGGCAGTAAGCTCTTGGAAAGTAATCTTACGACAGAAGCTGTCAAGGTTCACACCACTATATGCCTTGGCATAGCCAGAGGTAGGGAGAGTGTGGTTAGTACCAGAGGCGTAGTCGCCTGCACTCTCGCATGAGTAGTTGCCAAGGAACACGCTACCTGCATTCACCACCCTTTCTGCAACGGACATATAATCCTTGACGGCAAGGATAAGGTGCTCTGGAGCATACTCATTACATATATCAACTACCTCGTCAAGATTCTTAACGACAATAAGTTTACTATATTCAAGCGACTTTGCGGCAAGCTCCTTGCGTGGGAGCGCCTCAAGCTGTCTTGCCACCTCGGCATCAACAGCCTCGGCAAGAGCAAGGCTATCGGTAAACATTACCGCCTGTGAGTCAGCTCCATGTTCTGCCTGTGAAAGAAGGTCGGCAGCAACAAATACTGGGTTAGCGGTATCATCCGCTACGACTGCCACCTCACTTGGACCTGCAGGCATGTCAATAGCAACCTCGTGAAGGCTCACCTGTTGCTTGGCTGCCATGACGAACTGATTGCCCGGGCCGAATATCTTGCTTACCTTTGGCACAGATTCCGTACCGTAAGCCATAGCACCAATGGCCTGAACGCCACCAGCCTTGAATATCTTGCTTACGCCTGCAATACGTGCAGCCATGAGGATGGCAGGATTGACCTTGCCCTCACGGTTAGGAGGGGTACAAAGGACAATCTCCTTGCATCCAGCTATCTTGGCTGGTGTGGCAAGCATGAGAACGGTAGAGAACAGAGGAGCTGTTCCTCCCGGAATGTAAAGACCAACCTTCTCGATGGCAACAGACTTCTGCCAGCATACTACACCTGGAGCAGTCTCCACCTTCTGACCTTCAAACTTCTGGCTTGCATGGAACTTCTCGATGTTATGATGGGCAAGCGTGAGTGCTTGCTTGAGTTCATCACTAACAAGGGATTCAGCCTCCTGAAGTTCTGCCTCGCTGACCTGAAGCGAATCAAGTTGAACCTTGTCAAACTTGAGTTCGTACTCCTTGACAGCAGCATCTCCACGAGCCTGAATATCGTCGAGTACGGTCTTGACCGTCTCGCGAAGTTCGCTGGCATCACGATGTGGGCGTTCAAGGAAGGAAGCCCATTGTGACTTGGCTGGAAATTTGACGATTTGCATGAGTCGAGTTGTTTGTTTGTGAATTATTTGAGCTTTCAGCCAAGGACGGCTGAAAGATAGTTGCATTTGTTTGCTTTAGCCGCCCTCCATTTAGGGAGAGTCGGGGTGGGTCTTAAAGAATCATCTTCTCAATTGGAGTGACGAGGATGCCTTCTGCTCCGAATGACTTGAGCTGGCCTACGATTTCCCAGAAATGCTTCTCATCGAGAACGGCAGATACAGAACACCAATCTGGGTCAGCAAGTGGGATGATTGTAGGGCTCTTGAGTCCTGGAAGAACCTCGATAATCTTGTCAAGGCTTGACTTAGGAGCATTCATGCTCACATACTTCTTATCCTCGGCAATAAGAACGGAATTGATACGGAAAAGAAGCTCGTCAAGGATTGCCTTCTTTTCATCTGAGAGTTTCTTGTCTCCTATAAGGAGTGCCTCACTCTGCATAACAACCTCAACCTCACGGAGGTTATTGCTTACGAGAGTAGAACCAGAGCTTACGATATCAAAGATACCGTCGGCAAGTCCAATACCAGGAGCAATCTCCACAGAACCCTGAATAACATGGATGTCGATATTGATGTTGTTCTCCTTCATGAATGTACGAAGGATATTAGGATAAGAAGTAGCAATCTTCTTACCGTCAAACCACTTTACTCCAGGATAGTCGATGGCCTTAGGGATGGCGAGGGAGATACGGCACTTAGAGAAGCCAAGACGCTTGATAATATCAGCATCCTCGCCACGCTCAACGAACTCGTTCTCACCAACAATACCGATATCAGCCACTCCGTCGGCAACTGTCTGAGGAATATCGTCATCACGGAGATAAAGAACCTCAAGAGGGAAATTACTTGCCTGTACGAGCAAGGTACGCTTGCTACTTGGAACCTTGATACCAGCCTCCTGAAGGAGATTGATTGTGTCTTCAAAAAGACGTCCCTTTGATTGAACTGCAATTCTAAGCATTTTATTTTGCGATTTTAATTGTTATTATTCTATTTTGTGTAAAAAAACGGCGAGCCAAAGACGGCTCGAAAAGAGAGAAGCGAGCCAAGCATGGCTCGAGACGAAACGCTAAAGCCACGGAAGGCTCGAAAAAGCAGCCTCGCTTCTGGCTTTAGTCACCCTCCATTTAGGGAGGGTCGGGGTGGGTCTTTACTCAATCACGATATTGCCAGTAATGATGGACTTGTTAAGACTGAGGTAGGTGGCAATGAGAGGACGAGGACGCATGTCCTCATTATGTCGGAACCACTCAAGTATCTCCTCGAAAGAGTAAGCGTCTGTGTCGAACACTACGAAATCGGCTGTCTTCTCTGACTTATCAGGACAAGTGGACGAAACGGAATGGTAGAAGTGATGCTTCTCCATGAGCATCTCCATATCCTTGAGGTTGCGTCCCTTACCTACGAGCAAGAACCTCTTGCGCTTCATATATTGCAAGGACGTAAAGCGCTTGGCTGAACGTCTCTTCAACTGCTGTGTGATGAATGTCAATACCGCCTTGCCATAGATGGCGATAGTGACGATAAGGATGAGCGGATAGTTGTAGCGTCCAAAATGCTTATGGAAGAATATGAGCATGGAGTTGTAGAACGCATTAACATACCTGAAGGAGCTCTTCTGTGTGCTCTCTCCCTTGTAATGGAGGATGCTTGAAGGTATGTAATAGTTCTTGTATCCTGCCATAAGGATTCGGTACGACATATCTATGTCCTCACCATACATAAAGAAATCCTCGTCGAGCAATCCGCACTTGTCAAGCACGCTCTTGCGCATTATCATGCAGGCACCCGACATTATCTCTATCTGTCCCGGCTTGTCCGATGGGACAAACTGCATATAGTACCTGCCGAATACGCGGCTCTGAGGGAAGAGGGAGCAAAGACCCGACATCTTACAGAATGATGTCCAAGGCGTTGGCACACCTCGCTTTGACTCCGGAGCGAACGAACCATCCACACGTAGCATCCTCACTCCTGCGCCTCCAGCATCTGGATGGGCATCAAGGAAAGAGATGCAATCGCGAAGGGTGTTCTCGCCTATTATCGTGTCAGGATTGAGGAGCATGACGTATTCGCCCCTTGCCACTCGCAAAGCCTGATTGTTTGCCTTGGAGAATCCTGCGTTGAAGTCATTCTTGATGAAATACACCCAAGGGAACTTGGCCTTGAGATATTCCACAGAGTTATCCGTACTCTTGTTGTCAACCACATAGACCTCACCCGTCATACCTTGCAAAGCACGCTCCACGGAAAGCAGACATTGCTCCACGTAGTGCTTCACATTATAGTTTACTATGACGATTGATATCTTCATCTCCCCACTCTTTCAGCCTGTTACTTACTCCTCATTCACTTTCTCAAGATATGAGGCTATGTACGTGCGCTTTGGCCAGCACATCAACAGCATCACCACACCAACGACAAGGGCACACATGGCACCTGCGATGTTGAATGTGAGGTAATATGCGAACAAGTCCACCACGGCAATGGCGCAAAGCGTAAAGTTGCGCACCAAGGCATAGCGGAGAAGTCGGCTGAGAGCCTCATCATTATCCATACGACGGAGAGAGTGGCGCGTACAGAGAGTGAAGAACTTGAGGGTGAGCGGCACGCCAAATATCGTGAGACAGATGGCAACGCTATTGAGGACGAACTCCTCCTCACCTTTTGGTTCGACTACGTAATCCGTAAACAAAGACAATTCGCCACATACTGCCACGGCAATAGCCACGAGCCAAGATGCGACGATACTATATTTGATAAATAATAATATTCTTTCTGCTTTCTTTTCCATACTTAATTACCCGTAAAAGGCACTCGATTGATGAGCGAGCGACCGAGAGTCATCTCGTCGGTATATTGCAACTCATCATTTATTGACATTCCTCGTGCAAGGACGGTAAGCTTGACGTCCGTATTATTCATCAACTTACGATAGATGAAGAAATTGGTAGTATCACCCTCCATCGTGCTACTCAGGGCGAGGATAACCTCACGTATGCCCCCAGCATTCACCCTCTCCACGAGGCTCTCAATCTCAAGGTCGCTCGGTCCTATTCCGTCCATAGGGCTTATGACGCCCCCAAGAACGTGGTAAAGACCGTGGTACTGCATCGTTGCCTCTATTGCCATGACATCCTGAATGTTGGCAACCACGCAAATGGTGCTTGCGTCACGCTGAGGATTGGCGCACAACTGACACACCTCCGTGTCGGAGATATTGTGGCACACCTTGCAGTACTGTACCTCGTGCCTTAGATTCTGTATAGCCTGACAGAAACTATCAACCGTACCGACCTCAAGCCTCAAGGTGTGCAAGACAAGTCGCATAGCTGTCTTCCTGCCTATTCCCGGCAGTTTAGCGAACTCGTCCACAGCGCGTTCCAGAAGAGCGGAAGAATACTGTTGGTTCATTATTGTCAGTAAAAGTTCTTTTTATTGGTTATAAAAACGGCAGCAAAGATACGGAAAAAAAGCTGCCCAAGCAAAATTATTCTCTATTTATTGCATTTCTCTTACCATCCTCTTACATTTCCCTACAAAACATAAGAGAAACATAAGGGAAACATACAGCAACGGCAAGGAAGAAGCAACCCTGAGGCAAGGCTGGAGCCAAGTACGGGCTAAGTATTGACCAAGTACTGACTCACATGAGACTATTATGAGACTCACGAAAGCCTCCTCAATGAGTCCTCATCAGCTCCTCACGAGCACATCATGGGAGAGAGCCAAAGACGGCTCTCATACGCACACAACCCAAACCACCCCCTTCGGGGCATTCTTCATTGCCCTATACGCCCCCTTGGGGGGCTGGGGGGCCTATTTTTTAGACACAGGCACGTCCGTCATGTCGCCTGTAATGAAGATGCGAGAGACCATAGACTTGCAGTTGGACTGGATGGTGATGGACTTCTTGAGAAGCCCAGGCATACGTCCGAAACCGTTGTAAGTGACCTTTATCTCACCAGAAGCACCCGGAGATATTGGGTCCTTAGGATACTCAACAGAAGTACAGCCACATTGAGCATGGGCAGAGTTGATAATGAGGTTCTTCTTTCCCGTATTCGTAAACTTGAAGACGGCAACCTGAACAGGGTCCTCAAGAGAGAACTTGCCGAAATCTATCGTTGTCTTCTCAAATGTCATTTGAGGGTACTTCTTTGCGCTTACACTCATCACAGTCATAAATGCGACGAGAATCATTACTATTCTTGACTTCATTTTCGATATTTTTTGTTTCTTAAATACATTTTCAAGAGCAAAAGTAGTAAAAAAAGTATTATTAACATATATGATGCTTAAATTATAACATTTTTTTGTACTTTTGCACGACATTTAGAATAAATAGGTGGCATATAACAGTACTGGGTTACAATTTGACGACTCAAAACTTAACTGACGAGCCCCTCGAAAAAAGGAAATTTATAACTACAAAAATATGAAGGATAAAAATCAACTTATTGGATGGACTCTCATGGCGATTGTCCTCTTCGGCTGGATGTGGTACAGCCAGAAGGATGCTGTTCAGCGTCACGCAGAACAGATGCAGAGAGACTCCATCGAGAATGTTCGCATGGCAGAACAGAAGAAATTGGATGCAGAGAAGGCAAAGAAGGAAATGGCTGAGAAGATGGCAGAAATGGCAGACACACTCAACCCATTCCATGCTGCACGCCAGATTTCAGAATCAAACACAATTATCAAGAACAACCTCATCGCGCTTACAGTATCAAGCAAGGGAGGTCAACTCAAGAAGGCTGAGATTCTCAACAAGGACTACAAGAATCAGGAAGGTGGCAACGTCATCCTCTTCGATGGCGACGACCATTCATTCAACATCAGCATCGACGGCAAGAACGCGAACATCCTCACAAGCGACTTCAACTTCAAGCCAAAGGCTGTTACTGAGTCAAGCGTAACCATGTCACTCCCTATCGCAAACGGTTCGCTCGACATCATCTACGAGCTTATCCCAGAGTCATACTTCGTCAACATGACAGTAAAGGCCAACAACCTTGATGGATTCTTCCCATCAAGCACAAAGAGCATGAACATACTCTGGAAGGAAGCCATCAAGCAGCAGGAGAAAGGCTACGACTTCGAGAACCGCTACGCTACCATCACATATCGTGACACAGACAACGATACAGAGGAGCTTTCAAGCATGGGCGGCGACGAGGAAGAAGACGAGTTTGAGAACCGCATCAAGTGGATTTCATACAAGGACCAGTTCTTCAGCCACATCCTTATTGCTGACAACAACGTGGAGGTGAACAGCATGGCTTCAAAGAAGCTTGCAGAGAAGAGCGGCTACCTCAAGACTTACACAACAGACATGAAGGCTGACTTCGACCCTAAGGGCGTGAAGCCAACAGCATTCACCATGTACCTTGGTCCTAACAAGTTCTCTACTCTCAAGGACCACGAGGAACTTCTCGGTCAGGACGACCTCGACCTCCAGTCACTCGTATATCTCGGATGGCCAGTCATCCGCTGGATTAACCGTTTCGTGTTCCTCTACATCTTCGACTGGATGACAGGATGGGGACTCAACATGGGTATCGTGCTCTTGCTCCTCACCATTGCCGTGAAGCTTGCCGTGTTCCCACTCATGAAGAAGTCACACATCGCATCAAGCAAGATGCGCGTGCTCCGTCCAAAGTTGGACGAGCTTGCAAAGAAATATCCAGACCCAAGTCAGGCTATGCAGAAGCAGACAGAGTCCATGCAGCTCTATAGCGAGTACGGAGCAAACCCAATGGGTGGATGTCTCCCTATGCTCATACAGATGCCAATCTTCGTGGCACTCTTCAACTTCATCCCTAACGCCATCGAGCTTCGCGGCGAGTCATTCCTCTGGGCAAAGGACCTCAGTACATACGACGACGTAATCAACTGGGGCTTCAACATCTGGGGAATAGGAGACCACCTCTCACTCTTCTGCGTACTTTGGTGCGTAACAACAGTAGCCATGACATTCTTCACTATGCGTCAGCAGCAGGATGCCATGACACCTGAACAGGCAGCACAGATGGGAATGATGAAGTGGTTCCAGTACCTCATGCCACTCATCTTCTTCTTCACATTCAACGGCTATTCATCAGGTCTCACATTCTACTACTTCATATCTACACTCATGTCAGTTCTCATCATGTGGGTTCTCCGCAAGACAACTGACGACGAGGCTCTCCTCAAGCAGATGGAGGAGCGTCGCAAGCAGCGCAAGGCAGATGCCGCTAACGGCAAGAAGCCATCAAGCATGTTTGCACGTCTTCAGGAGCTTCAGCAGATGCAGATGGAAATGCAGAAACAGAAGGAGAAAAATAATTAGAAATTAGGAATTAGTAATGAGTAATAACACCCTCGTACATAATCGCGGCAGTATATTACTCATTACTAATTACTCATTAATCATTAAAGATAAATGAAAAGGCTTTTAACAATCATAACAGCTTCATTACTTGCTATGGCAGACGTACAGGCACAGCCAAAGACATTCATAGGACGCCAGACACCAAAGATTGTGAACCGCCAGTTCACACCAGAGGCACTCTGGGCAATGGGACGCGTGGGTGGTGCATCCGTATCACCTGATGCCAAGTCTGTAGTATATAATGTAAGTTACTATAGTGTGGAGGAAAACAAGAGCCACACAGTTATATATAAGGTGAACAGCGACGGTACGGGCGAGAAGCTCCTCACTACCGCCAAGACTTCCGAGCTCTCTCCTAAGTACATCAAGAACGGCACACAGGTTGCCTTCCTCGGTGTGGATGCCGAAGGAACCATGCAGCTCTGGGCTATGAACCCAGACGGCACAGGACGCATCCAGCTCACAAAGGAGAAGGAGGACGTGGAGGATTTCACTTTCTCTCCAGACGAGAAGAAGGTCATCCTCGTTAAGAGCATCAAGTACGGCAAGCGTACCAACGACCTCTATCCAGACCTCGACAAGGCAAGCGGACGCGTCATCACAGACCTCATGCATCGCCATTGGGACGAGTGGGTGGAGAACATCCCACATTCTTACGTGGCTGACTTCGACGGTACAGCCGTAACAAACGTGAAGGACATCCTTGAGGGTGAGCCTTACGAGTGCCCTATGAAGCCATTCGGCGGAATAGAGCAGCTTGCTTGGAGCACGGACAGCAAGACTATTGCCTACACTTGCCGCAAGCTCGAAGGACGCGACTATGCCTGCTCAACAGATGCCGACATCTATCTCTACGACGTGGAGACAGGCAAGGCAAAGAATATCTGCAAGCCAGAGGGATATGTACGCCCAGAGGTTGACTACACAGAGTCACTCAAAGACCAGAAGGTAAACACAGACGCTCCTGTCATAGGCGGCATGACATTTGCAGGTTACGACATCAACCCTTCATTCTCACCAGACGGCAAGTACATCGCTTGGCAGAGCATGCGTCAGGATGGATATGAGAGCGACATCAACCGCCTCATCATCATGGACATCAAGACAGGCAAGTGCCGTCAGCTTGCAGCCGACTTTGACAGCAACGTGGAGTCATTCACATGGAGTGCCGACAGCAAGAAGATATACTTCAACGGAGTATGGCATGGCGAGACACACGTCTATTCTACAGACGTAAAGACAGGCGCATACAAGAAGATTACGGAAGGACAGTACGACTTCACAAGCGTACAGCTCTTCGGCAAGAACCTCCTTTGCGGTCGCCAGTCTATGTGCGAGCCAACTGACCTCTACATCGTAAGCACAAAGGACGGAAGCACAACACGTCTCACAAACGAGAACAAGTACTTCTTCGACAATATCGACTTCGGAAAGGTAGAGCCACATTGGACAAAGGCAACTGACGGAAAGTCAATCCTCTCATGGATTGTACTCCCACCTAACTTTGACAAGACAAAGAAGTACCCTACCCTCCTCTTCTGCGAGGGAGGCCCTCAGAGCCCAGTAAGCCAGTTCTGGTCATTCCGCTGGAACATGATGATTATGGCAGCCAACGGCTATGTTGTCGTTGCTCCTAACCGTCGCGGTCTCCCTGGCTTCGGTCATGAGTGGAACGAAGAGATTTCACTCGACTACGGAGGTCAATGTATGAACGACTACTTCTCAGCCATAGATGATGCTGCAAAGAACCTTCCATACGTGGACAAGGACAGACTTGGATGCGTGGGCGCAAGCTTCGGCGGATTCTCCGTATATTGGATTGCAGGTCACCACGACAAGCGTTTCAAGGCATTCATTGCACATGATGGTATCTTCAACATCGAGCAGCAGTACCTTGAGACAGAGGAGATGTGGTTTGCCAACTGGGATATGGGTGGCGCATTCTGGAACGGTCACGACAAGACATTCAAGAACTCACCTCACCGTTTCGTGGACAAGTGGGACACTCCTATCCTCTGCATTCAGGGCGAGAAGGACTACCGCATCGTCACTTCACAGGCCATGTCTGCCTTCAACGCAGCACGCCTCCGTGGCATCCCAGCCGAGTTCCTCTGCTTCCCAGACGAGAACCACTGGGTACTCAAGCCACAGAACGGCATCCTCTGGCAGAGACGCTACTTCAACTGGTTGGATAAATACTTGAAGAAATAAGAATAACATAGAGTGCCGTGTTCGGCACTCTATAAACCAAAACCTTTAACAAACAAATATGACAGAAAAGATTCAAAAGAAGCTAAGTGACAGTACGGCTATGCGCTGGACTGCCCTTGTTATTGTATCCGTAACCATGATGTTCGGATACTTCTTCACAGACGTAATGTCTCCACTTGAGCCATTGCTCACAGCAGCTGCAGGTTCAGAGAACGGAATGGGACTTGGATGGACATCATCTGAGTACGGATTCTTCTCAGGAGCATACGGACTCATGAACGTGTATCTCCTCCTCCTTTTCTTTGGAGGAATCATTCTTGATAAATTCGGTATCCGTTTCACAGGTGTACTCTCTACAGCACTCATGTTTGCGGGCGCACTCATCAAGTGGTGGGCTGTTGCAAACCATTTCGAAGGAACAATGTGGGTTCCTTTCGGTGGAGATGTACAGGTACAGGTAGCTTACGCTGCACTCGGCTTTGCCATCTATGGTGTAGGATGTGAGATTGCAGGTATCACAGTAAGTAAGGTAATCGTTAAGTGGTTCACAGGACATGAGCTTGCTCTTGCCATGGGACTTCAGGTTGCACTTGCTCGTATCGGTACAGCCGTTGCCCTTGGTGCTGCCCTTCCAATAGCAAAAGCATTTGGTGGAGTAAGCGCATCAGTTGGTCTTGGAGCTGCCTGCCTCTGCATAGGCATGATTTCATTCATCGTTTATAACGTGATGGACAAGAAGGAAGATGCAGCAGCTGCCGCAGCAGAAGGCGAGAGCGAGGAAGGCTTCAAGTTCAGCGACCTTGGCGTACTCTTCCTCAACAAGGGATTCTGGTACATCACACTCCTCTGCCTCATGTTCTATGCAGGAGTGTTCCCATTCCTTAAGTTTGCCACAAAACTCATGGTATTCAAATATGGAGTAGATGCAGAAGTTGCAGGTCTCATTCCTGCCATGCTCCCATTCGGAACAATCTTCCTCACTCCATTCTTCGGAGGAATATATGACAAGCACGGAAAGGGTGCAACACTCATGATTATCGGTTCTATTCTTCTTACAATAGTTCACGTAATATTTGCACTTCCTATCAACTCTTGGCTTCTTGCCATAGCTGTCATGGTTGTGCTCGGTATCGCATTTGGACTCGTTCCTTCTGCCATGTGGCCATCTGTACCAAAGATTATCCCAATGAAGCTACTTGGTACGGCTTATGCAGTCATCTTCTACATTCAGAACATAGGTCTCTCTATGGTTCCAATGTGGATTGGTTCTGTAAATGACAGGAACACCGACGCTTCAGGCATCATCGACTACACAGAGTCCATGACTATCTTCGCTGGTTTTGGAGCTGTTGCGATTATCATCTCCTTCCTCCTTCTCCTCGAAGACAAGAAGAAAGGCTACGGTCTCCAGAAGCCAAATATCAAGTAAACAATTAACCAATTAATAACTAATCAAAAAATCATAATTATGTTCGAAGGACAGCCAAAAGGTCTTTTTGCCTTAGCTCTTGCTAACACAGGTGAGCGTTTCGGATATTACACGATGCTCGCAATCTTCACACTCTTTATGCAAGCCAAATTCGGCTGGAGCGAAGCCGAAGCAGGTCAAGTAAATGCAATCTTCCTTGCTGCAGTTTATTTCCTCCCACTCGTAGGTGGAGTTCTTGCAGACAAGATTGGTTACGGTCGTTGCGTAACAATAGGTATGGCAGTTATGTTCCTTGGTTATCTTGGACTCGCCATCCCAACAGATAGCATAGATACAGCAAAGGTATCTATGATTGGAGGTCTTGCCCTCGTTTCTCTCGGAACAGGCCTCTTCAAGGGAAATCTCCAGGTAATTGTAGGAAATCTCTTTGACGATTCAAAATATGCTTCAAAGCGTGACTCTGCATTCAGCCTTTTCTACATGGCAATCAACATTGGCGCAATGTTCGCACCATCTATGGCAAAGTGGGTTACTAACCAGTATCTTGCACAGTATGGCATGGTTTACGATGCAGCTAACACTTCACCAGAGTACCTCGAAGCCCTTTCTGGCGGTTACGGTCTCTGTTTCGGTGTTGCTTGTATCTCACTTATCCTTTCTGGTGTAATATACTTCTCATTCAGAGGTTGGTTCAAGCATGCTGACGTTACAGTTTCACAGGCAAAGGCAAGTAACGATGCAAATGTGGAAGAGCTTACTCCAAAGCAGGAGAAAGACCGCATCATCGCACTTCTTCTCGTGTTCTTTGTAGTAATCTTCTTCTGGATGGCATTCCACCAAAATGGTTCTGCACTCACATTCTTCGCTAAGAAATATACAAACCTCACGGTAGAAGGCCCAATGCGATTCGGATTCAACATCTTCAGCCTTGCCCTTGTTGCCGTATCTGTTTACACAGGTTTCTCTGCCATCCAGTCAAAGGCTTCACGCACAAAGGCTATCTGCTCAGTTGCTACAGTCGCACTCCTTGGTTGCGCATACGGCTTGTACACAATGATGGACAACCCAACAATGGCACAGCCATCAGACTTCCAGCAGTTCAACCCATTCTTTGTCGTTGCTCTCACACCATTCAGCATGGTACTCTTTGACAGCTTGGCAAATAAGGGCCATGAGGTTAGTGCTCCTACACGTATCGCTTGGGGTATGCTTGTTGCAGCTCTCGGTTTCGGAGTTATCACGCTTGCATCAACAAGCCTCATCTCTCCAATGGACCTTGGCGACAAGACACAAAGCATCCTCTCTCCAGGATGGCTTATCTCAACATACCTCACTCTTACATTCGCAGAGCTTCTCCTCTCACCAATGGGTATCTCATTCGTGACAAAGGTAGCTCCTCCAAAGTACAAGGGTCTTATGATGGGTGGTTGGTTCGTAGCAACAGCAATTGGTAACTACGCAAGTATGCTTCCATCTATGCTCTGGAATCGCATCCCATTGATGTACAACTGGGCAATACTTATCGCTCTATGTCTCATAAGTGCCCTTCTCATGTTTGCTCTCCTTGGCAAATTAAAGAAAATGACTGCATAATGCATATTTCTCAATAATTATCATACGCCCATATCTCTTGTTCTGAGAGGTATGGGCGTAAAATTTAATGTAGAACCAAATGAAACTAGGGAAGAAGAGGAAATTATGGTTCGAAGCTTGTATAGACAACAGATGGGCAGAAATAGATGTGATTCAGTATCCATAACAATCAATCTCAAGAAGCTCAACAAGGTTGCATAACAGCCAACACGGAACAACATATACAAAGAGGGTGTGCCAAAATAGGCACACCCTCTTTGTATATTATCAAGCATAACTAAGTACGCATTAAACGACCATGCATTTATTGTTATATATTCTGTTCCTAAGTCGTCGGAAGAACTTGCGAATCTTGATGCGAAGATGGTGAGGAATACGACGGTAGGCATCGTCCTCCGTTCCTTGGAATGGTCCATGACCTTCCACCTTCAGGGTGCATACGGCAGAGGCAAACTTACCTGCATCCATTGGCTTGTCACCCTGAACACGCTTGAAGACGTAGCTCATCACGAAGGTATCGCCACATCCCGTTGCGTCGCACACATGTATTGGGTCGTAAGCTGGTATATCGTAGAAGGTGTCGTTGGCATATATGATTGAGCCGTAGCTACCAAGGGTAAGAAGCACCTCCTTCACTCCCCAGTCGCAGAGTTTGCGACAAGCCTCGTGGAAGTCCTTGATACCCGTGAGCACCTCTATCTCGTACTCATTCACCTTGAGTATGTCGATATACTTGAGTGCCTCGTGCTTGTTCTCCCAGTCGCAGGCATACACGTTCTCATCACGCACCTCACGGAGGTAGCCCTGTGCATCGACCACGAGAGTGCCCCTCTCAGAGAGGTACTTGATTACATCCACGGAGAAGTCGTCGGCAAGGAGACTACCAAGCACGATGTACTTAGCCCTTACGTCCTTGACTGACTCGATGGTGAATGGGTCTGCCTTGGCACGCACCCTTTGCTTGCGGTTGTTTTGGTTCTTGCCGTATATATTCTCAAAATATACACTCTTACGGCTTGGCACAACATCAACGTCTATGCCAAGCGCACGTATATCGTCCACAGCCTTCATCTCGCTCTCGGCAAGGGAAGCCACAAGCTTGACTGATGGCTTGTAGTCCTTGGTGGAGCTAAGCAAGTGGCTTATTCCGTGTGAGAAATAGTATGTTGTACCTCCTGGCTGGTAAACCTCTTTCTCAGGAGTTACTATCTTATCAAGTGTTATGTGCCCTATACAACAAATGTCTGTCATAAGAATCTTCAATATATTACTACGCCGACCTTCCTCTATTATTCCCACTGGGGGTAGCTGGTCACGGCATGTATTTGGACTATGGAATGATAACTGATAATAGAATTACAATAATACGTTTTAACGTTTCTTCTAAACGGCTGCAAATATATACAAAAATAATATATCCACATTATCCCTGACACGACTTTCTTCCTCGTCAATCAATAATGTGGATATATAGAACAATTATTTCTTTATTTTGTTGCACACAATGCGAATAACCGAGAATGAGAACTTAGGCATCTCGTATGTGAACGTGTCGCCCACCTCGATGTCGCTTGTCTCTGGCTTTGCTATGTCCCTGTCACCGGCATTGCCACTTATCACGCTCACCTTGGCTGTCTTGCTGTAGCCAGCGAGTGAACCAAGGTTAACGGTAAGCTTGTTTGCCATAGGAACGGCATTGACGAGCTTGATGATGATGTCGCCAGTCTCCTTATCCTTAACTACAGATGACGTAACGCGCTTGGCGAAGTCTGCCTGCAACCATCGCGCATCTCTACCCTCAAGGTTGACGTTGAGGGAGGAAGCAATATACTCGTCACCTGCATTCTGACCACAAAGTGCCTGCACGTAGTAGTTAGGCGTAGGCTTAACCTCCGTATTGTTGAAGTAGATGAGGTCAGGGTTCCATTGCGTGTGTCCTTCCTTGGCAAGGAGAGGCGCATAGCTTGACATAACCACCACGTCGGCATTACGCTCCACGTTGGTGATGTGTATTGCCTCTGCAAGGGCGTTCTCAAGACGGTTGCCCTTGCTTGCCCACTCACCGAGATAGACCTTTGTGCCCGTACGTGAATACTTGTCGTAGAAATCCTGATGATTAAGATACCATCCTATTGGGTTATAGTAGTGTTCATCCACCACCTCGATGTTCCTTTCCTTGGCTTCCTTCCATCCGTACTCATAGTCGCTGCCCTCCCAGAAAGGACCGACAGTACCGACCACGGTAATCTCAGGATGTGCCTTCTTGATACCCTCGATGAGGAAACGGTAACGCTCAAGGAACACGTCGCTTATTAAGTCCTCGTTACCTATGCCGAGGTACTTCATTCCGAATGGCTTTGGGTGACCAGCCTTTGCACGCATCTGTGCCAGCTTACTTGTCTTGGCATCGCCATTAGCCCACTCTATGAGGTCGAGCAACTCCTGAAGGTATGACTCCATGGTGAGAGGCTTGCCCATGTAAGTGTAAGGCGATGGCTTGCCATTCAGCTCCTTCTCAAAAGGAATACCGCCCTGCTGACCGTTACCGCCCCTGTGCGAGTTCTGGCAAGGCACGCCTGCTGCAAGCACAGGCAAGGCAGTAGCACCAATGTCCTCGCAATACTGGAAATACTCGTAGAATCCGATGCCTCGTGACTGGTGGTAGTTCCAGATATTTGAGTCATACTGTCGTTCCCAAAGGTCGCCGACAGTAGCCTGCCAATGGTATATATTGTCGATGCCCTGTCCATGTGAGGCACAGCCTCCAGGGAAACGTATGAACTGAGGCTTCATGTCCGCAAGCGTCTGTGCAAGGTCGGCACGCATACCGTTCTTGCGGTTCTTGAATGTTTTCTGTGGGAAGAGTGACACGAAGTCTATGTCCAACCATCCTTTCTGAAGCGGTTCGATGGCAAGGACAGCATCCTTGACTGTCTCCGAAGCTGTAAGCACGGCAGTCAATGGTCGCCACTCCTTCGTTGCACTTATGGTAGTCGACGCTATCGTCTTGTCCTTACTGAGGAGACTCACCCTCAACTTACCAGCACCCTTGGCAAAGATAGTGAGGTTATACTTATCCTTGGCACGCAAGGCTATGCCGTCCCATCCCTCGTTGATGAGTCGTGCGCCCACCTCTGTAGTGGTGAGTACGGAATAGTGTGGGTTGTTCCTATGTATAGGAGCCTCATCAGAGATAGTCCACTCCGTGCCCTTGCCCTCAAGTCGCCATGAGGTCTTGGCATTCCATTCGCCACGGTCAAGCTTGTTGTACTCAAAGTCACGATTCTGGATAAGTTCTGCATACAGACCGCCATCGGCAGAGTAGTTGATGTCCTCAAAGAAGATACCGAACAACTCAGGCGAGATAGCCTTCGTGTCGTCCAGTCTTACATCAAGGCTTGTAGCCACCTTACCCTTATAGTCATCTATCGCCTTAATGGTGAGACGCTCGCCATCCATCTGACCGCGTAGCTTGGCTGCCTGCAACTGAGCCACGAGGTTCTCCACAATCTTGTATGGCACCTTTATTATATTATCACGTGAAGCAGCCTCCAACTCAGCTTTCTTCTTCTCGAAGGCTTCCTTTGAGAGGAAAGGATAGTCCTGTGGCTTCCACAAGTAGAGGTCTGCGGATTGCGTAGTGGCAATCTGTGGATGATTAGGATTAGGAATGAACTCCGCATAGAACATGCCATTGTCATAGCGTAGTACAGGAGTGTGCATCTTCTTCTCCGAGCCCCAAGGTCCGTAGTCACTCTTGAACAGGTTCTGGTTGCCCACGGCTATCCAGTTCTTACAGTCAACGGAATAGGAAATCTGCAATCCCTCCGACGGCGAAGGGTTGTAAGCCTTCACATACACCGAGTCAGGGTGGTTAGCCCATACGGATGTAGATAGGGCGAGGAACATGGATGTAAATAATGTCTTCATTATGTTTTTGAAATAAAAAAATGGTTAATAAGCTAATAATAGTATTAAGTAGTGTTTTTATTTATATAGACGAAAATTAAGAATAAGAATTCTTAATTTTCGTCTTGTCATGTATAGTCTCTGTTTGGTAGAAACTATTGTTAGTTTGATGTGTCCTCTGTTGGCTTATCCTCCTTAGGCATCACAATAAGTGTAGCTGAGGCAGTAGGTCCGTCAGCAAAAGGATTGTTCTTGCCTGTGTAGATTGAAATCTGCGAAGTGAAAGTAACGTTATGTGTTCCTTCCTTAGTTGCAACAACATGAGTGTTGATGTAAGGGTCGAGAGCACCACCGTCAGGCTTAACCATGCTCTTCCAGCTCTCGCCGTCCATAGTCAAGTACTGCTTTGTGTAGTACCAGTATGCACCAATATTCTCATACGTAAGCATGACAAGCACCGTGTCGCCCACGTGACATGGGTTAGGAGCAATATAAATACCCTTTACAACAGGTTCAACGAACTCTTTTTCTTTCTCACATGAAGTAAAGACTGTAGTGGCAATCAACGTAATGAAAGCCAAAAGGAATGTGTTCTTTTTCATTTTGTATAATCTTTTTCTATGTATTTGCTTTTGTTTACGTGCAAAGGTATTGAATTTTGATGAAAAATGGGTAACTTTGCCCCCAAATTAACATAAATTTATTTGACATGTTTAGCGGAATAGTAGAAGAATTCGCAACAGTAGTTGCAGTAGAAAAGGAACAGGAGAACATGCACTTCACTCTCACTTGTTCTTTCGTCAACGAGCTCAAGATAGACCAGAGCGTTGCACACAACGGCGTATGCCTCACAGTAGTAAAGATTAAGGACAACACATATACAGTAACAGCCATGAAGGAGACTCTCCTCAAGAGTAACCTTGGCGAGTTCAAGCCAGGCGACAAGGTAAATGTGGAGCGTTCAATGATGATGAACGGCCGACTTGACGGTCACATCGTACAGGGTCACGTTGACCAGACAGCAGTATGTACGGAGAAGATTGACCAGCAGGGCAGCTACACATACACCTTCAAGTATGCCTACGACCGTGAGATGGCAAAGAAAGGTTACCTCACAGTTGACAAGGGAAGCGTGACTGTCAATGGCGTGAGCCTCACTGTATGTAACTCACAGGATGACTCCTTCCAAGTGAACATCATCCCTTACACATACGAGCACACAAACTTCCACATGATTGAGGTCGGCACAAAGGTGAACCTCGAATTCGACATCATCGGCAAGTATGCTGCACGTATGCTCAATATGCAGTAATCATATTGCGACATAACAAACAGACAACCCACACTTAACAGGTGTTAAGTGTGGGTTATTTATATGAAAATGGCGATTATTGGGTTTCCCCAATAACCGCCATTCCTTATGAAACAATTCTAATAGTTCTTGAATTAGTTGTTCTCTGGACGGAGCTGACGAACAACCTCAGCTGTACGCCACATCTCAGACTCGTGGAGAGCTGCAAGCTCCTTCTCAAGACCTACACGGTAGTCTGGCTTAGAGTTTGCATCGATAGAGATCTGAGCCTCGTTACCTGACTTAACTGACTCGTAGAGCTTCTGTACAACTGGCTTGATAGCGTCGTGGAAAGGACCCATCCAGTCGAGTGCACCACGCTGTGCTGTTGTAGAACAGTTAGCGTACATCCAGTCCATACCCTTCTGAGCGAAGAGTGGCATGAGTGACTGAGTAAGCTCCTCAACTGTCTCGTTGAATGCCTCAGATGGAGTGTGACCGTTCTCACGGAGAACCTCGTACTGAGCAAGGAGAAGACCCTGAATAGCACCCATGAGTGAACCACGCTCACCAGTGAGGTCTGATGTAGCCTCACGCTGGAATGTAGTCTCGAAGAGGTAACCTGAACCGATACCGATACCGAGGGCAAGAGTACGGTCAAGAGCCTTACCAGTAGCATCCTGATAAACAGCGTATGAAGAGTTAAGACCGCGACCTTCGAGGAACATAGTACGGAGTGAAGTACCTGAACCCTTAGGTGCAACCATGATTACGTCAATATCCTTCTGTGGAACACATCCTGTGCGGTCGTTCCATGTGATAGCAAATCCGTGTGAGAAGTAGAGAGCCTTACCTGGAGTGAGGTACTGCTTGAGAGTTGGCCATACTGACATTACAGCTGCGTCAGAGAGAAGGCACATGATGATAGTACCCTTCTGTGCTGCCTCCTCGATAGAGAAGAGTGTCTCGCCTGGCTTCCATCCGTCAGCGATAGCCTTCTCATAAGTCTTACCCTGACGCTGACCAACGATTACGTTGAAACCGTTGTCACGAAGGTTACAAGCCTGTCCAGGACCCTGAACACCATAACCGATAACTGCGATTGTCTCATCCTTGAGGATTTCACGAGCTTTGTCAAGTGGGAATTCTTCACGTGTCATTACCTCTTCGATAACGCCACCAAAATTCATTTTTGCCATGTTTTTTTGTTTATTTTTGAGTTAATAAAATTCTTGTTTCGCGATTTTGACTGCAAAGGTAATAATTTATTACCAATCTGCAATAAAAATCTTACAATTTATTTATTTTTATTTATAATTACTTTACGATTTGTTATCATAAAGTCGGAGGGAATGTCAGAAGTGAATTAAGAATTCAAAATTGTTTTTTCTAAACACAGAGTTCTCAGTGGACTCAGAGCAATTCAAAATGCACAATTCAGAATTAACAATACTTTAGAGCCAAAGACAGCTCTTATAAAGTGAGCGAAGGAGTATCCATTACCTCCCTGCGGTCAGTAAGACCGCTTCGCTTAGTTCCTCATTCCTAATTACTAATTACTCATTCCTAATTCCACATTCCTAATTCATTACGCGTTCTCCCTGTCCTCCTCGCGCTGTGCGATGTACTGGTCAAGTCGTTCGATGCAAGACTTTGTGATGGCGATGCGACCTGAACGTACGAACTGGAGCACACAGCCAAGGTTGTCAAGCTGGTTGAAGAGTTCAATCACATCAGCCGTGATACCAGTCTTCTCTACTATAGTATAAGTAGGGTTCACCTCCACGATGCGAGCGTCAAAGCGACGGACGATGCGTGAAATCTCCTGGTCTGACAATACCAATGGAGTAGAGAGCTTGAGAAGCGATGTCTCAAGGATGAATATCTCATCGTCAATGAAACAGTTTGCCTGAAGCACGTCAATCTTCTTCTCAATCTGCTTTGTCAGCATCTCTGCCATCTCCTGCTTACAGTAGCAAGTGATGGTGTATTTATGTACGCCCGGAGTGCTTGATGAACATACGTTGAGCGACTCAATGTTTACCTGACGACGAGTGAACACAGCTGTTATCTGGTTAAGGATACCAGCATAGTTCTCAGAGTAGATGATAAGTGTGTAGAGAGTAAGGCCGTCATGGTCAAGGAGGGCACCCTCGTGTCCTGCCATTGATGGACGAGCCACGGCATTGCGAGTGAACGTCTCATGCTGGCTACCCTTCTGAGCGTCCATGGCAAGCGTTGCCTTACGCTGACGTGCAAGGTTCTTCTCAAACGAGTTGCGGTCTATGGCAGCAGCCTCACGCACAGCCTCGTTGAAGCCCCTCATCTCGCTTGCCTCCTCAAGTTTGTCGTCACACTTACCGCAAGTATTGCAATCACCGCATTCTGCGGCACCATATTTCTTTTCTTTTTCCATATAGCCCCCCCGAGCCCCAACTTAGCGAAGCGGTATCACGGACCGCACGGGAAGTAACGGGCTGCCAACCTGTCTGGGGGTGGATGGCTCTACATATCTATTAACCCCGATTTTTGCATCTTTCGGTTCTTTGGGTACTCTTACAAGTTCCCGTTTGTTCCGAATGGTTGCCCCCTTCGGGGGTTAGGGGGCTTAACTTTTACTTTATCTCCAACAACATCTCATCCACATTGCCGCCTGGAGGAGTCATTGGCAATACGTTCTCTTCCTCCTTGATGGCACACTGCAACAGGAATGGGCCCTTTGTGTCAAGCATCTCGCGGATGGCAGAGTCAAGGTCCTTACGGTCAACGACCGTCCTGCAAGGGATGCCGTATGCAGCAGCTATCTTCTCATAGTCTGGGTTAGTCATCGGAGTGAATGAGTAACGCTTGTTGAAGAACATATACTGCCACTGGCGTACGTTGCCGAGGAAGTTGTTGTTAAGCATAATCATCTTCACTGGACACTGCTGTTCCATGATAGTGCCAAGCTCCTGAATGGTCATCTGGAAACCACCGTCACCAGCAAACATACATACTGTACGGTCTGGTGCTCCGAAGGTAGCTCCTATGGCGGCAGGAATACCGAATCCCATAGTACCGCAACCACCGGAAGTGACTACTGAGCGTGGCTTAGTGAACTTGAAGTAACGGCAAGCGAACATCTGGTTCTGACCTACGTCAGTCACGAGTATAGCCTCGTTGTTTGCAGCCTCGCTAACCTTGCGCACCACCTCACCCATGAGGAGAGGTCCGTCCGTTGGGTTGAGTGCAGGATTGATGACCTTTGAGAACTCCTTGTCTGCGTATGGCTTGAAGCCCTCAATCCAAGAAGGATGAGTGGCAGGCTCAACGAGCTTGCTCACTTCCGAAAGGGTCTTCTTACAGTTGCCAAGGACAGAGAGGTCAACCTTCACGTTCTTGTTTATCTCTGATGGGTCTATCTCGAAGTGTATAATCTTTGCCTGCTTGGCGTATGCCTTGAGGTTACCAGTCACACGGTCGTCAAAGCGCATACCTACGGCAATGAGAAGGTCACACTGGTTTGTCATCACGTTAGGAGCAAGGTTACCGTGCATACCGAGGCGTCCCATGTTAAGAGGATGCTCAGTAGGAGCGGCAGAGAGACCAAGGAATGTTGTTCCGAAAGGAATCTGTGCCTTCTCGCAAAGCTCAAGAAGTTCCTCACGTGCACCTGCAAGTTCCACACCCTGACCGACGAGCATGAATGGCTTCACGCACTTGTTAATCATGTCGGCAGCCTTCTCTATAGCACCCTCCACTGGCTGTGGGTCTGGGTTATAGCTACGGATGAAATCGACAACCTGTGGCTCATAGTCTATCATGGCTGTCTGAGCATTCTTTGTGAAGTCGAGGACCACAGGTCCTGGGCGACCGCTGTTTGCGATATAGAATGCACGTGCAACAGCCCAAGCGATATCCTCGGCACGGCGAATCTGATAGTTCCACTTGGATATTGGCTGTGTCACGCCAACCACATCCACCTCCTGAAAGGCGTCAGTACCGAGCATACCTGCTCCCACCTGACCGCAGATGACAACGAGAGGTGTCGAATCGACCATTGCATCAGCTATACCAGTGATTGTGTTCATCGCTCCCGGACCGGAAGTGACGATACAGCATCCTGTCTTACCACTTACGCGTGCATATCCCTGAGCAGCATGAACAGCTGCCTGCTCGTGACGTACAAGGATATGATGAAGTGTCTCCTTATGATCATAAAGTGCATCAAACGTTGGCATGATTGCACCACCCGGATATCCAAAGAGTACATCTACCCCTGCATGCTCCAAGGAACGCATCATTGCCTCAGCACCACTTATTAATTCAGAATTCATAATTCAAAATTCAAAATTATTTTTTCCGTCATAACCACAATCCACGCAGAGCGTCAGCCCTAATTTTGCATTGTGAATTGTGAATTATTAATTTATTCAATTATCCTCACTCCTCCCTTGTCGGCACTTGCAACGGACTGGGCGTAAGCACGGAGAGCCTTTGACACTACGCGGTTACGCTTGAGTGGCTGCTGTGGACGTGCTGCAAGCTCCTCGTCCGTGAGCTTCACGTTGATTGAACGACTTGGGATGTCAATGACGATGATGTCGCCATCCTTTATCTTACCGATGTTACCACCTGATGCAGCCTCTGGAGATATGTGACCGATGGAGAGACCAGATGTACCACCTGAGAAACGACCGTCAGTGATGAGGGCACATTCCTTACCCATGTGCATTGACTTAATGTATGATGTTGGGTAAAGCATCTCCTGCATACCAGGACCACCCTTAGGGCCTTCGTGTGTGATGACCACGCAGTCGCCTTTCTTCACCTTGCCACCGAGGATTCCCTCACAAGCATCCTCCTGTGAGTCGAAGACCACGGCAGGACCTTCAAAGTGCCAAAGCTCAGGAGCAACACCTGCAGTCTTAACCACGCAACCGTCCTGTGCGATGTTACCGAAAAGGACAGCCAGTCCACCATCCTTAGTGTAGGCATGCTCGATGTCACGGATACATCCGTTCACACGGTCTGTGTCAAGCGACTCCCAACGAGTGTCCTGTGAACCCATTACGTTTGAGAATTTGCCACCCGGAGCAGAGTGATAGATGCGGTCAGCCTCTGGGTCGATAGTATCGCCAGTGATACTGTATTTCTTGATGTCCTCGCCAAGTGTAGCACCATTCACGCGCTTAACAGTGAGGTCAAGGAGGTCACCCTTTGCAAGTTCGCCAAGGATACCGAGAATACCACCTGCACGGTTCTCCTCCTGAATGGAATACTTCTGCCAGTTAGGAGCAAGCTTGCAGAGGAAAGGCACCTTACGACTGAGAGCGTCGATGTCCGACATCTTGAAGTCAACCTCAGCCTCCTGTGCAACAGCAAGGAGGTGAAGCACCGTATTAGTTGAAGCACCCATCGCAATGTCAAGTGTCATTGCATTCATGAATGCCTGACGAGTAGCTATTGAACGAGGGAGAACACTCTCGTCGCCATCCTGATAGTAAGCGTATGCATTCTTCACGATAATCTTTGCTGCATCCTTGAAGAGCTGGATACGATTGACGTGAGTAGCAAGGATAGAACCGTTACCAGGGAGAGAGAGACCGAGAGCCTCCGTGAGTGAGTTCATAGAGTTGGCTGTGAACATACCAGAGCAAGCACCACAACCAGGGCAAGCCATGCTTTCCACCTTTGCAAGCTCGTCGTCGCTGACAGTAGGGTCACCACCCTTAATCATAGCTGTGATAAGGTCGGCATTCTCACCGTTGAGCTTGTGTGACTCCATTGGACCACCAGACACGAACACAGCTGGGATATTAAGTCGCATGGCAGCCATGAGCATACCCGGAGTGACCTTGTCACAGTTAGAGATACAAATCATTGCATCAGCCTTGTGGGCATTAACCATATACTCCACAGAGTCAGCGATGATGTCGCGTGAAGGAAGTGAATAGAGCATACCGTCATGTCCCATTGCAATACCATCGTCCACGGCGATAGTGTTGAACTCAGCCGCATAGCAACCAAGTTTCTCAATCTCAGCCTTGACAATCTGGCCAATCTCATGAAGATGAGTGTGACCAGGAACAAACTGTGTGAACGAATTGACAATGGCAATAATCGGTTTACCGAATTGCTCTCTCTTCATACCGTTGGCTACCCAAAGAGCACGTGCTCCAGCCATACGGCGACCTTCTGTGCAGACTGCACTGCGTAATGGATGTTTCATATCTTGACTTATTTTATAATCATTAAAGAAGTAATAGGAGTTAAAACTCCCCTCACTCACTTATAAGTTAACGGACAACACTCTATTTCGGAGAGTTCGTACAAGAGTTCAAGTCCGTATGAACTTAAGAACAAAAAAACTTACGAACTAAAATTTCTTTCGTCCCATTTCCTATGGTAACTATTCCCCGCCCTGAATGGCGAATGAGGGCGCAGAAGAGAGACTAAATGTCTCTGTGTTCCAAAATGAGGGGAGAACAGTGCCCTGCTCGACGGAGGAACGGGGTTGGGAGAGGGTCCGCAGTCTGTGAAAAAAAAAACCTCTCTCACTATTCGTAAGAAAGGTTCATATATGTTTCAAACCATGACTACATACACGCGCACCCATTCTTACGACAAGCTGTATTCTTGACGATAATTAGTCTGACGACGACGCGTAGGATGTTTGTTAAAATAGTCATATTGTTTATTTGTTCGTGATTGTTTTTTGTATTGCGCTACAAATGTACGCAAATATTTTGAACCACGAACACTTTATCTGTTTTTTTTGCATCTTTTGTGACAAAAATAAATAAAACACCCATATTTTACTAATAAATCACATTCCCAACCACACTTTTGACTTAAAAGTTAAAAGTTAGAAATTGTAATCCACTTTATGGTTTAGAAACTAAGCGAAGCGTTCTCACAGAGCGCAGGGAAGTAACTCTGCGAACCTGCATGTTAATTATTAATTGTTAATTGAACCTTCTTCCTTTTGTACGGAAACGAGTCACCCTCCCTCGTGGGTACTTATCGTAAATACAGCCCACAAAAATTTCCTATTTGGCGAGGTTTTCAAAAATTGCAAGCGACAAAAAAATATTTGCTTCCCGAACAAAATTAATTTTGTACGCGTACGAAGAATTTTTTGTACGCGTACAAAAAAATCACCCATTTCTGGGCATTTTTAGAGGACAATCCGATGCGTATTCACGCACACAGGACTTATCGTATTTAGTCTGTTGTAAAAAACAAACGTCTTGAATGTGGCATAAGTCAAAATGAGAATTGAAATTGACTTTTAGCAATCACCGCCAGTTAATATTCGAAAGACATTTTCGAGGTTTGCGAGATTAAGAAAGAATCAACTGTTTCCAAAATGGAAATAGTCGTAAACAGAGGCTAAAAACACTCAAAAATTGCCGTCGTTTGTATTTGGCATATCCGCAGATAAAAGACTATTTGAATGGTCAGAATTCTGCGACACCATCGCAGAATTCTAAAATAAGTCCGACAACGTCGGACAAATTCAATTTAATGAGATTAGCAAATGATTGATAAGAGTTTCCAACCACTCCAACTCCGTTGTGACTTCGCTATGCTGACGTAGTGAGTCCGAAGTGACTTTGCTATGCCTCCGCTATTAGAGCGGAGAATAGCGGAAAAATAGTAGAGAAATAGCGGAGCCACTATGTTAGAACGACGCACTTTCTTCCCAGTTTTAGCATAAGAACGAGAGATTAAGGTATTAGATGGAGCTTAGCCTATTATTCTTTGCTCATTGCTAATTACTCATTAACAATTTTCATATTCGTTCTATGTAGCCAGTCATCTTTAGTATTTTTAGGCAAACTACACTATATAACAAAAGTTTCGCAAGTAGGGTACTTGCGAAACTTTTGTTATAAATCATTCATTATTCATTACGAATTAACTTCAGGAACTCCTCTGGCTTGGTGTTGATTACCAATTCTGGTGGGAAAGCCGTCTCACGCAACAGCTCGAGTGCATTGTCGAAGTCGGCAACCTGACTCGTGTGGTGTGCGTCACTACTAACGATGATTGGATTGTCGTACTTCTTCGATAGCTCAAGCATCTTGATGAAGTAAGGACGTGCCAGTGTCTTATGACGGTAAGGATTGAGCGATGAATTGTTCAGTTCAAGCAACGTGCCCGTGCGCTTGGCTGCAAGCACGACTGCCTCGATGTCAAAATCGCTTGCCGTTCCATCGCAAGGATGCGATATGATATTCACGTGTGGATTCTCTATTGCACCGATGAGAGCCGAAGTGTTCTGCTCACGGTTGCCATCCGTGTAGCATAATGAATGGAGACCAGCAATGACATGGTCAAAGCATCCCCAGTACATATCATCCGTAAGGTCAAGCGTACCCTCGTAGTCAATGATATTAAGTTCCGCCCCCATCACCAATCGCATATCACCATACTGACGTGGCACAATGTACTGATTACGGAAATAAAGAGGGTCACAAGTACCCGGAATCATAGGACCATGCTCCGTGATTCCATATACCTTGAGTCCCTTATGCTGTGCTTCAGCCACCATCTCATTGACGGTACTGAATGCGTGTCCACTCACAATGGTGTGAGTATGAACGTCTATGAGTAAATTCATATATTATAATTAGAGGCCCCCACCCTACCTCCCCGAGGGGAGGAGTTTGAAGATACATTAATCATAGATAATTAAAGAAATTTTGTCTCAACACAAAGAGCACGGAGGGCACAGAGTTTTTTCTTTCCAAGAATCACATTAACTATATAGCTTCTCTGAGTTCTCTGTGCTCTCTGTGTTTCAAAAATAGTACATTATAATGTCCCTTTGCAAGAACTTAAAAACTTAAGAACTCACAAACTTAAAATCTCCACTTTTAACTTTTACTTTTTAACTCTTAACTCTCTCATTTGAACAAATGAGAGCAGAACCATTTCTTTGCCACAGGCAGGAAGAGGTCATGACCATCCGCATTGAGGTGGGCAGTATCGTCAGGACGCTGGAAGTATTTCTTGCGGAAATCTGCGTCACGCACCTTGATGATGCTCTTCTCCGTACAGTTATCAAGAACAGGAATCTTATATTTCTTGCACACCTTCTTTATTTCCTTGCACACTGGCACGAAACCTGGGCGGTCAACGTACCAAGGAGTGACGTAGCCAATCTTAGCCTTTGGACACAGTTTCTTGATACCAACAATAAGCGTATTGAGCGAATCGACAAACATCCTCAATGAGTCCTCATTGCTCCTTATCTTATCTGCATCATTATGACCACCGATGATAAGAACATAATCTGCTGATGGCTCCATTGCCGTATAGCGTACCCAAAGGGCAGGACCGAAGTTCCACTTGCCATCGTGCGAACGGTCGAAAGCCACGCACGAACCATTCCTACCATAATTATTATATGTAAGACCCAACTCCTTCGCCATCTTGTAATGCCAAGACTCCTCCTTAGGACACATGTGGTTAGCCACATACGAATCGCCAATTACATTCAGAATCTTCTGTGCCTCAGATGGCAGAACAGCAACAACAGTCAATATTATTGCACAAAGTATTTTCTTCATAACGTATAGATTATTTTAATAAAAACCAATATCACTTGCAAAGATACAGTTTTTTCGAACATTGTGAACAAAGCTCATCAAAAATAATAAGATTGACAAACAAACAAATATATCCCCTCCACACTGAGCCAATCAGTTTTTCGGTCTTCAAACAGACAAAAAGTGTCAAATAAGCGAAAAGTACGTTTTCTGACGGAAATCAGTGTCGCAACATGTATTTTTTCACTCTGAATGCAATATCTGGCCTTTTTTAGCTCCAAAGTATAAAAATATTGTATCGTTACATTATAACAAGCATCCATTTGCCGTATAACTTAGAATATTTATTGTACGAAAACAACCTAAGCAACAGTAAAAACAGACCAAAATAGCGATAAAACAAGATAAAAAAGTGTCAATACTAACAAATGATAACTCCAAGCACACTTGTCGCTTATGATTTCTCACCCAAAGCCGCAAGATTCGAATAAAAAGCAAGAAAATGGGGCAATTTGAAAATGGGTAATGATGACACATATTGATGTAACAAACGGCTGCACACTCAAAAATAAGGGTGTACAAAAGACAATAAATCAACATTTTGCATTGAGTGTTAATTGTACATTCCCTTTTTGCACACTTTTTCCGAAGAATTATATTTCAAAAATCTCACAGTGAAGAAAAAGATATGAAGATGTAACTAAAAAAGCAATCAAATGAAAGGTGTTGCAATGAAATTGAAAACGGGATTGACGAAAACCGCATATCTTTGCAGTGTCAAAAAACAAAAATAGTTTTTCAAAAAACATTTAAGTTTTGAGACAACAGAACCTGATTCGACAGGTTGGATGACAGAACTAAACAGACGGGGTTTTATCATTAATATATACGGGATTTTTTAACAATTAAAGATTGTGATTAGGACAACGGATTGTGATTAGGATAAGAAATTAAGTTTTAGAGCAAGAATAACAATTAGGTAGAATCGGAACAAGAAAGGAACATTAAGGAATTAGGACAAGAGAAAGGTTAATAAAAAAGAACAGCTAATTTATAGAAGGTGAACGAACGAAAGATGGGGAATGAAGCATAGATATGTGTGAATACAAGAAGTAAACGGGTTAATAAAAAAGTTATGAATTAATTAAAGGGTTAGTTAGAAAAAATATTTCTCTCAATAGGTAAACACAATATATAAGTATTAGGTTAGATGTTAGTTCGTACGCACTACTCAGTGGTTGAGTAGTGCGTATATTTTGTATATGTTGTTAGTCCGTTGCAATATGAATAATTGCCAGTTATAGATAGTGGCTTGTTAGCTCTTCCTGCAAACAAAAAGAGGGTGCGCAATCATGTTTGCGCACCCTCCTTTTAATGTTGTTCTAATCAATCGAACTTTGGCGTATTCTTGCGTCAAAGTTCTTCGTTGGACCTTCCATGCCTACCCCTTCCGTACCCTCTGGGCGTGGTGTACCATCTGGTCGCACGTTTCCTGTGCTTCCTGCAAGAATCGTCGTTCTAAGTCTTGTCTTTGCCATCGTTGCAGATGTTTTATATAGTTATTTGTTTTCTTCTGTTTCTGTGTTTTATCGATTTTGATTTTGTTGTGGAATAGCCATCTGCAAGAATTTGTTTGTAAGATTCAAACTCTGCTTTAGGCTGTCATGGGCTTCTTGGGTTCAGAACAGGTAATTATTACACAAGTTTGTAGATGCTTCTGCTTTTAATTCTTCAATTTTTTTATCGAGAGTAGTATCTTTAAGAAAGTGCATATTTGATGTTATTTGTCATTTAAACACTCAAGTTTGTTTCTTTTCTCTCCAAGAGTATGATGTTAACTAAGATTCTGAAAAATAGATTATTTCCCTCTACTTGTTGAATGTACAATATTTATAGTATGTTATCGACAAATCTCCTCACTAAACTTCGTATAGTTTCTATTCGTTTTTTAAAACTTATCTGAATCTTCAAAGTGCAAATGATTACATTGTCCGTGATTTGGTGTTTTTAAAGCATCATATAGAAATCTCTGTCAATACCATCATTGCTTAGTTGGATGCTCTTGACGTCGAATGGCGTATTTATTGGTGCTTGTTGGGGAAATCCAACTTTATGTGAGGCAACTATCATTGCGCGTTTTCTGGTAATGTTCAGTTTTGTATTTTATAATTGACAAACTTTATTATAAGTTCCATTGTGCTTCGCATTTTCTTTTATTACTGTCCGCTAAACATTATACAAAGTCACTCTCCCCCTTGAAACCCAGGAGTTGAGTGACTTTCCTTTTTCAGTAAGCCCCATATTTGTATTAATCCTCCAAATCCGGCGATGATTCTGCACATTTTTCAAGCATTCTTTTCAAGTCTTCGTCAGGACTTTCAAGGAATGAGTCCAGATTGATATAGTACATGAGCACAATTCTCACCATGTTAGCCAATCCTGAGAAACTCCACCTGCGTTTCAAACTTTGCTGCAGCAGCGTCATTAGCAGATTTGCTATCAGTGTAACCCAAATCTTAATCTTGATGACATTGCTGCTCTCGCCATAGAAGTCTCTGAGTGGAAAATTCTGCTTTATCTGCTTGAAAAGCGACTCTATCTGCCATCTGCGTCGATAAATAAGGACAATAGTCTCCAGCGGCATATCAAAGTCATTGGTAGGCAACCGTATAAGTTTCGGTTGCTTGCCTTTCTTTATGTCCACATACGTAACAATCCTTGCAATATGGTTAATCTCGCCTTTACGGAATACAACTACCTGTTCCCTGTATTGCATCTTGCCTGACGGATCCATATCCATACAGTCCTCAAGAACCTCATACACAAGATTTTTCTTTAGTTTTGTGACGTAAACGACGTTTTTTTCCGTCAATTCCTCAAACTTCTCGTAGTTTATGTACGCCCTGTCCATTGCCACAATCTCACCATTTGAATACATGCCGGGAGCAAGCATAAAACTATCGTTGGTGGCTGCAGAGGTAAACTTGACATCGCATGGTACATTTTCATTTGCAGAGATGACGGCATGCACCTTGATGCCTCCTTTCTTCTTTCCAGTCTTTGGGTGACGGCCGACACCTTTGAAAATGAGATTAGAGAAGAGGGATATGGTCGTGGAATCGATGATTCTCAGGCGTTTTATCCACGCTTCTGTGCCATTTCGCCGGCTGTCCGAGGAAAGAGTTACCTTTGTTCATGTTATTGATGTTTTATCACAAAAACAAAGGTAACAATTTGGGCTGACTCCACAATTATGGAATCAGCCCTTTCTTTTTTCTTATTAAAACTTTTAGCGGATAGTAATAATTTTTTTTTAAAAAACGTTTTGGAACGTGAATAATGGAGATATCCTGTTCCAAAACGGCTTTTTTAGGTTTGGGCGTATGTCGTAGTAGAGGTGATGTTAGCTTTGTTGTTTTTGCATCTTAAGCCAGTCTCTAAACATAGTTTGAACCTCGTTCATTGAGATGTCAAGTTGCTTTAGTTTGACAAACATCTCTGGGAGTTCATCGTTAAGAAACGTATCCTTTCTGTTTGATATGATTTTCTGTACGGCTCCTTCGGCTACGAAATAGCCTAGTCCGCGCTTATTAAATATAATCTCGTCGCTTTGCAGATAATCGAATGACTTTACAACGGTGTTGGCATTAACCTCGACCGTTGCGGCGTATTCTCTTACCGACGGAATGCGTTCTCCTTCGGGATAAGTATTGTTCAGAATCTCATCCATTATTCTGTCGGCAATTTGAAGATAGATCGGCTTGTTTTCTTTAAAAATCATGTGCAAACTATTATTTGTTGTTGATAGAATTCGTAATCTGTGACGACTTGAACATCTTGTAGCTCTTCCGCCATAGGAAGATTGTGAGCCAAATCTCCACTAATAAGAATATGAGCATCAGGATTATTTTCTTGTCGATAAGCACTCCTGATTTTTGCGGGTATATAATGCCATAAAAGAATTCTGTTCTTGGATATACATAGTGCAGAATCAGAATAATTGTGGCTGCGAATGCAACTATGCCTGATATGGCTTTCAGAGCGATAAAACGCTGCTGTGCGTTGCTAATGTAAAGGCAGAATGCCTGTGAAAGCAGGATTGTTGCAACGAATATTAATAACTGAATGACTGGATGTCCGATGTTTATGACATAAAAGCATGATTGAAAGAAACTGATGCTTTTATCGGAGTAACAGAAAAATGATTTCAGTTCTGTACCGTTTATTACTTTCGAAATCAAGAATATCGCAGATTCGTTGATTGTTACGGCAAAAACGAACGTTAAAATCGGTGCAATCAGAACGATTAGCGATTTGGCAACGAACTTCTCTTTTGTTGTAGACGGGCGCATTAGTACATTTATTCTGCCTTCCTTGCTATGCATTTCCTGCATGTGTGATAATGCGTAGAAGATAAACAGCATGTCCATCACAATTGTATAGAATATGTTTAGGACAGTTTTGTAAAAGTACGGTTTGTCTGCCGTATTCTCGCTTGCAAGGATTATGAGGGGCAGAAATACACAAGAGTACAAAACCATCAAGCCTGTATTGATAATAGTCTTCTTGATGAACTTGCTTCTAAAGAATTGAATATCGACTTTCAGTTCATTCTTGAATCTGTTATAATTGAAATCCTTCATTTCTTGAATAATTTAAGTGAGAATTTGCTTCCGGCAATCTGATTCCTTTTGAAAAAACAATATGCCAGTAGCCAATTTAATACTCCGAACGTGGCGTATGTGACATTGCAGAAGAGGATGCTTTTTTCAACCTTTATTTCAACAGAATCGTTTATCATCAATTTGTAATAGAAGGCGAAAAATACATATATGAGAGCGAAAGTGAACAGATTGTTCATTATAATTCCCGAAAGAAGTCGATGCTTGTGCCAGATGTTTGAGCACAGAATGTATAAAGACTGTACCCAGAACATCATAAGAAAAGGTGGAGCGTACTGCTTGTTGTTTTGACTTGCCAGCATATATTGCTCAGGATTTATACCCTTTCTTTTTAAGCCTTGAAAAAATCCGATGAAGAAATCGCTCGATATCAGGGGCGGAAATATGTTAAATGTAAAATCGCTCCCGAATTTGCTTTGACAGCCCAAAATGGTGTTTATAATAAGTCTGATGAGCTCAGAAGCGTTATATGCCACTAAACATTCGACAAAAACAACCACTATGCAAATAAATGAGCGCACGACGAATTTTTCCAGATTGCTTGCCGGAAGCATGATGTATTCCACATTTTTCGGCTTGGAATGTCTTGAAGCGGCAATGCACATCGTTATGAAAAACATAAAACTGAGTATTGGTTTCTGATTTTCGGCAAATAACTCGGCTTTGTTTAACGCGTATATCTGGTTGTAAAAAGAAAACAGCAAAAAGCATGCAAATAGGACGCAGAAAACTGTCAGATGGGTCTTTCTGTCGTTTGAATATTCGTAGCTCAGAAGTGCAGCGATTCTTTTTATACTGAAAACATTGTTCATGTGCTTCGGATTTTATTCTTCGAAAATCTTTTTAATTTCGTCGCGCTTGTTCAGCGTTGCGTTGAACAGCGTTTCGAGGTTCATTGTGCTTTCGGCGTTTTCGAGGTTTCTGAACACCGCGCTGTAGCCAGCCAGCGAAGGCTGCGTAAAGATGGCGTCTGATATATCGTCGTTTATGCCAGTCTCGGCAAAATACAGCTTCTCTGTGATGTCGGCAACATTCTGGTCGAGCAAGATGTCGTTGTTGTCGAGAACCACTACCTTATCGAGTAGAATGTCGATGTCTTTAACCTGATGGGTTGAGATGATTATCGAACGATTGTCGCTCATGCTCGATGCAATAACCTTGCGGAACTGACTTTTCGAAGGAATGTCGAGTCCGTTTGTCGGTTCGTCCATCAGCAGGAGAGAGGTGTTCGTTGCGAGCGCGAAGCACATGAACACCTTTTTCTTCATTCCCATCGAAAGTTCTTTCAGGTTAAGGTTCATGTCGAGTTCGAATTTATCCATCGTGCTCTTCATGTCGTCGTAGCTGAAGTTTGGGTAAAAAGGGGAGAGAAGCTTTATGTATTTGTTCAGCGTTGTGTCGGGCATACTGAATTCCTCGGGAACGATAAAGATGTCTTGAAGTGTTTCAGGATTTCGCTCCTTGACATTCTTGTTCTTGAAGAGCACTTCGCCTTTCTGGGCATGAAGGAGTCCGCACAGCAGATAGAGCAGAGTACTCTTGCCTGTTCCGTTCTTGCCCAGCAGTCCGATGATTTTGCCTTCGTCGAAGGTTATAGAGAAGTCGTTGAACACATTTTGCCTGTTGCTATAACCGTATGTTACCGAACTTACGCTTAAAAAATCGTTTCTCATTATGTTTTCTTTTATGTATTGAGTTATCTTTTGTGTTATACTATTGTAGTACACTGCAAAAGTAATTATAATAATTTATTCCTCCAAATTCTTTTCCTTGAAATATTGAATATCTGTGTAAATATTCTTTAAATCAATACTTTATACTTTGCGAGAAAGACGCTTGTAATATAATATGTATAGGTTGCTATATTTCAAAAAAATCAGAAAATAAAATGTTAAAATATGTTAAATTGTTTTGTGAAATGGAAATAATATATACTTTTGTAGTGTAATACTTAACTAATACACCAGTCGAGTATTAAAGAAAAGAATATTAACAAAAAATTAGATACAATTATGAAGACAAGAATTTTTAGAGTAAAGGTTTTGGCAGTCGTACTATTTTGCATGTTTGGTTGTACTGCAAGTGTAATGGCTTCCGATTTGAGTAAGTATTATCACAACGACGAGGTTGTTGACGGTAAACTTTCAACAAGATACATTTATACCGAGAGCAATCTGCTCTTGACTCCGAAGTTCAGATACGAGTACAGCTACAATGCCGACGGCAAGACTGATGCCATGATAGTAAGCGAGTGGGATTCGTACAAGAAGGTTTGGAAGTTGTCTAAGAAGTTTCTTTATTTTTACAACGGAGACACCGTTACGATAGAATTGCAGAAATGTATGCGCAACGGAAAGAGTTGTCCAGTAAGCAAGTATGCTTACACAACCGAGAGCGACGGCACAACGCTTCAGAACAGCGAGATGTATTGTTGGAACGAAAGCAAGAAGGCCTGGGAACTGTCTGACGATTGTTCGGGAATTGATTCATGCCTTTTGGCTTCGAGAATTGCGAACTAATTAGAGAAATAACTATTATATCTTAATTTTTATCAGAACTCCTAAAATCTTAGTCGGGCAGAAAATGGCGAGAAAATCGCCTTTTCTGTTTGGCGGAGATTGATACTCGGGTTCGGCATAAGCAATTCTGCAACGATATTAAAATAAAGAATCGTTATGCAGAAAAGAGCCCCAAAGTAACTTTCAAGGTTGGGTATAGTAAGATTCAACATAGCGGCAGGTAAGCCGCAAGTAAGCCGCAGGATACGAAGAAGTACCGAAGAAGCAAGCCGCAAGGTATGGGGTAGCTTCGGAGTAGGAACGGGGTAGCTACGGGGAAGGTTCGGGCAAGGTACGTTCAAGGTACGGGGAAGAAAGCCGAGGATAATTCACAATTGACAATTCATAGTTGACAATGCTTTTTGAAAATTGAAAGTTGAAAATTGAAAAATCGTGCCAAGATGGATTCTTGTAAGACGTATGCAAGATACGTGAGAATAATAATTGAGCCGAACTGACGTATTGATGATTAGAAATGCCGGTAAAGTTGAGTTTTTAAGACTTAAGGCTAATAAAAAAATCGGAGTTCTTGGCTTAGCCGAATTCAGCACATTTTATGTTAGGATATGACAAACCTTTGTTTTGAAAAAGAAAAAACAGCGGACTCTCGTGAGAAAGTCCGCTGATTTTATATTTAGTTTCCGAAGGGGAAAATCAATGATGGAACAAGCGGATGCCAGTGAATGCCATAGCGATGCCGTACTTGTTACATGTCTCGATAACATGGTCGTCGCGAACAGAACCGCCAGCCTGTGCAACATACTGAACGCCGCTCTTGTGCGCTCTTTCGATGTTGTCGCCAAATGGGAAGAATGCGTCAGAACCCAAAGCAACGTTAGTGTTCTTTGCAATCCACTCCTTCTTCTCCTCTCTTGTCAGAACCTCAGGCTTTTCTGTGAAGAACTGCTGCCATACGCCGTCAGCCAATACATCGTCGTGGTCTTCGCTGATGTAGATGTCGATAGTGTTGTCGCGGTCGGCGCGGCGGATGTTAGGAACGAATGGCAGGTTAAGAACCTTTGGATGCTGGCGAAGCCACCAGATGTCGGCCTTGTTTCCTGCAAGGCGAGTACAGTGGATTCGGCTCTGCTGGCCTGCTCCGATACCAATTGCCTGTCCGTCCTTGACATAGCATACAGAGTTACTCTGAGTGTATTTCAGCGTGATGAGTGCAATCATAAGATCGCGCTTTGCCTCGTCTGTGAAGTTCTTGTTGTCGGTTGGAATGTTGGCGAAAAGCTCGTCGCCGTTAAGCTTGATTTCATTTCGGCCCTGCTCGAAGGTTACGCCGAAACACTGCTTGCGCTCAATAGGATTAGGAACGTATGTAGGGTCAATCTTGATTACGTTGTATGTGCCTTTGCGTTTTTCTTTAAGGATTTCGAGAGCTTTAGGAGTGAAGTCCGGAGCGATAACGCCGTCTGATACTTCGCGTTTGATAAGCATTGCGGTAGCCTCGTCGCAAGTGTCGCTTAGTGCGATGAAATCTCCGTATGACGACATTCTGTCGGCGCCGCGTGCTCTGGCGTATGCCGTTGCTATCGGAGTGAGTGGCAGAGGAGCGTCTTCAACCCAGTAGATTTTCTTCAGAGTGTCGCTCATCGGCAGGCCAACTGCTGCTCCGGCAGGTGAGACGTGCTTGAACGATGCTGCGGCTGGTAGCCCTGTCGCTTCCTTCAGCTCCTTAACCAGCTGCCAGCTGTTCAGAGCATCCAAAAAGTTGATGTAGCCCGGTTTTCCACTAAGAACTTCGATAGGAAGTTCGCCTTCTTCCATATAAATGCGTGATGGCTTTTGGTTAGGATTACATCCGTACTTTAAAGCTAATTCTTTCATTTATTCTATAATTATGTTTGGTTTTGCTTAATAATGGTGCGAAGATAACACATTTTGAAGAAATGGCAAAATATTTTTCTCACAACAGAAATTTTTGCTACTTTTGCAGTTAAGGTTTTTATTATAACTAAAGGTAGTAGCATGATTATTATTGGAATTGCAGGTGGTACGGGCAGTGGCAAAACCACAGTGGCACGCAAGATCGTAGAGCGTTTGCCAAAGGATGAAGTAGCGCTAATCAGTCAGGATTCGTATTATAACGATACAACGCATCTGACGATGGACGAGCGCAGAAAGCTAAACTTCGACCATCCGAGCGCATTCGACTGGGAACTGTTCTCAAAGCAGATAAGCGACTTGAAGGACGGAAAGGCAATAGAACAACCTACCTATTCGTACATCGAAAGCAACCGTCTGCCTGAAACGGTACACGTTGAGCCAAAAGAAGTTATCATCGTCGAGGGAATCCTTGCTCTGTACAACAAGGAGATGCGCGACCTGATGGACTTGAAAATCTTTGTCGATGCCGATGCCGACGACCGTCTGATACGCGTTATTCAGCGCGACATTGTTGAGCGCGGCAGAACCGTCGAGATGGTATTGCAGCGATACGAAGCAGTCCTGAAGCCAATGCATCAGGAGTTTGTTGAGCCTACAAAGCAGAATGCCGACATCATCATCCCTCAGGGCGGACACAACAAGAGGGCCATAAACCTGATGTGTCATTACATCGAGAGAATATTACTGAAACGAAAAAATATCTGATTTATAGATGAATAAAAAAATATCAACATATCTGATTCTTGCCTCAATGGTGCTCGCGCCATGCTCCGAAGCCTTTGCGCAGGGCAAGGTAAGACTGAAGAGCGCAACGCGGTTTGAGATTACTAACGAATTCGACAAGAATCCCGAAGCCGATGCGGTTGCTTTCCTCGCTCCATACAAGCAGAAGGTAGACAGCATTCTTCTGCCTGTGGTGGGATACAGTGAGACTTTCATGAAAAGCGGCGTTGACCTCCGTCCGGAGAGCGCGCTCGGCAACTTCATGGCCGACACGTTTTTCGATGAGTGCGAACGCTACGGCCAGAAAGCCGATTTCGTAATCCTTAACATGGGCGGCAATCGTGCCGACATTCCCGAAGGCGTAATCCGAAACGGCGACATCTTGGCTCTTGCGCCATTCAACAATCTTCTTGCCTTTGTAACGCTGAAGGGAAGCGATGTTGTAGGACTCTTTGAGGACATCGCATTCACGGGCGGCGAATGTCAGAGCCGCAATGTACGCCTCGAAATCACTCGCGACAAAAAGTTGCGCAAGGCAACCATCAACGGCGAGCCTGTTGACCCGAACAAGGAATATGTAGTCTGCACAACCGACTATATGGCAGAGGGCAACGACTATCTTGAACATTTCAAAAAGTCGACAAAGAAGGAAATAAAGAACGTGCTTGCACGCGAGGTTATCCTTAATTACATTAAGCGTCTTAATTCCGAAGGACGTAAGATTAGCGCCGCAAAGGACGGCAGATGTAAATTAGTAGAATGATGAGACGTTTTCTTACAATAGTGCTTCTGTGCTCGGCCGTTTCGCTTTTTGCACAGAAGAAGACCGAGATTGTAATCTTCCATACAAACGATACGCACAGCTGCGTTGAGCCGCTGAACGCTAATCTTCCGACAGATATGGCCGACAAGGGCGGCTATCTGCGTCGCTTGAAGTTCATACGCGAGCAGCGCAAGCAGTATCCAGATATGCTTCTGCTCGACGACGGCGACTTTTCTCAGGGCTCAATCTACTACAGCCAGTTCAAGGGCGAGGTTGAGGTCAAGCTTATGAACATGATGAAGTATGATGCCTGCGGAATCGGCAACCACGAGTTCGACTTCGGTCTCGACAACATGGCTCGCCTGTTCAAGATGGCTAAGTTCAAGGTTGTTTGCTGCAACTACGATTTCAGTCAGACATGCCTTAAGAATATCGTCAAGCCTTATATCATCGTAAAGCGTGGCGGCAAGAAGATCGGCATCACCGGAGTTAGCCCTCGACTGGCAGGACTCGTGGCTCATGTAAATTACGGAGATGCCAAGTATATCAAGCCATCTGAGGCTGTTAACAAGGTTACAAAATACTTGCACGACGTTAAGAAGTGCGATGTTATCATCTGCATTTCTCATCTTGGCTGGGACATTCTTGGTTCAGACAACACAGAGTTTATTCCGGAGACACATTACATCGACTATGTTGTTGGCGGACATTCGCACACTTATTTTACCGAGCCGCTTTATGTAAAGGATGCCGACGGAAAAGAAGTTCCCGACTTCCAGATGGGAAAGAGCGGACGCTGGGTGGCAAAGTCTGTCCTCGAAGTTGAGTGATAATTCAGTTTTACATATAAATAATAATTAACTAAAATTTTTTATTCATGAGACATTTTCTACGTTCAATTTTTGCATTTGCTGCATTGCTGATGTGCTCTGCCGTAAGTGCTCAGAAAGTTACATTGGATTTTACCGATGGTGCAAATACTTGGGGACTACCTTCTAAATCGTCAGATGGCGTTAAGAGCGGTACATTTACAAATGGTACATATAGCATAAAGCTGACTGCTGCGGACAATGCCTATTACATCTCGGGCGGTAAAGCATTGTTCATTGGTAAGAAAAATTCTACCATCGAACTTCCTGCAATGAATTTCAAGGTTGCACGAATCGAGGTTGTTGGTGCAGACGGAGCTTCAACCAGTTTGGAAGCTAGTATCTTTGTTGGCGATAAAGGAGTAAGTAACAGTGTGACAGGTGGTAATTTTACCGCTGCATTCGATATTAAGCCAGAATATCAGGCTGCCGGAACAGTTTATATCTACAAGATTACAAGTAAACATAACGCACAGATTCAGAAAATCAATTTCTACGAGGTTGATGAAAACAAGGTTAACGAGCCTGTAATTTCTGCAACATCAAAGGTGTTCGAGACTTCAACAAAGGTTAGCATAACTGGCGACGAGGGCACAGACATCTACTATACTCTCGACGGAACTGAGCCTACAACATCAAGCCTGAAGTATGTTAACGAGATCGAGGTTTCTGAAACTTCAACAATCAAGGCAATCGCTGTTAAGGGTGAGAAGGTAAGTTTTGTTTCAAGCCTCGATGTAAACAAGGTTACTCCATTCACTGTTTCAAAACTTATTGAGTGGAGCTCGGACAAGACCGGAACCGTTTATCAGGACTTCTCAACTCTGACACTGAACAACGCTAAGGTTCTGTTTGCTATCGGCGACTTGGTTTTCTTGCGCGAGGACGGTAAGTGCATCGAACTTTACAAGATGTCAGGCTTGAAGAACAAGGTTGAGACTAACGACATCCTTAACGGAACAATAAAGGGCTGTGCAGAGTCTTACAACTCTATGCCTGAGTTTATCGAGTCTAAGGCTGATGCCGATTATACAGACGTTTCTGCTTTGCAGATTACAAAGTCAGGCGTTGTTGCCGAGCCAGTTGTTGCAACTCTTGCCGAGGTTATCAATTGTCAGCACATCTTCGACCTTGTAAAGATTTCGGGCGTTTCTTTGAAGGTTGAAAATAAGAAGTACTCAATCTATAAGGGCGACGAGGTTGTGGCTCTTAACAACGTTGGCACAGTTACATTGCCTGCAGAGAGCGAGTTCACTAAGGCTGGTCAGCTTTACGACATCGAGGGTATCGTGAGCGGCATTTCAAGCAAGAAGGGTACAATCTATCTTCGTGCAATAAAGGCTGCCGAGGCAACTGGCGTTGAAGCCGTTTCTGCCGATGTTGAGACTTCAGAGGCTTACAACCTTCGCGGTGTAAAGGTTGCTCCAAACACCAAGGGAATTGTAGTAATCAACGGAAAGAAATACTTCAACAAGTAATTTGATTATCACACATCATTATAAACGGAATCCGTCGGGAATAATAGCTTTCCCGGCGGATTTTTCTGTATAAAAAGCAACGGCATTGACGCAGGGGCGGATTTTGTCGAACGAAAATCCCCTTTGGTCGAAAATATTATAATGGTAATACAGCATGGATTATTTTTGCAAAAAACAAAAAAGAAAAGATATGAATAAGAAGATTTTTTTAGGATTTATTGCCGTTTCCCTTCTGTCGGCAAACAGAACCTTTGCACAGAGTTACATGACCGAGCATCAGCTCGATTCGCTCGAAAATTCGTGGGCTGCAATGCAAGACACGCTGAAGAACGTTGAGGTAGTGGCTCAGAAGCGCATCGTAAAGGTAGAGTCGGACAAGATTACTTACAGCGTAAAGGACGATTCGGATGCCAAGACAAACAACGTGCTCGACATGCTTCGAAAGGTTCCGATGGTAACGGTAGACGGTCAGGATAACATCAAGGTTAACGGCAGCAGCAGTTTCAAGGTTTATGTAAACGGCAAGCCGAATGCCATGATCAGTTCGAACCCGAGCACAATTCTCAAGGCAATGCCGGCATCGGTGGTTAAGAATATCGAGGTCGTTACCAATCCGGGCGCAAAATACGATGCCGAGGGAACTGGCGGAATACTTAACATAACAATGCTTACCGACAGCAGCATGGAAGGCTATCTGGCAAACATCTATGCCATGGGCGGAAACCGTGTAAACGGAGGCGGAGTCTATTCAACAGTCCAGAAGAAGAAAGTTACGGTTTCGCTCAACGTAGGCGACAATTATCTTATTCAGCCTAAGATTGATATCGAAAATCAGTACGGCAATCTGGCAACCGCAACAAAGCAGGTTTTCAAGTCAACCACAAAGGGCTGGACAAACTCGATTAATGCCAACACCGACATCAGCGTCGATGTAGATTCGCTCAACTCGTTTTCTGTAAACGGCGGAGTTTCGTTCACCCCTATGCACACTTGGAGCGATGCCTTGACCGATATCAGAGGCGCGCAGAATTCAAGCTATTCAACCCACAGTAACAATCGCACCCGCAACACACATTTCTTTGCCGGAGCCGACTACAAACATAACTTCCGTGGCGGAAACGGACATAGCCTGATGCTTGCATACCATTTGAGCAGTCAGCCAACGCGCACCGAAAGCGAGAGCGAATATTCGGTTTCGTACATGCCTGCATATAACGAGACAAACCGCAGCAACATGGTTGAGAATACAATTCAGACCGATTACAGTCTGCCGCTTTCATCAACCATGCGACTCGAAACGGGAGCGAAGTACATCTTCCGCCGAAACACAAGTAACACTACGCTTCTTAACTATCGCAACGCCAACGATATTGGCGCACTCTACGCAAGTTACGGCTACAATTACAAGATGTTCAGTTCAAAGGCTGGAGTGAGATACGAGCATACGAGCCAGAAGATTACAGGCACGGAGAACGATTTCTCTGTTGGATACGACAATGTTGTGCCAACGGTAACATTCGGCTTGAATCTTAAGAACATGCAGAACCTCGGACTTTCGTACAACATGCGAATAAGCCGTCCGGGCATCTCTCTGCTCAATCCATACGTCAATACTCAGAACCCAACGATGCTCGAGTACGGAAATCCTAATCTGGAGGCCGAGAAGATTCACAACATTCAGCTTTCATACGGAATGTTCAGTCAGAAAGTTATGATAAACGCATCGCTCCGCCACAACTTCCAGAACAACAGCATCGAGAAGTACACATTCAGCGAGAACGACGTGATACACACAACTTACGGCAACATTGCCAAGAAGCGCAACACATCGCTGAATCTTTTCTGTAGCGTAACTCTTACGCCAAAGACGAAGGCAATGATTAACGGTTCGGTTATTTATGCCGACCTCCGAAGCGATGTTCTTGGATATTCGAACAGCGGATGGCAGAGCTCGCTCATGGCAAACATTCAGCAGGATTTGTGGTGGAAACTGAAGCTGAGCGTCTTCTGCTTTACAAACACGCCTGAGTATAAATTGCAAGGAAAGAGTCCGGCAATCAGCGTTCATGGCCTTAACCTGAGCAAGTCGTTGTGCAAGGACAGGGTAAATCTGTCGATAAACACGATAAATCCGTTTGTAACGGTAATGAAGATTAAGGACGAGACTCGCGGAGCTGATTTCAGCAGCATATCAGATGTAAGGGTAAACATGCGCTCGGTTATCTTCACGGCAAATATCCGCCTTGGAAATCTGAAGCCGAAGAGCAGCAACGCCTCAAGAATAAGCAGCGATGATGTAAAGGAGGTAAAAGACAGCGGAATTAACAGCGTATTCAAGTAAAAAAGTGTATATTTGTGTGCCAAACATTTTTTCTGTATGGATGAATACACAATCTTGAAGACAACGAGAAGCCAGCAGATTCTGGGATTCGTGTTTATTCTCGTAATTCTGGCAGCACCGCTCATAGGAGTGTTCGGCGACGGCACTCCTACGGTAGAGCGGCTTGTTGCTGCCATCTACAACTCGCGCTTTTATTACAGCACGAATCTGATGACGATTCTCACGTTCTGCGTGGCTTACGACATCACCGTTCCGCGCTATTTCATGTTCCGTAAGTATGGCAAGTTCTTTGCCATTACGTTTGCCGTTTTCTTGGTGTCAGAGATTATAGTCTCTTACATAAACAGCAAGATGGGCTGGAAATTCGATTTTGCCGGAACGGGACTAATCGTTGTGCTGATAAAATTGCTGTCAAACATCCTTGTCGTTTTTGTTGCCGTCGGATTCAGGGCGTTGCAGGCAAACAGTGAGCTGAAGAAAGAGGTGCTCGAGCGGCGCAACTTTCAGATTCAGGCAGAGCTTGAGCAGCTGAAGAGTCAGCTGAATCCGCACTTCCTGTTCAATACGCTCAACAACATCTCGTCGCTCTCGGCGTTCGATACCGATGCTACCCAGCTTTCAATAAGCAAGCTTAGCGATATGCTCCGTTACGTCATCTACGACACAACGAGTCAGAAGGTTGAACTGAAGAAGGAAATAGACTTCATCGTAAATTATGTAGACTTGATGAAACTGCGCTACGACGAATCTACGCTGACGGTAAACGTTAGTGTGAATATTGCCAACATGCAATGCAAGATTGCCCCGATGCTGTACATCTCGATTGTAGAGAATGCCTTTAAATATGGCGCGAGCAGCAAGGTTAAGTCGTCGATAGACATCAACGTTTCAGAAGAAAATTCCGACATCACTTTTGTTGTTACAAACACTCTTCTCAAAGACAACGAGGTGAACAACGCTCACAAGGGCGGGGTTGGAATATCGAATCTGAAGAAACGCCTCGACATAATCTATCCCGACAGTTACGAATATACTTACGGACTGACTGGCGACGGCAAATATCGGGCATCAATAAAACTCTTTAACCAGAAGAAAATATGACACTAAACTGTATAATCGTTGACGACGAGCCGCTGGCAATAAAGCTTCTGAAGAATTTCATCGAGAAAACGCCCTTCACGCAGCTTCAGGCATCGTTTCTCGACCCGATGGAGGCGATTGAGGGAATAAACGACGATGTTCATCTGCTTTTTCTCGACATAAACATGCCCGGAATAACAGGGCTCGAACTGTCGAGGCTCGTAAGCGGAAGAACGCGGATAATCTTCACCACCGCATTTCGCGAGTATGCCTTGGACAGCTACGAGGTAAACGCCCTCGACTATCTTCTGAAGCCGATAAACTACACGGCTTTTCTGAAGGCTGTAACAAAGGGTAAGGAGTGGTTCGAGCAGCAGGAAAGGCTCAGCGAGATGTCGTCGGCACAGATGCAGGAGGCACAGCGCAACTTCATCTTCGTAAAGAGCGACTACCGACAGGTTCGCGTAAACTTCGACGACATTCTTTTCATCAGCGGAATGAAGGATTATGTGCGCATTCATCTGGCATCGGGAGGCCGTCCGGTAATAGCCCTCTCAACAATGAAGGCGATAGAGGACAAACTTCCTCAGAACCAGTTTTGCCGCGTGCATCGCTCGTATATCGTTGCCATAAGCAAGATTGAGAGCATAGAGCACAATAGGATAAAAATAGGAGAAGAACTGATTCCGATTTCTGAAAACTATCTCGACGATTTCAATTCGAAGATTGACTGAGGTAAAAAAGAAAGCCTATGGTGAATTTTACTTCACTATAGGCTTTCCTGCTTTTTCCCATGCAAGGAAACCGCTGTCCAGTTCTATTACATTGTATCCTTCGGAAATAAGAATCTGCGCGGCATTTTTAGAGCGTTTTCCGCCTCGGCAGTAAAGCGCGATGACATTCTCTTTCGGCAAGATTGCCAGAGCACGGTTTCTGAAGTCGCTCGACAGCACATCGATATTTATGGCTCCGTCGATGTGGCCTTCAACAAATTCGCTTATCTTTCGCACGTCTACAATTGTTACATTGTCATTTCTGATAGCCTTTTCAAAACAATCAGGTTTCATTGACTTGAAACCATCGCTTACAGTATAGCATTTGTTCTTTTGGCATCCTAAAAACAATAGTGTAGACAAAATGAATAGTAGTATGTTGGATTTCATTTTTATTGATTTTTGCAAAAATACAAATATTAGTTTTAACTTTGTAATAAATTTTGAAATAAATATATGGAAATTTTGCCCATTGCACATATTGAGAGCGATTTTGACTCAAAGTTCGGAGTTCCTCGCCAGAGTGGTGTTGTGAAAGAACTTACCGCGCGCATCGTTTTCGCCCACGAATTCCGAAATCCAGATGCTTTCAGAGACCTCGACGGATTCAGTCATATCTGGCTTCTGTGGGATTTTTCAGAAACCCACAAGGACAAGTGGAAGCCAACCGTCCGTCCTCCGCGTCTTGGCGGAAACAAGAGGGTAGGAGTCTTTGCCACTCGCTCGCCGTTTCGTCCCAATGCTATAGGATTGTCGGTTGTAAGGCTCGTTTCCATAGATTTTGCCTGTGCCGATGCACCCGTGCTCGTTGTCGAGGGTGCTGACCTTATGAACGGCACGCCAATTTACGACGTCAAGCCTTATCTTCCTTATGCCGATTGCATCCCCGATGCCGTCGGAGGCTTTACCGATGCCATTCAGCAGAATCAGCCTTTGCTCGAGGTTGACTATGCCGATGGAGTGCGAGAACGCCTTTGTAGTCTGCTTGCCGGAAAATTCGGCTCGGACGAGACTCTGCGAAAGATTCAGGCACTCGGACAGATTCTTTCCAACGACCCTCGGCCGCACTATCAGCACGATGCCAGCAGGGTGTACGGAATGACTTTTGCCGGCATCGACGTTCATTTTGTGGTTTCCGGCAGCAGGCTTACGGTTATCGAGTGTAGTTGCTGCTTGCCTTGTAGGTAAGCTTCTCTACCGTAATTACATCGTAGAAATCTTTGTTTACTGGGCGGTTCTCATCCGTTAGGCTGTGCGACATAAGCCAGTCGTACGTTTCTATTATGTTGAATATGCGTTCTGGCTGTCCGTGGTTGTAGCCCTTCAGTTTTGTAAACAGAAGTCGTGAGTCGCCGTTCTGCTTAATCTTTTCCGACAGCGTTGTTGCGGTGCTGTAGGCTACGGCTCTGTCGGCTGTTCCGTGAAAAATCCAGAAAGGCAGTTTGCTCAGTCCCGACACATCGCGTCGCGAGCATCCTCCGCATATTTCTATTCCGGCAGCTATTTTGTCGGGATATGCGGCGCAGAGGTCGGCTGTTCCGTATCCGCCCATGCTCATTCCTAGGGCGTAGATTCGGGTTGTGTCGATGTTGCAGTTGGTCTTCATCCAGTTTACGATGTTCATAATCTTGTCAGGATTCCATCCGTTTGTTGTCTGCGGCGCGATGACGTAGGCATCTATTGCCAGATGATATTTGTTTATGGCCTTTATCGTTCCGTATCTGAGCACTCGGTTCATGTCGGTTCCCGACAGGCTTTTTCCGTGCAGGAAGATAATGAGCGGTTTCTTTTCCGATGCTTGCAGCGAGTCGGGGCTGTACAGCCAGAAGTTGTATCCGTTTTCGACCTTGCCCTTTATTGCCACGCTCTTGTTTACTCCAAGATGGTAGCCCTGCCCGTAGGCGCAGAGGCAAATAACAAATGAGAGTATGAACAGAATTTTTCTCATGATGGTTATAGTTTCTTGATTATAGTTGGCTGAAAAAATCTTGTCGCCTTTTTAAAAATATAGAGGAGATGTAACGAAACACCCCCTCTATTTAGCTATTTAAGTTTTTTTGTTACTTTATAGCTTCAGAAAGTTCTGCGCCTGCCTTGAACTTAGCGACTTTCTTTGCAGCGATTTCAATCTTCTCGCGTGTTGCTGGGTTAATACCAGTTCTTGCAGCTCTCTCCTCTACTGAGAATGTTCCGAAACCTACAAGAGCAATTTTATCGCCTTCTTTCAATGCTGCTGTGATGGCATCGATAGTGCCTTCAAGAGCTTTCTTTGAATCTGCTTTGCTAAGGCCGCTTTTAGCTGCGATAGCATCAATTAACTGTGATTTGTTCATACTAGAATCTATTAAAGTAATTTACCGAAAATTCCGTTAATAACGGTGGCAAAGGTAACGAAAAAACTCACATATACAAATTTTATGTAGGTTATTATTCGTTGGAATGCCTTTTTTTTGCATTTTTTAAGATGTTTTTACCGTTTTTAGGGCTTCAGAGCCTCTTTAATACTCTATTTGGTGCGTGTAGAAACTAAGCAGAAGGAAGTGGTCTACGGCTGTCATTATTACAGAATATGTTGGCTCGATGCGGCCGTATCGGCAGTAAAAATCCTCGGCATTGGTCTCGCCGTACCGTTTTGTAAGGTGCTCAACCATTCCTTTCTGAACCTCCTCGGTATAGTCTTCCATGTAGCACACAAGTTTCTCAACGCCCTTTGGGTTGTCGCGGTATGCCTTTATGTAAACGATGCACTTGCATCCGCAGTATTCGCCTTTCAGATAAATTCCGTTGGCAGTTTCTTGGTTGAATACAAAGCCTTTCTGTCGTTGCAGAATGAAGGCCACGTCTTTAGGCGATTGGTTTAGGTCTACTCCCTTGAAGCTGAGTTGTGCCTGTGCGTTGCCGTGGCTTATGCCAAAGGCAAACAAAAAAGCAAGCGAGAGTAATAGTCTGTTAATAATTCTTTTCATTTTTGTTTTGTTATTTAGGTTTCGACTGCAAAAATGCACAATCTTTCCGAATATTGCAAAATAATTCGGCTGATTTTGATTTTTGTTTCTGCCTTGCCCGATATTTGGCGATTTTTGGCTAATTTTGCTCGCTTAAACACATTATTTATATTTCTTATGATAAAGGAATTTCAGTATAGAGTGCTGCCGCAGAATGCGGTAAACGAACAGGCGGTTAAGGATTTCATTGCGCACGAGGAAGGGCTCGACATTCGCACGCTTACGGCGGTGCGAGTGCTAAAACGCAGCATCGATGCCCGTCAGCGTACCGTGATGGTAAACCTGAAGGTTCGTGCCTACATTAACGAGCAGCCGCAAGACGATGAGTTTGTGCGCACCGAGTACAGGAATGTCGAAGGCAAGCCGAAGGTATTGGTTGTCGGTGCCGGCCCCGGCGGACTGTTCGCAGCTCTTCGCCTTATCGAGCTTGGACTTTGTCCTATCGTGGTGGAGCGCGGAAAGAATGTTCGCGACCGCAAGCTCGATATCGCCAAAATCTCGCGCGAGCACAAGGTTGACAGCGAGAGCAACTACAGCTTTGGCGAGGGCGGAGCAGGAGCGTATTCCGACGGAAAACTCTATACTCGAAGCAAGAAGAGAGGAAACATCGACAAGATTCTGAATGTCTTCTGCCAGCATGGCGCAAGCACGTCAATCCTCGTCGATGCGCATCCGCATATCGGAACGGACAAGCTTCCGCGAGTTATCGAGAATATGCGAAACACGATTCTCGAATGCGGCGGCGAGGTTCATTTCCAAACCCGAATGGAATCGATCATCATCGAGAAAAACGAGGTGAAGGGCATTGTGGTTAAGCATCTTGACACGGGCATGGAGCAGGAACTCTTTGGCCCGGTGATTCTGGCAACAGGTCATAGCGCGCGCGATGTATATCGTTGGCTCTATAATAATAATGTGCAAGTTGAGGCCAAGGGTTTGGCGGTGGGTGTGCGTCTTGAGCATCCGTCGCACCTTATCGACTGCATTCAGTATCATAACCGTCAGGGCAGGGGAAAATATCTTCCGGCGGCCGAATATTCGTTTGTTCATCAGGTTGATGGCAGGGGAGTATATTCGTTCTGTATGTGTCCGGGCGGATTTGTTGTGCCTGCGGCGAGCGGCCCTCACCAGATTGTGGTAAATGGAATGAGTCCGTCAAACCGAGGTTCGAAGTGGAGCAACTCTGGAATGGTTGTCGAACTTCATCCCGAGGATTTGGCTGAAAAGTCGATGAAGAATTTCATTTCTGAATATGTTGGCGGATTGAAGGACGAAGGTTTCGATGCAACTCATCTTGATGCGAGCCATCCGCTGGCGATGATGCAGTTTCAGGATGCGCTCGAGAAGCAGAATTGGAAGGCTGGAAACATGCGCCAGACGGCTCCGGCGCAGAGAATGGCCGATTTCGTGAACCGAAAGCTAAGCTACGACTTGCCCGATTCGTCTTACAGTCCGGGACTTATCTCTTCGCCTCTGCACTTCTGGATGCCCGAGTTCATCAGCGGCAGACTGTCTAAGGGCTTTCTTCAGTTTGGAAAGATGAGCCACGGATTTCTGACCAACGAGGCCGTTATGATTGGCGTTGAAACCAGAACGTCGTCGCCCGTGCGAATTGTGCGCGACAAGGAAACGCTTCAGCACGTTGAAATAAAAGGACTTTTCCCTTGTGGCGAGGGCGCTGGATATGCCGGAGGAATTGTTTCGGCTGGCGTAGACGGCGAGCGTTGTGCCGAGAGCGCATTGCGATATATAGAAGAAAAGAACTAAAGCGAAATCCTCGCTTTAGTTCTTTTCTTATTATCAGTCTTGTTCCGGGGTGTTGTTTCCGTTCCACACCGGATGCAGTTCTTTTTCTTCGCGGTGTCGTGCCGTCCTGAACCATTTCTCGGGCGACGGCATCCAGTCTCTTCTGAACTCGAGTCCGACTTTCTTCTTCATCTGGAAATACTTTCCGATGTACAGCCTTATGTTGTTGTTCTGCGTCGGAATCGTATTCTGTTCGAGAGTGGCATTGTCCCATCGCAGTCCTTTGCTGATGTAGTATCCGCCGTCGCCAATCTGGTAAGAGTTCAGTGCAACGGTGTATGTCTGTTTTGGGCAGAATCGCCTTCCGTCGCAGAAAGAATCTATTCTTACTCTGTGAAATTCGGGCTTTGTAAGGTCTACCGTGTATGAAATTCCGGCGGCGCAGGTATAGATGTTCGGATTTGAATTCAGATAGGGCCTGCCGTCTTCGCGATAGATGATGTGCCCTTTCGTGTCTCGCTTCAGCTTCAGCAGCGGAGCATTCTCGTGCGTCATCGTCTCGTACTGGTTGCTGAATCCCCATTCAAGATAGTTGATGATGTCTTGTCCGCTCATCCTTACCGTGTAGAGCTGGTTTTCGAACGGATACAGACCGTATATGCGCTTCATGCTCATTGGGCCAGCCTTTATTGTGTCGCCGGCAAGCAGCGCGCTGCTCATCGAGACATCGGCCTTTGTGTAGTATAGCTGAATGTTGTGTATCAGGTTGCGGTAATAGTCGGGGCCGTACATCGACTTGTCGCCGTAAAGATCGTCTACCAGATAGCCGATTGGCTTGTTGAACCACTTGTAAACCGAGTCGAACTCGGCCTTGCAGTTTTCAGAAATGTCAGCTTTAGGCTCGTAGCTGTCGAGTTCGACGATTGTGGCAAACACGCGCTTTGTGTATCGGTTTGTCTTCGGGTCTTTATCCAGATGGATGCGTGCTTGTCCGGCGGTGCTGCATCCTTGTGCAAGCTGAATAACCGTTATGTTGTCGCCGTTGTAGTTGTTTATTGTCCAGATGCTTTCTTCGCCACTCTCGGCATCGCCCAGCAGAATGAGATCGAATCCTGCCACCTTAATGGCTGCCGGAATTCCTCCGTTTGGATTCTTGTTGCTGTCGATGTTAGTGTTGTCTTTTTTGTAGTTCGAGTTGCAGCAGAACATTCCGATAAGAACGTCGGGGTTTACTTTCTCTCTGATTACCTTCACCCATTTCTGTGCGCACTCAACCATGTCCTCGATGTAGATATTCTCTCTCTCTTCCTGCGGAATGCCCACGATGTTGGGCGATGTCATTGGCAGAACGGCAACCTTTATTCCGTTTATGTCTTTTGTGAAATAAGGTGTGAAGTGAGGTTTTCCGGTGTGCTTGTTTATGATGTTGGCACACACTCTTGGCGGACACGAACTTTCGTCGTGCCTTGTTGGATTGATGGTCTCGCTCACCTCGAGGTCGCGCACGCCCACGCCGGTGGCATCGTAGCCAATCATCCTCTCAGCCTTGAAATATACAGGTTCGCTAATTGTGTCGATGAAGTTGAAGTATGTGTTTACGGCCGAGCCCACGCACTTGTTTCCGTTGTCAAGCACAAGCATGTAGTCGCCGTTTATCGCCCTCTGCTCGTCTACAAGCGTGGCGAAACTGGCCTGACAGCCGTTGTTTGTGCTGTCGGTTTGCAGGTCGTACGGAAAGATGAATCCGTAGACATCGCTTGTGTACAGTACGGTAATGTCGGCAGAAGATGGTCTGTCGCAGCCGTACAACAGTATTATTATGAATGGTATTAGAATTTGGCGGATATATTTCATTTGCTTTTATTTTTTGTTGTAGTAAGGGTTTGATTCGCGACTTCTGATGGCCTTGTAAGTGGCTGTCCATACAAAGTCTTGTCTTATTTTTTCTAACTCCTTCTGATTTCTCCACCATGCAATAGGCTCAATGTGCCAGTTCTCGTCGTCGTTTACCTTCAGCGTGTCTTTGTGCGATGTAATGTATTCGCGCATGTACTGCCTTATACTTACCGAGCGACTTTGTGTTGCATGTATTCTTATGGTTTCGTCGTTCCAGCCCAGCCAGTTCACGAAAGTGTTGTCGCCGCCTCGGGCAACGTACGAGTTTATCGCTACGCTGTATGTATTCTTCAGGTCGAAGGGAGTGCCGTCAGTCTTCGAGATGATGTTTACACGGCTTCCTTCGGGCTTTGAAAGGTCGATGGTGTATTTTATTCCGCCGGCGGCGAAGAAATTGTCGGGCTTTGACATTAGATACGTCTTGCTGTCCTCGGTGTAGAGAATGTGCCCGAATCTGTCGCGCTTAACGCGCAGCAGAGGCGTGTCGCTGTTCTTGTACTGCTCATACTGCTCGTTTACCGAAGCTTCGAGATATCGCCTTATTTCTTCGCCCATCATGTTCATTATGCACACGTTGTTCTCGTAGGGATAAATCTTGAATATTCGCTTCATCGTTACCGGGCCGGGCAGAATGGTGTCTTTGGCGATGGTTGTTGCAGCGAGCGATACGTCGGCTTTTGTTGCCCACATCTGAACGTCGTTTATCAGCTTTCGGTATTTGTCGGGGCCGTACAGACCGTCGTCGCCGAAAATCGTGTCGGGAAGGAATCCTATTGATTTGTTGAACCAGTTGTAAATGCTGTCGTGCGAGTTCTTGAACACTTCGCAGAACTGCTCGTCGGGTTCGTACATCTTCAGGTTTACGATAGAGCCGAAGATGCGCTTCATGTAGCCGTTGCCTTCTCGCTTAAGATGAACGCGGACTGTTCCGGCCGAGTAGCAGGCCTGCGAAAGCTGTATGCACTGGACGTATTCGTTGGCATCGTTCTTGAGTCTGAAGATGCGTTCTTTTTTCGACGAACTTCCGCCAAAGAGCGCGATGTCGAATCCCGGCACTCTTATCACAGCCGGAACTCCTCCGTTAGGATTCTTGTATGTGTCGATATCGTAGTTGCTTTGGTCGTACTCCGACGTGCAGTTGAACAGTCCGACAATGATGTCGGGCTTTTCCTGCTGCTTTATAACCCTTATCCACTTTTGTGCGCACTCAATCATGTCTTCGCACTCAAGGTTGCTCAGTTCCTCCTTCGGAATCCATCTTGTGGCCTGAGGCGATGTCATGGCAAGCACGGCAACCTTCACTCCGTCGCAGTCTTTAACGAAGTATGGCTTGAAGTGCGGCTTGCCGGTCTTTATGTCTATAAGATTGGCGCAGATGTATGGCGGCTGAATCTCGGGCTTGTATCTGCTGTGGTGTATGAAACTTGCAATTTCCGTGTCGCGGAATCCCACTCCGCAGGCATCGTAGTTAATCATTCGTTCTGCCTTGTAGCAGATTGGTTCGCTTTTTGTGTCTACAAAGTTGTAGTAGAATAGTGAGCTTTGTCCCGTAGCCTTGTTTCCGTTGTCGAGGACGAGACAGCGGTCGTCGCCGTATATCTTTCGCTGTTCCTTTACCAGCGTCATGAAGTGTGCCAGACTTGTGCGTGAATTGTTGTCGGTCTGGTAATCGTATGGGTAAATAAACCCAAACACGTCGGTCGTGTAGATGATGGATATATCAACTTCCTTGTTCTGGCACGATACGAGTGTCAGAATGACAGTAAGAAGTGTTAGAATTTTGGTTTTTCTCATGCTGTTTTTTACGCTTATTGGGTATAATTTTCTTATTTAAGGTACGGTTCCATTATCTTCTTGTCTCTTTCCTTGTTCTGTTTCCACCAGTTTTCCGGCACAACCTTCCACTCTCCGTTTTTGGTTGGCTCTATGGTTCCGTGTTCCTTAATGTATGATGCTATGTAATATCTCATGTCGAGAGTCGATTCGGTGATGGTGTGGTACTTTATGTCCTCTTTCGTCCACCCAAGACCGTTTGTCAGGAAACCGCCGCCTCCGGCTGCCTGATACGAGTTCATAACGACGTAGTAGCGCTTGTCCATCTCGAACTTGCTGCCGTCGGCCATGCTTTTTATTACAACTCGCTGTCCGTATGGCTTTGATACGTCTACGATGTAGTTGATTCCGGCAGCCGACGTAAAGTTGTACTGAGGCGTTTTCAGCTTCGGACCAAAATGGTCAATCTCAACGTTTCCATTGTGGTCTACGCTGAAACTCAGCAGATGGTCGTTTGCCGATGTCATCTGGTTAAACTGGCGCGAATATCCGTATTCGAGGAAATTCTTCACGTCTCTGCCCGTCATCCACAGTTTGTGAACCTGATTTTCGTACTTGTACATGTCGAACAGGTTACGCATCGTAATCGCTCCCTTGTTTATGTTACTGAATGTAGACAGCGTGCTTGTGAGCGAAATCTGAGCCTCGGTAACCGATAGCTGAACGGTGTGGATAAGGTCCATCAGGTTTGTCTGGCCAACCAGACTGCCCAGACCGTCGAGCGTGGTGCTGATTTTTCCGAGAGGGCGGTCGAGGTATGCGTTCACAGAGTCGACTGCACCTTGGAATGCCTTGGCATACTCCTTGTCGATAGGATAGTTCTTCGTCTTGTGGCGTTTCATCTTGACGTCGCTCTTTACTGTGCCGTCAAGATTACGTTTAAGATGAAGCTTAATCTCTCCAAATTCATCGGCGTGCGAACTTGGCTGCATCACCGGAATGGTGTCGCCATAGTCGTTAACCAGATAGTCGCATTTTACGGCGTGGTCGTGCCCTATCAGCAGCATGTCAATGCCTCGGACTGCCATTGCCACCGGAATGCTTCCGTCCATGTAGCCAATGCCGTTCTTGTCGGTGCGGTTTACAATCTCGCTGCCGGCGTGGAACATGCCGATGACATAGTCGGGCTGCTCTTTCTTTATAATCTCCGGAAGCCATTTGCGAGCCGTCTCAATCATAGGGTCGAACCTCAGGTTCGGAATCAGCATCCTCGGAAGCCAGTGCTCCGTGTCGGCTGTTATCATTCCGAATACGCAAATCTTGAATCCGTCGCGCTCAATTATAGTGTACGGCTTGAACATAGGCTCGTTGGTGCGCGTGTCTATGGCATTGGCAGCCAGCAGGGCCATGTTGCACTGTCTTGGCAGATGGTCGTAATAAACGGCCTCTCCCGGCTCGAAATCGTGGTTTCCGAGCGTTATGGCATCGTAGCCAAGATAGTTCATCACTCTCGAAGCCAGATGAGTGTTCCTGATTGCCTGATAGTTATAGTAATACATGTCTGGCGAGCCTTGAATAAGGTCTCCGCCGTCAAGCAAAATAAGCCTGCCGGGATATTCCTGCCTTTGTTTCTTTACATACGAACTCAGATTAGCTAAAGAGCACGAGTCAGTTTCCTGCTTGAAAAAATCGTAGGGTAGCAGACTTCCGTGTGTATCTGTCGTGTATATTATCTTTAACTCGGTCTCGTTATTTTGTGTTATTGATGAGCATGATGAAAGAATAAATAGACAAAATAATATTAGATATGTTGTAATCCTAAGCATTTTTAGTAGATGAAGCTCTTATAAAATAATTATTAAAACTCAGGGCAAAAATAATAATAAAAAATGTTATAAAATATTAAGAAGATGTTAATAAATGTTAATAAGAAAAACGGGCTTGCATAATTTAATGCAAAGCCCGTTTGAAAATATTACCTTATAGAAATGAAAAATTTCGATTACAAGCTGCACAGCAACAATATGATAATCTGTGCAGTTACGATTCTCAGGAACATGGCAAGCGGATAAACCGTTGAGTAACCTACGGCCGGAGCACTTGTCGATGTAATAGAGTTTGAGTAAGCCAATGCAGGTGGGTCGGTATTCGAACCTGCGATAAGTCCAATCAGAGTGAAATAGTTCATCTTGTATCTCCAGCGTGCAACAACTCCCATGATAAGGATAGGAATGATTGTGATGAAGAATCCGAATGCAACATATTTAAGTCCGTCGCCCTGAAGAACTGTGTCTACGAATGTAGCTCCCGCCTTGATGCCGACGCTTGCGAGGAACAGAACCAAGCCTATCTCGCGAAGCATAAGGTTGGCGCTCATTGTGGTGTATGCCGGAAGCTTGATCTTGTAGCCGAATGCACCGATAAGGATTGCAATAACCAGCGGACCGCCTGCCAAGCCAAGCTTAACAGGAGTTGGAATGCCTGGAATTGCGATTGGAATCATACCGAAGATGATACCGATGAAGATGCCAACGAAGATTGTTGACAAGTTTGGATGATCGAGCTTGCGGAGTGAGTTTCCAAGAAGGTTGGCAACGCGCTGAACAGCATCCTCAGGACCAACGGTCATAACGCGGTCGCCAAGCTGAAGGCGGAAGTTGTCGCTTGCAAAGATGTTCATTCCGGCACGGTTAACGCGTGTAACGTTTACGCCGTATACAGAACTCAAGTGAAGCTGTCCGAGAGTCTTGCCGTTTATGCTCTCCTGAGTAACGAGGATTCGGCGGCTCACCATCGGAGTGTCCTGCTTCTCCCAGTCAACCTCTATAACCTTTCCGATGAAGGCAACGATTGGCTCGTAATCATCCTCGGCGCAGACAACAAACATCTGGTCGCCCATGTGGAACACGGTGTCTCTGTTTGGAATTGAAACGTGTCCGTCCTGCAAGATGCGTGAGATGACGAACTGACGTCCCATGAAGTTCTTAACCTCAACAAGCTTCTTGCCGTCGAGAGATGGGTTTGTCATCTCAAGGTGCATCATGTGAGGCTTCTTCTTAGGGTCTGATTCTTCAGAGTTCAAGTCGCTCTCTTCTTTCTCTGTGTTTACGCGTAGTATGAACTTCAGCGCGATAAGACAGCCAATCATTCCCACAACTGCAAGAGGATATGCGCAGGCGTAGGCCGATGCAATCTGTGGAGCAGCCTTGCCTGTTGAGGCTGCAATCTGCGACAGAGCCTCGTTTGCGGCACCGAGTCCCGGAGTGTTGGTAACGGCTCCGCAAAGCACGCCAACCATCATTGCAAGGTTCTCGCCTGTGTGCTCAAAGCCGAACCAGTAGAACAATAGCATCACAACGATGTCGAGTGCGATGATTCCGACTGCTATCAGGTTCATCGATACGCCTCCTTCCTTGAAGGAAGAGAAGAACGAAGGACCAACTTGAAGTCCGATGCAGTACACGAAAAGAATAAGTCCGAAATCCTGAATGAAGTTGAGCGTCGTAAGCGTTCCGGTCATGCCGAAGTGTCCGGCTATGATTCCGGCAAACAATACGAACGTAACTCCAAGCGAGATTCCACAGACTTTGATTTTTCCCAGGTATACGCCTATTGTGATAACGAGTGCGTAGAGCAGCACGATATGCGCAATAGACTCAGGGTCTAAGAATAATTTTGTTAACCAATCCATCTGTTTTTGATTTTTGCGGCTGCAAAGTTAGTGAAAAGATTAAAATCTGAATAATTATCCAGCAATAAATTTGTTTTATCGAAGAAAAAATGCTGTTTCCCGTTTTTTCAGAAGGAAACAGCATCTTGTTATTTTTAGTAGTTGAATTCGCCGAACTCGCTCTTGATTGTGAGCGACTTTTTGCCTTCTTCGATGTGGCCGACAATCTGAGCGTCGATGTTGAAGCTCTTGCTGATGTCGATAACTTTCTGTGCATCTTCCGGGCTGACATAGACTTCGAGTCGGTGTCCCATGTTGAACACCTTGTAAGCCTCGGCATAGTCTGTTCCGCTCTCCTTGATGATTGCCTTGAACAGCGGTGGGACAGGGAACATATTGTCTTTCACAACCTTGCAGTTGTCGCCTACGAAGTGCAGAACCTTTGTTTGTGCTCCGCCGGTGCAGTGAACCATACCGTGAATCTGTGGACGCATCTCGTCGAGCATCTTCTTCACAACAGGCGCGTATGTGCGGGTAGGAGAGAGGACGAGTTTGCCTGCGTTTATCGGCGAGCCTTCAACCTCATCGGTGAGCTTGTAGCTTCCGCTGTACACAAGTTCTTCTGGCACGGCCTTGTCGTAGCTTTCTGGATATTTCTCGGCAAGATACTTTGCAAAGACATCGTGGCGTGCGCTTGTAAGGCCGTTTGAGCCCATTCCGCCGTTGTATTCCTTCTCGTATGTAGCCTGTCCGCAAGATGAGAGTCCTACGATTACATCGCCCGGACGGATGTTTGCGTTGTTGATTACGTCGCTTCGCTTCATGCGGCATGTAACGGTCGAATCAACGATGATGGTGCGTACAAGGTCGCCCACGTCGGCAGTTTCGCCTCCTGTTGCGTAGATGCCCACGCCCATGTCGCGCATCTGCTGCAAAAGTTCGTCTGTTCCGTTGATGATGGCAGAGATTACCTCGCCCGGAATTAGCATCTTGTTGCGGCCAATGGTAGATGAAACCAGAATGTTGTCAACGGCTCCAACGCAAAGAAGGTCGTCGGTGTTCATAATCAGGGCATCCTGAGCAATTCCTTTCCATACGGACAGGTCGCCGGTTTCCTTCCAGTACATGTAGGCAAGGCTCGACTTTGTTCCTGCTCCGTCGGCGTGCATTATGTTGCAGTATTCCGGGTCGCCTCCCAAAATATCGGGAATGATTTTGCAGAATGCCTGTGGAAAAATGCCTTTGTCAATGTTCTTTATGGCGTTGTGTACGTCTTCTTTGGCTGCACTTACGCCACGCATCATGTATCTCTGATTGCTATCCATTATATTTTATGTTAATTTGTTCTTCTATATTTTTTTAGAATTTTACTTCGGGTGCTTTCTCGCTGCCAGCTTCGGCCTCGAACTTGCTCTTCTTCTCGAATCCGAACAGTCCGGCAAGGATGTTGTTTGGGAACGAGCGGACTTTCAGGTTGTATGCCTCTACAACCTTGTTGAAGTTGTTTCGCTCAACGGCAATGCGGTTTTCCGTGCCTTCAAGTTGTGCCTGAAGTTCAGAGAAGTTCTCGTTTGCCTTCAGCTCTGGATATCTTTCCTGAACCATGAGGAGCTTGCCGAGCGCGTTAGAAAGTTCGCCCTGTGCCTGCTGAAATTTCTTCATGTTCTCTTCGGTAAGGTTCGAAGGGTCGATTGTCATCTGTGTAGCCTTGCTGCGTGCAGCTATTACGCCTTCGAGAGTCTCCTTCTCGTGTGCTGCGTAGCCCTTGACCGTGTTTACGAGGTTTGGAATGAGGTCGGCTCTGCGCTGGTATTGCGACTGAACGTTGCTCCATGCGGTTGAAACGCCTTCGTCGAGTTCAACCATTCCGTTGTATGATGTCTTCATCCATCCGCCAATGGCTATGGCGAAAATCAGAATCACTACCAGACAGCCGCAGCCGCCCGATGCTATTTTGTGAGATTTAATCCAGTTTGTAATTGAGTTCATAATTTATTTTGTTTTAAGTTATTGTCTTGATGTCAGAATCTGCCGCTTGCGCCGCCTCCGCCGAACGAACCTCCTCCGAACGAGCCGCCCGAGAAGCCTCCGCCGCCAAACGAACTTCCTCCGCCGAAACCTCGGCCGAATCCTCTGCCAAAGCCGAAGATTATCGGTCCGCCAGAACGTCCTATGAAGTCGTCTTCGTCTCTGTCATAATCGTCCTTGAAAACGGTGTAGTTGCAGTTCTTGCACACATAGCATCTGCGGTAGTGCTTGTATCTCACTCCGTTTCGCATTACTGTGCCGATAAAAGTCTCGTTAATCATGTTGAAGCCGTGCTTTCCGCATTTCGGGCATCTTTTGCGTTGCCGGTTTGCATAATATCCGGCAGCAATCAGAATCCCGCCGACAAAGAGAAGCAGGAACATCGGCATCAGAGAATCGTCGCCGCCCTCTATCGGAGAATTTGTGAATCCGTGCAGTTCCGTGTCGCCCTCAGTGTACTTCTTTATCGCCTCAACGGTTGCAATCATGGCGGCGTCCCAGTTGCCTTCTTTCAGATGCGGGAGCATGTATCTGTTCTCGATTCTCTTGCAGATGGCATCGGGAAGCGTTCCTTCGAGTCCGCGACCCGTAAGGATTGTGTATTGCCGGTCTTCGGTCGAGAGAAGGATTACGAGTCCTGTGTTCTTCTCCTTGTGTCCGGGCTTGTGAAGCTGCGCCAGTTCGAATGCAAAACTGAACGAGTCTTCGTTCTCCATCTTTCTCACTACAACCAGAATAGTCTGAATGCCCTTGTTGGCTTCGAGCCACGAAAGGGTAGAGTCGATGCGCGCAATGGCTGCATCGCTCAGCACTCCATCGGGATTGCAGGCATATTTGGTTCTGTCCTGCAAGTGAACCATCGGAATGTCGGCTGGCTTGTGGCCTGCGGCAAAGACGGCAATGCTGATTACTGACAGCAGAAGAAAACCGAAGAATCTTTTTGTCATTATCAATAGCGTGTGCTGTTCCAGAATCGCCAGCTGTCGAAGGCTTGCAGCAACAGCATCTCGAGTCCGTTCTTGACCTTGGCTCCGCGCTCCGCGCCCTTGCGCATGAACAGAGTCTGGTCGGGGTTATAGATGAGGTCGTAAAGTAGGTTCTTCTCTGTTATGGCCTCGTAAGGCAGGTCGGGACACTCATCGGTGTGCGGATACATTCCGCAAGGCGTGCAGTTTACAATCACGTTGTATTCCTGAATTACCTCGGGAGTGATGTCCTTGTACTGAACCGTTCCAGCCATGTTCTTTCTTGATACGAAAATGCCTTCGATGCCCAGTTTCTTCAGTCCGTGGAATATGGCTTTAGAGGCTCCTCCTGTGCCAAGGATGAGAGCCTTCTTGTGATGGCTTTCGAGCATTGGCTCGATGCTCTGCGTAAATCCCACGATGTCGGAGTTGTATCCTATCAGTCTTGGCTCGCCCTTTGCGTTGCGCTCGATGCGTATTACGTTTACCGCGCCGATGGCTCTGGCGTCGGTCGTAACTTCATCAAGATATGAGATTACTTTTTCCTTGTACGGGATAGTAACATTAAGGCCGCATAGGTTCTTGTTCTCTGCAATCACGGCTGGGAGGTCGTCGATTGTAGGAATCTCGAAGTTAACGTATTCGGCATCAATGTTCTCGTTGGAGAATTTCTCGTTAAAGTAGCCTTTTGAGAACGAGTGTCCAAGAGGATTGCCAATAAGTCCGTATTTATCCATAAGTTGTTGTGTTTATTTTTCTGCTACAAACATTGTGCAGATACCAAAAGTTAATCGTTCAAAATATGCTTTTCTGAATCCTGCTTTCAGCAACACCTGCTTCATTGTCTCGGCCTGCGGAAAGGCCTCCATGCTCTGCGGCAGGTATGTGTATGCACTGGCATCTTTCGAGATTATTCTGCCCGCCATTGGCATTATGATGTGCGAGTAGAAGTGGAACAGCTGTTTCATAGGGAAATGCTGAGGTACGGACAGCTCCAATATAATAAGGTGTCCTCCAGGGCTGAGTACGCGGTGCATTTCTTTCAGACAGATGTCGAGGTTTTCGAAGTTTCTTACTCCGAAGGCTGATATGATGGAACTGAAGCGGTTGTCGTCGAAGCTCATCTGTGCGCAGTCTTCCTTCTGGAATCTGATTCTGTCTTCGAGCCCTTCCTTCTTTACCTTCTCGCGTCCTATGTTCATCATGCCCTCCGAGATGTCTACTCCCAGAACCTCTTTCGGATTGGCTTTTTTGCAGGCGATTATTGCAAAGTCTCCCGTGCCTGTGGCTATGTCGAGTACAGATTCCGGCTTTAGTCCGGCCAGAAGTTTTATCGCCTTGTTGCGCCAGTATTTGTCGATGCCCCACGAGAGCGAGTGGTTCAGAGTGTCGTAAGAGTGTGCAATCTTATCGAACATCTTCTCCACCTGCTCTCTCTTGGAGCCGTCAACTCCATAAGGCTTTATTGTTTCTTGTTTATACACCTTATGATATTATTTTTACTTGTTAAGGTATGCCTTTACGTTTGCCTCGATGCGTGCAGCAATGTCGCCGTCTACGGCAGCCTTGTCGAATTTCTCGCCAACGATGCCTTCGTAAAGTTCGATGTAGCGGTCTGATACGCTGTTTACATACTCGTCGGTCATCTCAGGAACCTGCTGTCCTGCCTGTCCCATGAAGTTGTTCTCGATGAGCCACTGGCGAACGAATTCCTTTGAAAGCTGCTTCTGTGGCTCGCCCTTTGCGAATTTCTCTTCGTAGCCTTCGGCATAGAAGTAGCGGCTTGAATCAGGAGTGTGTATTTCGTCGATGAGGTAAATCTTGCCGTCGCGCTTTCCGAACTCGTATTTTGTGTCAACGAGGATGAGTCCGCGCTGTGCTGCTATCTGTGAGCCGCGCTCAAACAGGGCGTATGTGTACTGCTCCATCTGCTCGTAGTCTTCCTTGCTTACGATGCCCTGAGCAATGATTTCTTCCTTAGAGATGTTCTCGTCGTGTCCCTCGTCGGCCTTTGTTGTTGGGGTGATGATTGGGTGTGGGAACTTCTCGTTCTCGCGCATTCCGTCAGGCAGCTGAACTCCGCAGAGTGTGCGTTTTCCTGCCTTGTATTCTCTCCAAGCCGAGCCTGTGAGGTAGCCGCGGATAATCATCTCAACGCGGAATCCTTCGCATTTCAATCCCACTGTTACCATTGGGTCTGGAGTTGCAAGTTTCCAGTTAGGAACGATGTCTGATGTTGCGTCGAGGAATTTTGCAGCAATCTGGTTAAGAACCTGTCCTTTGAAAGGGATGCCTTTTGGCAGGATAACGTCGAATGCCGATATGCGGTCGGTCGCAACCATTACCATGATGTCGTCGTTGATGTTGTATACATCACGAACCTTGCCGTGATAAACGCTTTTCTGTCCCGGAAACTGAAACTCAGTCTTTGTTAATGCTTTCATTTTTTTTATGTTGTTTAACTTTATTAGTTCTTGCTGTTGGATGATTCTTTCGACTTTTTGAATGCCGCCTGCTTTTCGGCCTGCGACTTGTCGAATTTGTCGTAGGCCTCGACAATTCTTGTTACAAGTTTGTGGCGTACGATGTCCTTCTGGTTCATCTCGATGAACGATATGCCCTTTACACCTTTCAGAATCTGTTGCGCCTCGAGCAGTCCGGAGCGCGTTGATGGCGGAAGGTCAATCTGCGAAGCGTCTCCAGTTACTATCATCTTTGTGTTCTGTCCCATTCGGGTCAGGAACATCTTAATCTGTGCGTTGGTGGTGTTCTGTGCTTCGTCGAGGATGACCACAGCGTCGTTTAGTGTTCTTCCTCGCATGAAGGCGAGCGGTGCTATCTGAATCACGTTGTTTTCCATATACTCTTTCAGCTTGTTAGCCGGAATCATGTCTTCAAGAGCATCATATAACGGTTGCAGATATGGGTCAATCTTTTCTTTCATGTCGCCGGGCAGGAAGCCGAGTTTCTCGCCGGCTTCGACGGCTGGGCGGCTGAGTATTATCTTTCGGATTACTTTATTCTTCAGCAGTTTTATTGCCAGTGCTATGGCTATGTATGTCTTGCCTGAACCTGCCGGGCCGATGGCAAAAATCATGTCGTTCTTTTCGAACTCCTTTACCAGTTTCTTTTGGTTTTCGCTTCTTGGTGTTATTGGCTTTCCTGTGGTGCTGTAGACAATAACTTCGTCGCTGCTTTCCTTCTTTGTGCGCTTGCCTTCCATTATGTCGTGGATGGCTTCATTGTCGAGAGAATTGAACGTGGCACAATGTTTTTGCAGCTTTAGTATATTTTCTTCAAAGGCGCACAATTCTTCCTCGTCTCCCATTACCTTTATTACGTTTCCGCGCGCAACAATTCTGAGTTTGGGATAGTAGGCTTTTATTTGCTGGAAGTTGTTGTTATTGACTCCGTAGAATACTACGGGGTCGATGTCTTCGAGTACAATGTGTCGTTCTATCATTTACCAAATGCAATATACGCTGCAAATTTAATCTTTTTATTTTTAACTTTGGTTTTTATGCGGTTGTTTTTTTCCGAACGCCGATAATTAAGTCTTGTTTTTGCTTCCGAAGTCCGATGATTGGCGTTTTTTCTGCTGCCGAGAAAGGGCAGAGCCCGACTTTTACTGATTCAAGTCGGGCTCGATGTATTTGAACTGTCCCCAGAATTCGTTCTCGCGATATTTCTGCACACTCGTGTCCGGAACTATGAGGATTGCCTTCTGCAATGTACTGCTGCTGAACATCTTGCTTGTAGCCATGTAGAAGGGCTTGAACCAGTTTACCTTTACGTTTTGCAGATTGTTGCAGTTCTCGAATATCTTTTCGCCGAATTTCGTGGCACTTGCCGGAATCTCGATGTAGCTTAGTTTGTCGCATCCCTCGAAGGCAAACGGCTGAATGGATGTTACCGTAGGGGCGATGTTGTATTTCTCCATGTTGCCGAAGGCCTTGAATAGCGTCGTCTTGCTTTTGTTATACATTATATTATTGTCTGTGCAGTACATCGGATTGTCCTTGTCAATCTCTATTTCCTTCAGATTTGTGCAGTTGTAGAACACGAGCGACTTGATGTTCACAACCGATGGCGGAATGGATACCTTTTCCAGCTTGTCGCATCGCGCAAAGGCGCACGCATCGATTGTCTCGACGTGGTTGCCGACTATGATTTCCGTAAGTTCGTCGTTTCCGCTGAATGCATGTGGCATTATCTCTATAACCGAATCGGGTACTTTGTACGAGCCAGCCAGAGAGTATGCCTTTATAATCTCGGTTCCTTGTTTGTTGAAGAGAACGTTGCCCTTAGTCGTGAAGTTCGCATTCCTTTCATCAACCCAGAATTCCTTGATATTGTCGCAAGGACTAAAGGCACGGCTTCCAATAACCTTCACGTTCTTCGAGATTCTTACTTTCTTCAGCTCGTTGTGGCTCGAAAAGGCCAGATGGCTTATTTCGGTAACGGATTCGGGTGTGTCGAACTCGGTGATGTGTCCGAAGGCATATATAATCTTCGTCTTGTCTTTGTTGTACAGAACGTATTCGTCTGATGTGAAGAAGCCGTTGTTCTCGTCAACCGTAAGGTTTGTCAGGCTGGTGCATCCGTTGAATGCGCCTCGGCTTATCTGCGTAACCTTGGCAGGAATGACAATCTTCTCAAGCCCCGAATTGTAAAAGGCGTTTGCGTTGATGGCCGTAATCGTCTCCGGAAGCTTTATTGTCTTGAGCGATGAGCATCCGCTGAACATTCCGTTCGAAATCTCTGTAAGATGGTTTGGCAGAGTTACGTTTTTCAGATTTTGGCATCGGATGAATAGTTGTGAGCCTGTTTTCAGAATACTGTTCGGCAAGACAACCGACGCCAGCCTTGTGCAGTTGCCAAACATTTCGTGCGGAAGCGTATGAGTGCCTTCTTGAATTGTAACGCTCTGAATGTCAGTACATCCGAAGAATGCGCCTTCGCCAATGAACTCGGTCTTTGGCAGATGGAGCGACTCGAGGCTTTCACAGTCTTCGAAACAATATATTCCTATTGATTTCAGCGATTTCGGAAAGTTTATTTTCTTGAGAGAACTGCATTCCTTGAATGCTTTGTCTGCGATAACGGAGAGGGACGACGGCATAACGACAGAGAAAAGCTTCGTGCATCCGCGGAAGGCACAGAAGTCAATCTTCGAAACTCCATTTGGGATTACGATGTTAGTGAGATTTGTGCAGCCCGTAAAGCAACATTCGCTTATTGTCGTCAGGTTCTGCGGAAGCTGAATGCCGTCGAGCATCTTGCACGAACGGAATGCGTATTTGCCTATCTCCGAAGTCGAATTCGGGATGTTTATCTCTCTCAGCGATGTGCATGTTGAGAATGCGCTGTTTCCGATTCTCTTCAGTTTGGCTTCAATGTTTACGCTTATCAGATTTGTGTTGCTCGAGAATGCATCGTCGCTAATTGCAACGACCTCGTAGCTCGTCTTGTTGTATTCAACTTTTTTCGGAATTGTAACGTCGCCGACATAGTGCATGTTCCTCTTTGCCGTAACCTCAACCGTGTTATTCGCCAGTCGGTTATAGCCAATGTCATCAACGATAAAATCCTGTGCCATGCAGTTTGTCGTCAATAAAATTCCAATCGTTATAATAAATTCTCTCGGTTTGGTCTTCATAATATAACTTATCTCTCTTATTTTCTTTATCTTGTAACGTCGCAAAGATACAATATTTAGCGATTTATTTGTTAAAAAATGTAATTTTTTTGCTCATTTTCATTGTGGATTGGCAAAAATGTATAATTTTGCGTAGCTTAGCGGTGGGGTAGGCACCGTAAGGTTAAACTTGAATGTAATTATAATTATAACTTATAACAAATATGAGCTTAAAAATCGTAGTTCTTGCAAAGCAGGTTCCCGATACACGAAATGTGGGTCCTGATGCAATGACACCGGAAGGCACAGTGAATCGCTCTGCTCTTCCAGCAATCTTCAACCCCGAAGATATGAATGCTCTTGAGCAGGCATTGAGACTGAAAGATGAAAATCCCGGTTCAACAGTAACAGTTGTCACAATGGGTCCCGGACGTGCTGCCGAGGTTATCCGCGAGGCTATGTATCGTGGTGCCGACGGCGGTTATCTGCTAACCGACCGCGCTTTTGCCGGAGCTGATACTCTGGCTACTTCATATGCGCTTGCAACTGCCATAAAGCACGTTGCTCCTGATGTCGACCTTATTATCGGTGGTCGTCAGGCTATCGATGGCGATACTGCGCAGGTTGGTCCTCAGGTGGCAGAAAAACTGGGCTTGAACCAGATTACATACACCGAGGAAATCCTTAGCTGCAAGGATGGCCGTATCACCGTAAAGCGTCACATCGACGGCGGTGTAGAGACTGTTGAGAGTGCATTGCCTCTTGTCCTTACCGTAAACGGTTCGGCTGCTCCATGCCGTCCTCGCAACGCAAAGCTTGTAATGAAGTACAAGCGCGCACTTGCTCCGATGGAGTTGGAAAAGGATACAACATATGCCGATCTTCCTTATGCCGACCAGTACGAGAAGAAACCTTATCTGAAGATTGGTCAGCTTAGCTGCGCCGACGTTAACGCTGATTTGAGTCAGTGCGGTCTTGCTGGTTCTCCAACAAAGGTTAAGAATGTCGAGAACATCGTCTTCAAGGCTAAGGAAAGTAAAGTATTAACAAGTTCTGATGCCGATATGAACGGACTAATTCAGGAACTTTTGGCTAACCATACAATAGGATAATCAAGATGAATAACGTATTTGTATATTGCGAGCTTGAAGGCACTCAGGTTGCCGAGGTAAGTCAGGAACTTTTAACAAAGGGTCGCAAGTTGGCCAATACTCTGGGCGTTCAGTTAGAGGCTGTCGCTGCCGGCTCTGGTATTGTTGGAAAGGTTGAGTCGCAGATTCTGCCTTATGGCGTTGACAAACTTCATATCTTTGATGCTCCGGGACTTGCTCCTTACACATCAAAGCCTCATACTGCCGTTCTTGTAAACTTGTTCAAGCAGGAGAACCCTCAGATCTGTCTGATGGGTGCCGATGTTGTGGGGCGCGATCTTGGTCCTCGCGTTTCGTCTGCTCTTCACAGCGGTCTTACAGCCGATTGTACATCACTCGAAATTGGTCCTCACGACGACAAGAAACTTGGCAAGCACTACGACAATCTGCTTTATCAGATTCGTCCTGCATTCGGTGGAAACATCGTTGCAACAATCGTCAACCCGGAAAATCGCCCTCAGATGGCAACCGTTCGTAGCGGCGTTATGAAGGCTGAGATTCTCGACCCTAACTACAAGGGCGAGGTAATTGTCGAGGATGTTGCAAAGTTTGTTCCAGAGGCAGAATATGTAACAAAGGTTATCGAGCGTCATGTTGAGGCTGCAAAGAATAACCTGAAGGGTGCTCCAATCGTCGTTGCCGGCGGATATGGCGTTGGCAGCAAGGAAGGATTCGACCTTCTTTACGATTTTGCACGCGAGATTCATGCCGAGGTTGGTGCAAGCCGTGCTGCTGTCGATGCAGGCTTCTGCGACCACGACCTTCAGATTGGTCAGACAGGCGTAACCGTCCGTCCGAAAGTCTACATCGCTTGCGGAATCTCGGGCGCAATTCAGCATGTTGCAGGTATGAAGGAGAGTGGTATCATCATCTCTATCAATACCGACGAGAATGCTCCAATCAACGCGATTGCCGACTATGTAATCAATGGCTCGGTAGAGGAGGTTCTTCCTAAACTAATAAAGTATTACAAGCAGAATTCAAAGTAAAAGTTATGGCAAATTATTATAGCGGAGTTCCCGAACTGATGTTCGAGATGAATAATCCTCTCATGGAGCGCATCGCTCAGCTGAAGGAGCGCGACTACGAGGATAAGGATAAATACGACGAGGCACCTCAGGATTATGCCGATGCGTTGGATAATTACGGAAGGGTGCTCGATATCCTTGGCGACATTGCAGAGAACGTTATCGCTCCGAATGCAGAGGATGTTGATGCCGAAGGCCCTCACTGCGAGAACGGCAGAGTGAGATACGCATCAAAGACTTACGAAAACATGGAGGCTCTGAAGAAGGCCGGTCTTAACGGTATGACAATGCCACGCCGTTTCGGTGGTCTTAATCTGCCTATCACTGTATATACTGCTGCAAACGAGATGGTTTCGGCTGCCGATGCAGGTCTCGAGAACATCTGGTCTTTGCAGGATTGTATCGAGACTCTTTACGAGTTCGGTAACGAAGACCAGCACAACCGTTTCATTCCTCGCGTGTGCGAAGGTGAGACAATGTCTATGGACTTGACCGAGCCGGATGCAGGTTCTGACTTGCAGAGCGTTATGCTCAAGGCTACTTTCGACGAGGAGAACAACTGCTGGCGTCTGAATGGCTGTAAGCGTTTCATCACGAACGGCGATTCTGACATCCACTTGGTTCTTGCTCGTTCAGAGGCAGGCACACGCGATGGCCGTGGTTTGTCAATGTTCATCTACGACAAGCGCGACGGCGGTGTTGATGTCCGTCGTATCGAGAACAAGATGGGTATCCACGGTTCTCCAACAACGGAGCTTGTCTACAAGAATGCAAAGGCTGAACTCTGCGGCGACCGCAAACTCGGACTTATAAAGTACGTCATGGCGCTTATGAACGGTGCTCGTCTTGGCATTGCAGCGCAGAGCGTCGGAATCTCTCAGGCTTCTTACAACGAGGCTTTGGCTTATGCCAAGGATCGTAAGCAGTTTGGCAAGGCAATCATCGAGTTTCCTGCCGTTTACGAGATGATTTCAAACATCAAGGCAAAGCTTGATGCAGGTCGTGCACTTCTTTATCAGACTTCTCGCTATGTTGATGTCTACAAGGCTCTCGACGATATCGCCCGCAGCCGCAAGCTCACTCCAGAAGAGCGTGCAGAGCAGAAGAAGTTTGCTAAGCTTGCCGATGCCTTCACTCCGCTTGCAAAGGGTATGAACTCAGAGTATGCAAACCAGAATGCTTACGATTGTATTCAGGTGCACGGAGGTTCGGGCTTCATGCTTGAGTATGCTTGTCAGCGTTTGTATCGCGATGCTCGTATCACTTCAATCTACGAGGGAACAACTCAGTTGCAGACCGTTGCGGCAATCCGCTACATCACAAACGGATTCTACAGTTCTGTTATTCAGGAGTTCGAGAATATCAGCACAACTGCCGAGTTCGGGGCATATCTCGACCGTATGAAGGCTATGGCTTGCAAGTTGAATGAAAGTATCGCTGCCGTTAAGGAGGCTGAGAATCAGGAATTGCTTGACATCTGCTCACGCCATTTGTATGATATGACAGGTTCAATCATCATGTCTCACTTGCTGCTTCAGAATGCAACAAAGGCTCCAGAGCTGTTTGCAAAGTCGCTTAACGTTTATGTTAATCTTGCAGAGAGCGAAGTTGAGAAGAACTACAACTGGATTCGCCGCATGACAGCCGATCAGCTCGACTCATACAAGAAGTAAGATTCTGTAATCCAGATAACAAAAATAAAGCCCTCGCTCCGAAGAGCGGGGGCTTTCACGTTGCATTCACTTTTAAGTTAAATTTACCTCTATTTTCTGATATTTACTTTATTGTAGCATTCTCTGCAAAGAGGTTCGTACTCGTGCGTTTCGCCAAGCAGAACCTGACCTTCGGCTGCGATTATACGATGCGAGATGTATGCAAGCGAACCGCATTTTACGCATATTGCGTTCACCTTTGTAACATCGTCGGCTATGGCACAAAGCGAAGGCATTGGGCCGAACGGCTTTCCTGTGTAGTCGAGGTCGAGGCCGGCAATTATTACCCTTGTGCCTTTGTATGCCAGATTGTTGCAAACCTCTACAATCCCCTCGTCGAAGAACTGAGCCTCGTCAATTCCAATGACATCGAATCCGTAAGCCTGTTCACATATCTCTGCCGAACTCGAGATTGGGGTAGACGATACCGACAGACCATTGTGGGTGACAACGTCGTCTGCGCTGTATCTGATGTCGAGCGCAGGCTTGAAGACCATTATGCTTTGCTTTGCGAATTCGGCGCGGCGCAGTCTTCTTATCAGTTCTTCTGTTTTGCCAGAGAACATGCTTCCGCATATAACCTCAATGCGTCCGCGGTGTACCGTTTCACCACCTTTTAGTGTCATTGTCCTTTTCATTTTAGAGCAAAAAAATACCAAGAGAAATTTCTCTTGGTTCAAAAGTTGCGGAGGCTCGACTCGAACGAACGACCTCCAGGTTATGAGCCTGGCGAGCTACCAACTGCTCCACTCCGCGATGTTAGTCATTCAGTGTTGAACTATCGTTCATTCCTGAAATGCGATGCAAAATTACGGCAAAAAAAGTATTCTGCCAAATTTTTTAGGATAAAATTTTATATTTTTTCGAAAAATATGTAAAAACTTCCGCTTATACCTAATATATTATATCAAAATTCACGGAATTGCTTTGTCAGTTCGTCAAAATCGGCATCTTCTGAAAAAACATAAGGCAGTGACCAAGCACCGCCTTACTTTAGCATATTCCGTTCAATATGGCTTCGTGTCCGACTCTTTCGGTTTGCCATAACTATTGTATACAATAGTATTTGCAAAAGTAGCATAAAAAAATAAATATCAAAAAAAATAGTGTTAAAACTTTGACACATGGGGAAAAATAGAGCATAAATTAATGTCGAAATGAAAAAAATTGTATATTTGCAGAATAGTTTGAATACTTATGCCGATATCAAAAACAAAAGACAAACTTATAGATGTTGCTCGAAAACTCTTTGCACAGAAGGGTCTTGAGAATACCACGATGAATGATATTGCCATAGCCTCAGGCTTTGGTCGACGTACGTTGTACACTTATTTTGACAGCAAGGAAGAAATTTTCATGTCAGTTGTACTGTCTGAACTTGAAAGGCTGAGTGACAAACTAATGGGCGTTGCAGCCAAAGATACAACTCCCGATCAAAAAATCATTGAACTAATATATACTCACCTTAATAGCGTAAAGGAAACCGTTTACAGAAACGGAAATCTCCGTGCCGAATTTTTCAGAGACATCTGGGGTGTTGAAAGCGTCCGCAAGAGTTTCGACCGTAAGGAAATCATGGCATTCCGCAAGGTGATGGAAGAGGGCAATAAACTCGGTGTGTTTGATATTGAGAATGTCGATCTTACGGCAGATATTGCTCACTATTGCGTAAAGGGACTTGAGGTTCCCTACATCTTTGGAAGAATTGGTAGAGGCCTTACCGAAGAGACGGCTGCTCCGCTTGTTGCCCGTTTCATTCGCAAGGCTCTTGGTAAGAAATAAAATAAATTAAAAAAATAATTATGGGACTATTAACAGGAAAAACAGCGCTTATCACAGGTGCTGCTCGTGGTATCGGTAAGGCTATCGCCTTGAAGTTTGCTCAGGAAGGTGCTAACATCGCTTTCACTGACCTTGTGATCGATGAGAACGGTAAGGCTACAGAGGCTGAAATCGCAGCTCTTGGCGTAAAGTGCGTAGGCTATGCTTCAAACGCAGCTGACTTTGCACAGAGCGAAGAGGTTGTTAATAAGGTTAAGGAAGACTTCGGTTCTATCGATATTCTTGTAAACAATGCTGGTATCACTAAGGACGGTTTGATGCTTCGCATGACTGAGGCTCAGTGGGATGCTGTAATCGCAGTAAACCTTAAGTCAGCCTTCAACTTCATTCACGCTTGTACTCCAATCATGATGCGTCAGCGTAGCGGTTCTATCATCAACATGGCATCTGTTGTAGGTGTTCACGGAAATGCTGCTCAGTGTAACTATGCTGCATCAAAGGCTGGTCTTATCGCTCTTGCCAAGTCTATCGCTCAGGAGATGGGCGCAAAGGGCATCCGTGCAAACGCTATTGCTCCAGGCTTCATCGAGACGGCTATGACTGCTCAGTTGTCTGAGGATATCCGCAAGGAGTGGATTAAGTCTATTCCGCTTCGCCGCGGCGGTCAGGTTGAGGATATCGCAAATTGCGCAGTATTCCTTGCATCTGACATGTCATCATACATCAGCGGTCAGGTTATTCAGGTCGATGGCGGTATGAATATGTAATTTTTGCAGAATAATAAATAACCTACGCCCTTGCCTGAAAGATGGTAGGGGCGTAAATTTTTGTATAAATGGAGGTTCTTTACGAAGATAATCACATAATTATTGTAAACAAAAGTAGCTCGGAGATTGTTCAGGGCGACAAGACTGGCGATGTTCCGCTGAGCGAGACCGTAAAGCAGTACATCAAGGAAAAATATGCCAAGCCGGGAAATGTTTTTCTTGGCGTTGTGCATCGTCTCGACCGCCCGGTGAGTGGAGTCGTAACTTTTGCCCGCACGGGAAAGTCGTTGGCTCGTCTTAACGAGATGTTCAGAACCAAGGATGTTCACAAGACATACTGGGCTATAGTAAAAGATACGCCAGAGAATCCCGAGGGTGAACTTGTTCATTGGCTTGTGCGTAACGAAAAGCAGAACAAAAGCTATGCCTACGACAAGGAAGTGCCTAACTCTAAGAAGGCTATCCTGCATTACAAGGTAATTGCGCACAGCGATAATTACACGCTGCTTGAAATTGACTTGAAGACAGGCCGTCATCATCAAATCAGATGTCAGCTTGCCAAAATGGGCTGTCCGATAAAGGGAGACTTAAAATACGGTGCAAAGCGCAGTAATCCAGACGGAAGCATAAGTCTTCATGCACGCAGAATACAGTTTGTTCATCCCGTGTCGAAGATTGATATCGACGTTGTTGCACCTGTTCCAAACGACCCTCTTTGGCAGAGCTTCGCTTCGGAAAAGTAAAAATAGCTAATTTTTTTACATTTTTTCATCAATGTTAAACCTCATTTAGGTGAAAAATGTATATCTTTGTGGTATGAAAAGAGCTACAATATGGGCGCTTGGTGTGGGCATGAGCTTATCGTTTCTGGTATTGCTTTTCTTGCAGATAAACTACATGACCCGATTTGTTACGCTTCGCAAGGCACAGTTCGACGAGAATGTTAACCGCAGTCTTAGTGAGGCGGTTAGCAATGTGGAGCTAAACGAAAGCCGGTTGTATCTCGAAAACCTTGTTCGCGAGAATCTGAAAGATTCGATGTATGCGAGCGAAGAGGTTGATACTAACGTAAAGAAGGTAAGAAGCCATTATTCAACCTTCGAGCAGACGACGTTCGACAATCGCCGCGACAACAGACCTAAAGCGGTAATCGGCGATGTGAGCAGAAGTCAGATGGGCGATGTCATAAAAAAAATGTACATGAACCGCCGTGCAACGCTCGATAAGGCTGTGTATTCGATGATAGAGGCGGGCAGAGGGCTTCAGCTAAAGAAAAGAATAAACTTCAGAATGCTCGACCAGGAGGTCAAGAACGAGTTGCGAGACAACGGCTTGATGCTTCCTTATCATATAAAGGTGCTCGATGCCAAGGGCAATGTGCTCTATCGCTGCTCCGACTATTCTGAAGAGAAAAACGAGGTGTTCTACCGCGCAAAGATGTTTAAGTGGATGGACGACAAGGACAATGCCTTCGTCGAAGTCCATTTCCCTGATTATTCGAGCTACATAACAGGCTCAATGCGCCTCATGGTGCCGTCGGTGTGCTTCACCATCATTCTGCTTGTAACATTTGTGTTTACTATATATCTCATATTCCGTCAGAAAAAACTATCGGAAATAAAAAGCGACTTTATAAGCAACATGACGCACGAGTTCAAGACTCCGATATCAACAATATCGCTAGCTGCGCAGATGCTTAAGGATGAAAGTCTGGCAAAGTCGCCGGCAATGCTGAAAAAGATTAGCGGAGTGATTAACGATGAGACGAAGAGACTGCGCTTTCAGGTAGACAAGGTCCTGCAGATGTCGATGTTTGAAAAGCAGGAAACCACTCTGAAAAAGGTGGAGCTGAACTGCAACGAACTGATAGAAGGCGTAACAAAGACCTTCCGCCTCAAGATTGAACAGGTTGGCGGCAGCATAGAGATGAAACTGAATGCGCAGAGCGCAATGGTCTATGTAGACGAGATGCACTTCACGAACGTAATCTTTAACCTTATGGACAACGCCGTGAAGTACCGCCGTGAGGAAGTTCCGCTGAGGCTTGTAATCACTACGGCAAACGTCGGAAAAGACCGCATCGGAATCTCCGTTCAGGACAATGGAATCGGAATAAAGAAAGACGACGTAAAGCGCGTGTTCGAGAAATTCTATCGTGTGCATACGGGCAACGTTCACAACGTCAAGGGCTTCGGCCTAGGCCTTGCATACGTAAACAAGATAGTCGAGGAGCACAAGGGCACGATAAAGTGCGACAGCGAACTCGGCAAGGGAACAAGATTTTTTATAACTATACCTATTATTAAAAACAACTAAAGTCATGGAAGACGATAAAGTACGGCTTTTGCTCTGTGAAGACGATGAGAACCTTGGCGCATTGCTCAAGGAGTATCTGCAGGCAAAAAACTTCACTGTTGAGTTGTGTACCGATGGTGAGGCAGGTTATAAGGCATTTCAGCGGGCGGTGTTTGATATTTGCGTTTTCGACGTGATGATGCCTAAGAAGGATGGTTTTACATTGGCAACAGAGGTTCGTGCATCAAATCCAACAGTACCTATCATATTCCTTACTGCCAAGGCTGAAAAGGAAGACATCTTGGAGGGCTTCAAGCTCGGAGGCGACGATTATGTGGCCAAGCCATTCTCTATGGAAGAGCTTACATCGCGCATCGAGGCAATATTGCGCCGCGTAAAGATTCAGCAGCAGAAGGATAACAGCTTCCAATACAGATTGGGCAAGTTTATCTTCGATACACAGAAGCAGACTCTGAGCGCCGTAAACGACGAGTGGGAGCCGATAAAACTGACAACAAAGGAGTGCGAGCTTCTCTCGCTTCTCTGTACTCATGGAACCGAGATTCTTCAGCGCGACTATGCCCTGAAGGCTATTTGGGTTGATGACAACTATTTCAACGCTCGCAGTATGGACGTGTACATCACAAAGCTTCGCAAGCTATTGCGTGCCGACCCTGAGGTCGAGATTCTGAATGTTCACGGAAAGGGCTACAAGCTCATTGCTCCGGGAATCGACTAAAAAAATAAAGGCATAATAAAAAGCCCTAAGGTTTTGAAAACTTTAGGGCTTTTTTATTTCTTCCGAATATAGAGTATGACTATTCTGTTATCTTCTTGTTTACCAAAATATGAACAATCAGACCAATAACAGCCAAACCAACACAACCAAATGTGATTAGGTTGTTGTTTACCTCACCCAGAACACCGCATGCAATCAAAGCGATGGCAGCGATAATAATAATTATTATACCAAGGTTTTTCATTCTATAATATATATTACGTTTTACTTTTATTCTTTTTATTGTCTACAAAGAAAATAATAATTCTTGACTTCACGAAATAAAAGGCGAGAAAAAATAAGATAAACAGGAAAAAAACTATCCCTGCATGTTTTTGAACACTTTTTTGAGAACGTCCTGGCATATCGCAATATCCTCAACATTAATGCCCTCGAGTGCTTCCTTCAGCGTCTTGATAGCGATGATTGCCGAGCGCCGTTCTGTCTCCCTGCCTTTTCGCGTCAGCTGAATTTGGTTTATTCGCCTGTCCTTTTTGTTGGCAAGTCGTGTAACGAGCCCCATCTTCTCCATATTGTCAATAAGGCGTGTCATGCTCGGCTTGTCCTTGAAGGTGGCGTTGCAAAGAGCCTGCTGCGTAACTCCGTTGTTGTTTACCAGATGTACGAGCACAGTCCATTGCTCGGGGGTGATGTCCAGCTTTTCCTCCTTGCAGTTCCTAAGAAATTGCTTGTTGATGGCTGTTGTAACCCTTCCGTTTAAGATTGCGAAAATTATGTTGAGGTCGTAGTCAAAGTTGTTTACCATAATAATACGATATAATAACCGTTGTGAATGAAACTGTTTGCAAATATAATTGTTTACATCTGAATTATATTAAAAAGTAGCGACGTTTTTTATGATTTTTAGTTTTTTTAACGAAAAAATTTGTTTTTTCAGTCTAAATGCCTTAATTTTGCACCGCATTTTTGCATAGAACATTTAATTAATTAACAAAGTAGTATGAATCAGTACGAAACCGTTTTCATTTTAACTCCCGTTTTATCTGATGAGCAGATGAAGGAAGCGGTAGAGAAATTCAAAGGTATCCTTGCTGAAGAAAACAGCGAGATTATCAATGAAGAAAGCTGGGGCCTGAAGAAGTTGGCTTATCCAATCGATAAGAAGTCAACAGGTTTCTATCAGTTGATCGAGTTTAAGGCAGAGCCTACAACAATCGCTAAGTTGGAGGTTAACTTCCGTCGTGACGAGCGCGTGCTCCGTTACTTGACCGTTAAGTTGGACAAGTACGCTGCAGAGTATGCTGCTAAGAGAAGAAACAAGTAATTATTAAAAGGAGGAATTAATTATGGCACAGCAATCAGAAATCAGATACTTAACTCCACCAACCGTAGATGTTAAGAAGAAAAAGTATTGCCGTTTCAAGAAGAGCGGTATTAAGTACATCGATTACAAGGATCCTGAATTCTTGAAGAAGTTCTTGAATGAGCAGGGTAAGATTCTTCCACGTCGTATTACAGGTACTTCTTTGAAGTTCCAGCGTCGTGTTGCTCAGGCAGTGAAGAGAGCACGCCACTTGGCTTTGCTTCCATTTGTAACTGATATGATGAAATAATAAAAAGGAGGGACAAGTATGGAAATTATATTGAAAGAAGACGTTCAGAACTTAGGTTTCAAGAACGACATCGTTACAGTGAAGAACGGCTATGGTCGTAACTTCCTTATCCCTACTGGTAAGGCTATCGTTGCTACAGCATCTGCTAAGAAGGTTCTTGCAGAGGAGTTGAAGCAGAAGGCTAAGAAGCTTGAGAAGATCAAGAACGAGGCTCAGGCTCTTGCAGACAGCTTGAAGGACGTTGCTCTTCAGATGTCTGTTAAGGTTAGCGCAGCTGGTGCAGTTTACGGTTCTGTTACTGCAGCAAATGTTGCTGACGAGCTTAGCAAGAAGGGCTTTGCTGTTGACAAGAAGGCTGTTTCAATGAAGGATATCAAGGCTCTTGGTGAGTTTAAGGCTGTTCTTAAGCTTCACAAGGAGGTTACTGTTGAGGTCCCAGTAGTTGTAGTAGCTGAGGCAGAAGCTTAATTAAAAATCTGTAAAGGATTTAAATCATTATAAAAGGAGTACGTTTTAGTACTCCTTTTTTTTGTGTCCTGTTGCGTGGCCTTGCTTTTTTTTGTCTTCGTATTTGTTGGATAATACCGTCGTGCCATTTGATGAATTTATGTTGTGAAGCATTGTTTGGTGTTATAATGGCAGATGAAGGCTAATTTTTGTGTCTATTTAATATTTTCGGTGCAAAAAAAGTAAGAATATGTTTGTTTTTCTCGCAAAAAAAAGCGACATTTGCAATGTTGTTTTACGAATAATTAGTTTTTAATTTAAACCATTAAGCCTATTGACAATTTTTACTCTAACAAAAATTGTTTAAATTATGAAGTCATACAAGAACCATTCCGATGAGGAACTGGTTAAACTTTATGTTCAGGGTAATAATGAGGCCTTTGATACACTCCTTAGTCGATACAACACCAAGGTGTACAGCTATATCTATGGTTTCGTACACAATGAGGCGTTGGCTGAGGACTTGTTTCAAGAAACGTTTATTAAAGCCATCGTCACTCTAAAGCAGGGTGGTTATTCAGAGAGTGGCAAGTTCTCGTCGTGGCTCATGCGTATTGCGCACAACAAGGTTTTCGATGTTTTCAGACTTGAGAAGCACGACAATACCGTTAGTAACGATGAGTACGAGGTCGATTTGTTCGACTATAGTCAGTTGCTCGAAAGCAATATCGAGGACAGCATCGTTGCCGACCAGACCATTGACGAGCTCAACTATCTGATAACTCTTCTTAACGAAGACCAGCGCGAGATAATACGGATGCGCTACTATCAGGAGCTGAGCTTCAAGGAAATTGCCGATATTACGGGCGTTAGCATCAATACGGCTTTGGGGCGGATGCGCTATGCAATTCTGAATCTCAGAAAGCTGGCTGAAGAAAAAAATATGCTTTTCCAATATTAAAACATACACTCTGCACAATAATGCAGAGTGTTTTTTCGTTTTAACAGAAACATTAAAAAGTTTCTGCCTATGGAGAAAGATTCTACTTTAGTAAAGAAAGCATCATCTTTAAAGTCGCGTAAGGTGGTTTTGAAGCCATCTAAGAAAACGCTCGATTTTATCCGTAACTTTGCGCACAACTATAATGCCTGCGCAGTAAGTAAAGGAACATATCTAACAATGTCGTGGAACTGATGGGCAAGATTATTTCACCTTCTTTGTTGTCGGCAAACTTTGCCAATCTTGAGCGCGATTTCGAGATGCTGAACGGCAGCGACGCCGATTGGGTACATATAGATATTATGGACGGCGTTTTTGTGCCGAATATCAGTTTTGGATTCCCTGTTTTGAAATATGTGGCAAAATTGAGTCAGAAACCGCTCGACGTGCATCTGATGATTGTTCAGCCCGACAAGTTTGTGAGCGAGGTGCGCGACCTTGGCACATATATGATGAATGTTCATTTTGAGGCTTGCACGCATCTGCATCGCACAATACAGCAGATAAAGCAGGCGGGCATGAAGGCTGCCGTAACGCTAAATCCGGCAACTCCCGTGTGTATGCTCGAGGATATTCTGCCAGAGTTGGACATGGTTCTTCTGATGAGTGTAAACCCGGGCTTTGGCGGTCAGAAGTTCATTATGAACACCTTGAAAAAGGTTGAGCAGCTGAAGGGGATGCGCAACCGAATGGGATTGAATACCATTATTGAGATTGACGGAGGCGTGAACCTTGAGACAGGAAAGCTTCTTTCGGATGCCGGAGCCGATGCTCTTGTGGCTGGAAGTGCCGTTTTCAAGGCCGATGATCCGATAAAGATGATAAGGGAACTGAAGGCTTTGTAGCGAATGATAAGAGTTCTGCTGCCCATAATTGCCGGAATTGTGCTCGCTGGCTTTTTGCCGTCGGGCTGCATGTTGCCGCTTTTGGGGCTTGCGGTTCTGTGCTGCATAGCGTTTTCAGTCTATTCTAAGCGGAATTATGTTTCCGTTGTTTTGTTGGGCGTGTGCTTCGTGCTTATTGGCACGGTGCGCACGCTTTGTTTTTACCATTCACATTCGTATGCGTGGAGCGATGAGCAGAAACTGTATTCTGTCGTAGTAAGGGATATTCAGAAGAGTAGCGAGAAGTATGTCCGTCTGAATGCCGACTGCTTTATGGCTCTTGATACGGCTGGAAATGTCGAGAATATACCTGACATCAGTTGCAAAATAGTCTTTCTGAAGGATAAAAAGGCGGCAAGCCATGATTTTTGCGAAGGCGATACCGTAACCTTCTATTCGCAGATGTTCTCGCCTTGCACAACCGGCAATCGTTACGAGTGGAACGAGGAACTCTATCTGAAAAGTCGCGGCATTGGCGGCACATCTGTCGTTTACGGTAATCATATAGCTGATTATCGGGCGGCGGCGAATCATTCTTTCTTGAAGAAGACTCGTGATGCGATAGAGAATGTCATCTTGTCGCTCTCGTTGGATAAGGAGAAGGAAGCGATTGTAAGCGCGCTTGTGCTCGGCAACCGGTCGGGGCTGACTTACGACATGCGGCAGAAGTATTCGCGCGTGGGAATAAGTCATATACTTGCCTTGTCAGGCTTGCATCTCGGAATTATCTATTGCATTCTCAGCTATCTGCTTTTCGGCGTTTTCAGAAAGGGTAGGGCAAGGACTGTTGCCTCGCTTTTTATTATCGCTTTTTTGTGGGGCTATGTCATGGTTGTGGGGATGCCTTACTCGCTTGTGCGTGCAGCCATTCTTACGACGTTGTGCATGGTTGCCGCTTGGCTCAGGAGAGATGCTTGGAGCGTCGGCAACTTGGTGTTTGCTGCGACCGCCATCTTGTTGGTTTCGCCGGGTGCGTTGTATGACGTAGGCTTTCAGCTGTCGTTTATGGCTTGCCTTGCGATAATGAAGTTCCAGCCGCTTTTCGGCAACCGTTTTCAGGGCAACAAAGTGCTGAAGTATATCTTTGGCATCATTACCGTATCGTTTTCTGCTCAGATAGGTGTTGCTCCGCTTAGTATTCTGTATTTCCACAATTTCCCATCGTACTTTTTCATATCCAATTTGTTCGCCGTTCCGCTGGTGTTTGTAATTGTTGGCTCGTTGTTCGTTTTGCTGCCGTTATGCGCCATCGTTCCGGGTGTTACGCAAATTGCATCATGGTGCATTAGTTCCGAGGTGGCGGTTTTGAATACTTGTGCCGATTTTGTTGGCGGATTGTGGGGCGCATCTGCCGGACCGTTTTATCCAACGATTGTTCAGGTGGTGTTGATGTATCTTGTGCTGATTGCCGTTTACAAGATGCTCTGCAAGTCAAATGTGCGCGTTCTGCAAGTTGGAATGATATTCGTGCTTCTGCTCGTCGTGAGCCAGATTTATTGCCTTGTTTCGGACAGTAAGCAGATGTTTGTGTGCGACAATTTCGGCAGCCCTGAAATAGGACTTGTAAGCTACGGCAAGACTGTCAGCCAGATTTCGCACGACGATTGGGAGGAAACGGACGGCTTGCTTACGGTTGGCGGAAAGAAGATTCTGATGCTCGATTCGGACAAATGGAACTATCGTGTTGCCGCGAATAGGCTGAAGGTCGATTATATCGTTGTCTGCAAGGGCTACAAGGGGCATCTGAAAGATGTGGCAGGTCTGTTCGAGGTGCATAATTGGGTTCTGCATTCGTCGCTTACCGATTTCTGGCGGCGGAGATACATAGCCGAATTGAGCGAGATGAAAATCGTGCCGTTCGACATGAAGAAAAGCGGAATGTTAGATGTAAAATAAAAGCGTGCAACTCTTTGGGGGCTGCACGCTTTTTCTGTTTATTTTTCTTTCTCCTTTTCCTTCCAGTATCTTGTGTAGAGCTTGTAGTAATTGTCATAACGTCCGGTACTTACATGCTGTTTCAGCTTTTCGTACACATCCTTGTTAGACATTATGAATGATATCAGCTTAGGATTGAACTGCGTTCCCGACAGTTCGTCGAACTCTTGCATCACCGTTTCGAACGACTTTGGTGTGTGATAGTTTCGACCGATGTTCTCGGTGGCGGCATCCATGCAGTCTGTAACCGTTACGAGACAGATGACAGGGAAGTACGGCGATTTTCTGTTCTTGAATTTTGGCGGATAGCCGTCGCCGTCGAACCACTTGTGATGTCCGAGCGCGATGTCCTGATACTTCTTCAGCGACTCGTCTATGGCGAAGAACGGAAGCGATTTCTCAGGGTGCATCTGTATGATGTCGAACTCATGGTTCGTCAGCTTTCTGTAGCAGTTGTTGATGATGGTTGGCATGTTGATTTTTCCGAGGTCGTGATAGATTGCTGCGTAGTACACAAAGTCTATGAGCGAATCCTTTTTCTCTACCACATCGTATGCCGTTGGATATCCCGGAATTCCGGCGAAGAACTCGGGATGATTCTTTATCATGCCCTCTGCCAGAATCTTCGAAAGGTCGGCAACCATTGATACGTGGACGTATGTTGTAGGCTGCTCAACGACGATGAGCGAGAACAGAAGTTCGCGACGCTCTTTTGATGTGAGATATTTAAGTATTGAAGGCCTTGTTGCGATGTTAGACAGAATCATTCCCTTCTCGAACGGATACTGACCGTGAGGATAGCGCGAGAAAATGTCGAGCAGGCGGTTAAGATGATTCTTCATGTAAACGCCGCGTTTCTTCTCGCTCATCGTGGTGTGCTCAAGCACGGCAAGCTCGGTCTCGAACAGGTTGTTCATGTAATTGATTTTCAGATTCGGCGAGCCGGGGGCGAATTGCAGGTTAGGGTCGCTTGCCGTCAGCTTGTCAATCTGTGCAAGAGCCTTGTCCCAGCTAATGTGCCCCATGTAGGCCTCAATCATAAGGTCGTCGTAGCGCAGCAGACTGTAATATCTGTTTTTCAGGTCCTCGAACTTGTAGTCGATCTTCTTGCATGCGGCGATATAGGCATCGTATAACTGGTCGCGCAGCTCCGGATTGTTCTGTCCGCGACTTATGTATGTTGCAATGCCTCGGAAGTGGAACAGGTCGATGCTCCATTTTGCAAACTCGTTAAGCAGACTGTCGCGGCGGAATATCTCGCGAACCTCGCGCGTTGCGTACATCTTCTGGATGTTGTTGGCAATCTCGCGGCTCTCTACAAGCGATATGTTGCCGGCCTGCGTGTGCAGTAGCGACAGGTTTACGAATGCGGCTATGAAGTAGAATCGGTTGAGTGGATTGCGGAAGTGCGGAAAGCGGTCGCTCAGGTTCATCACCTTATGATAGTAAAGTTCCGAGCGCATCTCGGCCTCGCGGTCGCCCATTCGCGAACATTGGAAGTTAAGAAGTCCCGAACACATGTAGCAGAACACAAGGTGCTCAATATCCTGCTTCTCCTCGTAGTGGGGCAGCAGTATTCCCATAAGGTTCTCGTACAGGAAAATGTCGTTGATGTTGCGGTGATACAGGTCGCGCGTCCAATAGTACAGCGAATCGTATGCGGCCTCGGGCACGCTGTCGCTCTCGAAGTAGTCCTTCAGCTTTGTTATCTCCATGTTTGTCGAGGTGTAGATGTCCGAATATTTTCGTGCCCTGCGCTTAAACATGTTGGTCCACTTATCGTGGCTCAGGTTCATGAAGATACTGTCGTTGTATGTGTTATGCTTGCGGTAGGCATACACTATGTTGTTGAACGTGCGTCTGAAGTCGGGCGCTCCGTTGCCCAGTTTGGGCTGTTGCTTGTTAAGGTTGCGCTGTAGCCTTTCCTGCTTGTGAAACTCCTCTCGTGCCCACGATGTTCCGGCGGTAACGGAGTAGACATAGTTTTGCGCAGACGCAAGCACGGAGCATATTGCAAATATTAAAAAAACAGTTAATCGTGATTTCATATTTGTTTGATAATTATCGATTTAAAGATGTATGACTATTGTGTTTTTAGAATAAGTGGTGTAAAGGTACAAAAAAAATCCCACTCACAAACTGTGAATGGGATTTTTTTATGCTTGACTGAATAAAATATTATTCCTCAACACGGCGAAGCTGCTGTACATAAACAGCCTTCTCTCTCTTAAGACGGTTCTTAACAGATGGCTTGTCAAACTGCTGACGAGCTCTCAACTCTTTAACAACACCAGTCTTCTCGAACTTTCTTTTGAACTTCTTAAGAGCCTTTTCGATGCTATCGCCCTCTTTTACTGGAACTACGATCATTTTTTCTTATTTAGTTTAAAATTATTTTTTTCAGTTCTATTTCGGGGTGCAAAGATAAACAAAAATAATGTCATAAAGAAAAAAAATATTAAATTTGTGGCGCGAAACTACAAAAAATCATTCAAAGATACTGACATAAAGCTTGGTATGGATATAATTGAACAGTTTTCTAAGGGAAAAAATGAAAATCAGCCTTGCGAAGACAGGCTTGTCATTACCGACGACTATGTGGCGGTTATCGACGGCTCAACCAGCAAGGGAAACTTTACCTTCGACGGGATGCGCTCGGGCTTAATTGCTGCAAAACTGGTGGGCGACTGCATTGCCGAGATGTCGCGCCGCAGCACCGTGGGGCAGGCTGCAAGACTTATGACAAATACTATTGCCGACTTCTACAACGCTAACGAACTGATGGATAGGATGAAAGAAAATCCTGCCGACAGACCAACGTGCAGCGTGGTTATCTACTCGGACTATCGCCGCGAGATTTGGCAGATAGGCGACTGTCTGGCAAAGGTGGGCGGCATGCTCTACGAGAACAGCAAGCCGCTTGAGGCCGAACTTGCCAAGATGCGAAGCACGATGCTAAGGCTCGAGATGCTTGGCGGAAAGACGGTAGGGCAGCTCCTGGCCGACGATACGGGGCGCAAGGCTATAATGCCTCTGCTAAAGCAGCAATGTATATGCCAGAACAACCCTGATGCCGGCGCGCTTGCCTATGGGGTGGTTGACGGCTTTAAAATCGTTGGCGAGCACATCAAGACTATTCCGCTTGCCGACTACAACGGCGATGTTATCCTTGCGTCGGACGGCTATCCTGTGTTGTGCCCAACGCTCTACGAGACCGAGGCGCGTCTTGCTGCCATTCTGAAGGAAGATCCTCTTTGCTACGACACCAACATGGCAACGAAAGCTATGGTTGAGGGCAACGAGAGTTTTGACGATAGAACATATGTCCGTTTTCAGATTTAAGCGGCTGAATCTTTGTCAAAAAAACTGCGTATTCCAATCACTCAGAAGGCGCAGTTTTTTTTGTATCATCTCAATTGGTTGCCCGAAGTCCGTTCGCTTGTTACCTAAGTGGGAATTTTAATCGCAGGAAAGATTCTGTTTTTTAAATGATGACTTGCCACTTTGCGACATTTGGAGTCTGATTCTTCCATTTAAATTGTTCGGGATTCCTTCGAGATGCGTTCGGGATTTTGTTCCTTTTTTGGGGGGTGATTCTTGTTTTATTGCGCGGTTGGGAAATAAGTCTTATTTACTATCGTAAAAGTTTGAAACGCATTTATATTTAGCCAAATTATTTGTTTTGACATTTTTTATTTCATTAAAAACCACCCAACCATCCTTCTCTCTTGCTGGTATAATCCAATGTGGCTTGTTCTCTTCATCAACACAAAATACATAAATGCTGTCTTTATTGTAATAGTAGCATTTTATTGTGTCAATGGTAAATGTTGATGGAGAGTTCATTGGAATGGAGCTGCCAGTCCCAATAAATTCTGATTTTTCTGTAATTAAAAAGAAACGTTCTATTGGCACACTTTTTCCATCCTCTATAATGTAATCCTTGTAATATTCTGGCGTTAATCCATACGGAAGCAGATGGTAATTTATAAAACTTCTGCCTTTAAAATAGTTATTATAGTCTCGTATTGCCAACAATGATAGCAGTAAAGCTATGACACCAAGTATTTTTATCTTTTTCTTCATTTTAAGTGCGTGAATGTGTTGTGATTACAAATCTTTACAAGCATATTTTTCGGGAGCATCTCAATCATAAATAATCCACAAGATTTACCTTGTCAAAAGGTAATGGCTTTTCAAGAATTTTTACGGTCTTTTCTGTATCGAAGCCGTCTTCTACCACAATAGTGTCGTATCTGATGATTTTTTTCAGCAAGAATTGGTTTTTATCAAATTTAAACACTAATATATTGCTGCTTCTCAAATGGTTATGTCCATAACGGAAATAGAGATTAAATCCCATATAAGTATTTTCTATGCATTCAAATTCGAATTCTGCATTTCTGTCCATATCCGGAATTTTAATCTTTGAAATTACTTTTCCTTTCTTCATCAGACAAATATGTCCGTATGTCCGATCGACTATTTCTTCTGCATCAACATGATTGTCTTCTTCTTCTCGGTTATACTTTATTGAATAGTCTGACAATGCGCCTTTTAATGGCGTTGGAAGATTCAAGTATTTTCTAAGGTTTGCCTTATATGAATAATCTTCAAACACCAAATCGTCGACTTTCCAACTTGCATCTTCTAAAACAAGTATTATTTTCTCTGATGTTTCATATCCTTTGTTTTGAGTGGTAATATCTGCGTATATCGTGTTGTCTTGTTTCCTTTCTATTGTTCCGATTTTGAACGAAGTTTTATCCACTATTTCGTTATCAACCCAATGATTCCAGTCTTTGTTGAAACATTTCTTTGTACATTGTTCTTGCAAAGATAATAGTTCGTTCGAAAAATACATCGAATCCAGCACACGTTGCTCAAGACGGGCAACATCTGTATTTAACATGCGGTTTAAATAATTGCGTATTGTATCACGCTCTGCAATGCCAGTATCTTTTGCGGCATTATTTGTTGGTTTGTTAGTATTTCTTGAAGATTCGCAACTAACAACAGATATAGCCAGTAGCAAGATGAGAAAATATTTAGTCATAATTATTGTTGTTTTTTCGGGGTTGGGGGAGAATATCGTTTTCCCCCGATTGGTTGGTTATTACTTCAAGTCAAAAGTTGTAAGATATAAATCTAACACATATCCAAACGTTTTAGCATCCCAGTTGATATGACGATGCTTTGTTGGATTTGTAACCCCCACAGGCATATTCTCTCCGTACATTTCTCCATAGTCATTTGTAATATAGAAATACATATAATTAGTGTCGTAGTGCTGTTGGCATTTACATTTTTGTGTTTCCTTGTGATTGAAGGTAATAGGGTTTTTGAATATTTGCTCGATCTCTATTCCTACAATTGTATCTTGTGAACACGTATATTCATCAAGATTCTGTCTCTGAAATTTATATTTTATGTACTTATTATTTGATTTTGTTTTTGAAACAACAATGAATTCTTCTCCTATGCCAAACATAAAGAATGGCATTTCCCCATTATTATCAAACACGGTTTTCGTTGATAATCTTAGTTTTTTCTGAAAACCGTTATCGTACGATATCTTGTCGAATTGCTGCGAATACATTTTTGGAGAAATTCCGAGAAGAAACACAATAGTCAAAATGTTTATCACTAATCTATTCATATTCAGGTTTTTTAATGTCGGTTTTGATTTCTATTTTTTCTGATTGCCTCGAGAGTTTGGGCTGGGGTAGGGAATTATTTCAAAATCCGCAATAGATGATAGAATCTATTTCCAGACAGTCGCAGCCCCCCCTTATTTGAATATTGCCATTATTTATGTCGAAATCAAAGATTTCACGCTTTATTTTTTCTTTGGTAAAAGGATTCAGAACTTTGTTTCTGTCTACATATATTCCATCTGCTAGCACTCGCCTATCATAATCATCATAAACTTTTATTCTTGCACGATGAGTAGTTGAATATATTTCTAAGATGTCGTACCAGCAGCCAAAGTCGGGAGCACCTACCCAAAAGGCTGATTTTGAGGGTGGCTCTTCGGTGGTGTTTAAATTCGTTTTTTCGTAGCTTATATCTACGCACAGAAATAAACCGATTGTCAATACAAGTAAAATGATGCTTGTGGAAAATATTATTTTTTTATTCATCTACTTTTGTTTTTGCGACTGTCTTGCTTGCTCCGATTTCCGAATCGGAGTGCCAGAGCCAGAGGCGTTTGTAATGTTTCAATCCAAAGCCGAAACTTCTGCCGACAGATTGCATTTGGTTGAATGTGTTATGTCTCTCTTATTATCATTCAGAATTTGATGCCATGAAGCTTGCACTCTTTTATAAATTGCATACTGTCGGTAATTTGTGTTATGTGCTCATTCCTTATCTTTTTGGCAACTAGTGTATCTTCTGCATCAGTTTTATAATTCTTCTCTACAATAAAATACTCGTTACGGCTATTGGTAAAATTATATGCTATGAGTGCAATCCATTTATCCGTATAGGCCCACTTCTTAACATAAGTATCGGCATATTCATCATTCTCGTATGAAGGAAGAATTGGTGCGCCATGATAACATGTTCTGCCATGAACATCTGTACTATAGACAAACTGATATGTATTGCGTTCCCAATGTAAAAGGTATAAGTTCTTACCTACGTTTTGACTTCCCCAGAATTCTGGACACCACCATTCTGAAGACAGGAAGAGTAAGAATAATATTCCCACTATAGACAAAAGGGAAGCGAATCCCCATTTTACAACGCGCTTAATATATTTTATATTGATTTGCATAATCTTTTAATTGTTGAGATGGTTACAAATATTATGGCCCTTTGTAGTCAAACTCATAGTATTTACTTGTGATATATCGCCACACGATTTTACATTTGAAATGTGTGGCGGTTATGTTTGTACGCTTAATTGCGCAAAGTATCGTTTCATCATACGTTTTATAGTCGCTCTTCCTGTCGAGCCTTGACTTTTGTGTACAACGATGTGAAAGAACGTTCTTGTTGTGTTTAAAGAACTGGGGTTACAAAGCCCCAATTCTGTTTTATTTGCATGAATGTGTGGGGATTGCAAATTCCCCACAAGCAAAATTAGTTACATATTTCCCGAGGGCAGGGGTTATTCTGCAAAGAACATACCCCAACAATCTCCTTGATATGCATCAAATACAATTAATTTATTGTCGTATTTTATAAAATATACTTCCATGCATAGCCCTAAGTCTCCTACGCGTTTTGCAAGTTTCCACATTTGTGTGTTTTCTGTATGTTTAAATAAGTATTTTGTCGTAGGATCTCTAAACCAAAAGTATGCAGATATATACATAGGATAATCCTCATTTGTAAATAGACTGGCAAACTCACTATCTGGTATTTTTTGTAAATCCATAGGAGATTTTATTAGTCTGTTTTCAAAAGCTACTTCATGATAGTGTCCATAAAGAGATTCCACTTGTTCTAAAGTCAATCCCCTCAGTTTCAGTTCTTTTATATTGGCAATTTTGTCTGGAGAAACAATGTTTATAGAGTCTGTACAATACGCTTCTTTCATCCATTTTTTTGTAGTTTTTTCTTTGCAGCCACATGCAAGAAAGATGAATATAATACAAATAAATGTTACTATTATTCTCATACTTCAATTTTATATTCTAAAGTTTCCTCTTTGTTTAAGACTGGGCGTTTAGCCGCTTCCAAGTTTAAAATTAATTTCCCTGCTTTACCTAAATTGACGAGGTCTTTTTCTCTATCCCCTTTCATGCCTGATAAAGAATGAATAAAACTTTTAAATTGTTCAAAACCTTTTTCTCCCATGATTTTGAAAATTTCTCTCCTTTATTGTTTGTTTCTGTGACCTTGTCGGTTGTTCGGGATTCCTTCGGGATGTGTTCGGGATTTTGTTCCTCAGGGAGTTCCGATGCTTGCCTTGCTGCGCGGTTGTGCGCCTGAGGAATGTTTTTGTTATCGCTACACGATTTTATGTTGAAAATGTGTGGCGGTTATGTTTGTACGCTTAATTGCGTAAAGTATCGTTTCATCATACGTTTTATAGTCGCTCTTCCTGTCGAGCCTTGACTTTTGTGTACAACGATGTGAAAGAACGTTCTTGTTGTGTTTAAAGAACTGGGGTTACAAGCCCCAATTCTGTTCTAATTGCGTAAATGTGTGGGGGAGTACAAATTCCCACAAGTAAAATTAGTTACATATCCCAGAGGACAGGTGGCTATTTGTATCTTTTTATTATTTTTTTCGTTAATTTAAAGATTATGTAGATTGTTATTAAAATGATGTATACAACATATGAAATAGCAAGAATACTAAACCATACAATGCTAGTGCCATCTCTACCTTCGAATGTGAGACCATACAGCATAAATAATGTATATAATCCAAAAACAACGAAGTGCATCAAAAAAACTTGAATTCCATTAAGAAACTTAATTACAATCATTAGCGAAATGCAAGTAAGTCCTAATATTACAAGTAATTCATTGTCACTCATGTAATTAATACTATTTTCCATTTTTCTACTGTTGATTTAACACCTCTGTTTCTAATAAATTGGAACTTGCGAAACTTGAATGATCTACTTATATGTCAAGCCTTAAGCAATCTTGAAATACAATAGAGCCATTTTTCCACTTTACCCAAGCCTTGAATTCTCCATTTTGAATTTTAATCCAATCACCTTTTACATCTTTAATTTTGCATTTTAATGCAGGTATATCAGAAGGTTCAATTTTTGTTTTTAAGTCTTCCTGAAAGAATTCATCTGTTTGATTTGTCCAATATTCCATTGAACATAAAAATGGGACTAATTCGTATATATCATAAATTAACTTTTTTTTGATTAATTTCCATGATTCACCAACTCTAATTCTACAATATTCAGTATCGAAGTCTTCGTAAAAAAAATATATTATATCCCAAGAAGGATAATAATAAAATACATTTCCTTTTAAAGCTTCGCACCTTATTTCTTCAGAAATGGTGTCATACTCAAAGTTCGCATAAACGCTAAAATCCAAATTATACACAGAAAGTATAGAATCGCTCAAACCTTCTGGGAATGGCACACATAATTGCGCAATTCTAGAAAACTCAACAGCAACTGTATCACTATTATGTATGTCTGTATTCTGACCAGTTGTTGGTTTTAATGACATACATAGTAAGGCAAAAATAATTAATAGAATGTTTTTTGTCATTAGTTTTTACATTTTATTTCTACTTCTTCTAAAATTCCTCCATTATATACTGTTCTTACTTTGGGATTAAAACCTTGTAAATGAATATGGTTTGCATGATTTGATTTAATTCCAAGTTCTCTTGCTGATTTTGAATGTGGTAACAAATTCCCATTATACCTTTCTGAAATCATATTTGACCATCCAAATTTATATAGTGCATTCTTGTCGGTTGTTCGGGATTCCTTCGGGATGCGTTCGGGATTTTGTTCCTCAGGGAGTTCCGATGTTTGCCTTAGGACGAACTTCCGACCTTTTGCAAGGTCTATAGTCCGTAAACTTTTTTGAATAGCTCTAAATCTTCGGTTGGAATATTTTCTTTGTTGATAAATGATAGCCAGATAATGGACTGACTATCGTAGTGATAGTATTCATATTTTGATACAATAAGCCCACCTTCAATATGTCTTCTGGCAAGGGAAATATCCTCGCTTTCGAACACTCCATACTTTTTCTCCATGATTCTGCGTAATTTTTCGAGAACTCTGAGTCCCTCTTCTTTTCCTTTGATACTGAGGCTGATTTCTACGCAGAAAACAAAGGTTGTGTTTATGTCGTAGTCGACAACGATGTGACAAGAATCGCCAAAGTAAGTTCCGTAGAAGAATCTTCGATTGTCGGATTCTTCCATGTAGATGTCGCGGACAAATCCTTGCTCGGTCATTTTATGGCAAAATCCGTCTATGTTTCCCCACAGTTTCGGCTTCAAGCCCAATATTTCAATGGGGGTGGATTTGTCAGATTTGTTTATCTCGGCAATCTGTTTGTCAGTCAATTCCTTTTTTGTCTTTTTCTTGAATCTTGGGGCTGAGTTGTTTGGAGAGAAAACGGCACGGATGCTGTTTCCGCAGCATCTGTCTATACGTGCATCAACATCAGGACACTCTTCGAAGTTCAGTTCGTATGCATGGCTCGGGTATTTTTCTTGGCTAAGCACACAAGACCAATATCCGCCATATTTGCCCGAAGAAGGGTCATCGGGATTATATTTGCAGGCTGAAGGTAGGAATATGGCGTTACCGTTGGTAGATGAAACGATGAAGCCTTCTGTTCCTGAGTTCTTATAGCTGTTTGTCCATGTCCAATTACAACATTCTGCCAATTCCCGAAAATCTTCTTGCGTAGGCATGTGCCAAGGAAATCCCCAGTTTGCCGTTGCTGCATCGTCTTTCGGCTCTAAAATGTTTAGTGTGTCGGCATATCCGTTGTTTCCAAATCTTGCGCTATCGTAGCAATACTTTGTTAACTTGCTTGAATTCCCTTTTGCATATTTGTAATTGTTCCAACTATATGCAGACTTAGGACAAGTTTCGCCCCAAGCAAACAGGTTGCCCGGCTCGCATTCTGAACGTGCTCCAATATTCGTTGTTGCCCACAGATTGCCGCTCGGCAGATTCAAATCAATAAACTCATGTCCGTTAATTGAATTCGTTGTTGCATCTTTTTGTGCAAGAACGGTATGTCTCGTAAGGATGCAAAGTGTGAAAAATATAATAAAGTGTTTCATCTTGAATTTTAATTATTTATTCTAACTTGCGTTACTGTGTATTTTTCCTGGATCATAAAAATTATAGGAGCGTGACCATTTGTCGTTATCATAAAATTCAAGCATACTAACAACTACAATAAAATGGTCTGTCATTTTATCAGCATTTCCTGGATTGCCAGGTTTGTAGTCAACACCAACGATTACAGGATGTCCTTTTGATAATTCGTTATTCATTATGTTGTAAGCCTTTGTTGCACTTTTAGAAACCGTTCCTACTGAACCCTTTCCATTATTGTTGGCTGTTGCAATTGCAAAATTCGAACCATATGGTGTTACTCCTTTGCTTTTTAACATTAGTTCACATGCTTTTAAACATTGCATGATTATTTTTCCATTAGGCATTTGTGAGACCCAATTCTTTGATGATGCTGCCTCAGTATAAATTGCGGTTAATTTGTTTTGCGTGTAACAATAAGATGTATGATCATTTTGTTTCTGCCAATATTCTACTCCAATATTTTTGTAGACCAAACCGTCTGTTTTTATTTCTTTTGCATTGCCTTTTTGCCATATAACATTACTATTTCCATTTGCATCTTTATAAAGAACTGGGGTTATAACCCCCAATTCTGTTTTAATTGCATGAATGTGTGGGGATTGCAAATCACCACAAGCAAAAAAGACTACATATCCTCGAAAAACTGGGCGTTAATATTGTTTTTCCATTTTATTCCATTCTAAAAGGTCTATAATTCTTTTGTCTTTTTCTGTACCAATCGCCCAAATGGCAGTTGTTTTTGTTCCTCTATTAAATATATATTGAACAACACACAAACTATCTTTTGGAGGGATATATTTGGCTAAACCTCCTTGAAATTCATATAGTAAAACCCCTTTTTTTAGAGTGATTGTGTCAACAAATGTTGGATTATCATACTCATTTATTAGATCAACATCTGAATACACTCCCCCTATCTCTACTTTTTTATGGGAGCAACCAAGGAATATATCTATTAATATTACAAATGTAATATTATGTATCGTGTTTTTAATATCGCATATAATCATAATCAATAGACGTTTTGATTTCTTCATTATTTGACCTATCCTTAGAGTTATATTCTTTCATTATTGGCTGCATTAAGGCATCTATATTTCGTTGTTCCACCTTACCATTCATAATTGATGATGGTGTTGTAGCCGATGCCTGTGTTCTCTGGGTCGGCATAGCTGCCCTTCATCGTCGGGATGCCCGGAGCGATGCCAAGCTTCTTGTAATAATCCTCCTTCTGGCTTTCAATCTGGCTGAGACGCTCGGCATAGTCCTGCTGTCCTGCCGTGAGATGGCTGCCGTTTACGCCGTACATGTTGTTGAAACTTCCGCTTCCGATACGGCTTGCCACGCGCTTGCTTCCGATAAAGTAATGCTTTGTAAAGCGGTTCTTCGTTACAGACAAGATGCTTGCCGGATAGAGCGTGTATTCATCCGTCTCGTGGAACGTGATGCCCTGAGGCGCGCCGTTGATATACATGTCCTCCATAGAGCCGTGTCTCTTTACGATGCGCTCGCCTGCGTGGTTGTAGGTGTACTTGTTCTGCATGATGTCGCTATTTTGTTATATTAACAGAATTGGGGTAACAAACCCCAATTCTGTTTTAATTGCATGAATGTGTGGGAAATTTACAATTTTCCACAAGCAAAATTAGTTACATATCCCCGAGAACTGGGGACTTCTAAGCCTCCTTAGATGTGCCTTATACAATAAATCCATCAGTCAAAAATTCAAGTAATAAAAGAACCAATGCGTAAACTATTCCAACAGAATACATAAACAAGGCTTCTCTAACATAGAGAATTAAATGTTTTTTGTCTTTTTTACAAATATTGAATAATAGATCAATAACCAAACATAACAATATTATGATTGACAGAACAATGCTTACGAGACATAATCTGCCACATATAACACTTAATGCATGATTGTTAAATTGCTCAATAGCATAATCTTGTGTTCCCAAATAAAAATTCACGGAAAGGAACACCAAAGGAATTGCCATAAAGAGGAACAATATATTCACAAATAAATTATTTTTCATCTTGTTGTTTAATTCTATAACCATCAATGTTTGCAAATTTTGCTCTACATGTTTCTTCTCTAATAGAATACCAAGCAGAGAATTTACCATCAATCTCTCCCTGCCAATAAGTCAATTCTGCGTTTTCTAGTTCTTTTGAATATTTAAAGATAAATGCTCCTTTCGTTGTACCATGTTTAAAACGCCATCCTAGATGTTTACTATCTAGAAGACCAAATTTATCCGTATTTTCTATTCTTTTATTTCCAGTAACCCAATCTCCATCATATGCTAATTGAATAGTTAATGGTGTCGTTGGTGTTTTAAATTCATCACCTTCATCTGCAGACAAATGTAACACTTTTTCAACATTATATCCTTTATCTAGCAGATATTGGGCAATACCAGCTCCATAAGCAGCCCCTTCACTATGGGTGACCATATAGAAAGGTTCATCTAAGCCCCAATTCTGTCTTAATTGCGTGAATGTGTGGGGATTTGCAAATACCCACAAGCATATTACGTTACATATCCTCGATAACTCGGGAGTATGGTTTCAATAATGAAGATTCTATACATATTTTGCTAAAGCAAGAAGATTTATTGGCAATCACCATTTCGGTTATTTCTGAATCGTTCCATTTTGAATAAAACGTAATTGAATCTTCCTTATTTCCTCTGAATAGATTTTCATTTAGCCGAAACGGACTCATTCCTATTTTTTCATAAACAAGATTACGCTGTTTAATGAAATCATCCATATCGAACATACCGGAAGAATCGATATAGATGCGAACTCCGCACAGCCGACCACATCGAAAAATTGGTTTAATTACCTTTGTTGTGGTTTTGTCATGTCTTGAATATAGAGAGCCGTTACGATATAGTCTTACGTTTGTCTGATGGCATCCATATACGAGAGTATCAAAGAACGGAACAGATTTTTGACAGATAGAATCAGCTATTTTTATTAATTTCTTTTCATTGATTTGATACTGAATTTTTTCATCAGATGATATATGTTTTGAAATTCGGGTTTCTCTACTAATACTAAAACCATAAACAATAGTGTCGAAACTTAACGCAGATGCTTTATGAACAGAGGGGCACTCGTTTTCCATACTCAGGCAATTGAATTCAAAGGAAGCCCTTTTGAAACTTTGAAATATTACCAAGATAACGGTTAGCATCAACAAGGTGCGAAACCGTTTTTTTAAATCATTCATTATCATTGCTCTATTTTGTGATTAACATTTTGTGGAATATCTGTTCCTCGTCGTTGTGTATTTGTTTCGCCGAATTTGGGAATTCGGCTGAACGAAGGGTTGATTTGGACTTATATGGTGAGTTTCACCTAAAATCGGTCTTGATTGCTCGTGGCAGATCTTCCCATTGTTGTGTGTCAGAATAAAATATTTTAGATTCACCTACACCATTGCTAAAAGATATAGAATAAGCATTTTCTCCTTCCTTCTGATAATAAAAAGGAGGATTAGATTCATCTGTTACTTTTATACCTATAACAGAAAGAGAATCTGGGACTTTTCCGAATTTGTTTCGATAGTTCTCGATTTTAGAAACAATTAGATTTCCCTTTTCTATCATTTTCTTTTCCTCGCTACAAGCAAAAAAGAATATTAAAACAACAAACAAAAATATTTTTCTGATAGTTATCATCGTCTATGGATTTTCTTTCGTGTAAATATCCTCGAGAGCTGGGGCAGGAGAATATAATGTAATCTTTTTTATTAGAGCAAAGTTATTCTCGTATTTGTGAGGTTGTCTTATATCCTCGAAAAATACAATTTTTACCCTTATGCTATCCCCTTTGGATATTTTTGATAAATCGCATTTATTGTCTACACTAATATAATATCTTGTTCCATTATACAGAAAAGCAACCGAGCTATTCGGTAATCTCTTAATCTTTCCTTTAAATTCATTCTTAATTTCGTTTTGAACGTTAATTAAAGGATTCTTTCCAAATGACAAAAACTCGACTATGAAATCTTTTTCACAGATTCCATTTGTAAAAAACAAATTGTCGTAAAGACTTCCTTTTTCACATTGTGCGTATATGCTTGTGAAACAAAAAAAAGTCATAATGTATATTAATAATCTTTTCATAATTTATTTTCTGTTTTTTGTTTGAACCCCTCGTTGTTGTGGATTTGTCTCGCCGAATTTTACCGAAGGGGCGCAAGAATTTGGCTGAGAAAAAATCGGGAATTTGTAATTCCCACCGCTTAGAAACGTTTGTTAATGATGCGATGTTTTGCCGCTTTGCGACAATGGGAGTTGCAAACGCCCGACTCGACTAGAATATCCCCGAGAACAGAGCTGAATTTATGACCAGCCATGTATGTTTACATGAAGAGGCGATTTTTCTTTTAGTTGGTTATATATATGTTCCACATTATTATTGTCGAAATCGCATAATCCGTGCAAGAATGTTGATTTGTGTGTTTCAATCAGAACGCACCATGAATCTTTGTTGTTCATGTGCTCTGAATGAAAACATCGTTTTTCTTCATTTCTTAGCAGACATTGCTTTATTTCTGCCAGTTCTTCATGTTTTATCTTGCCTGTCATCTTCTTTTTAATGCTTTCTACGACAACTTTTTCTGTAGTTTCTCCACGTTCTGTACGTACGTCAAAATTTTTGTCCCTTGTACCGTAAAACGTACAGATTGTACCATTTTCATACAGGTTTATTTGATATGTCTCGTTAAGAGTACCTGTTGGAAAAATAATACATTTGCACAACAAACCGTCATTGATTTCTCTTTTGATGTGATTGCTGCACGATAAAAGACAAGATAGAATAAAAATCCCAAATATGTATTTCATTTAATAAGCCCCCCTTTTTTCTAGACCATGTTCTACTCTGAGTTTATTTTCACTATAGCGAAATGTTCCCTTGATTCCAACAGTTTCAAGTTCCTCGGTTCTTCCATTAACCGTTACTTTCTGTCCTTCTGAATTAATGTAAGAATAAGTTTCTATTTTGTTGTATGCTATAGCTTTTCCTTCCATTGAACGTATACCATGAATTAATTCATGTCCCAAACCTATTTCGTTTGGACGTTGTTTACCCACAACTCTTTTTGAATTTTTGTCTAATGTAGGAATTTCTGGATTAGAAGAGATATTGAATCCAATCTTTACATCTGAACCTTTTCCGTTCAATGCATTATTACTATTTACATCACTTTCAAAATTTCCAGTATTACCTGTTTTTAGTTCTATACTCATTTTATGTTTATTGTTGATTATATCTCTCAACAGTGCTGTGCCAACCTTCAGTTTTTTGTTTCTATTGTCCCATCTTTTGCCTCCAATTGTAACTTCTCCTGTTTTTCTGTTTACAAACAGATTGTCATTTGTTAGCTTCTGTAAGTATTTTAGTATTTCCATACGTTCTTTGTAACTTCCAGCCAAAACAAGTTTCTTTCCATCCGGGTCAACGAGTTTTATTGGATTACCAGCGCAATAAACATACGCACCCATATTTGGATATTTCTCCGCAAGCGGGTCAACCCCATACCAGATGCTAGCCACCGGATTCATATATCTTGCACCATAGTAGTACAAGCCAGTTTCTTCGTCAAGTTCCTTGCCGTTAAACTTGTACGGCATTTCCTCACTTGACGAGTGCTCGTCAACGAGAAGTTCGCCGTAAGGAAGAAATGCGTCGTACTGGGTGATGTTGCCGTCCTTGTCGGTGATGTAGCTGGTGCTTCCAAGGTGGTCGGAATGGAAGAAATAAGTTTCCTCTTCTTCAGATGAAGAGTCTGCAACGTAGCCATAA
>JAFZWM010000026.1 GCA_017617315.1 Bacteroidaceae bacterium
AGTTCGCCGTAAGGAAGAAATGCGTCGTACTGGGTGATGTTGCCGTCCTTGTCGGTGATGTAGCTGGTGCTTCCAAGGTGGTCGGAATGGAAGAAATAAGTTTCCTCTTCTTCAGATGAAGAGTCTGCAACGTAGCCATAACCCGACTGTGCCTCGTCTGGGTCGCTTGGGTCGTCCCATGCGATAGGTGCGCCGGGTGCAGTTCCTTCCTGCTCGTTCTTCTTAACGTACTGCGCCCATTCGGCAGGAACGCTATGGTCGCCCAGCTCCTTGATGATGGTGTTGTAGCCGATGCCCGTATTTTCAGGGTCGGCATAGCTTCCCTTCATCGTAGGGATGCCCGGAGCGATGCCCAGCTTCTTGTAGTAATCCTCTTTCTGAGACTCGATTTGGTTGAGACGCTCGGCATAGTCCTGCTGTCCTGCGGTGAGGTGACTGCCGTTTACGCCGTACATGTTGTTGAACGAGCCAGAGCCGATGCGTGAAGCCACGCGCTTGCTGCCGATAAAGTAATGCTTTGTAAAGCGGTTCTTGGTAACGCTCAAGATGCTTGCTGGATAGAGCGTGTATTCATCCGTCTCGTGGAACGTGATGCCCTGCGGCGCGCCGTTGATATACACGCCCTCCATAGAGCCGTGGCTCTTAACTACGCGCTCGCCTGCATGGTTGTAGGTGTAGCGCGATGTCTTGCCGTTGTCCGAAAGAACCATCAGACGGTTGTCCTCGTCCCAGTACATCTCGCGAGTGGCGTCGGTTGAGTCGTTCTCAACGCGCACAGGGTTTCCGTTGGCATCGTAGGTGTAATGCTCGTGACCAATCTGGCTCGGCGCGGTAGGGTGGTCGGCATCCTCGTACTTGTATTCCATGCTGTAAGAATTAGCCTTCTTTGAGTTCTCTACGCTCTGATTCTTGCTGATTGGCATGCTCATCACGTTGTAAGCCATATCAAGAGTGTAGCTTGCGTCCTTGGCTTTGCCACTTGCGCCAATCAGTCGGTTAAGCGCGTCATACTGATAGCTGTGCGAACTTTCGCCGCCCAGTTTTGCACTATTGTTAGAGAGCTCCTGCGGATTGACCGTGTTGGCGATGCCAAGAATGTTGTCTACGGCATCGTAGGTGTACGTGTTCTGCATCATCGGCTCGGCGTCTGCGTTGAGCAGTTTCATCTCCTGCAAACGCTGGCGCGCGTCGTCGTAGGTGTACTCCGTCTCCGTGCCGTTGCCCAGCTTAGTGTAGACGGTGTGTCCGTCCTTGTCGTAGCCAATCCTGTCTACAATAACGCTCTCGCTGCCGTTTTTATTGCTTGTGAGCGAATAAACCTGTCCAGCCTCGTCGTAGTGGTATGTAACTACTTCGCCGTCGGGGTATGTCATCTTGCGCACACGGTTCCAACTGTCGTACTCCGCTCCGTAGACGTATGTGCGAATGTCAGCCACGCTCGCCATGACGGTGCGCACGGTCTTTACAACCTCGCCCATCTTGCCGTAGTAGTAAGCCTCGCCGCCGCTCGCGTCCTCAACAAGAGCCAGACGGCCTGCACGACCGTGGTCGTCGCCTGCCTCGCCGTAGGTGTATGTTACGCGGTTGAAGAGGTTCTCAGGGTAGAGCACCTCGCTCAGACGCTCGTAGTCGTATGTGTATGTTATCGGTGCCTTGTCGGAGATAGACTTCTTCAGCTCGGCTGTGAGCTTTGTAAGAAGGTTTCCTGCTGCATCGTATGTGCATTTTACCTCGCCTGCATCAGGATGCTTAACGCTCAGCTTGCGGCCGAGAAGGTCGTACTTGTATGTAGTCTGAGTTCCGTTAGGATGATGCACGGCAACTACCTGACCTACCGCGTCGTAGTCGAACTTAACGACCACATCCTCGCTTTCACCGTGCTGAACGGTCTGGCGGTTGCGACCCTTCTCGTCGGTGTAACTTTCTGAAGTGCGTCCAAGCGCATCAGTAACGCGCGTGAGCAGCATCTGCTCGCCGTCGTGAGATACGATTGTGTAGTCGCTCGTAGTCTTTGCGCCGTCGGCAAGTGTAACGCTGAGTGCGCGGTCGCGGCTGTCGTACTCGGTTTTCGCCTGAAGCGAGCCGAGACTTCTGTTATATTTGTCTATATCCGCAAAATTCTCGGCAACAGGATAGTATGTTGCCGTCTTTCGTCCGAAGGCATCTGTAACCACTCGTCCGCTCACGATGCTTATCTTCTCCGCCTTCTTTGCCGATGTGTTCCACACAGAGCCGGTGCGCTTTGTCTGCACGGCACGGCCGAGCGAGTCGGCAAACGTATAAGTGTCGATGTTGCCCTCTGGCGAGAAGTGGATGGTGTGTGCAAGATGCTTCTCCGGCTCGTACTCGTACTTGATAGTGAACGGCTGTCCGCTCTCAATCTCGTAAGGCGCGCGTATTACGGTCGGGCGTCCGAGGTCGTCGTACTCATACTCCATGCGCTCTCCGTTGAGGTCGGTCGTCGTCTTCGGTGCGTTCCAGAGGTCGTCGTACACGGTGGCAGACGAATATCCGTAGGCATCCTCAACCTTCGTTACGAGGCTGTGGTGGCGGTCGTCGTATGTGTAGCTGTGCCACATGCGCTGACCGCGGTAGTTCTCCGGCTTTGTTAGCTTGAGGATGTTTCCGTAGTCGTCGTACTCGATGTTGTAGACCGAAGGCTTGTCGCCTGCGCTCATCTCAATCTTGGTGATGTTGCCCAGATTGTCAATCTCGGTGCTTCGCTCGCGGTATGTAACGCCCTTGCTGCCCACCTTTATGCGCTTAGGCACGCCCACGATGTATCTGTCGCCCTTGTTATTCATTTGCAAGGTCGGTTATGTATTGATTAAATTCATGCTCTTGCCATTCCTTACTCAATTCTGTATAAGTCGGACGGTCTTTGTATTCTGTTACCTTGCCTTTTTCATCGTAATATTTTACTTTTAGGTTGTTGTGAGCATTGTTTCTTCTCTTTATAAGTTCAGAAACAAGAACGTATTGACAAATCTTTTTTCTGTACATTTTTATATTCACTAAATCTGCGCTTTCATTAGAATCTTCATAAATAAATATGAATTCTTTGCGAAAGTGTGAAAGGCATTTTTCCACTTCTATGTATTTTCCTTTGTCGGGCGACCATAGGAGCTCGCGCCAGTCATTAGGGCAGAAAATAGAAATGTCTCTGTAACCATCAGAATTATAATCTTTTTGTTCTATGCAATATCCGCCAATAGATGAATGTAACTTTATTGTTTGCAGATATTTTGAATTTCGGAATAAATCGACATGCAGAAAATCCTTTTCTTTCTTTGTGTTCCATGTTATTGTTATTTCTTTGTCGCCTTTCCACCATTCGCGTTGTTCCTCTGCGGAAATTACATTATATTCGTCATTCAGATTCGTGTAAATATTGCGGATATATTCGTATTGTTCAATGCTATGCTCAATTTTTGATTGTATGATGTTTTCTTCATCATATCCGTCGCTGTTGAAATTCCAGAAATCCGTATTCGCCGTTCTGTAAGCGTACCAAACTGTGTTTTTGCAGACTTTTGTCCGATAAGATTCCCAAAAACCTTCGAATAGAATTGGCTTGTTGCTGTTTTTGCAAAGGCTGCCCCCAAAAACAGAATCACTATAAATGAAAAATGGAATAGTCAGCTTGCCAGAAAAAACGCCCGAGCCGATATTTGTTGAATCTTCGTGCAATTTGTATCTCGCATTCAGTATGTATGATTTTACCAGACCGCAGTCTTGTGTGCATACGAAAGAATCAATTTTGAGACTTCCATAAAAATTGCAAATATTCTGTTTTGTACGACTTTTCCCCTCGATATTATAAACCGATGGGTTTTCGGCATTTTTGGTGATTCTATCGAAGTGAATATATAATCTTTGTCCGTTGCTAATAAAGCCGATTATGTAGTTGCTTTCGTTTATAATCTTGCTATAATCGAAATGCGACAGACTTTCTGCATTGCCAAGTATGACTTGGCAATGCAGAATGAATATAAATATTATTTTGAGCGAATTTCTCATACGTTTTATTATCTAGAACCTACAAAAATGGTATTATTAAGTGGATGTTCATAAATTACTCCAATCCGCAGGTAGTTTACATCTTCCCCCCGTTCGCTTGCTACCAAAGTGACATTGTTCAGCCGAATTTGTAATTTGGCTGAGAAAAAAATCGGGAATTTGTAATTCCCACCGCTGAAAAAACAAGTTATGCGAAGCTGAAAAACGTTTGTTTTTGATGCGATGTTTTGCCGCTTTGCGACAATGGGAGTTGCAAACTCCCGACCCGACTAGAATGTGTGGGGATTGCAAATCCCCACAAACTTGGGGAGGGGAAGGCTTCGGGATTCGTTCGGGATGCCTTCGGGTTTGGGCATACGAGGATGCCAAGGCGGAATTGTTCCTCAGGGAGTTCCGATGCTTGCCTTGCTGCGCGGTTGTGCGCCTGAGGAATGTGTTTGTTATCGCCTCACGAATCTATGCAAAGAATGTGTGGCGGTTATGTTGTACGCTTAGTTGCGTAAGATTTCGTTTCATCATACGTTTTATAGTCGCTCTTCCTGTCGAGCCTTGACTTTGTGTGCAGCGATGTCAATGAACGTTCTTGAAAAATTGCTGTATTTAAAGAACTGGGGGGAAAGCCCCAGCTCTGTTTAATTGCGTGGATGTGTGGTTATTGCCAATCCTTACAAACATATCTTTTACATATCCCCGAGAGCTTGGGCTGTTTTTATAGACAGATTGCCGATGAAATCTATTAGCTCGTACAGCTTTTCGTTGTACATCATTCTGTCGGAATCGATAGTCTTGTTTTGCAGTAGAATCTCGGTAAAGTCTTTGTGTTCTACGGTTATGGAGAGTGTGCCCTTAGGCTTTATCTTGTCCTCTATGTGGTAGAGTTGCGCCATGTCGTTGCCGTTGTAGAACATATCGTCAAGGCGCGTGAGACAGAAATTCAACGCTTTGGCATCCTTTATCTTTTTGTTGCCAAGTGCAATCTGCTTTCCCGAAATTGCGAAACTCGTTGTCTTGCCAAGACTGTCGGAATATTCTATCAGAATTTTCTTCTTTGCATATTTCTTTACTACATCTGTCGGCTCGGCATAAATCTTGTTTTTGTAGAATTCCTTTACTTTTATCATTTCAGATAAAAACCGATAAAAGCCTACGGTTTTGAATACTCCAGAACTTGTATGATAATGTGAATCGGGATAAGTACCAGCAACCCAGAAGTCATCTGAGTTAACATACATTCTAAAAGTTAGACGCAAAGGTTTAATATAATCAACAGCCAACAATTTTACACCGTCAAAGGTTTTATTCTTTATTACATAAAAAGATAGCGGTTCCTCTGTGGCTATTCTTTTATTAAAAAACAATTCAAGTCTTTTCTTGTCCTTATCTCTCAGAACAATTGTGTCTTTAAAAGTCGTAAAAATGTAGTATTTTTTTGAAATATCTATACTATGGAGTAATTTATATGTTACGACACTATCAAAACGCAATGTATCTCCAAAAAATACGTTTTGCGCCCTACATACAATCGAAGTCGAAAGCAGAAAGGCAAACAAATACATTTTTTCTAATTTATAATTCATCGTCATTCTTTTAGTTCATACTTACCTGTTTCATTGTTACGTATTATCTGGCTTGCTTTATAATAAGTAAGTCCTCCTCCAGAACTGCGTGTGACTTCATTATCTTTTATATCTCCTAATGCCCGCGCGGCTCTTTGTTCTATTCCAATTTTAATTTCTTTACCTGTTTCGTCTTTTATAACTTCTATAATATCTCTGTCACCTTTTGTGCCAAATTGTGCATCTTCAACATTATTTACAGCACTTAAACCATTCATATCTCCTAATGTATGGAAAAATTCATGGATAAGTATTGTGCCTGGTGACATAATGACCTCTTTATTTGTTTTTGCATACATTTCTGTATCAAAATAAAGATATCCTTCTATTGGTTTTCCATCTGTACCATCATTTCCCATACCAGCAGCATCAAGGTTTGTTGGAGTAACATATATTGGTCGGCTATCTTTTACAATATTGTTTATAAATTCTTCAACTTCTTTATCGCCACAATGTTGTAATTGTGTAATAATTTTATTAAAGTTATCGATATAGTTGGGAATCTCATAACATTCTTTTGTAAAGATTATTGTATCTCCATTAACATCAATAGAGCTAATCGGATTACCAGCGCAATAGTTATATGCAGACAAATGTGGATATTTTTCTGTAAAGCGGTCGGTGTTAAGGAAGAGCGAAGCCACCGGATTCATGTATCTTGCACCATAGTAGTACAATCCGGTCTCCTCGTCAAGTTCCTTGCCGTTGAACTTGTACGGCATTTCCTCGCTTGACGAATGCTCGTCAACCAACAGTTCGCCGTAAGGAAGAAATGCGTCGTACTGGGTGATGTTGCCGTCCTTGTCGGTGATGTAGCTGGTGCTTCCAAGGTGGTCGGAATGGAAGAAATAAGTTTCCTCTTCTTCAGATGAAGAGTCTGCAACGTAGCCATAA
>JAFZWM010000027.1 GCA_017617315.1 Bacteroidaceae bacterium
AGGATCAAACTCTTCATTGTAAATATAATTTGTTTAATTTCCTCAGCTCCGATAAATCGAATTGACAGTTCGTATCTTTTTTACCCATAAGTTATTTATCTAACTTATAGCTCCTGTACTTCTTCGTCTATGTAAATCTTTCAATGAACTCTTTTTACCTATTCTTACCAGTACGCTATCAAGCGTTTTGTTTAGAAGTAATTTCTCACTTGAAATCACACTTTAAAGAACAAACTCTTTCGGGTTTTAAACACTCGTGTTTTGTTCCGAAAGACTTTGCAAAGATACAGTCTTTTTCTTTACATCCAAACTTTTTACGGATTATTTTTTCAAAAATACGCAAAAAACTTGCTTTCACACATTTTACACATTATATATCTATATAGAGGCAAACGAACGTTTTTTATATACTAATCGGAGATTTTATGGGGTAAAAAATAGGCTTACAAAAATGCGTCGTATTTATACGGCAATTATCCAGCAATAATCGGGCATCTGAATAGAATGATGTTTTCTAACATCTGAAAAATTAAGGGCTATTATGTATTCTATTCGAAAATATGTAGTATATTGCAGTCGTGTTTTGACAGGATACTGCGATTCACTATTTAATAAATAAGTATTAACAAACTAAAAAATTTTACTATGACAAAGTATGTTTGCGACATTTGCGGTTGGGAGTACGACCCTGAAGTTGGAGTTCCGGAAGCTGGAATTGAACCGGGAACTGCATTCGAAGATCTTCCAGATGATTTTGAATGTCCTCTGTGCTCGGTAGGAAAAGACCAGTTCAGCCCAGCTGAATAAAAAGAAAATATTTCTGTTGTTTTATAAATTTACGCGGATAGGGACTGCCTTTTTGAGAGACAGCCCCTATCATTTTATTTTTCTGACTATAAATTACACAGCAGAAAAACTAAACCAATGCGATTATTCAGCTTTCTTACTATCAATTTACTGTTTATCCATCTCCTACCTTGCCCGTACTCTTCGGCTTGCTTCCCCATTACTATCGGCTTGCTTGAACGTACCCTGAACGTATCTTGAACGTACCTTGAACGTACCTTGAACGTACCTTACCCGTAGCTACTCCGAAGCTACCCCGTATCTTCTGGCTTACTTACCTATACCATGGCACGATTTTTCAACTTTCAATTAAAGACATTGTCAATTGTCCATTGTCAACTGTCAACTAAGGCTTATGCAAACCCCGAACATCTACCGCAAAATCTTGCAAACCTCGGATTCGGGATTGAATTTTGTTTCAAAATCGGACAAGACGCAAATCATTTCTGTAGGAAGAAGGCTCAAGGCTTTTGTTGCGATTTCTGCCGGAACGCCGTAGCATGCTTCGGCAAGCGAACCTACGATTGCGCCAAGCGTATCGCTATCGCCACCATACGAGACGGCTCTTCGCACGGCATCTTCGAAATCTGACGACTGCGAGAAAAGATGAAGAGCCAACGGAACACATCCCTGACAAGTTTCGTTCCACTCCCCTTCCTTCGGGATTCGTTCGAGATAATCATCGCCATATATTTTCAGACAATGAAGTCGGGCATCTTCGAGAGGATTCTTCCATATTTTATTGCGGATATTGAAAATGGCAAGGGCTATGGCCTGAGCGCCTTTGATGCCTTCGGGATGAGAATGAGTACATTCGGCTGACTTTGCAGCCTCTTCTGCCACTTCTTCGGCCGAAGAAAAAGCCCATCCGGTTGGAGAAACTCGCATTGCCGCGCCGTTTCCGTAACTGCCATAAGGCTGAGGATTTTCTGAACGAATCCATCTTGAAAACGAACAACCGTATGCGCCCATCGGATTTGGATATTTACGACACCAATGAACAAGGCTATCGCGATATGAAACTCCTTTAAGAATGGCATCGGCAACGGCTATTGTGCAGACAGAATCGTCGGTAAATGAACAACCTTGCGGAAAAAAATCAAAATTGTAATCTAAGGTATTGCTGAATTCATAAGTACTTCCGGCAATATCACCTATAATTGCTCCTATCATAATCTGTTTATGTTAACTGCTTCTGCAAAAATAGCAATTTTTACAGAAACTCGAGCATACTCATGTTATAAGCCTTGTTTTCGCAGAGCATATTTAGAAATTCTTTCGTGGCACGCTTCATGTAGGCGTTGCTGCAAGTGTGGAACGAGCCTTCCATCTGCGTTCCACGCTGGTCGAGCGTAAGGACTTTGATGCCTGGAGTTCTGACTACGGCGGCCTGACTGATTACGCTTACAAGCTGACTCGAGGAGCGCACGAGGTCGAGCAGAAGATTTACTTCGTTTATTTCGAGACGGATGTCGAAGCGATAATCCTTGTCTTTGGTGAGCAAATCGAACGTGTTTCGAGCCTGCAAGCCCTTGGCAGGCATGGCAAAAGGAAACTTCTCGATATCAACAAGGCGAACCTTCTCATGTCGTGCAAGAGGATGAGTATCGGAAACGATAATGGCAAGCTTATTGTCGAACATGATGTGCGAGTCGATGCCCGGCTGGACAAAATTCGGCTTGTAGCTAAGAGCCACGTCGATGCGCTCCTCGTTGAGCATCTTCAGAAGAGTCTCCATTGAGTGGCACATGATGTTAATCTTGACGCCCGGATATTGTTTCATGAACATGAGAACAGTTTCCTTGAGGAGCGGCAAAAATGAATAAGTCGAACCGATGTTAAGCTCGCCAGAATCGAGCATCTGAATGTCGCGGATGCGGTCGAGACAGCTTGCGGCCGCCTTCAGAGTGCGTTCGGCCTGCGGAAGAAAAGCCTTCCCGACATCAGTAAGACTTACATGATGTGAGTCGCGTGTGAGGAGCGATGCACCAAGTTCGTTCTCAAGCTGCTGAATCTGCTGCGATACTGTACTTTGCGATATGTTGAGCTGGCGCGCTGCCTCGCAAAAATTCAAAACTTCGGCTACCTTGACAAAATATCTTATCTGCCTTAATTCCATGTTCTTCTACGTTATTCGTTTATTTAGCGGTGCAAAGATACAACTTTATCGGCTCGCCTTGCATCGGATTTTGTTTTATTTTCGATAACTGCAATCGATTCCATCAATAATAAACAGTAATACTTTTTTACGATTGCGGCAATAGAAACATATAATCACCATTTCTTTTCCGATGCAACAATATGCAATAATTTTGCACTCCGAAAGTCGGAAAGATAATCTCTCCCGACTAAAGAATTAAATATAAAACATTGATATGGAGTATATTGCGAATACACTATCAGCACATTTGATGATGAGCCGAGTTGTAATTGTCTGGCTTCTGATTTTCGGAGTTGTAATCTTCAGTTTCGGCTTTAACGTAGTAAGAAAGTTGCGGCTGCTCAACGACAAGCATCACATAATCAACGTGGACCGCGACCTTGTAGACATAGAAATCCTCGAAGAAAACGAAGAAGATGGAGACGACGAACTGTAACGACTCATGGTCGCACGAATATGTGAAGGAAGTGTGCCAATTTCTGTCGGACTACGCCACCGCCATGCTGTCGGCCGGCGCTACGACATCGAGAATTGAGCGATGCGTAACCCGGATTTCGCACAAATACATGGTAGAAGTAGACATGTCGATTTTGCCGACGCGCATTCTGCTGACCGTGTGGGACAGCGAACACAGCCACAACTACAGCCAGGTGGGCAAGACGCACAGAAACGGCATCAATCTGAACACGACGACGCAACTTAGCCTTCTGAGCCACAAGATTGAGGACTGGATTCCATCGGCAGAATGCAAGGACATAGAAGAAGGGCTGCTGGGCAACGTGAAAGAATCGGCCATCGAACTGAAGAAAATTCTCGACGTTCCGAGAATAAACAAGCACATCGTCATTTTTCTGACAGCCGTTGCCAATCTATCGTTCTGCCGGCTGTTCAACGGCGACTACATTGCAATGGCCATCGTTTTTGCCAACACGGCCGTTGGATTCTACTACAAGAATCTGCTTCTGTCGTGGAACATAAACCAGCACATCGTAACGATAATAGCCAGCATAATCTCGGCACTCATCGGCTCGTCGGGATTCATCTTCGGCATAAGCAGCACGCCAAACATCGCGCTTGCCACCTCGGTGCTGTGGCTCGTGCCCGGAATTAGATTTATTAACGCAATGAGCGACATTCTGCGCGGCCACTATCTGGTGGCTCACAGCCGACTGACGGACGCACTAATAACGACAATCTGCCTGTCTGTCGGCCTATGCCTCGCTCTCATAATCTTTCAGATAGAATGGAGATGACAGATTTGCTTCAGGACGGCTTCTACGCCTGTCTGGCTGCCATAGGATTTGGCAGCATAAACAATCCGCCGCGCCGCCTGCTTATATGGTGCGGACTGATTGCCGCCGTGGGACATGCTACGCGATACTATCTTATGCATTGCGAATGGCAAATGAACATAGTCATTGCCGGATTCATAGCCGCCTCGGTCATCGGACTGCTGTCGGACATCGCGGCGCATCACAAGCATTGCCCGAGCGAGATTTTCTCATTCCCCGCCCTGCTGCCGATGATTCCGGGAATGTATGCCTACGGAACGGTTCAGGCTCTTGTCCTGTATATATATCAGCATCAGAACAACGGCGAAACGGGACACTATCTCGATCTGTTCATCTACAACGGAACGATGACGCTTCTCATCATTCTGATGATGGTGGTGGGCTTGTCCGTACCAAGACTTTTAAAATTTACAAAGTGACTACGTAATATATATTAGGCTTATCTCTCTTATATCAAGCAATGTCAGACTACAATCAACAACTATCTTAAACAGAAGGCTCGCTGACGATAGCGAGCCTTTCTCTTATCTTGAAAGTTTTTTGACTATTTGGCTGAGCAGGAATGCAAGCGCGACACTCAGCACAGGCATGAGGACGAAGCACAACGTCTCGCTGAAATGAAGAAGCCGGCACATCTGAAGACATCGTTCGTTTAGAAGATAAATCTCAAGCGTTATCGAGCCACAAAAAGACAATATTCCGAAACTCCTTATTCTGTCGAGAGCGAAAGACATCAACAAACAGAACGACAGAGCCGTAAAGATGTTTACAAGATACGTGAGTTTATAAAAATCTTTCTGCAAAAACGTGTTAAAAATGAAGCACATCACAAAGATCATCAAACCGAAAACGACAGAATATTTAGGCAAATCGGTTTTCTGTTGAACTAATTTTCCAAGCGTCAAGCCGAGCAAGAAAATCGGCAAACGATTGATGACGATAAGCAGTCGGCCAATGTGCATGTCCTTTGCCGGAGAAAGATTCAAGCCGAGGATTACTACAATCAATAGAAAAATGAAAGTCAACTGACTTTTTTCATTCTTCAGAAATGCAAAAAACAGCGGAACGAGCAAATAAAACGCGAGAATCGCCGGAATATACCAGTCGGTCAAATCGCCTTCAATCCAAAAACGAAGATTGGTTACCCTATACAGAAATTGCCAAATGCCTTCGGGCGAAAAATGAAACTCCTTGTACAAGCAATAATAAAGATGCCATACAACAGCCACAATCAGATAAGTTGGCAAAATACGGAGAAAGCGTTTTTTCAGAAACAGACCGGCATCGGGATTCTTCGTCCACGAAAAAAACAAGCCAATCCCGGAAATGAGAAAGAAAATATCGACTCCGAGATTTCCCTGCGACTGAATCAGATCGAAAAACGTATCGGGAAAAATATGAGGCGCATGGAAAAGCACGACGAGAAAAATAGCTATTCCCATCAGCTGAGAACGATGCTTGGATAAGAGATACAGATTCATTCTTCTTTTTTTCTGCAAATATATAACAAATGCCGAACACATCTGCCCTACCGCGCGAAAAAAAGCTCGCCAATGATAGCGAGCCTTTCTTTTTACAACACTATTGCAGTCTTAGTTTCTTCTGAAGTTTATTGAAGCCGCTAAGCGTTCTTGCTCCAACAACAGACCATGCCGGCATCTTCTTGATTCGACGTCTGACAAGCGGACGGTCCCACAACACGAATATGGCAATGAACATCAAACATACCCATATTGTCCATCCGTAGAGAATCTTTACGGTTTGAGCAAGAAGCAACTCGACCATGCCTTTCATATACAAGCCCAAATCGAACGGAGACTGTGAAAAATCTACCAGATTTATATATCCGTTGTAGCGTGCAAAGCCATCGGCAACATAATAACCTATGCCCTTTGCAAGTATTGCTCCGCCAATAGAGCCTCCGCCAAACATGTGAAGAAAATTAAATATACACAATGCCTGAAAGAAATGCTCGAACGACATAACTTCGTGCAGACACCACATCAGAGCGATGCACAAAACGGCATATCCAAAGCCACGGCAAATAAGCGGCGGAACCAACTGATAATATCCAACTTCAGGACTTACAAGAAGATAAAATCCAAGGCAATACAGCCAGATGAAAGTCATACCTATGCCGATGAGACGATACTGACTCCACCGCATGAGTTTTAGCCATCCGAGGGAGAACAGGCAGCCTGCATAAACTCCTATGAGCGACCATTGGTTGAGCGTTTCGCAAGTCAAATCGCTATAGTGCATAACTTCCTCGTAATAAATCGTTTCCAACACATGCTCGACCGACATTATACACTCGAACAAAGCCACAAAGAATATTATAGGCCGGAAGTATCGGTAACGAACAATCTTTGGCGAAATGAATGGCGACGGATGACTTTTCATGCGCATCATATTCACAGCAAGAGTAAGGCAAGCCACGCCAGACATAGCACATATACGCGAAGAATGAAACCAGTCGAGCCAATCGCCATAATTCAGAAGCCATGCCACTTCGAGCCAGAACGACAGCCACAAAAATGCTCCAAACCAGTCGATGCCCCTGAACGGCACACGGCGGTCGGGCAGCATTGGGCAGAATGGTCGCGTTAGCAGAGCCTGAACGATTAGCACGACAAACATCAGCGCGATAACAAGCCAATGCATCAATCTCCAATGTCCGTAGAAAGCAAATGCAGCGGAAAGCCAGCCTGCTCCTTCGATGGCTGTGAGCAGAATGATGTGAAGCAACGGAAAGAATACAGCAAAATCACGCTTCGGAGTCATCCACAACTGAATGTTCGACATACACTCGAACGTACCTTGAATTTTCGCCATTCCGCAGACGATACACACCAATCCCATCAACGGAAGCGGCAAGCGAAGCATCGTCAGCAGATTTACGACGAGAATAACGGTTGCCGACGTCATGAGCAGAAACTTATTTGTGAACCGAAACTTGGTACGGAACAGGACTGGGAACCAGATTGCCATTCCGGCAAGATTGCAATACATCAGCATCGTAACATCCTCGCGATACCAAGCATTCTCGCCAATCATATTGTTCATTGCACCCAAGTAAATGCCTCCGCTGAACTGAAAACAAAATGCCAACACCACATAAATCCACGGCCGAACGGGCTTCGGAACCCAGTCGTGAAACATGGGCATTGCAAAAGGCGGAATCTTCTCTTCCATCAGTACAGCACCTCACATTCTACATTCATGCCGGCGCGAAGTTTGTCGCGGCAATCATCCTTTGCAAACCTGATGCGAACGGGAACGCGCTGCTCAACCTTCACGAAATTTCCCGTTGCGTTATCCTGCGGAATCATAGAATATGCCGAACCTGTGGCGTCACTTATGCGCTCCACCTCGCCCTCGAACTCAACATCAGGAACGGCATCGACCCTCATTCTTACCTTTGAGCCTACGGCAATGTTAGGCATCTGAGTTTCGCGGTAGTTTGCAACCACCCACATATCCGTTCCGTCAACAATATTACACATTGTCTGCCCCGGCTGAACAAGTTGCCCCTCGTGAATATCTTTATGACCAATAACGCCATCGGCAGTTGCGATAATAACCGTGTATGACAGATTAAGTTCGGCCAGATGAACGGCAGCCTTTGCCGCATCGATGCCAGCCTGCGACTGAGACAGACGATGTCCCTGCTCGTTCTTAACCGATGCCAACGACTCTTTCTGATGCTTTACAGACTCGTAGCGAGCCTTTGCCGCCAGATATGCAGTATGCACACCATCGTATTGCTGACGGGTTACGGCATCTTTATCGAGCAGAGCGGCATATCTGTCATCTTCGCGCTTGGCATTTTCCATCTGCACACGAATTTCTTCGATGCCTGCCGATGTGGCACTTATGTTTGCCGATGTTGTTGATATTCCGGCTGTTGTTGCCGAACTTCCAGCCATTGCGTTTGCAAGATTCGCCTTTGCTTGGGCAAGAGCAAGGCGGAACTCAGCATCTTCGATTATTACAAGCGTATCGCCTTTACTTACATGCTGATATTCTTCGAAACGAATTTCCTTGATGTATCCCGGAACGCGTGAATTTACCGGCGTTATATGCTGTTCTATATGAGCATTATCTGTAAACTCGACATTGCCAAAATGAACAAAATTCTTAACAACAAGGCACACTCCGACAACAATGAGCGCACCGATTATAAAATTATATGCAATTCTTACAAATTTAGTATTTTCCATAAAACTCGTATATTTTAAATATCTCCTGCTATGTACTTTAAGCGGTACAACGCGCTTACAACGCTTATCCTTGCATTTTCGTACTGAAGTTCGGCATCGAGACGAACGTTTGCAGCATCGGTCATGTCGGTTACAAGAGCCAAGCCCTCGTTATAGCGGTTTGCTATCACGTCGTAGTTCTGGCGGGCCAGCTCCATACTCTTCTCGCGTGTGCGAAGTTCGGCCTGAACGGTCAGCAAAGCAACATAGGCTGCATGAACGGCATCGCCAATACCTTCTTTAGCCACTTGCGTCTGTTCCTCGGCAAATTTTGCGGCAACATCTGCTGAGCGCACCTTCTTCTTGCCTTTGTAAAGCGATGAAATATCGTATTTGACGCCGATGCCAACAAACCAATAGTTAAAATTCTTATCAATTGGCGGAACCTCAATTAGGATTGGACCATTAAGATGATTCTCTGCCACAAGAGCGATTTTTGGCATCAATGCCGAACGTGTTATTTTCTGCTGAATACGGCTCATATCTGCGGCGGTGTAGGCCTTTTTCAGACTGCTGTTCTCGGCAGTTGCAAGAGTCTGCCAATAATCTTCGCATTGCAGAGAACTGATTTCGAAAGCCTCGGCAGGAAGTATCGAGCCGATGTCATCACCGTTATTTAACGCAGTCTTCATCTGCTTCTCAACAATATTCATCTGGTCGTCCAATACTGTTTTCCGAAGAATCATCTGCTCTCTCATCAGCTCATATCGGGTGATGTCGTTTTTCAGCACAACGCCAGCATCGTGTCGGTTTCGAGTGCGCATAATCAAAGTATCTACAAGCGCGATGTTTCGGTCTACCACATCAAGTTGGTTGGCAAGACTGTGACGCTGCAAAAACAATCCGGCAAGCAGCAAGTGAACACCCCGACGGTTTTCTTCTCCGTCAATCAGCGTCATGTCCCTGCCCTTTTCAGCCATGCGAATGCCACCCGAAAGGGCTCCGCCGCTATACACAATCTGCTGCGCTTCGAGCGAGAAGTTGTTTCCGAAATGCGGCATATCAGCCTTGGTGTATTCGCCGAATTTTCTGTTCCACAACTGTCCGTCGCCAATATACGAGAACGAGAGCGATGCGTTTACATCGGGCAATCTCTGCGCCTTTGCCGACAACACATCAGCATCAGCCTTCTGCAATGCCGTACGATAACTGTTTATACTTGTATTATGCTCGTCTGCCGTACGGAAAAGAGCATTCATACCATTCGTCAATGCCTGCGACTGTGCAGACATACCCATACAACGAAGCGTCGCCATGCCTAATGCAAAGCAACGTAACATTGTAGTTCCGCGATGTTTAGATGGGATTTTCTTACTGTAATACTTTCTATTATCTAATAACACAATCTTCAACTTTCCTATAATCTTCGGCATCTTCGTTGATACTTACGAATAAGAAAGCGTTTGCAAAATTACAATTCTTTTTTTTAATATAACAAACGCATATATCAAACTTTTAACATTTATTAACAATTCACAGAAGACAAGACTTACTGAAAAATCGGTAAAAAGTAACTTTCAGAATACGGGATAGGTTCGGGATAGCAAGATGGTAGCAAGAAGATACCAAGTAGGTAGGTTCGAGATGCATATATTGATGCAATTACAAAGAATTCTACAATATTTATTTGGACAAGAGGCATAATATAATGTGAATTCTGCAACTGCAAGTCATTGTTCGTAAAAAAACAAACATTTTCAGCGAAAAGTTTTGCTGTCCGAAACATTGTTCGTATTTTTGCAAACAGAAATCAAAACCAAAAACAATGGCGAAGAACAAATATTGCATAAAGGCTGAAACTCTCGCACGGCTTGCCAAGGCTCTGGGACATCCGGCACGAATTGGAATTATGCAGTTTCTGGCTAAAAGGGACGAATGTTATTTCGGCGACATCTACGAGGAACTGCCGATTGCGAAAGCCACTGTAAGCCAGCATCTGAAGGAACTAAAAGAAGCCGGACTGATTCAAGGCGAGATTGAGCCTCCGAAAGTCAAGTATTGGATAAACCGTGAAAACTGGGAATATGCTCGCGAGTTGTTCAACGACTTTTTCAGCATGGAACTATGCAAGAAAAACGATTGCAGCGAATAGAACGACATTGTTCGTTATTTTATAAACCACAAACACTTTAAAAGAAATGGAAACTTTCAACAACGTTATTCAGAGTGACCAGCTAACTTTGGTCGATTTTTATGCAACATGGTGTCAGCCTTGCAAAATGATGCACCCAGTTTTGGAACAACTTAAAGACGAACTCGGCGACAGCATCCGAATAATCAAGGTAGATGTAGACAAGTATGGCGACACGGCTGCACAGCACCACATTCAGTCGGTGCCAACTCTGATGTTATTTAGAAATGGCGAAGTGCTATGGCGACAGAGCGGAGCAATGCCAAAGTCTCAACTGAAACAGATTGTAGAACAGTTTTTGAACCGATGAGACGATGGGCAAATTCATAGCGTGCAACGAGAAAGACCGATGCGCAGCGTGCGGAGTATGCGTAAAAGCGTGTCCGCGCGATGCCATCTCGGTTTACAAAGGATGCTATGCCGTTGTAGATGAGGAGAAATGCATTGGTTGCGGACTTTGCGAGAAGGCTTGTCCGGCAGGCGTAATGCACAAGGTGGCAAGAACGGCAGAAGACTAAAGCATCATCAAGATTTTTAAGGTAAACACGACAGGTTAAAAAGATGAAGAAAAAGAAAAAATGGAACGACTATCTGTGGATAGTCTCGACAACATATTTTACGCTCGGGTTCTTCAACATCGTATTTGCGTGGCTCGGCGTGATATGTTTCGCCATTCCGCTTGCCATGGCGATTTTTGGAGGAACGAAGGGATACTGCAACAACTATTGCGGACGCGGACAACTCTTTCTGCAAATAGGCAACTCGCTTGGATGGTCGAGAAAGAAAGCAGCTCCGAGATGGCTGTCGTCGAAGTGGTTCAGAAACGGATTTCTGGCATTCTTCATGTTCTTCTTCGTACAGATGATTTACATCACCGTTCAGGTGGCGCACGAAGCGCGCTCGCTCTCGCAGACAATCCATCTGCTGTGGACGATGAATGTTCCGTGGCACTGGGCTTATCCGGTAGAGATTGAGCCGTGGAAGGCTCAGTTTGCCTTCGGGCTTTACGGAATAATGCTCACGTCGCTCATCGTCGGAATAGCACTAACAATCATCTACCGCCCGCGCACATGGTGCGTATTCTGCCCGATGGGCAACATGACTCAAATGATTTGCAAACTCAAAAACAAAGAAAAATAATATGGAAACAAGAAAATTCGATGCCGCCGAGAAGAAAAGATGCGGCTCGCACAACTGCGCACAAGCCGTTCTGTGCTCATACTGCGACCTCACGGGCATTGACGAAGAGACATCGCGCAACATGACAACCGCCTTTGCTGCCGGAATGGGCAACATGGAAGGCACTTGCGGAGCGATTGTCGGGGCTGGCATCGCCCTGAGCCTCATCACCAAGGACAAAGCCAAGGCGATGAAGGGGATGCGCGAGATAATGACACGCTTCGAAGAACGCAACAAGGCCACTCAATGCAAGCTTCTGAAGGGAGCTGAATCGAAGCAGGTGCTGAGAGAATGTCCCGACTGCGTGGCCGATGCGGCAGAATTTCTTGAAGACATTATAAACACAAAATAAAACACGACAACAATGAATTACATTGGACTGATTACGGCTGTGGCTACATTCCTCATCATCGGACTGTTCCACCCTATCGTCATCAAGGGCGAATATCACTTCGGAACGCGTCCGTGGTGGATATTTCTGCTCCTCGGGCTGGCGTTCATCACCGGCTCACTGTTCATCGAGAACTCTACGGCAAGCACCGTTCTGGGCGTTATCGGATGCTCTTTTCTGTGGAGCATTCTGGAACTTTTCGAACAGAAAGAACGCGTTCGCAAAGGCTGGTTTCCGATGAACCCTAAGCGCAAAGACGAATACAAACCAAAGAAGCAAGAAAATGAAGATTAAGCAAATTTTGCAGGGACTGTCGTTCAAAACGGGAGTGATTGTACTTGCACTCTGCATTCCATTCTACATAATCTCGTTTGCACAGATGGCTCTGCCTATCAGCGCCGAGATGAAGGGTGTGCTGTGGCTCGTATTCTTCGGACTGGCAAAGACTTTCCAATACGGCGGACTAACGATTCTTGGCGTGGACGGTTGGAAAAGGCTGAAGGCTTCCTTCGCCAAGAAAAAAGAAACCGAATGATATTATGCTGACAGTAATCTTCCTCATAGCCATTGTATTATCGGTTGTGGGCATCATCGGCTCGGTGCTGCCTGCCCTTCCGGGGCCGCCGATAAACTTTGCGGCGCTGCTTCTGGTCTACTTCGGAGTTGACGGAAGCATTGGCACTACAACGCTGATTGTGATGCTTGTGCTCACGCTTCTGGTCATTGCGCTCGACTATGTTGCGCCCGTGTGGTTCACTCACGCTGGCGGCGGAAGCAAGCTGGCAACATACGGCTCTACAGCCGGTCTGATTGCCGGACTGTTCTTCATGCCATGGGGAATGATTGTCGGTCCGCTCATAGGAGCAATCATCGGCGAACTGATAGCCGGAAGTGACATCAGCAAGTCACTGAAAGTCGGGCTGTTATCATTCCTTTCGTTCATCGTAACGACCGGAATAAAAGTCGTTCTTTCGGTAATAATGACAATTTACATCATAAAGGCAGCCATCGCTGCCATATAAACAAAAAAAACAGTAATGAAACAGATTGCAATTCCAACTCGCGACGGCATGGTCGACGACCACTTCGGACACTGTGCCTACTACACAATTTTTCAGATTGACGACGAGAACAAGATTCTGAAGAGCGAACGACTCGACTCTCCGCAGGGCTGCGGATGCAAGTCGAACATCGCAAGCACGCTTCAGGAGATGGGCGTAACCGTGATGCTTGCCGGAAACATGGGACAAGGCGCATTCAACAAACTGTCGGAACACAACATCAGCGTTATTCGCGGATGCAGCGGAAAAGTTGAGGATGTGGCGCAAAGCTATCTCGAAGGCAGTCTGGCAGACTCGGCCGAGGTGTGCGACCATCACTCTTGCGGCAATCACGAGCACGAGCATGTGTTCAAGATTTAAGTTTTATGGCCTAATGGACTTTTCGCTCTACAAAATATCCATTAGGCCATTTTTTTCATTTCAGAATGGCGAGTTATTTAAAATAATACTGTAAATTTGCCAAGATGAACAAATTTGTTTAACCATATTAAACCTAAGAGACAATGAGTAAAATAACTTATATCGGGGTTGACGACAAAGACCTCGACCTGTTCGAAAGCCAGTATGCCGTTCCAGAAGGCATGTGCTACAACAGCTATCTTGTAGAAGGCGAGAAAATTGCCGTGATGGACTCGGTTGACAAGCGCAAGACCGACGAGTGGCTCGACAAACTTGCTGCCACCCTCGACGGACGCACGCCCGACTATCTCGTAGTGCAGCACATGGAGCCAGACCACAGCGGCTCGGTTGCGGCTTTCTTGCAGAAATATCCATCAGCAACAGTCGTTTGCAGCGTTCAGGCACAGAAGTTCATGCTTCAGTTTAACGATAACCTGAAGGCCGACATACAGGTTGTGAAAGAGGGCGACACCATTGACCTTGGAGCAGAGACCGTGCTGAAATTCTTCACCGCGCCGATGGTTCACTGGCCAGAAGTAATCGTTACATATCTCGAGAGCGAGCAGACGCTCTTCTCTGCCGACGGATTCGGAAAGTTCGGCGTTTACGATGCCGATCCCGACGACTGGGCTTGCGAGGCACGCCGATACTACTTTAACATCTGCGGAAAATACGGCAACAACGTGGCAGCCCTTCTGAAAAAGGTTGCAAATCTTAAAATCAGCCGAATCAGTCCGCTTCACGGCCCAGTTCTCGAAGGCGAGAAGCTTGCCGAGGCCCTCAGACTATACACAATCTGGAGCGCATACGATGTTGAGACTCCAGGCGGAGTGTTGGTTGCATACGCATCAATCCACGGAAATACAGCCGTTGCAGCAAACAAGATTGCCGAGATGCTGAAAGCAAAAGGCGCGGCTAAAGTTGCAATAACCGACCTCTCGCGCGACGACATGGCAGAGGCTATCGAAGATGCCTTCCGCATGGGCGCGCTCGTGCTTGCCTGCGCAACATACGACGGCGGAATATTCCCTCCAATGCACAACTTCCTTCACAAGCTTACAATCAAGGGCTTCCAGCGACGCAAGGTCGGCCTCATCGAGAACGGCACATGGGCTCCGCAGGCTGCCAAGGTTATGCGCGGAATGCTCGAAGGATTGAAGGATGTAGAAATTGTTGAACCTGTTGTAAGCCTTCGCAGCAGCATGAAAGAAGAGAACGTGGCACAGCTCGAAGCTCTTGCCGATGCCATTGTTTCAAAATAAACAGAGATGAAGATTTATTTTGCTCCGCTGCAAGGCTTTACCGAAGATGCCTACCGCCGAATCCACAACTCGATTGTTGGCGGCGTTGATGCCTACTACACGCCTTTTATAAGAGTCGAGAACGGAAAAATCCGCCCGAAAGATTTGCGCGACATCCGTGCAGAGTTTAACGATGGCGTGAACGTCGTTCCGCAGGTCATAGCATCGTCGGCGCAGGAAATGCGGCTGACACTCAGCGCGATTGCCGAGAATGGATACCGGCGCGCCGACATAAACATGGGCTGCCCTTTTCCGTTGCAGACAAGGCACGGACGCGGCGCGGGACTTCTGCCCAATCCGCAGAAAATAGCCGAAATCATGGCGGTGGCAGAGGAGTACGATAATATCGAATTTTCAGTAAAGATGCGCCTTGGTCTCGACGGCAAGGACGAGTGGAAAGAAGTCATTCCGCTGCTGAACAAGGCTCATCTTTCGCACATCACGCTTCACCCTCGCATTGCATCGCAGCAATACAAGGGCGAAGTTGATTTGCAGAGTTTTGCCGATTTTGCAACCCTGTGCGAGCATCCGCTCGTCTACAACGGCGACATCTGCACCACCGATGACATCAATCGGATAAACCAGTCATTTCCGAACCTGAAAGGCATCATGATTGGCCGCGGACTGCTGGCTCGCCCTACCCTCGCCCTTGAATATCGTAACGGCGAGGAGATGACGCCATCGGCACGCATCGCCACAATCAAAAAGATGCACTCGGCACTTCTGGCTCACTACGAAAGGATTATTCCGGGCGAGGCTCAGTGTCTGAACAAAATCCGCACTTTCTGGGAATACATGGAGCCCGAACTGGGCAAAAAGGCGCACAAAAAAATCATGAAGGCAGGAAACATGAAGAACTATCTTGCCGCCATTCAAAATATCTGACTAAAATGAAAGCCGAAGACGTAATCGAAACCATGGAGTCGATGCTCGACAGCGACCAGCGCACCGTTCTGATGCGATTTTTCAGAACAGCGAAGGGCGAATATGGCGAGGGCGACGAGTTTCTGGGTATCAAGACTCCGCAGACAAGAATGGTTGTAAAAGAATGCAAGAATCTGCCGATGAACGAAGTGCCCACGCTGCTGAAAAACAAGTGGCACGAAGTACGTCTCTGCGGATTGCTGATTCTTGTAGACCGCTTCGAGGCTGCCTGTAAGAAAAAAGTTGCCGACACCGACGAAGCCATCGCCACACGCGACGAGATTGTGCAGATGTATCTTGCTCACACCGACTCCATAAACAACTGGGATTTGGTAGACCTCACCGCACCGAAAATCATTGGCCAGTGGCTAACGGTCAAGTCTAATCTTGGCAACGACGGCTACAAAATCGGCACACTCGACAATCTTGCCAACAGCAATCATCTGTGGCAGCAGCGCATCGCGATGGTCAGCACTTTGTGGACATCAGCAAAAGGCAATCCGTTCTTCTGCATAAGATATGCCGAGATGCTTCTGCACCACAAGCACGACCTAATCCACAAAGCCGTTGGATGGATGCTAAGGGAGATGGGCAAACGATGCGGAACGGATATTCTGCGAGATTTTCTGCGCCAGCACATCGGCGGAATGCCTCGCACAACGCTGAGATATGCCATTGAGAAGCTCAGTCCAGAAGAGCGGGTGATGTGGATGAAAATGTAAAATCTTTTTGTGGCAGAATCCATCGACTGCATAAAACAAATCGCACAAGAATGAACGGCGGAATCAACAAGAACTACAAGGAAAAATGAAAAAAACATCCGCCGAAATTCGTTTAGTTTATGCAAATCATTATCTTTGCCAAATAATATCATAAAAACAGGTAAATATGCAATACGTACTTTACGCTTTGTTAGCATTCAACATACTAACATTTATTATCTACGGAATAGACAAGCTGAAGGCAAAACAGCAATGGAGCCGCATTTCAGAGGCAACCCTAATTCTGCTGGCCTTGGCCGGCGGAAGCATCGGAGCTTGGCTCGGAATGAAAATCTGGCATCACAAAACACTGCACAATCAGTTTAAATACGGCATTCCGGCAATAATAATTCTGCAACTGTTCTTGGTTATTTATTTCATGTATTTCAGATAGTGCACTTGCACAAAACACCATAAAAAACACTTTATTTTTCGTTTTATCTATATCATCAAAAACCATTCTAACAAAGATACGAATATGAAAAAAAGCATAATCATAGCAATTATTGTATCCGTATTCGTCAGCCTAAAAGCAAACGCGCAGCTCGATATCATAGCTGTTAACTGGAAGGAGGTTGAGTCGATAGCCACACAGAAGCCAGACAGTATAAAGAATCTGGTCAAGAAACTGACTGCCAAGGAACTGGACAATACCATGACGCTACAGCAAAAGGTTCTTGCCTACTGCGGACAGTCGTACATAAGCAAAAGCCAGGAAACGGCAGATGCCAACAACATGAGGCTGGCACGCGACCGAGGCGAAAACGACAAGACTATAGCCATGGCACAGAAAGTGCTGGAAACCAATCCGCTGAATCTTTCGGCAATAGATGCCATAGTCAGCACCATTCAGAAGATGGAGAAGGAAAAGAAGGACGTGAGCCAGTATGCCGGCATAGACAAAAAGCATTACAGAGTAATACTGAAGCGCATCCTCAGCACCATTGCCGTAACGGGCGAAGGCTCTAAGGACAAGCCGTTCCAGACAACATCCATAAGCGATGCCAAGGATTTCATGAAGCTGCATCTCGAACTCGACAACCCAGCTTCGCACAGCATCAACACCAAAGGCAAATCGCCCGAGGTTGTATTCAAGCTGAAAGAACCGAGTCAGTATTACAGCGAGAAAACCATCAGTTTCGACATTACCCGTATTCAGGAACTTGACGGAACCGTTACCACGCGCACCGAACTTTAATCCGTTCCGTAAATTTGGTAATATTTTCCGAATTACGGGTACAACCGCTTTACCAATATAACCTTACTTTTGCAGAAGAAATGGAAACATTTGTCGCAACCCGGCATTTGCTGTTCATACTCTTCTGCATTTTTTATAAGAAGACACGGCACATTCCGGGCAAGAAAAAAAATTCCAGCACGAAAGAAATACAAATCGGCAACCCACAAAAGAAACGTATCAGACAATGAAAGAAGTTTTTATTGATTCAGTACAGAAATACAACGATTACTACGGATTCGAAACCCTTCATCCGCTGGTGAGCGTTGTAAGAATGGACATGCCATACACTCAGGAAGAAATGATGATGCACTGCGGTCTTTACATGATATTCCTGAAAGAGAACAAAGGCTGCAAGCTGTCTTACGGCCGCACAAAATACGATTTTGACGAGATGACCGTAACATCGTTCGAACCCGGACAAGTTATTCATGTTGAACAGAACGGCGGCATCGTACCCAAATGGACAGGACTAATTTTCCATCCAGATTTCCTGGCACGGACAAATCTGGGCAAACAGATGTCGCGCTACGAATTCTTTTCGTACACAAGCAACGAGGCACTTCACCTCTCGGCTGCCGAGGTTGAGATATTCCGCGGAGTTCTTGGCATGATTCAGCAAGAACTCAAGCATGCCATAGACAAACATTCGCGCGAGCTGATAGTGAGCAACATAGAGCTTCTGCTGAACTATTGCCTGCGATTCTACGACCGTCAGTTCATCACGCGCGAGGAGATAAACCACTCCGTGGTTCAGAAATTCGAGCAACTTCTGAAAGAATACATCCAGACATCAGCCGAGAAGAACGGACTTCCGACAGTAGCCTACTTTGCCGACAAATGCAATCTGTCTACCGGATATTTCGGCGAGCTGGTGAAGACCGAAACAGGACGCACCGCCAAGGATTTCATCAGTAGCAGAATTCTTTCGGCTGCAAAAGAATATCTGAGCAGCGACCTCATGACGGTTACACAGATAAGCACCCGTCTGGGATTTGAATATCCGCAGCATTTTGTCCGTTTCTTCAAGAGATACACAGGAATGACGCCAAGCGATTTCAAAAAAGTTAGTTAGACACACATAAAAAAACATAAAATATGATTATTGAAAGAATAAAATCGCCTGCCGACTTAAAGAATCTGAGCATCAGCGAATTGAAGCAGGTGGCAGACGAAACACGACAAGCAGTACTTAACCGCGTGAGCAAGCACGGCGGACACGTTGGTTCAAACCTCGGATTTGTCGAGGCCACGGTGGCTCTGCACTACGTTTTCGACGCACCGAAGGATAAGTTTGTGTTCGACGTGAGCCATCAGAGCTATCCGCACAAGGTTCTGACGGGGCGCGCCAGCGGATTTCTTGGCGAAATTGGCGACATGAACGCCATAAGCGGATATTCATCACCAGACGAAAGTCCGGTTTACGACAACTTTGAGGTTGGCCACACTTCAACATCCATCTCGCTTGCCACCGGCTTGCAGAAGGCACGCGACATCATGGGAACCGACGAGAACATCATTGCCATCATCGGCGACGGCTCGCTTAGTGGCGGCGAGGCTTTCGAAGGGCTCGATACAGCATCCGAACTTGGTACGGGCATCATCATCGTGGTAAACGACAACGAGATGAGCATTGCCGAAAATCACGGCGGCATCTACAAGAATCTTGGCGCACTCCGCCAGAGCAACGGACAGTGCGAGCACAACTGGTTCAAGGCGTGGGGTTTCGACTACAAATATCTTGAAGAAGGAAACGATGTTGAAAAACTAATCGAAATTTTCAAAAGCGTGAAAGGAACGAAAGTTCCAACAGTTGTTCACATTCACACCGAGAAAGGACACGGTTTCGCACCAGCCATTGAGCACAAAGAGCAGTGGCACTGGAGAATGCCTTTCGACATCGAGACTGGCGAAAGCCTATTCTCTTCTGGCGATGAAAGCTACGAAGAACTATTCTCCGACTGGATGCTCGACGAGATGCAGAACGACAAAACTCTGATTGCCGTAACCGCCGGAACGCCAGCCGCCGCAGGATTCACTTCGGAAAAGAGACAGAAAGCCGGCAAGCAGCACATAGACATGGGCATTGCCGAGGAACAAGCCGTAGCTATGATTAGCGGAATGGCAAAGGGCGGACTTCACCCTGTCTGGACTGTCTATTCAACTTTCATTCAGCGAACATACGACCAGATTGCGCAAGACCTCTGCATCAACTCAAATCCTGCTGTGATAAACGTTACAGGCGGTGGCATAAACTCAATGAACGACATCACGCACATCTGTCTGTTCGACATTCCGATGCTTACCAGCATTCCAAACCTGCTATATCTTGCCCCAACCACTTGCGAAGAATATTTTGCAATGCTGCAATGGGCAATAAAGCAAGAAAAGATGCCGGTAGCCCTGAGAGTACCAACCAACGGAGTAAACCACACAAGCGAACCCCAGCCTACCGAATTCTCGTTCATTCCGGAATACAAGATTACGAAGAAAGGCTCGAAGGTGGCGATTATAGCCGCCGGCTCGTTCTATCAGAAAGGCGAAAACGTTATCAGACTGCTTGCCGACAAGGGCATTGATGCGACTCTCATCAATCCGCGCTATCTGTCGGGCATCGATACCAAGACGCTCGATGCGCTGAAAGCCAACCACAAACTTGTCGTAACTCTCGAAGACGGCTGCAAGGATGGCGGATTTGGTGAGAGAATAGCGGCTTACTACGGCACTTCGGACATGAAGGTGATGGTGGGCGGAATAAAGAAGGATTTGTACGACCGCTTCGACGCTCAGAAACTTTTGGCAGACAACCGTCTGCTCGACGAACAGATTGTTGAGGACATCACAAACACAATTTCTATATAAATTCATTTCCCCTTATTTCTGACGGCTATTCTTCGGCCGGCAGAATAAGGGATTTTCCCTTTTCTTGTTTGACTATGAAACGAATTTTCTCTATCACCATCATCGGCTCGATGCTCATAGCATCAACAGCATGGGCACAGAGCAAAGTGTATGTTACGCGCGACATCTCGCCCGAATCACTCGTAAAAATATATCAAGCCGTTGGCCGAAAGGCCGAAGGCAAAGTGGCTGTAAAAATCAGCACCGGCGAATCGGAAAAGACTGGATATCTTCGTCCGCAATTCATAAAAACTCTGCTCGACGAAGTTAACGGCACAATAGTTGAATGCAACACAGCCTATGGCGGAACACGAAACACGACCGAGAAACATTGGAAAACAATTAAGCAACACGGATTTACCAAGGTTGCAAAGGTCGATATAATGGACGAGGAAGGCAGCATGAAGATAGCCGTTCAAGACACCACGCACATAAAATACGACATCGTTGGCACACATCTCAAGAACTACGACTTCATGATAAACCTCGCCCACTTCAAAGGACACCAGATGGGCGGTCTGGGCGGAGTGCTGAAGAATGCATCCATCGGCGTTGCATCAGCTTCGGGAAAGGCATACATTCACACCGCTGGATATACCGACAACGTTGGCGTTATGTGGAGTCATGTTCAAAATCAGGACGGCTTTCTGGAGTCGATGGCTGCGGCAGCACAAGGCGTCCACAACTTCTTCGGCAACGGACAGAAAATTATCTACATAAGCGTTATGTACAAAATGAGCATAGACTGCGACTGTAACGGAAATCCTGCCCCGCCGCTCATTGCCGACTACGGAATTCTTGCCTCGCTCGACCCCGTTGCGCTCGACCAAGCGTGCTACGAGATTGTTGAGAGTATTCACAAAGACGAGCACAACAATCCTCAGCCACTGCTAGACCGCATTGCAAAACTGCACGGTACTCACACTATAGAATGGGCCGAGAAGATTGGTCTTGGCAGCAGAAAATACGAATTGATAAACATTGATAAATAAAAGAATACAGAAGCATCCGCCCTTGCCCAAAAGGAGCGGATGCTTTCTTTCAACACCAGTTATTGCAAACGGAAAGTTACAGGTACAGTATATTTTACTCTTACGGGTTTGCCTCTCTGCATTCCCGGAGTCCATCTTGGCATCATAGAGATTACGCGGAGTGCCTCCTTGTCGAGATAAGGGTCAACGCTTCGGACAACAGTCGGGTCGACAATCGAGCCGTCCTTGTTTACAACAAACTGAATTACCACCTTGCCCTGAACGCCATGTTCCTGTGAAATTGTAGGATACTTGATGTTGTTAGCCAAGAATTTCAGACAAGCTGCCATTCCACCGGGGAATTCCGGCATTTTCTCAACAATCTTAAAGATTTCGTTGTCTTCTATCACCTCATCCGGAACCTTCGCAACCTCAACCACCTTCGGAGCTGGTGCTACAACAGCCGCTCCAAGGTCTTCTGACGAAATCATGTTGTTCTCTTCCTGCGAGTCATCGTCAACCAAAATCAGCTCGTCGGAGATTGATTTTGTTACGGCTGGCGGCGGAGGGGGCAACGGCTGCTCCATAGTGGTGCTGACAATCTCAGTATTGTCGTCGAAAATGTCGGAGAAGTTGTCATAAACTCTTTCAACCACTTCGCGAGTGCCGAATTCGAGAGTTGCGTAGAATGTGGCAATCACAATTACTAATCCTATAAGGTAGTTGGTTAGCTTCTTGTCTTCCAAATCTACCACAGATAATTTCTTTACTTCCATGATTCTTATTTTTTAAAGGTTAATGTATTTTATCGTTCACAGTGCAAATGTACACACCTCTGCCCAATTGACATTTATTTAATTTTTTACTATTTTTTTACACCTTTTTTACTTTTGCTTTACCTTTTACGTTTTTTTTGAGTAAGTTTGCGAACCGCAACAAAACGATATAACTGTAATGAACAGAGACAGAAGAATTTACAACATAACGCTGGTCGGAAGCCTTGTAAACGCCGCGCTTATCGTGCTGAAATTCGCCGCTGGAATAATAGGCAACTCGGCGGCGATGATTGCCGACGCCATACACTCGCTGAGCGACTTTGTTACCGACATAATAGTTATTCTCTTCGTGCACCTTAGCAACAAGCCGGCCGACGATGACCATTGCTACGGACACGGAAAATACGAAACCATAGCCACGTCAATCATCGGAATAACGCTTCTTGGCGTAGCCCTTAAACTCGGCTGCGACGGCTGTCTGAAGATTATCGACTTCTGCAACGGAAAGCCACTGCCCTCGCCCGGCATCATAGCCTTTGCCGCCGCCGTTATGAGCATCATTCTGAAAGAATGGATTTACATTGCCACCCGAAAAGTGGCGCGCGAGGTCAATTCAAAGGCTCTCGAAGCCAACGCATGGCACCACCGTAGCGATGCCCTCTCGTCCGTCGGAACAGCCATCGGCATTGGCGGAGCGGTTCTTCTGGGCAGCCGGTGGGCAGTGCTCGATGCCGTTGCCGCCCTCGTTGTGAGCGTGTTCATCGCCCAGACCGCCGTCAAGCTAATCCGCCAGTCGGCAGGCGAACTTCTCGAAGAAAGTCTGCCCAAAAGCACCGAGAAGCGCATCCTACAGATTGCAGGCCAAGACAGCATGGTGTCGGACATTCACAACCTGCGCACACGCCGCATCGGCAACCGCATAGCCATAGAGATGCACCTGCGCCTGCCCGGCACAATCACTCTCGAGGAGGCGCACAACCACGCATCGGGCATTGAGGCGGCTCTGCGACGCGAGTTCGGAGCCAACACGCACATAATGCTGCATCTTGAACCGGTAAAATAAAAGTAAAATAGTTTTTACCTGAAAAAGCTGTTCGGCAAAGATCTTGTCAACGCAAAACGCTGCCAGTTGTAAAATCATAAAACAGAACGATTATGACACCACAAGACGAAAAAAGAATTCTAAAAAAGATTCGCGGAATCATTGTCTTTTTCATGATAGCCCTTGCCTTGTCTGGCATCACGGCGTTTCCAGTCGAGACCGAACTTAACACATTCTTCTCGGTTACAGGCATAAATTCAGAAACGCTGAAAGACTATCCCGAAATCGTCAGTTTTGTACATTATATTAAAGAGAGCATAACGGAGACAAACCAGAAAACGCCACAACTAGCTTACGGCTACGACTGGCTGGCATTTGCACATTTGGTAATTGCGCTGCTCTTCATCGGACCGTACCGCGACCCAGTGCGCAACAAATGGGTTATCCAATGGGGAATGATTGCGTGTGTGGCAATACTGCCGCTCGCCTTCATCTGCGGACCAATAAGGCAGATTCCGTTCTACTGGCGACTAATCGACTGCTCCTTTGGTGTCTTCGGAATCATTCCTCTGCTTCTGTGCATGAAATATATCAAAGCTCTTGAGAAAGAAATTTAGAGTTGAGATTTCTTTAGTTGAAAATTGAAAGTTAAAAAACCGTGGCAAGAAAGATTCAACATAGAGGCAAGGTACGAAGTAGCTACGGAGTAGGAACGGAGTAGCTACGGGCAAGGTACGTTATAGGTTCGGGGAAGGTTCGTTCAAGGTACGAGGAAACAAGCCAAAAGATACGAGGTAGAATGGAGTAGATACGGAGAAGCAAGCCGATAGTAAAGGACAAGCAAGGGACAAGAGATTAAAAAATGAGTGGAAAGTCCCCCAAAAAATAAAACTCGCAACCGCACAAAAATCAGCGGTTGCGAGTTTTTTATTCAGTAAGAAAAGGAATCTTACTCCTCTCCTGCAAACATCGGATCCCATGCAGGCAGAAGGATTGGCTTAGTCTTCGAAAGCTCAATCATCTTGTCTGTAGCATACTTCTTGTTGATGACCAGGCGGAACATATATTCGTTGAACCACTCGTCGGTCATTATCAGATAGCCCTTGTGGCCTGATGATGCGCCCCAGCTGTTCTCAACCTTCCACTTCTTTGAGTTGCCCTTCTCGTCGAGGTCAACGGCTACGAGAGTCATGGCGTGGCTCGAACCACTGTCGTGGCTCTTCACTCTGTTTTCCTTGTCCATGCCGAACTTTGTACCGAAGAGTGAGCCATAATCGTAGTTGTTGAGGTCGAGCAGACCGCGCTCGCTGTCGAGGAACTTGCCAACGTCGCATGAAAAATACATAGCCTTGCCGTCCTTAATTGAGGCAATGGCAGCCTTCTTAATCTCCTCGATTGGCAGGTTCAGATAAAGCCAGTTGTGTCCGTCGTATGTGTGGCGGTCGTAGTCAATCTCGTAAGTCTTCCAATACTCGTGCGACGGGTCGTTCATCAGCATAATATAGTTGCTGTTAAGATCGTCGCCAATCACCTCTTTATAGAATGACTGCGGAGTATAGTGCTTCTTCTCGCCCATCAGCTTGCCGTTCTTGTCCTTAAAGGCAAAGTCGAACTCAACAGGAGGCTCGCCGTATGCCATAACGAGCATCTTGTAAACTTGCAGAAGCATCTCTTCCTTGCGCTTTATAAGCTTGTCGGCCTTTGCCTTGCTGTCGCTTCTCAGTTCCATACCAAACTCGCGCAGCTTGCTCTTGAGCTGACGGCTGAATGCCGATGTGTGGTTGGCGATGTAAGTCTCGGGCATCACGCTCTGCGGAACAACGCCGTATTTTGTAGTAAGGTCGGCAACGCCTGTGAATGTTCCGCCGTCGCTCAGCGGATTGCTGAACAGCCAGTCAACCATCTTGTCGGTCATAGGCTTCTGGCGGGTATCGATTACACCCTGAAGGAAGAGATTTGACTTCTCGAACTGATCCCAGAAGAACAGATATACCTGCGAGAATCTGAAATCATCAAGTTTGTTGTCGGCAATAACCTTAGAGCGGAGCACGTTTGTTCCGGTAAAGAGCCAGCATCGTCCGCTGCTCTTCTGGTCGGTTATTCCCTTCACTGCAACCTCATCACTAAAATAGGTGTCCATCTCGGCAGCGTTGTCCTGGTTCACCGCAAGTTTCTTAATCTCGGTGCTTCCCATCGCGTTGCGGATGGCTTTCTCCGAAGCCGTAAGCTTCTGCATGCGAGCCTTGTTTATAAGCTCTGTCGAAATAGCCTGAGCCGACGCCATCTGCGCCATGCAGGCAATTCCCAAAGTTAGTACTGTTTTTCTCATTTTTTACATTATAATACTTTTGAAAGGTGCAAATATACATAGTTTTTGAATATTGCCAAAACAAACAGTAATAAATGGCTGAGATTTGACCGTTTCTAAGAAATACGCAGTTTTTTTTGAAAAAGTTACGTTTGAAACTATCTTGATTTGAAAAATATATTATATTTGCAACGTTTTTAGAAAAAATCAAAAAATTTGAAGAAAACAAACGTAAAGTAAAAACAAAATGATTGAGAAATTCGTTTCTAAGGTAAATTTCGACTCGTACGAAGATTTCCTTCAGAACTATAAAGTGAACGTCCCAGACGATTTCAACTTCGGATATGACGTCATTGACGCCTACGCCGAAACACAGCCCGACAAAGAGGCTATTCTCTGGGTGAACGACAAAGGTGAAGAAAAACATGTAACATACCGAGCATACAAAAACATAACCGATAAATGTGCATCATTTCTTCAGGAGATTGGAATTGAGAAGGGCGACCGCGTGATGCTTATCCTTAAGCGACGTATTGAATGGTGGTACACAATGGTTGCCCTGCACAAGATTGGAGCGGTGGCAATCCCAGCCACTCACATGCTCACCGAGAAAGATATCATCTACCGTTGCCACATGGCGGGCATCAAGTGCATCATCGCATGCGGCGACTCACAGATTCTTAACAATATTCAGAAGGCAAAGAGATTCAGCCCTACTCTGAGATGCTGCGTATCAATAGGACCTGATGTTCCAAACGGCTGGTACAACTATTGGAGAGGTCTCGACGAGGCCGAACCGTTCGAAAAGCCAAAGCGCAACAAGATTACGGACAACTTCCTGCTCTACTTCACCAGCGGAACAACTGGAGAGCCTAAGATGGTAATGCACGACTATTCATATCCTCTTGCACACATCATCACAGCCAAATACTGGCACAACCTTCACGACGGCTCGCTGCACCTGACTCTTGCCGACACAGGCTGGGGAAAGGCCGTTTGGGGCAAGTTCTACGGACAGATGATTGTCGGAGCAAAGGTATTCGTCTACGACTACGAAGGCCACTTCAAGCCAGAGACGCTGCTAAAGATTATGCAGGACTACAAGATTACATCGTTCTGCGCGCCTCCAACAATCTACCGCTTCCTCATTCGCGAGGATCTTAGCAAATACAACTTGTCATCGCTCGAATACTGCACAACCGCAGGCGAGGCTCTCAACCCAAGCGTCTTCAACGAATGGAAAGAGAAGACTGGTATCACAATATACGAGTCGTACGGACAGACCGAGACAACCCTCGTTGTAGGAACTTATCCTTGGGTTAAGCCGAAACCGGGCGCAATGGGCGTAAGAAACCCACAGTTCGACATCGATGTTGTTGATGAGAACGGCAAGCGTGTAAAGCCTATGGAACACGGCGAACTCATCATCCGTCTCGACAAAGGCAAGCCGCTCGGACTCTTCAAGAGCTATTACCGCAACGACGAGATGACCGAGAAGCGCACGCAGAACAACATGTACTACACAAACGATATTGTCTACTACGACGAAGACGGATATTTGTGGTACGTTTCGCGTTCCGACGATGTTATCAAGACATCAGGCTACCGCGTAGGTCCGTTCGAGGTTGAGTCGGCACTTATGACTCACGAAGCTGTTGTTGAATGTGCCATCACGGCCGTTCCCGACGATATCCGCGGAAACATCATCAAGGCAACAATCGTTCTTTCCAATGAATACAAGAGCAAGGCCGGCGATACACTCGTAAAGGAACTTCAGGAGCACGTAAAGAAAGAAACCGCTCCTTACAAATATCCGCGAATCATCGAATTTGTTGATGAGCTTCCAAAGACCATCAGCGGAAAGATTCGAAGAGTGGAAATCAGAGACAAAGACAAGTCGAAGAAGTAAAAATATCCCGAAAAAGGTGATGCATAACATATTATTTTGCATCACCCTTTTTATTTTCTGAAAAAAGTCGAAACTTACTTGCATTTTTAAAATATTGGGCATATATTTGCTGTGCGAAATTTAACAATAACCCCATACAAAAAGATACAATATCTTTTTTCCAATTAGTTTAATTTTATTAATTCATTAAAACATTTAGTAACATGATTAGATCTCTACTTTTCGCAACAGCATTTATTGCTGGAACATTAACAGTATCTGCCCAGACAGAGAAATTCCTTGCCGTTCAGGAAGACGGACAGACAATCAACTTCACCGAAAACAAGTTCGGGACAGACAACCTTGCCGGCGAGATTGTTGCAGGCAAGACAATCAAGACCATAGATGAGAACGCGAATGTTCTTGAATGGAACGATGCCAACATCTCAACCACCAAGAAGATTATCAATGGCGTAAACGAAAGCATCGACTTTTGTTATGTTAACGCAAGCGGTATCCCTTACGTTTCTTACGGCTCAGAAAAGGTTGTATCATCTGGAGGAGAAGTAAGCTACAGAGCAACTTATACATACTACACAGTTGACGGCAATAACGGCCTTCCAACGTCTGGCTTGTACTACAAGCTGACTCCTAAGAAGAACGGCTCTCTCAAGATTGGTGTTTGGGTAAACAAAAGTTACAGAGAGACGATACTTTTTGAAGAGTCAACAAAGCTTCCTATCGCCTACACTGCCGAGGGCTATGTAAACGGTCAGAACACAGAAGATGGAAAGAACAAGTTCCTTACAAACGATGACCTTAAAGCTCTTCATGAGCAAGGCGTAGCGAACAACTTTCCAATTACCGATTATGTAATCGGCATGGGCAACCAAGCATTCTGGGGCTGGATTACCGCCAATGTTGAGGCAAACAAGACATATTATTTGCTCATCCCTAACGGCCAGATTGGTTTCCAAGGCTACGAGTTCACTCCAGAGGGCACAACAGGCGTTGCCAAGACAAGCGCAGTTTCAGAAGACGAGGCTATTTACACTATCAATGGCATCCAGACCAACAATTTGATAAGTGGTAAAATCTACATTAAGGGTGGCAAGAAATTCATCGCTAAGTAAAATCTGAAATTTTACAATATCAAAAAAAGGCAGTACGTTTTTCCGTGCTGCCTTTTTTGTTTGTAAAGTCAAATCAAAATAGCATCTTTCCTAAAAAACTCAGCCAAAGACAAACAAAAAAGCCAGTTCCGCGGAAAACGGAACTGGCTCATTCTGAATCTGTATAATTCTATTTACTTTTTCTTCTTCTGAACAATAGCATCGATGGCTGCGATAGCTGTGATTGTTACAACCTCGCGAACGCTACTCTCGAAGTCGGTGAAGTGGATAGGCTTGTTCAATCCCATCTGGATAGGGCCAATAACCTCAACATCGTTAGTCATGCCCTGAATAAGCTTGTATGCAGTATTTGCGCTGCTCAAGTTAGGGAATACGAGAGTGTTTACATCCTGTCCCTTCAGACGAGAGAACGGATACTTGCGGTCGCGCATCTCCTTGTCGAGTGCGAAGTTAAGCTGCATCTCACCGTCGATAAGTCTGTTGGCATCCTCTTCCTGAAGAATACGCACTGCCTCGTGAACCTTTGCAGGGCTACCAACCTGGTCAGCGCCGAAGTTTGAATAAGAAATCATTGCAGTTACAGGCTTCTGGTTGAAGAACTTTACAGTTTCCTCAGCCAAACGAGCAACATCTACCAATGTCTCTGTGCCCGGGTGACGGTTGATAAGCGTATCGGCAATGAAATATGTGCCCTTCTTTGAGTTAAGGATGTGCATTGCGCCAAAGTGGTCGTAACCCGGCTTGATGCCGACAACCTCTTTCGCAACCTTAATTGTATTGCTGTACTTTGTGTAAACGCCTGTGATGAAAGCATCGGCCTCGCCTGTCTCAACCATCATCATACCAAAGTAGTTGCGCTCAAACATCTTGTCGTTAGCCTCCTCGTAAGTGTAGCCCTCGCGCGCTCTCTTCTCGGCAAGAATCTTGGCATAGCGCTCACGGCGTGGAGCCTCGCAGTCCTGACGAAGACTTACAATCTCGATACCATCAAGGTTCAGCTCAAGTTCGCTTGCAAGCTCACGAATCTTGTTCTCGTTGCCAAGAAGGATTGGCTTACAGATGCCCTCGCTCTTAGCCTGAACAGCAGCCTTAAGCATTGTCGGATGGATTCCCTCGGCAAATACAACGCGCTGTGGGTTGCGACGGGCAGTCTCGTAAAGCTGCTGAGTAAGCTTGCTCTCCTGGCCCATAATCTGCTTCAAGTGTGCAGCGTATGCGTCCCAGTCGGTAATCTGCTTACGGGCAACACCGCTCTCCATTGCAGCCTTGGCAACAGCCATTGACACTTCTGTAATCAGACGTGGATCGACTGGTTTTGGAATGAAATAGTCGCGACCGAATGTGAAGTTGTTAACGTGATAAACCTCGTTCACAACATCAGGAACAGGCTGCTTAGCCAAATCGGCAATAGCGCGAACGGCTGCAAGCTTCATCTCCTCGTTGATGGCTGTACTTGCTGTATCGAGCGCACCGCGGAAGATGTAAGGGAAACCGATTACGTTGTTAATCTGGTTTGGATAGTCGCTTCGGCCTGTTGACATCAGTACATCAGGACGAGCATCCATTGCATCCTCGTATGTGATTTCAGGAACTGGGTTTGCAAGAGCAAATACGATAGGGTCTTTAGCCATTGAGCGAACCATATCCTTGCTCAACACGCCACCCTTTGACAAGCCAAGGAACACATCTGCACCCTTTACTGCCTCCTCAAGAGTATGAACATCTGTGCGAGTTGTTGCAAACTCCTTCTTCTGTTCGTTAAGTCCCGGACGGTCGGCGGTGATAACACCCTTTGAATCGAGCATCAGGATGTTCTCCTTGCGAGCACCAAGTGCAACATACAGCTTAGTACAGCTGATGGCAGCAGCACCTGCACCGTTTACAACAATCTTAACTTCCTCAATCTTCTTGCCGTTTACGCAAAGAGCGTTCAGCAAACCGGCTGAAGAGATGATTGCAGTACCGTGCTGGTCGTCGTGCATTACCGGAATATCAAGTTCTTCCTTCAGTCTTCTCTCAATCTCGAAGCACTCAGGAGCCTTGATATCCTCAAGGTTGATACCTCCGAATGTTGGAGCGATTGCCTTTACAGCCTCGATGAACTTGTCAGGATCTTTCTCGTTTACCTCGATATCGAACACATCGATGCCGCCGTAAATCTTGAAGAGCAAGCCCTTACCTTCCATAACAGGCTTTCCGCTCACCGCGCCTATGTCGCCCAAGCCAAGAACTGCCGTACCGTTACTGATTACGGCAACCAAGTTTCCTTTGCTTGTATATTTGTATGCATCGTCAGGATTCTTCTGAATTTCGAGACATGGCTCTGCCACGCCCGGAGAGTACGCAAGACTCAAATCAGTCTGAGTGCTATAAGGCTTGGTTGGTACAACCTCTATCTTGCCCGGCTTGCCCTGTGCGTGGTAAGCCAATGCTGCTTCTTTTGTTATTTTAACCATGGAATTAGTAATTTTTAAAAATTTCGGACAAATTTACAATCTATTATCGAAACAAACAAGAATATTTAGTTTTTTTATGTATCTTCGCAAAAATTATTACACTTTATCATAAATATGTGTTTTTTATGAACGAAAAGATGTTCTTATACATACCTGTGCGCCTTATTAAGAAAGGCTGCATTACTTTCGGACTGATACTTATCCTTACCCTTTTGTTTAAAGGCTTTAACTTTTTTCAGAAGAAAAGACATTTTAAGATAGTTAAGAGCGAGTGGATTGAAAAAGAAAAGAACGCCGTTTTTCCTGCCAACGAAAACGAAAAACCGCTCGCCGACATCAGAAAGCACATTCTCGAAGGCGACACTACTAATATAAGCCAAGAGTTAAAAACGTTTGTTCAGAAAGGCAGCCCGTGCCGCGACAAGGCTCTTTGGCTTGAAGTTCTGAATATGCTGAACACCGAGGACGAAAAGCCGATGATGCAAAAGCTGCAAAACATGGCGGTTAAGGACGGCCCGAATGCCGAGAACGCCCAGCAAATCATAAACGAGTTTGTAAAGCCAGATATTCTGAAGAAGAAAGAATGATTTCATTCTTCGGAACTGTAAACCTGCCCAAATCTATTCCTTCGAGCTGGAGCAAGGCGATTTTATTCTTCATTCCGCCGCCGTAGCCTGTCAGACTTCCATTTGAGCCGACAACGCGATGACACGGAACGATGATGCAAATAGGATTCCACCCTACCGCGCAGCCAACCGCCTGAGCCGACATCTTCGCCACTCCATGCCGATTGGCAATTCTGGCAGCAATCTCGCCATAAGAAACAGTCTGTCCGAAAGGTATTTCCGTCATCATTTCCGAAACTTCCTTACGGAACGGTGTGAGATTTTCAATCCGATAATCGGGTATGAAATCAGGCTGCTTTCCGCTGAAATAAATATCGAGCCAACGGCAAGTTTCGTCAAAAACGGGCAAATCACGTTCTTCGCAGCCTTGCAGAACGGCATCTTTCGAGCCATCAAACAACAAAGCCGTAAGCACGTCACCGTCGGATTTCAGAATAATATCGTCGAAAGCCCCTGGCGTTTTGTATCGGCGGAAACAAGTCTGCATCACACAAAATTGACGATATAATGCTGCTTGTTCAGCTTATGGTCAAAATACACGATTCCAGCATCGTAGAGGTCGAACGTAATTCCTACGCGTTCGTCGTTCTGAAGGCGATGCCATTTTTCAGTAACGCTTTTGTCTGAATAGATGCCTTCGACAACCATCACGGTGCGCTCCGATGCACACGAAACCACAGCATCGACCATCTCCCATGCCGACGGAACAGAGGCGATGCGCACAAAATCGACGCTTCCCCACTCTTTCAACAAACCGGTCGAAATCGAAAGCATATCGCCTATGCGATAATCAACCGAATAAGCCTTCAGAACATGGGCAGCAGTCTCGTTGCTCTCGGCATCGACCGAAACCATCTCGGATTTCTTCTTTGCACTCTTCATGTAACAAGCCGTAATTCCTACGCCCGCACCGTAGTCGAGGATGGTTGAGGGCTGCGAGTCGTTGACCAAACGGAAAAGGAACTTGTCCATCTTGGCTGAATTGCACTTCGCACCCTTCTGAGCAAGCTTGCGCAGTTTCTTCAATCCGTCGAAGGCATAGTACGGAGTTTTCTGATTTATCACTTGAGTGATAAGCTGAAAGGCAAACGGCGAATGGACTCCGTAGCCCTTGCGCTTGCGAAAACGCTTAATCCAAATCCACAAAGAAGTAACGACCGACATATTCATTGGTATTGATGCAGATTAAACAAAAAAGCCAACTCGCTGTAATTTGCAAATTGGCTTTATTTTTTGTAGCGCCTACGGGAATCGAACCCGTATACCATGCGTGAGAGGCATGTATCCTAACCATTAGATGAAAGCGCCATTGGTTAGCTGAAAAAAGTTGTAGCGCCTACGGGAATCGAACCCGTATACCATGCGTGAGAGGCATGTATCCTAACCATTAGATGAAAGCGCCGTACATAAGTGGCGGAAGGTGGGGGATTCGAACCCCCGGTACGGTAACCCGCACGTCAGTTTAGCAAACTGGTGGTTTCAGCCACTCACCCAACCTTCCTGAGCTTTATGTCTGTTGGCATTATTTTCAAATGCGGTGCAAAGATATGCACTTTTTTTGAATCTACCAAATTTTTCAGCTCTTATTTTACATTTTTCTTTATTTAAAGCTCAAGAACCAAGTTCTGTCTTGCTTTTAGAGTGATGTCGCCAGCAAGCGAAACAGTCTTTCCGGAGATGACATCGCCGGCACTCTCCTTGCCGCCAAACACCTCTTTATATCGGCTTGCCGGAATCGTTACATCCGACGATGTTCCGTTGAGCATAACAACGACCGTCTTGCCGTTGTACGAACGAGAATAGACGTAAACGCCCTTGAACGGAATGAAGTGCTTCATGTCGCCTTTCGAGATTATTTCGTTGCCGGCACGCCAATGCAGGAGTTTCTTCAAGAAATCGTACATATCGTTCTGTTCCTTGGTTCTGCCGCTGGCATCGAAGCAGTTGGCCTTATCGCCCTGCCATCCGCCCGGAAAATCCTTGCGCACATATCCGTCGGATTTCTCCTTTGTGCCGTTCATCAGAACTTCTGAGCCATAATAAAGCTGCGGAATACGGCGCGTTGTGAGCAGAAGCGTATAAGCCTGTTTCAGAAGGTCGGTATTCTGTCCGTTCTTCAGGAAGCGGTCGGTATCGTGGTTCTCGATAAAAGCCATTATGGACGACGGATTTGGATAGAGATAGTCGTAGACGAAATTGTTGTAGATTTTGTTCAGTCCGCCAGCCTGACCGACAGTCTCCTCTGCCATCGCCTTGTCGAGTTTGTCGTAGAAACTGAAATCCATAACGGTTTTCAGGTTGCTGTTCTTCGACGCGAGTTTCGAATTTTTCTGCCAAGTGGCGGTGTAAGGCGGCTCAACCACCCACGTTTCGCCAACAACGTTGTAGTTCGGATATTCGTCGTTCAACTCCTTAAGCCACTCTGCCATGGCATCGGCGTAGGCATACGGATAAGTGTCCATTCTGATACCGTCAATTCCTACGGTCTCAATCCACCAGAAACTGTTCTGGATAAGGTATCGCAAAACGTGCGGATTGTTCTGGTTGAGGTCGGGCATCGACTTCACGAACCAGCCCTCAACTGCCTCGCGCATGTCTACATCCGAAGCATAAGGGTCTACAACCGGAGTAAGTGTGTACGATGTCTGAAGATAATTATTCTGATAGTCGGGATAGTTAAACCAGTCGGGCGAAGGCATATCCTTGAGCCATACGTGGTTGCTTCCGCAATGGTTGAAAATCATATCCATAACGATTTTCAGACCTTTGGAATGAGCCTCATCAATCAGTTTCTTGTAGAGTTCGTTGTTTCCGAAACGGGCATCGACATTATAATAGTCGGTTGTGGCATATCCGTGATAGCTGCTATACTTTCCATTCTCGGCAAGCATGTCATTCTCGAGCACGGGTGTGAACCAGAGAGCCGTAATGCCAAGGTCGGTGAAGTAGTCGAGATGCTGACTGATTCCTTCGAGATCTCCGCCATGGCGGAGACTCGGCTGGTTGCGGTCGCACACTTTGTCAACCATCGTCTTCACTACATCGTTCGAAGGGTCGCCGTTGGCAAAGCGGTCGGGCATGAGCTGGTAAAGGACATCCGACGCGTCGAAGCCCTTTCTGTCGGCTCCTGCCATAGCACGATTCTTCAACTCGTACTGCCATACCTTTTTCTTCTTGCCCTTCAGAAATGTTATAGGCATCTTGCCAGCCTTGGCTTCAGAAGATATATTGAGGTACAGAATGACGTAGTTGTTGCTGCCAGGTTTAACAACCTCCTTCAAGGTTACGCCGGGATAGTCAACACTAATTTTGTCGTACGAAGCCACGTCTTCGCCATATACCATAAGCTGAAGTTCGGGATTCTTCATACCGACGAACCAGTTAAGCGGTTCGATTTTTGATACTCCGACAGCATTCGCGCCCATCGCCATGAAGAGCGACAAGCCGGCTATCAGTAATGTTTTCTTTATCATGGTTCAGATTGAATTTTTCAGATTAGTTTGCTTTTATTGAGATTGCGAATCCGCCGCCGCGAGCAGCCTTGAGTTTCAGGACGCTCTTTGATGTTACGACCTGCTTCTTGATTGTGTAGGCCTGCGGATTATTCTGATAGTCGGCATTCTTGGCATCGGCATAGATTGTAGCGGTGTACTTCTTGCCAGGTGTGAGGAAGTCGAGTTTCAGTACAGACTGATGTCCGTTCTCGTCGCTTGTGTTGCCCACGAACCAGTCTTCGCTGCCCTTTGCCTTACGCGCGATGGTGATGTAGTCGCCCGGCTCGGCCTCGAGATAAACGCTCTTGTCCCAGTCGATAGCCACATCCTTGATGAACTGGAAGGCATCCATAAACTGCTCGTAATGCTCAGGCATGTCTGCCGCCATCTGCAACGGACTGTACATTGTAACGTAAAGTGCCAGCTGACGTGCGAGCGTGCTGTTTACCTTGCTCGAGTTATCGGCAAATTTCGAAATGTTCATCTCGAAGATTCCCGGTGTGTAGTCCATCGGACCGCCCTGCAATCGGGTGAACGGAAGAATCGTGGTGTGGTCGGGAGTATTTCCGCCAAAAGCCTCGTATTCTGTTCCGCGCGCACTCTCGTTGCCAACCAAGTTCGGATAAGTTCGGCACAATCCGGTTGGACGAACCGCCTCGTGCGCATTCACCATCAGCTTATAGTCGGCAGCCTTCTTGATGGCATAGAGATAGTGGTTTACCATCCACTGGCCGTAATGATACTCGCCTCGCGGAAGAATCGGACCTACATATCCGCTCTTTACGGCATCGTAACCGTATTTCTTCATAAGCTGATAGGCCTTGTCCATATGGCGCTCGTAGTTTCGTGCCGAGCCCGATGTTTCGTGATGCATCATCAGTTTAACACCCTTTGAGTGGGCATAATCGTTAAGAGCCTTGATGTCGAAATCAGGGTAAGGGCTAACGAAGTCGAAGACATATTCCTTTGTCTTGCCAAACCAGTCTTCCCATCCCTTGTTCCAGCCTTCTACCAAGACCTCGCTGAAACCGTGCTTAGATGCAAAGTCGATGTAGCGGCGAACGCTGTCGTTATTTGCCAGATGCTTGCCGTTAGGCTCGCACTTGTCGTATCTTGTCTCGTCAATCTTAACATTCGGAAGGTCGGTATAAGCCCATGTGTTCTTTCCGGTAATCATAGCCCACCACACGCCTACGTATTTTGTAGGATGAATCCACGACACATCTTCGAGGGCGCAAGGCTCGTTAAGATTAAGAATGAGACGTGATGCCAGAGCCTTTGTTGCGCTGTCGGTAATCATTACTGTGCGCCATGGCGTATGGAACGGAGCCTGAATGTAGCCCTTCATGCCAGTAGCATCGGGAGTGAGCCACGATGTGAAGGTTAGATTCTTGTCGTCGAGATTGAGGTGCATGCAAGGATAATCAACCAAAGCAGCCTCGTGGATGTTGACGTACAGACCGTCGGGCGTCTTCATCTGGAGCGATGTCTGAACGCCGGTATTGCTGAATGTGGTAGAAGACGAGTTGCCTTCGTGAGCCTTCAGAACCGACGGCATCTTGCCGGCAATCTCGCTAAGCTTACACATTGTGTAGCTGTATTCCTGCGTATCATAATCGCCCGGAATCCACCAAGCCGTATTGTCTCCAGCCATGGCAAACTCGGTTTTCTCCTCCTTTATGAAATAATAGTTCGTCGCGCCCTGCTGAGGAAACTCGTATCTGAAGCCGACACCGTCGTTAAACACGCGGAAGCAGATGTTCATCAGTCTTCCGTCGTTGTGCTTCAGTTCGAGCGTGAGCGAATTGTAGTTGTTTCGGATTGAGCTTTCCTCGCCCCACACGGGAGTCCAAGTCTCGTCGAACGTAGATGTAACTTCTTTCAGCTTTTCAAAATTGTTCTGAAAGTCGATAACTTTCCGGTCTTGAAAATTCTCGTAAAGTTCAAAACCGAGTTTGCTCTTTTTTACGACCTCTCTCTTGTCATAATTAACCTTGTAAACAGGCGTGCCGTTCTGCAAATCGACCGAAACGACCAGACGACCGTCGGGCGATTTTACATCTGTTGCACGCATAACTGCCGGGCACAGAGCAAGTGCCAGCAGAAAACTCTTGTAATTCATACTCTATTATCTTAAAATTTCAGTATCATAGCAGTCTGAGCAGGCACGCGGATTTTGCCGCCTATACATGTTCCTATTTTGCCGCTCAGGTCAATTCTGTTCTCCATGGCAAGGATTGTGTATTCCTTGTTGTCGAGTTCGAGCTCGACAGTCTTCTTGTTGCTGTTTAGAACGACGATTAGCTCTTCGGCCGAATCGCCGCCGGCATGACCGGAAATCTTGTATGCAACAACGTTCTTCTCGCCCACCGGAAGGAACGCGAGATGCTTGCGAACCTCATCGGCATTGCCAAGACGGAAGGCCGGATGTTCCTTGCGAAGCTGAATAAGTCCGCGAACATAGTCGAACGCCACCTTGTATTCTTTCTTCTGGTGCCACGGAATTGTGTTTATGCTGTCGGGACTTTCGAACGAATTGTGAACACCCTTCTTGTTGCGCATCATCTCGTCGCCGGCAAAGATGAACGGAATGCCCTGACTTGTAAAGACTGCCGTCTGCGCCATGCAGAACAGAGAAATCTGTTCGTCGCGGCTTGCCTTAGGAGCGGTAGACTTTATGCGGTCGGCTATGCACATGTCGTCATGGCAGCTAACATAGCTAATCATCTGCGTTGGCTGCAAAGCCCAAGGCACTTTTGAGTAGTTCACCTTCGAATAGTCAATCTGCGGATGCTCTATCGCGCCCACGATTCCGAACTTAACGCTCTCCTCGTTGCCCGGCTCAGCCACAAGAAACGCGCCCTCGGCATCGTTCTGCCAGCCACCGCGTAGTCCGTCGCGCATCTCATCGCCAAAGACTGATATTCCGGGCATGAGATGGGCGTTTGCCTTCATCGCGAGCTTGGCATCGTCGTACAGAGGCGATGATGCCGCCCATCCTTCGCCGCCCACATAAATCGTAGGATCTATTTCGTCGAGAGCCTTGCGCACCTGATTCATCGTCTCGATGTCGTGAATGCCCATAAGGTCGAATCGGAATCCGTCGATATGATATTCCTCCGCCCAATGGCGCACGCTCTCGATTATGAACTGGCGATAAGCCGGACGCTCGCTCGCCGTCTCGTTTCCGCAGCCAGAGCCGTTAGCCCAAGTGCCATCGGCATTCTTTCGGTAGAAATATCCGGGAGCCGTGAGTTCGAGCGGACTGTTAGTTGTGTTGTATGTGTGATTGTAAACCACGTCGAGAATAACTCTTATGCCGGCCTTATGACAAGCCATAACCATCTGCTTGAACTCGCGCACGCGAGCCGTAGGATCGGCAGTCGTTGTAGCATACGAGCCTTCGGGAACATTGTAGTTCATTGGGTCGTAGCCCCAGTTGTACTGAGGAACATCGGGCTTGCTCTCATCTACCGAACCGTAGTCGTACGACGGCAGAATCTGAATGTGCGTAACGCCCAGTTCCTTCAGATGCGAGAGTCCCGATGCGAGGCTGTCGCTCGTAACGGTATTCTGCTCGGTAAGAGCGAGGAATTTTCCGTTGTTCTTCATGCCCGAGTTGGCATCCATCGAGAAATCGCGATGATGAAGTTCGTAGACAATCATGTCGGCGAACGACTTCATAGGCGGACGCTTGTCGCTCTCCCATCCTTCGGGATTCGTCTCGCTCATGTCTGCCACATATCCGCGCTTTCCGTTGGTTCCTACCATCTTCACAAAGATGCCGGGCGAATGAAGGCGTTCTTCCTTGTCGCCCTGCTGCATCACTCTGAAGTCGTAGTAATAGCCGTGCCAGTTGCCTTTCACATCGGCCTGCCATGTGCCGTCGTTCATCTTGCGGAGTTTTACCACCTTTGGCTTGCACGAAGAATCATCGTTCTTGTAGATGTAAACGCTCGCGCTCTTCGCCATTGGCGACCACACCGAAAAGCGAGTGGACTTTGGCGAATAGCACATCTCGTTGTCGAGCTGCGCCGGCACAGGCCATTGCTGATAGTCTTGTGCCACAGACGAAAGTGAAAGCCCGGCAAGCATACTGAGGAACATTATCTTTGTTTTCATTATCAGAAAATCTAATATCTGCCACTATTGTCAACCATATTTCTCACGCGTTCGTTAAATGCCTTCTGCTTCATCAGTTCCTCAACGCTCAGGTGCATACGGTAACGCCAGTAATGCTTAGGATTTGCAGGAACGTTGATACGCTCGCTTGCCACATCTTCCTTGCGCAGATTCTCGTCGATGCTGAGCCAGTCTTGGAACGACAAGATGCAAAGCATGGAAGGACTTGCCAGATGCTGAGCCACAACCTCGTTGCAAATCTCGCCGCTAGCCTTCTTCGGAGCATCGCCACCGCGCATCAGAGCCTCGTGATAGTAGTTGTTGGTACGGTTGTAATCTTCTTCCCACCAGCCGCGCAGAGTGCTCATGTCGTGGGTCGAAATTGTACATACCGAACGGTAAGGATACTCGCCAAGATGTCCGTAATTGTAGTTCGGATTCTTTGGCATAGTCTGAATTTCGAGGCTGAGGATGCGGAGGTCGTTCATCGTCCAAGGCACACAGTCGGGCACCATTCCCAAATCCTCGCCGCATACCAGCATACGCGTTGCCTCTGTCAGCATCGGAAGTTTCTTCATCGCCTCGCCATACCAGAACTGATTGTGGCGGCGGTAGAAATAGTCGTTATACAATCGGTTGAAGGCATCTTTCTCGTGCCATACAAGCGTCTGATACACAAAGTCGAGTTGTGCCGAGATGCGTGGATGATACAAATCCTTATTCTTATGATCGCGAACAAACAACACGTTGCTAATCAGCGCATAGAGTCCGTCTCTTATCCAGATGCTCTTTTCGTCGGTCTTGCCTTCGAAAGCCTTTTCAACCTTTCTCTGAGTGTCGAATTCATCGCGCATACAATACAAGTCGTCGTGAGACGGTCTGATGTACTTCGCCTTGACTTCTTCCACGTTCTCGCCGAAGATTTTATCAAGAATCCAGTCGGTAATGAAAGGCTTTGTCATGTAATCCTCGCGCCACCACAGTCCGTAGCTCTCGATTTCCGAAACGCTCATAGGCAACGCCGGAGAGAAATGTCCGAGCAAACCGTGTACGGCATCGACCGGAATCTCCCAGATGCGGAAGAATCCGAGGATATGATCAATTCGGTAAGCATCGAAATACTCCGCCATCTTGCGGAATCGGCGCATCCACCACTTGCATCCGTCGGCAAGCATAGCGTCCCAGTTGTAGGTTGGGAATCCCCAGTTCTGTCCGTTCACCGAGAAATCGTCTGGCGGAGCACCAGCCTGTCCGTTCATGTTGAAGTATCGTGGTTCGGCCCAAGCCTCGACGCTATTTCGGTTTATGCCGATAGGAATATCGCCCTTTATAATCACGCCGTTCTTGCGAGCGTACGATGCAGCCTCGCTAAGTTGCAGATGAAGGTGATACTGAATGAAATAGTATTCGGCAATAGCCTTGTAGTTCTTGCCTCCAACGGCTGTGAGAGTCTCGACTTCGGCTTTGTTGAACGTGCTGTATTCAGGCCATTGGCTGAAGACCGGCGTCCCGAACTTATCCCGAAGGAAACTAAAAGCGGCATAAGGCACAAGCCAGTCGGCATTATCGTCGAAGAACTTTTTGAAGCCTTTGGTCTTCAGAGTCTTCGCGCCGTCTTGTGTATATATAAGGTGTAAATATTCGCGCTTAACCTTGTTTACAGCTTCATAATCAACCTGTTCAAGGTCGTTGAGTTTCTTCTGCTGAGCGGCAAAATATGCCATCTTCTCCTTATCGTCGAGCACGCCGACCTTAACAAGATTGGCATACATCGGATGGAATGCGTAGATGCTTATGCTGCTGTACGGATATGAATCTACCCATGTGTTTGTTATCGTCGTATCATTTATTGGTAGAATCTGAAGCACTCTCTGATGCAGCGACGCCACCCAGTCGATAAGTTTCTTCAAATCGCCGAAATCTCCTACTCCGAAACTGTTTTCGGTACGGATTGAGAATATCGGAACAACCATTCCGGCTCCGCGCCATGCCGACATCTGAAGACTGACTTCGCCGTCGTCGACAATCCTAGTCTCTGTTCCGAACATCGCGTATTCGTCTATGCTGTGGTTGAAACCTTCTTCCCAGCATCCGAAAGCGTCATCGTTATATGCCGCAAACTTATATTCGAAAGGAAAACTGAGTTTGTCGGCATCCATCGCCACAGCCCACTCGTTTATGCCGATGCAATGAAGCATCTGAGGCTTGTCGGTCTTCCACGCGCCCAGATGTTTCTGGTTGCAGAGAAGTCCGAGCTTCTGCCCTGCCCTAAGCTGAGGGGCTTTCACCTTTATAATAAGAGAATGTTTTGAATACTTAGGCTTGAAAACTTCCGCCTTATGCGGCTGAATGCACTCGGTAAATGCCGAACTGTACAGATAAGATTGCCACGGTATGTCGCACCAGCGGTCGTTAAGTACATACACGCGCTTTGAATCATCGTCGGGAAGAAGGGTGCGTGTGTTTACCGCCCACTCTTTCCTTACCAACGCCGAATCCCGAAAAACTACATAATTATATTTAATACTGCTGACATTGTCGCCAGCCTCATACTCCCGAACCCAATGCAATCCATCAACAGTATTGAGCCATGCTTCCTTATTACATACCGAGCCGTCGGCCGATGTAATCTGCATCTGAACTCCAATAATCTCGCCCCATTGGGTGAAATACTCTATATTGAACTGTACTTTCATGGTTTAGAAAATAATGCTTTTATTAATTCCTCTCCAAAAATACGAAATAAGCCAACTATCACAATAAAAAATATTTACATTTACGGCAGAGAGTTGCGAAAACGATTGCGAACCGCCTTTCACACCACTCCGAACAAACTTTGCCAGAAACACACACGACACATTTTTTGCAAAAAAATCTTAAAAAGTAACCCGTCGTAACTTTTTTTACTTATCTTTGCACAGAAATATTTTCTTAATGATAACTTTTTGATTTACAAATCAATTCAAAGTTTTAATAAAGAAATAGTTTAATATGAAGAAATACATCGTAGCGGTTTTGCTGCTCGCTCATCTCACCGTTTCAAAGGCTGGCGAGAGAGAAATGCAGAACGACTCAATTCTGCGCGAAGGCAAGACGCTATATAAATATGAAAAGGCTACATGGCTGGTTTCGGACTTGGCGTACAAGTCGAGCATCAAGAATGAGATAAGACATTCGCTCACCTACGCCCAGAACGATACCATCGTCGTAATATATACCGACAAGGACAAGCAGCTCATCTACGAGGGAATGGTGAACAAGGATGGCAAACTGATAAAATCGGGAATGCGATTCAAACCGCTCACTCGCGAGGAGAGGCATCTGCTGGCGGTACGCAAAAATGCCATCGAACAGATAAACAAGATGGACATCGTGAAAGCTCCCTCGGGCGGACAGCTTAACATCGACATAATCCCGCACAACGGCGGATACAAGCTCTACGCTCTTTCGGGTACTCTTCAGGAGAACATCGTTCCGTTTGGCAACGACTACCTCTTTTATATTGACTACAACGGAAACGTGATGAGTTGGCAGAAATTCCACAACGAATACAATCCGCTCACGCTTAACCAGAAGTCGCAACTCTCAATCCCGGCAGCATCTTGCACCAACGACCCTTACATCACGGCAACGGACATCTGCACGTTCCAACTCTATGCCGACATGTATCCGCAACTGAAGTCGTTCGACGTGGAAACGACGCAGGGGCACAGTTTCCGGTTCGACCGCGAACAGAACAGAATAATGTATGTAAAGAAATAGCTTCACAGCAAGGAAAACAAAGAATAAAACCATAAAGATGAACGCAAAAAGCAAAAAAATCTGTCTGTACACAGGCGGAGCAATAATCATTCTTATTGGCATAGTCTACTTTCTGTTCTTCTTCGGAGCATTCCGACCAAAGCAGACGGCCAAGCTATGCATCGATGCCGACGACACAACCGACTCGGTATATACAAAACTCGACAAACAGGCTAATCCCGTTTGTATGCTCGGCTTCAAGACGTTGTGCGTGATTTTCAACTATCCCGGACACGTTCACACCGGATGCTACGAGATTCCAAACGGAACAAGCACGATAACAGTATTCAAAAAGCTGAGAAAGGGACAGCAGTCGCCCGTAAGCCTCACAATCCCAAGCGTACGCACGCTCGACAATCTGGCAACGACTCTCTCTAAGAGCCTGATGCTCAGCAAAGAGGAGATTATGGCTGCCGTAAGCAACGACAGCTACTGCAACTCGCTCGGATACGACACAACAACCATCGCATGCCTGTTCATTCCAAACACATACGAGGTTTACTGGAACATCTCGCTCGACGACTTCATGAAACGAATGGTAAAGGAGAACAAGGCTTTCTGGACCGAAGAGAAGATTGCCAAGGCTGCCGAGGCTGGACTAACTCCTAATCAGGCTTACACGCTGGCTTCTATAGTAGACGAAGAGACGGCAAACAACGCCGAGAAGCCGATGATTGCCGGTCTGTACCTTAACCGATTCCATCAGGAGATGCCGCTTCAGGCAGACCCGACCATAAAGTTTGCGTGGCACGACTTCACGCTCACCCGAATCTACGAGAAGCTGCTGAAGATTGACTCGCCATACAACACATACGTTAACAAGGGTCTGCCTCCGGGTCCGATACGTATTCCGAGCGTTGCCGGCATAAACGCGGTACTCAACCACGCAAAGCACAACTTTATTTACATGTGTGCAAAAGAGGACCTTTCGGGCACTCACAACTTTGCCGTAACATACGAGGAGCATCTTGCCAACGCCAAGAAATATACCGACGCGCTTAACGCACGAGGCATTGGCGAGCACAAAAATTAGAATTCTTACACAGAGTTTTTTTGACATAACAATGACATCGATAAAAGGCGTGGCACACAAGTCACGCCTTTTTCATTTCAATCCTTGCCAATGTGTTTTTGATTATTGCTGTCTGGTAAAACTCATGGTTAAGTCGAATATGCCGCCCGAACGTAGTTCGCTTGCAACCAAAAGGACGCCACGGTTCTGCCGAATTTGCCGCTCGACCTATGGTCGCTTGCTACCGAAGGGACGCAAGAATCCCCACCGCTAAAAAATCCATAACCTTTTGTCGCAGAGCGACAATGCGAGTTGCAAACTCGCGTTTATTGATGCTGCCGAATTCGGAAATTCGGCAGAACCAAAGAGGGGGCTTGTTGTTACTCTTTTACATCCTCGAAGATGTGAAGGGTATCACAATTATCATGAACATAAATTAGCCCATTGTTATAAAAAGGGATTCTTGTTGTATTGCCTCGTAAATATCTACCTTTTCCCGTTTGTTCTGGGGTGAACAATCTATGTGCAAACACAACTTCTTTTTTATTGTAATTATATACAACAAATCCCGAAGGCATACTATCGACATGATAACGCTCTAGCCAAAAAGTTATATAATTACTTTGGAAACCTGTGATACCACCAAGGCTATCTTCCTTGCCATTATCATAGTCATAATCAATTGAGTAGGGTGTTCTTTCAAAAACTTCAAGAGTTTTTGCATCTACGAAATTCAAAAAATCATTGCCTTCTTTATCACTCGTCACAACCAGAATGTGATTGCTTTCAAGATTTAAGTATGCATCACCTATATCACCTATATCGCAATGTGGCAAATTTGTATCTTCTTCGGAATCAGAAAATGCCTTTACAAGTTCGCCCGTATTTACATCTATGGCAAGGAGAATCTCATGCCAGTCATGCTTCGATTTTACCCAAAGTTTTCCACCACAGACACCTTCAAGTACAAAGCCAAGGTCTATAGTTACATTAAAGTCTGGCTCGTAGTTATGCTGCCACAAAATACTGCCGTCCCAGTCGTAGCGAATTACGATATTGTCTCTGTTTGAGAAAATCATATCATTGAATACAAATAGTTTTCTCCCTTGAACATATTCTTTGAATATAACCCTACCTGTTTCAATATCCACAATATTATAGCATCCATCATAATTCTCACCTTCAAGCATAAACACATTCAGATAACGAAGATTTGCCTTGGCAGTAATAGAATTTGTGTGTTTTACTACACTTAGGAGTTCTCCGTCTTTGGTATATAACATAGAATCATTAAGCCCAACTCCATCATCAACTTGAACAACAACTTTGTCACTATAACTTTTGACACAAGTAACCCTATCTAATAGGTTTTCCTTATCTCCAATATGAAGAATAGATTTTTTGTCTGCTTCATCTGTTGCGTATGCTCCAAATCTGGCATCAAAATTATCATATCCTACGTTCTTAACTACCTTAATTTCTTTCCACATAGTCTTTAATCTGTTAATTTTATACAATTCTTTATTGCGTCGTTAAATTTCTTATTAGCGTTCAACGCCTCCAAACTTAATTGTGTAGGACTTGTAACACCTACAGTTTCCCATAGGTTCTTATTTGCCTCGAATGCAGCCTCGGCATCATTTGCTATGGCTTTTTTCAAATTATTAATGGCAGTCTCAACTTTAAAGCCTCTTTTTTGGAAAACATATAACAGTTCGTCAAAACTATTTATTACACCCAAATATGTTTTAAACTGCTTAAATACAGGAGTAACTTCTACTATTCCTTTTTGTGTTTTACAGAAAACTTGGCTTGCACTACGATAATTCTTAGTCTCTATATAGCGAAGTTTTTTCTTAGCAGTTTCAACACAAACATCAAATCTTTGAAGTTTACCATCGACTATAATGTCTTCAAATTTTATATTGCGTATTTCCCATCCTTTAGCCTTACAAAGTTCAATAAAGTTGTCGAGTGCATAGATAGTAGTTGTACCAACCTTAAATTTATCTTCTGTTTGGAACATCTCTTCAAGAAAGCACAACAAGCCTTTTCCGTCAATTTTATCTCCATAATCAGAAATAATTTTATGGAAATCTCCCAATATGACCTCGACATCATACATAGCTCCCTGTCGAGTAACGTTTTTGTATGCTTTCCTAAAGCTATTTTCAAAGTTTCCATTTTCAATTTTGCGTCTAAATTCTTCAAGTCTTTCATCAACATTATTTATATTTTCTTCCCTAAATTTTTCCTCGAAACTCTTGAATGATTTTTTAACAATATCATCTATTTTTTTATTTAATTCTGCAAATTTAGTTGTTTTTCCTGTCTTTGCAGCATCGCTTACGGTATTTGCTGTGTTTCCTGCACCTTTTGCAGCTGATTCCGCATTTTTAGACGCAGTTGTAGCATTAGCGCCATCAATTTTTTTATCATTTTTTAAATAGTTATACAATTCATCGAAGAAACCTTCGTTGAATTTCTCGGAATCAACTTTTTTTAATGCTCTTAATGCTTTTTTTAGTTTATCATAACACCCTCCAAAATCTCTTTTTATATCGGCAAAGCTCTTCAACTTAACTTCGCTTAGCCTAAAGGTTGCACTCTTTGCTATATTTTTTGCGCCAATCAAGCCACAGATTGCATTATAGGCATCTAATGCAGTCTGAAACTCTTTGGAAACATTACCTGAATTAGCAGCAATATTACCAATTGCGCCCAAAGCTTCGGTTGCAGCCCATATACGACGCACCCACATCACCTTTGAAGCAACAGCAACAGGGGTTGCTGTCGCCAATGTTATCAAATCGAGAGCGACATATGTGCCAACTTCAATATTATGATTTCTCTCTTTGTCGTATATATATTGTAAAGTTATTGCAGGAACTACATACCAATCAATCGTGTCATTATCATTTTCTCCTAAAGCAGTTTCTATAAGCGGCAATTTGTCCTTCATTGAAACAAATATAGGAGTCATTGGTGACAGATTTTCTGCTACACATTCAGACAGACTTATCTCACTAAGATATTCTTCCTTGTACTGCACCGCTTCATTCTCATAAGTTACGACTTTGTACACATTTACAGTTCCAGAATCGCTATTATAAGAAAAATTGTAACGATATTTACAAGGTTTATACCCCTGAAACTTTACTTTTGTATTTTGGGTATTATCGAAAAGCAAATCTTTGCCAAGACTAATAACAGGAAGTCCTGTTCCCATGTTACGCTCCTGCCAGAAACTATCTTGTGCATACAAATGCTTACACATTTTACACAATAACTTTGTGAAATATGTGTAGTTGTCATCTGTCCCATAAAATCCAACATCATGAATTCCATCTACAAATTTTTTAATCAAAGCGTTGCCATTTTCTTCAAATAATTTGTAGAAATCAGAATACTCCTCTGGTTTCAAATTTTCAATAAAAGTAAGAATAACACGCTCGTAGGTTTCTCCAAGTGTATTATGACTCGCAATACCCTTTAATATTTCTTTTTTCTTAGAACATGGCAATTCCCTATAAATTCTGCCAAGTTGTTCAATATAACCATCTACGGTTAGTTTACCGTGAAGATTATAGTCATTGAAACAATCGGTAATATCGAACAATAATTTGTTGGAATTTTGCATCAACAAATCACAGAATTTTATACACTCATCATCATTTTTGATTGAGTTAGGCTTTATTACAGACATAAGCCTAATGATGGCAAGTCTGCTTTTAGTCCCCCAATCTTTAACAATGCGAGTTATCACCCCTGCTTTCTTCTCTGTTCCCGAATCTTCAACAATACGAGTTATCCACCTTGCCTTTTTCTCAAAGGAAATATCGTTGCTATTCAAAACCTCAATACAGCAAGTATCAATCAACCCAACAAGATCGTCAATGATTGTTTTTTCAGTTACTGCTTGTAGAGATTGCAGGTCATACTGGGTTTTCTCTGCCGTACATTCACTAAATCGAGAACTATATTTCTCAATGTATGCCTTACAAGAATCCGAAGCATTATACAATAAACCCGTATACCATTTCGGTTTTTCGGTTGTTACACGCTTTTCGCTTACATCATACTTTACAATTGCGTATTTGTAGAAACACGGATCGCCAGATAGATAATTGAATATCTTTACCTTATTAACAATAGTAGATTTATTTGATTGGTTACTTTTATAATAAGTTATTACAATATCCTTAGCTTCATCTATCTTAGTTTTGAACTTTTTAGAGACATAACAAGAATCCTTAGGACTCCATTCATAGTAGTTTTGTGCTTCTCCGTTATAATACACATAAAAACCGTAAATACTATTTGACTTGTCGCCAAGAGAATAAACAATTTCTCCCGCCCCATTTACGTCTGGATTTGTCGTTACAGAAACTATAACCTTTCCATCAGGTGTTAGTCCGCGACCTACGTTCTTAATTTTTCCTACATTTTCCACTATCCAGTTATCCTCAGCCCCGTCAACGACAGAAGCCACGATTTTTGGAGCGTTGTGGGCAAGGATTTCCCACTGGAAGGCATCAAGCTGAGTGCCGTCGGTGTAGTCCATAAGGTTTTTGGTCTTGCAACGAGTCTCGTTGCCGCCGTACTGGCGGTCGAACGTGTGCTGGAGGGTGAAGGCATGGCCTACCTCGTGCGCAACGGTGCGCGCATCGAGATTCTCGAACACGTAGCCTATCTGGCGGCCGCGACCCCAGTTGCCCTCAACGTCCGCGCCGCTCGACTTCGAGCCTTTCGGCACATAGACGAGGTATAGAACGTTCTTGTCGTAGCCCGGCATCGACTTAACGATGTCCTCCAGAGCCTTCATCTCGGCGCTGCGCTTTACGTTGTCGGTCTCGGCATCGTTGGTGAGGCTCAACTTGCCGTCGCCGTTCAAGTCCCAGCCGGTATTGCCTACAAGGGCATCGCTCTCGGTTATGTTAATCTCGACTCCGCAAGGGGCAAAGATGTCGCTTATCTCCGCGTTCAGCTTGGAAATGTCGCAGTCGTGCTTCTCAACAGGCAGCAACACGATATCGGCCTTCGTGGTCTTGTAGCTTACCACGAAGAGCTTGCCTATGGTCTGGTAAGAGCCCTTGCCGTCCTTTGGCTTTGCTACGGCATACACGTTGTAGTAGTCGCCCTCGGTGGCTGCCGCCGTGAGGTTGACAGTCCAGACTGCGTTGTCGCTGTCATACGACGATTCGAGGTCGTGTCCGTCGGCATCGACAAAGCGCACGCTGGCAATGTCGATGTCAATCTTCGTCGGATTAAGCCCAGCCTTTATCTTGTCGGTCTTGCCCATAGGCACGAGCTTCCAAGGCGCAAAAGTACCGTCGCCAAGACTGCTCTTGTCGAGGTAGTCCTTGCCGAGCTTTGACGACCTGTCGTAGTACTTTCCGCGCAGGTCGTCGAAGGCGTAGAAGCCGCCGTTCGCGAAGGCGATGCGAGCCTTAACCTTGTCGGACAGTTTGTCCTTGCTGAAGCCCGAAACGGCATCGAGCTTGGTCATCCTTATGCCGTGTACGGTCTTCTGGTTACCTGTCAGAGAGTCGGTCACGACGCTGTCGCACGACTCGAAGCGCCATGTATTGCCGTCCCTGTCGGTAAGAGAGAACGGTATGGACTGTCCGCCGCCGGCGTTCTTCGGTATCTCGATGGTGTGCGGCGCTCCGCTTAGGTCGTAGACGATTACGCTGTCGCCGTCCTCACTGAGGTCGGAGCGAGGCATCGGCGGAACGGAGAAGTCCATGACGGTGCTGCGGCCGTCGACTGACATGCGGCTCTCGCGGTTGCTCACGCCGCCGTCGTTGAGTTGGTCGAGGTTGGCGATGTTGGCGTTGGTGCTGTCGTACACGGTGTTTACTGTGCCTCCTATCTGGTAGCCGTCGGTGTTTATAACGAGGTCGTCGAAGGTTACTTCGAGGCCCACGAAGAACACCCAGGTGAACGTGAGCCGTCCCTTTCCGCTGTAAACGCCGTCGCCCTTGCTGTTCAGCTCGGTTATGAGCATGGAGTAGTCGCCGCCCACGGTTACGCGGTCGCCAACCTTAAGGTCGGTCTTCTTCTCCTTGCCAAGTTCCTTGTATTCGGGCTTTACGCCGCAGTTAGCGGCAGAGATGCTGTCGCGGGTTGGTATCTGTACTGTGCCGATTTGCGAGTACACGGGCTTTCCGGTGGCTGAGCATAGTGCTCCCACGCGGTAGCTGTATGTCGCTCCCGGAGTGAGGCCGTAGAGCGTTGTCTCGTTGTCTAAGGTAGTCGTGTCGGTCCAGTTGTAGCTTCCGTTTTCCTTCTCGGTGCTATACTGGACCGTGTACCGCATATCGCCGGCAGAACCGTGCCAGCCAAGGTCAAGCTTGCGGTATCCTGCCTCGGCCCTGTCTATCACAGGGGCGTCGCAGCCGCGCACGAGCCTGAACCAGCCAGTCTCGGAATATCCGTCGTTGTCGAAGACACCGACCTCGTCGATGCCGTCCATTGCAACTGCCCGTACCCTCCATGCGTATGTGTGTCCCGGAATGAGCTCGGGATCTATGTTG
>JAFZWM010000028.1 GCA_017617315.1 Bacteroidaceae bacterium
CTGTACTTCTTCGTCTATGTAAATCTTTCAATGAACTCTTTCTTGGTTCTTTCGTTTCCGACTCTCTGTCAGTCTTGCTGACCGCATCGTTCCCGAAAGCGAGTGCAAAGATACGGCCTTTTTCCGAAATGCAAAACTTTTCAGAAAGAAATTTTAAGAATTTTTAAATATTTTTCAAAAATCCGTATTTACACATAATATAATAACAATAACAGTTGACAATTCACAATGATGAGTTGAAAGTTGAAAATTGAAAAATCAAATCAATTCAATTAATGGGCAATTCAGAATTTATAAATGCTGAGTTTTTTCAAAGAACAATTATGATATGAAATATTCTTTTGGTAAATACAAAATAGTGGGTAGGAAGAAGGTAGGAAGATGGAAGCAAGACAGAAGATAGATTCAAGGTACATTCAAGATACGTCGAAGGAACGTGGTAGGTACGTCCTAGGAACGTCCAAGATACGGGGAAGCAATTCAAATGGTAGCCAAAGAATTCATAAGTGCAATTCACAATTCATAATTGCTGAGGACTTATGGAGGACAATTATAACGCAAATTATTCTTTTGGTAAATACAAAATGATGGCAAGGTATATGCAGGGTATATGCAAGATATATGCAGGATATATGTAAGCTATATGTTGGCTATATGTTAGCTATATGTTGGCTATATGTTGGCTATATGTTAGCTATATGTTGGCTATATGTTGGCTATATGTTGGCTATATGTTGGCTATATGTAAGCTATATGTTGGCTATATGTTAGCTATATGTTGGCTATATGTTGGCTATATGTTGGCTATATGTAAACTATATGCAAGAGATAGCCAGTTTAGGTTATGGGAAGGTTGAAAGTTCAGAATTGACAATGGACAGAGACAATTCAAAATTCAGAATTCATAATTCAAATTTCAGAATTGTTAATTGTTAGAGTGAATTCAGAAACGCGTTTACAAATAAAATTTGTAATTTTGCAGCCGGTTATTTCAATCCAAGTATGAACATATCTAATTTCTGTACATACATTGTAATGATAGAGATGCTTTCTACTTGTCTTTGCGCAAAGGCACAAAACAGGAAAGAGAACATTAAGCAGAGCCGTAGGATAATGAGGCATGCGATTGACAGTCTTGCCGACATCCGCCACAACTCTGCCAACAGAAAGGAGCGCGTAAACGCAGATATGGGTGTGGTGAGAAAAATGACGGACAATCTATTAGACATCTTTCAGAAGACAAAGACCGACACGAACTTTGTATCAAGGCCAGATAAGCCCCTCACGGTAAAGCTGAAAAACGACGTGTCGGGCAACATGATTAGAATAAACACGGTCTCGGCAGAGGGCAATAAGGTTGATTACCTGCTGAGCAACAATCTGCGCGAGACGGTAGGAATAACCGCCAACTATCGGGGCTTGTCGGCTACGCTCTCGATAAACCCGAAGAAACTGATGGGCAAGACGTCTGACAAGGAATACATCATAAACTACTACAACAACAAGTACGGAATAGACCTCTCGTACGGCGACATACACAACTTTTACGGAGGCGCACCACATGCAAATCGGAGCAATCAAGTGCGATATGACGAGGCAAGGCTGAGAAACCTTCAGACTAACGTCTACTACGTCTTCAACAACCGAAAATTCTCGTACCCGGCGGTTTTTACCAACTCGTATATACAGCGCAAGAGTTCGGGCAGCATCATCGCAGCCGCATCGCTCTATAGCGGAAAACTATCGGGAATGGACAGGATTTCGGAAGACATGAACTCTACCCTCACCTTGTCGGACATTACGATGATGCATGCAAGCCTTGGCGCAGGATACGCCTACAACTACGTGCCGAACAAGAGATGGCTCTTCCACCTGTCAACGCAGATTTCGGTACTGCTGAAGAAGAGATACATGCTGAGTTACACAGACATGGACGGCGAGAGACACGACGAAAGAATGAAGTCTAAGTTTGCCAACATCTTTAACGTGGGCAGAGTGGGCATGACGTACTTCAAGAACGACCTGTTCTTCTCGCTCACGAGCGTGGTTCAACTATCGAACGTTGGAGACAAAAACCAATACTCAATCACCAACGTTAAATGGAAGGCAAGGCTCTCCGCTGGAAAGCGGTTCTGACAGCGACCTTCGGGTAAAGATTAAAAACAGGAAAATATAATAATACACAACGATGAAAAGTAAGACTTTAACTCTGCTGATTGTGTTTGCAATGTGCTGCATTCAGGGCATTCAGGCACAGAAAAGAACAAACAACATTACGGTTATCATCTCGCTCGACGGATTCAGATGGGACTATCCGCAGATGTACCGCTGCCCTAACATCGACAAAATCGGAAAGGACGGCGTGGAGGCCGAGGTTACTCCGTGCTATCCGGCATCGACCTACCCCAACCACTACAGCATAGCCACGGGTCTCTATCCCGACCACCACGGCATCGTGTCGAACACGTTCTACTGCAACGACAACCGCACGTTTTACAAGATGAGCGACCTCTACAAGCCAAAGGCGCTCCAGCAATACGGCGGCGAGCCGATATGGATTACCGCCAACCGTCAGGGCGTGAAGAGCGGAACAATCTATTGGATTGGCTCGGAGTTTCAGATTAAGGGGTTCTTCCCTACCTATTTCGAGAGATGGTCGAAGACTCCTCACCTGTCGTTCCAGAAGAGAGCCGACAAGGTGCTTGAGCTGCTGACGATGCCCGAAGGCTCTCGCCCACAGCTTATTATGTGCTACTTCGAAGAGCCCGACCACACTGGCCATCTGTACGGTCCGCAATGCCGCGACATTGGCACGCAGATTGCCGAACTGGACAACATCATCGGCGACCTGTGGAAGAAAATAAAGACTCTGCCGATAGGCGACAAGGTGAACCTAATAGTAACATCAGACCACGGCACGGCTGCCATAAGCGACCATACTTGCATCCTTATAAAGAAATATCTGAAGAAGAAATGGTACAACGAGATTGCAGTTGCCATTCCGACGAACATATACACCAAGCCTGAATACCGCGACACGGTTTACGAGGAACTGAAGAAGATTGAGCACGTTCAGGTGTGGAAGAAGGAAGAAGTGCCTGAGCATCTGCACTATGGCACGCACCCTAACTGCGGCGACATAATAGTTGCTCCCGACAAGGGGTACAACTGCGTAAACTATCTGCCTCACCTCTATGGCGAGCATGGCTATGATCCTACGGAAAGGGACATGCACGTCATCTTCAAGGCTTGCGGTCCTGACTTTAAGAGGGGCTACAAGGCTCCCGACTTCTACAACGTAGACATCTACCCTCTGCTTTGCAACTTGCTTGGCATAAAGCCAGCAAAGAACGATGGAGACTTTAAGAGGGTTAAAGGAATGCTGAAATAATTCATAATTCATAATTCACAATTGACAATTATTTAAATTGAAACTTGAAAGTTGAAAATTGAAAAATCAATTGACAATGGGCAATTCACAATTGACAATGTAGAACATTGAAAATTCAGAATTCTTAGTTGAGGATTTCCACTAGTTTCCATTGATTCTACTGAATTCCGACTCGACATGTGGTCGCTTGCGTCCTTTCAGTAGCAAGAAATTGACAGCATCTGCAAACACTAATTTCCGGATTGACTTTGCAGGAAAATATGGGCAAAAAAATAAGCCTCTGGTTGATTTTCGAGTTCAACCAGAGGCTTTTTAGTTTATCTTACTTTGATAAAGACTTGTATAATTTCAGATTTGTTATTGCTGCAAAATTAGTTAATATTTCACCGTTTGTATCAATAACACTGATGAGAGAACCTACAAAATCAGCATCTTTCAGTCCATTGTTATCATAGAAGGTACAAACTTTTTTATTAGGATCAAAAGCACATTTATATGTATAAGGTTCATCCTTGTAAATATCGCCTTCACTTGTCAATGAATATTGTACTACATCAAGAGCACCTAAAACATTTCCCACAACAGTATTGTTTACCAACTCATAGCAACCATCCTTTGTCAGCTTACCAACCAATGGGTAATTGCCATACTTTGTATTGCACAAGCCTGTAATTGTAACCAAAGAGTCTGCTCTATTTAAAGCAACTTTAACCTTCAATGTATCCTTTACAAACTCATCCTTTTCTTCATCGTACTGCAACATATCTTCATATACTGCAATCCAATCACCAAACAAAGAATACTGGACGAAATTCACAGTCTGAACCATATCTGTATTGATAGCTTTAACAACAGCTGAAGCCTTACGATACTCACCAGTCTCGTTGGCTGCAATATTGAAATGAACACCGTCCTCGCTGGCTGTATAGGTTACCCAATCAGGAAGACCTGAAACTTCGAAACCAAATGTATTACGTGCTTTGTAATCGACACCTACAGCTGAGTTATCGCAAGAATAAAATATAGTATCTTCGCTAAACTCTGTTACACGACCAAGCTGAGTTACAGGAACGCGCTTTGTCTGGTTGCCGCATTTAAGCGTAACCATTGCTGTACGGCTGTCGATAGAATAGTTATCATCGAGGCTAATGTAGACTTTTGACGCATCTGCGCTTACCTTACACCACTCTTCTGATGATGTTGCGGTAACTACCGCATCGCCCTGACCACCGTCGTACAGAATATAGCCGCTGCATGCCTTTGCCGGATAGTTTGTAGTAGACTCAACGAGTTTGAACTCGTTGAGATAACTGCAATCAGTTTCGTTGCAGGATGCCAAAAAGAGGCATCCCAGCAACATTGCTAATATATATTTCTTCATTGTCACAATCATTTTACTTTACTAACACGAGAGCAAAATTACTCCACTGATCTTTATACTCAACAGCACCACTTACTTCTGGTGCTTTTCCAGATTTGAATGAATACAAAACGAATGTATTATAAAGTCCTTCTGTTCCATAAGAGTCAAAAGAGAAGATATAATAATCATCGGTAATATTAACCATTGACGACTGCAATCCGTATGATGTATTTACAAAAATTGAAGAGCCGTTGTATGTTAACATCCATACATAATTACCAGATTCATCCATACTCAAAACCTGTGGCTGCACTACAACAGAACCCGTTGAGGCATCATAAGAAACCTTCAATTCAAACTGTTTCTCACGATTATACATATAAAGCTGACCGTCACTCTCAGCGAACTTAACTGGCATAACATATTCTTCACCCTCAGCATCGTCAAACATAAAATACCATGTTCCGTTCAAGAACGTAGAAAGAGGAACTCTTGTATCAATAGGCTTGATATTCAAATTTACATCCTTTGCTATGAGAATGCCACTCTTTGAATCATATTCAAATTCACTTATCTGTGCAGAACCAATAGTTACAGGATTTGCCAAACGTATTCCTGTTTCAGTAGCAAAGTACAGTGACTTAAAATCGTCGATTTGAAAATAACCACCTGAAAACTTTCCAACGCCAAGAGTCTTATTTTCATAAATGACCTCAAACAGCTTCATCTTGCTACATGAGTTTCTTACGGCAATCATCTTAGTCAAAGCACTCTTGACGTCGTAGTTCTTGTCAACAGCATGCATGTGAAGAGTAACTCCACGCTTTTTGCCCTTAAGAACAAATTCCTTGTCTGAAGCACTTACAACAATAAACTCGTAATCACCTTCGAGTCCGTCAACATCCGAGCTAGATGGTTCAGACCAATAATGCAAAATATCATTATAAGTTGAGAACGACAATATAGGTCCTTGAGTCTTAAGCAACTCGTAGTTAGATGTCAGAGTAGTACCAGCCTTTACCCCAGTAGAATAATCCGACACAATAGAGACAGTACCATCTTTCTTGAAATTAAGAAAAATATTAGCACCACCATACTCTTTGTTTTCGCCTGAATACATTTCGAGTTTCCATCCATTCTCGGCAGATACAAGGAGTTCCTTGTACTCGTTCAGAGCATTTTCCATACGGTTTGCAGAAGAATCGTCGAACACTCTGTCGTCGCTCGAACATGATGTCTGTGCGAGGGCGAGCACCGCAACCATTAAAAACAAATATATTTTTTTCATAAAACTTGTGCTTAATTAAGGGTTGTCAAATCCATTGTTGAAAGTTCCTTACTACGACGCTGTACAGCATCGCGGAGTTCGTCAAGTTCGAAGCCCCAGCTGTTGCGGCAGTATGTCTTTACGATAGCAAGTTTTTCTTCGAGAAGATTGCCACCGTTGTGAGTTGTACCATCTTTATCTGTAGAATTACCATCTGCTACAGCAGCATCCCACCACTCCTGATCGTGGGTTACGTAGTTTGCGATAAGTTCAACAAAGTCGTCGTTCACCTCGTTGCGAGAATAAGGCGAGATATAACCAAGCTGACGAGCCGTTTTTTCACTATACTGATACCAGTCACCGCCAACATAAGTACCTTCGGTAATCTTCTGGAAATTTGTATCGTATGGCTTCTTTTGGTGCAGGATATGACCGAACTCATGGTGCATGGTCTTGAAGTAATAATGGTTCAAACGTTCCATATAATCCTCCTGAGAGAGAAAATAATCCATATAGTTCACCATGTACAGAGTGATGACAAGACCACCCTCGGCAGTACCCAAGACCATTGTACCATCATCATTATAGGCAGGAGAACCTACAAAATGAATTGTTCTTGGAACAAGCTGGCGAGTAAAGTCTACACCTGCAACCTCGTCGTATGCACCAAACCATACATGCTTAATGATTTTCGCAAGTTCTATGCTCTGGCTGTACTCAGCCGGTGCAAGGTCGTAATCATAATCGCTGATGTTATCATTCAACTTGTAGACAACCTCAACATTATATGGTTCTGTAAAGTTATTCCGAATCCACTTGTCGAAGTCGTTCTGCTCTGTCTTTGCTGTATCAAAGATACTCTTGTTGTCGAGCGATTCGTCGCTACATGAAACCGATGCAAGGCTCATGCAACCTATCATTGTATATAATAAAAATCTTTTCATGCTGAAATCTTATTATTTGTTTCGTGGATTAGCCTGCAATCCTGCACTTATCACATCAGCAGGAATCTGCATTGCACGTCGTGGATCATCCTTTGTAAGAACATCAACCACCTCAACGGTATTGTTCTCTACTATACGGTGATGAACCTCGATGCCATATCGCTTGATATCACCCCAACGCCAGCCCTCGTCGAGAGTAAGAATACGGCGAGCATAAAGGATGAACTGAATCAAGTTCTCCGAGCCATTAGGCAAAGCGAAAGTCGGATTAAGCGCCTTCTTAATTGTCGGCTTTTCAGGAGCATAATTTTCTATATTATCATAGAAATTATTGATAACATCCTCGCTAAGAACAACCTTACTGCTTGTATAATTGTTCTGGAACACCTGCATATCGGCAATGGCCTTTGCAAAATCGCCCTTCAGAGCATAAGCCTCGGCACGATCGAGAAGGGTTGCATCTGTATTGAAAGCATTTACAATTGTTCGGGTGTAACCAATACCTGCTGCAACATCAGTATACTCGAAATAATAACCAACCTTACGCATTATTACCTTCATAATCTGTGTATTTGAGAACGGCTTGTGATAAATCACAGATGAGCCTTTTCCCCAAACACCAGTTGAAGAACATGTCTCGGTAGATGCAAGTGTTGCATTGTGAGTATACTTTTTATTTGCGCTATAAGGACCGCCCCAAACTGCCCATCCTGAATATGGAACAAACATGAGCAAATTTGCCTTATTGTCAGCATTGCAATACTCATTTGGCTGAATCACACCGTTTGCATCAAGTTTTCCGTAAGCCTGCCAGTCGCGCAACATTGATGCAGGATTATCACCAAGCACTCTTGTTGCATACTCTATAGCCTTGTCATACTTACCATAGTACAAGTAGAAACGTGCAGCGAAAGCACAAGCGGCTTTTGTGTTAAAGTGATACTTTGGCACAGAGTAAGCATCATCGCTGATAAGAGGAAGACCAGCCTCGATATCCTTTTCTATCTCCTCGTAAACAGAACCGATAGTTCCACGAGTATATGAAGGAGAAACTGTTTTTTCTGTTTCCTTCATATAAGGAATACCAAGATCCTTATCCTTGCCAGCCTCAGTCCAAGTGTTACAGAAGATATAGCTAAGCATAAAGTGATTGTAAGCACGGCAAAGAAGAGCCTCGCCACGCTGCGGATTCAATTCTGTAGGATTGCCCAACTTGTCGATTGACTCTAGTGCAAGGTTTGCGGCTGCAATGGCAGAATAGCTTGCATCCCAGAAATCCTGCTCGCCGTCATTATCATTCTCCTTTACATCGCGCCATTCCCAAGCCTCTGTATGAAATCTGTTGTATGCAGAATACTTAGAGCCATTGTCATCTACATTGTCGCTGGCAAACTCAGCCATCATCTGATAGTTTTTGACTGGATAAGCTGAAACGAGCAACTTTGCAATCTTATCCTGTGTATCTACCTCTGTACGGTTATCAGGAGTTTCGTCGAGATAGCTGTCGCAAGATGCGAGTGCCAGCGCAGAAACAACGATACCTACGAAATAATATATTTTTTTCATCTTAATTCTCTTTTTAATTATTACAAACCTACACGAACTGTAAATGTGAACTGCTTTGGTACTGGTGCAGCAACACCACCTGAGTTGAAGAACTCAGGGTCCTGACCCTTCAGCTTAGAATCGCTGTAGATAAGGAACAGGTTGGTAGCCTGTAACTTGAGTGAAAGATTGTTAATCTTTACGCTCTCGAGCCAAGACTTAGGGAAATCGTAAGAGAGTGAGACCTCCTTCATTCTTACGAAATCGCCCTTTGCAATGCGCTGGTCGCAATAGTTGTATGAATTATAAGCATACTGGTAATCCTTATTTTCGTTGTACTGACGTGCACTCAACAAAACAGGAACGTTTGTATAATTCTCATCGCCCGGCAATGTCCAACGGTCTTTGAAATCGTTAGTCATTGAGGTAAGGTCGAGGTCACGATATTTAGCCTTGAACACAGGGTCGAGACGGATAACGTTACCGCCAGAGTAAGTGATGTAGACATTCAACTTCAAGTTCTTGTATCTGAATGTATTTCCGAAACTACCAGTAAATGTTGGGTCTGTAGGACCTTCGTACTTCAAGAAATCCTTATTCTCACGCTCCTGGAAGTAGATTCCATCAACAGTTGTCTCTGTATGCTCTACATTTGTGTAGAATGAAGGAAGACCATCTTCTGTAAGACCAGCAAATGGAATAGAGAACAAACCGCGAACAGGATAGCCCTCAACTGCGAAACCAGAACCAGTAATAAGGTCGATGATACGAGTAGACGTTTTCAAATCAGTAACCTCGTTCTTTGCAAGAGAGTAAATCAAATCGGTGTTCCAAGAGAAGTTCTTAGTCTTGATGTTCTTAGAAGAAATTGTGAACTCAACACCATGAGACTTCATAGAAGCCACGTTTGCCTTCTTCTGAGTAACACCACCTACACCCATTGTGTTAATAACACCGATAAGGTCGAAGTTGTTACGCTTATACCAGTCAACAGCAATGTTCAGGCGGTTGTCGATGAAACCGAACTCACCGCCGATATTAAACTCGTGCTTCTTCTCGTAAGTAAGCTCGCTGTTCTCCAAATCGTCGATATACAAACTGTTTTCCTGAACATTTGTGAAAGGACGGAATGGAGTCTTGCTCTTTACAACAACCATTGAGTTAGTTACATCCTGCGGACCACGGTCGGCAGTAAGTGAGTAAGAAGCCTTGATTGTTGCATGGCTGAATGCAGGCTTCAGAGCCTCGAAGAACTTCTCCTCGTGTACATTCCAAGCACCAGACACGTTCCAAGTAGGCAACCAGCGTGCACTACGGCTCTTACCAAGCTTGTTAGTACCCTCGTAGCGGACAGTTCCGTTAAGGGTGTACTTGCCAGCGTAGTTGTAAGTAAGGTTTGCAAAGAACGCAGCACTACGCGCGCGAGTGCGCCTCAAAGAATAGTATGGGTCAGAACCACGCTCGATACCCTGCTTGAAAAGCTCGTACATATAGTAAGGAGTCTCGCCCATAGAATACTGCATACCAACACCGTTAAAGTGGCTCTTTGAACGGTCGATGGCACTTGTCTCCATACCGCCAAAGAGGTTAGTGAAGTGCTTCTCGCTCCAAACATGATTCCAGTTTGCTGTAGCACGGAAGTCTGTGCCAAGAGTCTTGTAATCGTCTCTCATATAGAAACCGCCGACAGGCAATATTGAGATAGGCAACGCATAAGGATCATCAGGATTCTTGTACAGATAGTTGTTTCCGTCACGAATCTGTGAATCCCACATTGCACGGTATGCCAAAGACTGATTACTCTCGTCATCAATATAATGCTCTTGTGAAGAAGTTGAATACTTAACCGCACCAACAACACCAAGTTCGAGTTCGCCGACAGGCTTCCACTTCAACTCGCCCTGCCATTTCATGTCGGCAACATTGAGTTCAAGATAGTTTTTCTCAAGTTCCTTGAGGATATTGAAATCTGCATAGTTACGAGTATAATACTCAGTTGGAGACATAGCTCTTGATGTATTCAGCGCGTAAGAATAAGGGTTGATATCGAAATCACGCTTAACCTCACCACTTACAACATCAACATCCTGACCGAGTGTACCCGGTGCATTCTGCTTACGGTATGATGCATTGCCAAGAAGGTTGAGAGTAAGATTCTTGGTAATGTTGTAAGAAGAGTTGATATTTGCAGTATAACGGTTAACCTTGCTCTGCTTGTACCATCCCGGATCGGTCATTACAGAAAGAGAGGCATAGAGCGAAGAACGGTCTGTACCGGTTGAGATACTGATAGAGTGGTTCTGCATGATGCTGTTTGTAAACAACTCGTCGAACCAGTCGGTATTACGATACTCAGCCTCGCGGAGATATGCAGCGCGAGCCTCTGGAGTATTCTCAAGAGCGAAAGTACCAGTAGTTGGGTCGTAAGTATTGATGAGCTTATACATTCTACCGTACACACCGCTACCTTCAGCGTGGTAAACATCGTTGAAGTTAAGCCAGCCCTTCTCTTCCATCTCCTTGTATATAGCCATCTGCTCCTGTGAGTTCATGATGTTGAAGTTGCGGTAGCTTGGCTTCAGACGCATAGTGAACTCGCCAGTATAGTTAACATGGCTCTGTCCTGCCTTACCCTTCTTTGTAGTGATTACAATCACACCAGCCATGGCACGCGCACCATAGATAGATGTAGCGGAACCATCCTTCAGAATCTGCATGCTCTCGATATCGTCTGAGTTCAGACCAGAGATTGCAGAGCTGACAAGAGTCTCTGCATCACCTGATGACAAGGCATCGGCGCTAACCTCAACGGCATCTTCCATAACCACGCCATCAACAACCCAAAGAGGGCGGCTATTACCGTAGATAGAAGTAGCACCACGAACGCGAATCTTTGGAGCAGTACCGAATGTACCAGATACGTTCTGCACAGACACACCAGCCGAACGACCTTCGAGCGAACGGCTGATATCAGCCATACCGTCGAGCTTCATGTCCTCAGCCTTGAGCTGTGATGTAGCACCGGTAAACATACGCTTGTCCATGCGCTGCATACCTGTTACAACAACTTCGTCGATAACCTTGCTGTCGGGTTCAAGAACCACCTTAACGTTAGACTTGATTTGTACCACCTGAGTCTTCATACCGAGATATGAAACCTCGAGACTCTTTGCACTTGCCGGAATTCCTGTAAGAGTGAATTTTCCGTTTAAATCACTAATTGTTCCCAAGGTTGTTCCTTTTACCATTATCGAAGCACCAACAACAGGCTCGTTGTCTTCTGCCGAAATAACAATACCAGAAACCTTAGAAACTTGCGCACTACTAATTGCCGAAAAGCAAAAAATCAGTAATGAGCAAAGCAACAATACTTTTCCTCTCATTGTCTTTTAGTAAAATGATTTTAATGTTTTATAATATAATCTCTCAGCGCAAAATTATAAAAAACAAACATACAAATGCATAAATTTATTATTTTTTTACGTCAATTACCAAAAATATAACATTTTTATGGTATTTTTTTAACTTCAGAGGGCTTTTCAGGCGAGAAATCACCCACAAAACAACTGATAGACAAAATCCGAATCCGCTTTCTTTTTGACCATTTTTAGCGAAAACAACTTACATTTGCACCTTCAGATTACCGTATAAAAAATGATTTCAGGTATGAAAAATGATTTTTCATCATTTAAGTTTCAAGACAAAAAAATAAGCCATAACTGCCGATATCAGAATCGGAGTTATGGCTTTCTTACTTATCTGTTATTTATTACTAACCGATGCTGCAATTACAGCACCTTCTTGTATAGCTCGATGATTTCAGCCTCTGTTACATCGCGAGGGTTGCCCGGAGTGCAGACATCGGCAATAGCCTGAGCAGCAAGAGCAGGAATGTTCTCCTCCTTGATGTTGAGGTCGCTCAAGTGCTGTGGGATGCCAACCTTTATTGACAGAGCACGAACTGCATCAACGGCAGCCTGTGCAGCCTGCTCAGCAGTCATGCCGGTAGTGTCAACGCCCATTGTTCTGGCAATAACGCCATACTTCTCGATACACTTAGGCATGTTGAACTCCATGATGGTTGGAAGAAGCAAGGCATTTGCCACGCCGTGAGGAATATCGAACAGCGAACCCATTGGGTGAGCCATTCCGTGAACAAGGCCAAGACCAACGTTAGAGAATGCCTGAGCTGCGATGTACTGAGCCAATGCCATGCCCTCACGTCCTACCGGGTTTGTAGGCTCTTCGACTGCAAGCGGAAGATTCTCGGCAATCATCTTGATAGCCTGAAGTTCGTACATATCGCTCATAACCCATGCGCCCTTGGTGATGTAACCCTCGATAGCGTGAGTAAGAGCATCCATACCAGTTGCAGCAGTCAAGCCCTTTGGAAGAGTGTACATCAACTCTGGGTCTACGATTGCAACGGCAGGAATATCGTTAGGGTCAACGCAGACCATCTTAGCCTGACGCTCCTCGTCGATGATAACGTAGTTGATTGTTACCTCGGCACCAGTTCCGGCAGTTGTAGGAAGAGCGATGATTGGCACAGACTTGTTCTTAGTCGGAGCGCAACCCTCGAGCGAAACAACATCGCTGAACTCAGGATTGTTGCTCACGATACCAATACCCTTTGCAGTATCCATTGACGAACCGCCGCCGATAGCGATAAGACAGTCGGCTCCCGACTTCTTGAAAGCCTCTACGCCCTGCTTTACGTTAGTAACTGTTGGGTTTGGCTTAATCTCGCTATATATTTCATAAGGGAAACCAGCTTCGTCGAGTACGTCTGTTACCATCTTGGCAGTACCAACCTTAAGCAAGCCCTTGTCGGTAGCAACCAATGCCTTGTGCAAGTTAAGTCTCTTGAGTACAGCAGGCAACTCCTTACGGCAACCTGCGCCGAAGTATGAAACTTCGTTCAAAATAAATCTCTGTGCCATTTGTTGTTTATAGTATTTATTAAATAAATAGTGTATATAGTTTCAGTAAAAATAATAGTATTTGTATTAAAATTATAGTGTTACAAAGATAGTCTGTTTTTCTGAAAATATACAATATGTTTTTGATTTTTTTAATGTGTTTTTAGACACATTTTAGCGGCCGATGCGGTCGAGGTGCATCCAGTTTCCCCATTTGAATCTGGCAAGGAACATCATTCCCCTGAAACAAAGTTCGATGCACATTGCAAGCCAAACGCCGTTGAGACCGTAGACCGGAGCAAGGAAATATGCAAGCGTAAGACGAACAATCCAGATGCTGCAAAGATTCATGGTGCATGGCACAAGCGTATCGCCCGCCCCGACAAAAACGCCGTAGCACACAATGCTGGCAGCAAACATAGGCTCGGCAAAAGCCTCGATGCGGAGTGCACTGACGCCAAGTTCGAGAATCTGCTGGTTGTCGGTCATGAAACCAATCATATAAGGTGCGGCGAAATACATAACCACGCCCATCAGAGCCATAACGCACATACCCATCGTTATGGTTATCCGGGCAAGCTTTCGGGTGAGCGATATGCGCATAGCCCCAAGTCCCTGTCCGATGAGGGTTGTAGAAGCCTCGCTGATTCCGTAGCCCGGCATGTAGCAAAGACTCTCGGCTGTGATGCCGAAAGAGTTTGCGGCAATAGAGAACGTGCCGAGAGGCGCAACGATTCGGGTGGCGAGAATCTGCGCGCCGTTGAACATTATTCGCTCAATACCGACCGGCATTCCGATGTGGAACGCCTTGGCAAGCACTTCCTTCTTGGGCACGAAACTGCCCTTCTCACGCGTAAGCCTTAAATCAGAGGAGATGAAGACGGCATAGACAAGCATGAGTATTGCCGATGTGGTAACAGCTGCAGCCGTTCCCCACGCCGCTCCGACAACGCCCATATCCATGACAAAAATAAAGAAGTAGTTGAAGAATACATCGAAGAAGCACATCGATATATTCACGGCACTCGGAAACTTAAGGTTTCCGCTGCAACGTATAACCGCTCCTGCCACAATCTTGAGTTGCAGAACCGGGATGAAGCAAGCATAAATAAAGAAATAGTCTGATGCTCCCTCAACTATTTCGGGCGAACCGCCAAGCCATACAGGCAGCTGTCCGCTTATGGCAATCGTTATTGAGCCAAGAAGGATGCCGAAGGCAAGGCAGACGGTTATTGCCTGACGGAAGATATCTCTCGCCCCCACCCTGTTGTTTGCTCCCATCATGTGGGCCACCTGAACGGCAAAGCTCGTAGACACCGAGGCACACAAACCCGAGCAGAGCCATATCGTCGTGCTCATCAGTCCCACCGAAGCCGATGCCGCAGGGCCGAGGCTACCAACCATCGAGGCGTCGATATAGGACATCACAACATTCGACATCTGCGACAAGATAGACGGAATACTAAGCATTACAGCAAGCAAAATCTGCTGCTGCAACGTTAGTTCCTTACCGTCCCTGATCATCTGGAGAAGGTAGGAAGTGCCGTTTTCTTTTCCAAACAGAGCCATTAAACTCTTTGTGTTCTTGCCTCTACAACGTTAACGACATAATCGCCAAGTTTTTCGCACTCGAGGATGATATCCATATAGTGAACTCCGAGCTGATAGTCGTACTTCTGGTCGTTTACGTCGATAATATTCTGCGTCTTCAGCTGTGTGCGGAAGTTGTTTATCTCGTTCTCGATGTTGTATGTAGAATTTACGTCTCTGTGGCGGTCCTTCAGCACAACCATCATCTGCGTAAGAGCCTTGTCAGTAAGGTCGAACATCTGATGAACGTGGTCGAGTTGGCTTTCGGTAAGCGTCTTCTTCTCGGTGTAGCAATGATTTATTGTGCGCGCAAGGTTGAAGCAGCTGTCGCCAATGCTCTCAATCTCGGTAATCTCGCGAAGCATGATGCGTATCTTCTGCTTTGTATCGTCGCTGAGTCGGCCCTCGCTCACCTTGTTAAGATAGTTGGCAATCTCAACCTCCATATTGTCGCAGATGCCCTCGTACTTCTCAATGCGGGCAAAGAGTTTGTTGAAGTCGGCCTGCTTCTCGGTGTGCATAAGTGTGCGCACAAGACCGAACATCTTCTGCGAACGGACGGCAAAGTTGTTGATTTCCTTCTGAGCCTCGAGAACCGAAAGCTCGGCAGTCGACAAGATACCGCCGCTGATGAAGTTGAGTCTGAACTCGTCGTCCTCGTCCTGATTCTTAGATACGATTACACGGCAGACGAGTTTCTCAATCAGCTTGATGAACCATATAAGGATGAGCACGTTACATACATTGAAAGCGGTATGGAAGGTTGCCAGAACGAAAGTGAGTTTGCCAGCCTCTGCTGCCGCATCTGCTCCGGTGAGCGTTACGTCGTAGCCAACAAGTCCGCACACCATATTAACGAACGGCTTGAAACAGATAAGCACCCAAAATACGCCGAACAGGTTGAAGAACATGTGGGCAAAGGCAGCTCTGCGTGCCTGCGTATTTGCAGTGAGCGCTGCGATGTTTGAAGTTACGGTTGTACCGATGTTCTCGCCCATTACAAGCGCAATACCCTGATAGATTGGCAGAACGCCCTGCGAGCACAGAATCATGGTAATCGCCATGATGGCAGCCGAACTCTGCACACACATAGTAAGGATGCCGCCCAGCAAGAGGAAGAGCAGGATGCTAAAGAATCCGTAGTTGCCGGTTGATGCAAAGAAGTCGAGCACAACCTGATTGTGTCCCAAATCCATGTCGATGGCATTCTGACGCAACATTCCGAGTCCGAAGAAAAGGAAGCTCAATCCAAAAATAAATTCGCCGAGGCTCTTGCGTTTCTTCGAATAGTTAAACGCTAAAGCCACGGCGAACATAGGGAATACGTAATCTGCAATATTAAAGTTGAAGCCAGCCGACATTATCCATGCAGTAAATGTAGTACCAATATTAGCACCCATTATTACAGAAATTGCCTGTACCAGCGTAAGCAAGCCTGCATTTACAAAACTGACGGTCATCACGGTTGTTGCTGTTGATGATTGGATGGCTGCGGTTATAAAGGCTCCGGTAAACAGTCCCGTTACCCTATTCGTTGTCATTGCACCAAGAACATGGCGCAAATGACTACCTGCCATCTTCTGAAGACCCTCGCTCATCACCTTCATTCCGTACATTAGAAGAGCCAGACAGCCTATCAGCTTCAAAAAGATAAATATTGACATAAGTATGTTTAATATTACAAAAATCTGTTGCAAATATAAGCAAAAAGTTTGGTTAATCTACAAGACAATATTCAATATTTAGTGTACCAAAGCACGATTGCAGATTCGCCAGACATGTTTCACACCTAAAATCCGCACCATTTATTCATCCTGAAAATCGATTAGGTATTGCAAATCTCTCTTACCTCACAGAAAAATAAAAAAGACCCAGAAATCTGAGTCTTAAACCTGAGCGGAAAACGGGACTCGGACCCGCGACCCCAACCTTGGCAAGGTTGTGCTCTACCAACTGAGCTACTTCCGCATTTGCTTTAGTTCTGAAAAGCGATGCAAAGATACGACATTTTTTCAATCCTGCAAATTTTCAGACTTGATTTTTGCCTGTATTTTTCAAAAATATTGTTTTTTGTATGATTTTACCTCTATATAAAGAAAGTGCAGAAACATTCAGACTGTTTCTGCACTTTCTGTTTTATTTCCCGAATTCTTCGAGAACATATTTGCACGGAGAATAGTTCTTCAGAACCCAAAGGATGTAGTCGGACGAGACGACGATGTTGCGCAAATAATACGGATTTGAATAGTAAATACTGAATGCGCTGTCGCCCGTGCGGTCGAAATTCAAGCCTATCAGCTCGCCCTTTGCGTTTACGACGGCACTTCCGCTGTTGCCCGATGCTGTCTCGGCATTGGTGGTGAAACATGCCACAGGAAGCGAATCCGGGTTCTTCTGGAGCAGCTGGCGGAACTTGTCAGACACTCGGTAGTTCTTGTTGCCTGCCATCTCATCGAGACGCGCCAACATTCCGCCGAGCCTTGTCATGCCCTGCACCTTGCCCGGAGACAGGCGCAGAGTGTGATTGGCATCGTATTCGAGCATTTTGTCGCCGTGCATCTGACAATAAGCCTGCATGAAGGTGTTGTACAGACGCGTATTTGCACGGCGCAGAGGTGTTTCCTCCTTCTGCTGCTTACGCACCTTGATGGTGTAGAGGTCGATGCACATGCGGTAGAGAGGGTCGGAAACGAGCGGCTGCAATCCTTTGTCAACCGAGTTGAGGATAACGCTGTCGAGGCGCGCCCTGTCGGTAAGAATGCTGTTGTTGAAAAGCGTGTCGATGTCAACCTTTCCGCGCAGGGCGGCTGGCAGATAAGCCTTCGGTACGACACTCTTGTATATCGGAACGAGCAAAGACAGCATCTTTCGGTCTTCGTCGCGATTTACCAACGAGAAATACTCGTTTATGTTTCGTTGCAGACTCTCTATTTCCTCTTGCATCTGCTCGTTTCTTGTAGCGCGCTTTGAACGCTCCATAGCCACGAGTTTCTCGAACTTTCCGGCAAACGGAATGACGGTAGGACCGCCAACGACGAACTGACTGAAAGCCTCGTTCATGTGGTTGTAGAGCGTAAGGCGCGAATAAACGCTGTCCAAGTCGTGCACAAGACTTGCGCCGTACAAAGCCTTGCGCTCGGGCGACTCGTTTATCCACTCCTGAAGTTTCTGCTCCTCGCGACGCTTTATTTCCACTACGTTATTATTGCCCACGCCGTCAATCTCGCCCTTCGAGCGCAGATATACATTCATCAGTTTGTTGATGCGCACATCGTAGTCGGACTGTTTCTCGGCAGGAGCGGCGTCGCGGCACTCGGTAAGAAAGCCGATTTTTGCCTTCAGGAAACGAACCCGCAACTTTGTATCGTTGTTTACAATCCTGTCTACCGCGGTGGCCGGAATGTGCTTGCGCGTCTGCGACGGATAGCCCATGACCATGGCAAAATCGCCCTCACGGACCTCATTCTTAGCCACCTTCAGCCACGATTCGGGATGATATGGCACGTTGGTCTCGGAATATGCCACCGGATTGTTCTTCTTCGAACCATAGACACGCAGAAGTGCAAAATCGCACGAATAGCGAGGCCACTGCCAGTTGTCGGAATCGCCGCCGAACATGCCGAGCCACATTGGCGGACATGCCACGATGCGGATATCCTTGAACGTGCGGTAGCGGACAAGAACGTACTGCTTGCCGCCCATCAGACTGTAAATCTTGCGATGAACGCCGTAAGATTCCTTCACGCCGTTCATCAGCTCGCGCGCACGGCGGTCAATCTCAGCCTCGCGCTGCTTGATGTCAGCTATCGAATCAGAGCCGGACTTCAGCGTTTCGGTTACATCCTCGCACGAAAGCATCTGGTGCATCTCCATGTTGCCGAGCGGCATTTCCTGCTTGCGCGATTCAGCCCAGCATCCGTAGCGCGTATAATCATTGTCCTTTGTTGCAAGACGCTGAACGTATGTGCTGACGCAATGCCAGTTGGTAATCACCAGTCCGTCGGCCGAAACAAACGAAGCCGATGCAAACGGCGATGACAGTCCGTTCTCGCCGCTCATCGAGAGCACCGCGCCGGTGAGGCATTTCTTGTTTATATTGTAGATGTCGGATTTTGAAAGTTTCATTCCTTCCTTGCGCAGAAGGCGGAACAAATCGTCCTCCACGACCTGATAAGGGAACCACATTCCGGTTGCGCCCTTGTCGGCCGTGCAGATGTCGTAACGGCTCTTAACCCGGCGGATGAAATCCTCGCGCTGAGCCTCGACAGCCTGATTCTGACTTCCGAAGACAGACTGCATCAGCGACGAATTGAGGAACTTGTAGCCTTCGCGCAACTCCTTCTCGATGAATGCCTTAACATCGCTATTATCGAGATACGGAACGCAATGCATCAGCAGTTGAAAATAGTATTTCTGCAAGTCGGCAGCCTTCAACTGCTTGAGCGCAGACTTTGGCAACGACTTCAGATTCTGCACTCCGTAGCGCGTTGAAGCCAGTTGGTCGTCGCCAAGGTCGGACTGCTGCACTTCTCCGTCGACAGGCAGAACGCCCACCTTCATTTTGCGGTACAGATGTCGCGGATTATTCTGATTTTCAGCAATAAAACTCTTGTATTCGCTATCGCTAAAATCGGCATAGCCAGCCTTTATGGCATAGATATCATAGTCGCCAAGCAATGGCGGATAGACGAAATCGACATTATCACCCTTCTGCGCCACATAGTTGAATCGCGCATAGTCCATGATACTTGGTGTTGTGCCGTTGGCGCGACAGAATTCGGCATTTCGCAGGCTCTCGGTCGGATAGGCATGAGAGGCAAGGAAATTGTGCTCCAAGCCGAGGCAATGGCCTATCTCGTGCGCCGCCGAATAGCGAAGCATCCGCTCCACCACGGCGTCGTCAACGCCATTCTGAACGGCCTTGTTGTACGCTCCAGTCTGCATCACAATCCACGATTTGAGGCGTTCAACCACGTTGGTGTAGAACTGGACATCGGCCTGAAGAATCTCGCCGCTGCGAGGGTCTGTCCAATGGCAGCCCATGGCGTTGGCAAAATCGCTCTCCACGGCATAGAAGCAGTTGTTTGTAAAGTCGAATGGGTCGAAATCAGCTCCAGCCTCGCTGTACATCTTCGCCTTGACAACGCCATCGCGGCCAATACGGGCAAAGGCGATATTCCAGTCCTCGATGCCCTGCTTTATGGCTTTCTGCCACAGAGCCGGAAACTTATCGTCGATATAGAATGTGATTGTCTTTCCGCCGCTGATGTCGAAGCGGTTGATATGCTTGTTGTTGGTTGATTTATAGCCTATTCTGGCATCGACAGGACGGCCGTGCATAGGCTTCTCGCCGAGCAGAAGAAGACTCTTGCGGATGTCAATAACGAATGGTTCGGAATCGGTTGCATAACTGTAGCTCACCGTAACTTCGAGATGACGTGCATCTCCTTTGTGCATCTTTATCCGCGTTCTGTCGGCCATCATCTTTCCGGGAAGCATCTTGCCCGAAAGGATATCTACTCCGCGGAGAATCTCCGCAAACATGGCATCCATATTTACGGTTACGCTCTTTGAAGATGACTTGACAACAGGCGTACCGATGCGCTGAACGCCGCGTTTCTTGTCGGCGGCATTCATAATTACAGAGTCGTTCTCGATGCTGAACCGTACAAGCTGCGGATTGTACACTCTGAGTCCAGAATACACTTTCATCTTGCCCAACTCTATGGGCTTGCTCACGTTCTCGACTCTTGCGGCGATGACATAGTCGCGTCCGAAGAGTTCCTTTGGCATTTCAACAGTAACGTTGCCATAGGCTGCACACACGAAAAATGTGTACAGCACAAAAAATATCGAAGTTTTTATTCTCATAATTAGCTTTTTCTTAATAGAACAGGCCGAGACTCACTCCTGCCCCCCACGCGTTGGTGCTGTTGCTGGTAGAGATGCAGTTGCCATGCGCCTTGACAAACCATTCGCGCTTAACCTTTCGGATGCTTAGCGGAAACTGGTATGTAACCTCGAGCGAGCCTTGCAGATAGTCTGCGCCCCAATATTTCATGTCGGGCATCAGCACATTCACGGCATAGTCGGTTGTGGCATCGCTAAGGTTTAGATTTGCCTGAGCCGAAACATGATAGCCCACGCCAGCTTCGGCCCACAGAGAACGTTCCTTGCCCTTGCAGAGTCTTGCTCCGCCCTCGAGCATAAGGTCAAATCCGCCGACTTCAAGATAAGAGTCGGGAAGGTGGTACATGTCCTTGTCATAGGCATAACTGATATGCGCGCCGACATAAGAGCGGACCTGCTGATTGTCCGTCCATATTAGGCGATAGCGTGCATCAGCCTCATATTCTGTTATTTCATAACGCTTGTTCAGTTTCATTGTCGTAAGCCAGTACTGCGACGAGATTCCCGTTTCGGGGTCGATGGTAATCTCCTTCTGCTGGCGATACTCATCGGCCGACGATGGCCTGCTGCTTACCGAAAAGTCGAGAGCGTGCATAATTCCGCCATCGGTCTTCAGAATGTTGTGCGATGCCAGAGTCATCTCGGTGCGATGGAACTTTCCCGGCATATATTTGTTTGCTCCGTAGATATCTTCGTGCGCCGTGTTGTATGCAAAAGATGTTACGGACTCGAGTTTTCTGCCTTTGTATCCGTATGAAAATTCTGCGCCAAGCTCGTGGTCTACATATTCTCTTTCGTAGCCCTTGTATCCGCCCAACGAGCCTGTGGCGTTCTCCATTCCAGTGTAAACATAATACTTCATCGTGGCATCGGTCTGCACTGTGCTCAACCCGATGAGTTTCTCTTTTCTGCGCTTGTAATGCGCGCTTAGTCCAAGTGTGTTATTGCCAAGCCGATAGGTTGCGGCAGGCGTTATGGCATAGGTTGCCAGATTGATGCGCGAACGCGGATCGCGCAGGCGGCTGAGGTCGCCGACGTTATAGTCGAGTCTCAAGCCATAGGTAAACTTATTTATCTCGACAGATGCCAGAGATGCCGTAAGAAGGACATTCTGGTAATCGTATTTCGCAGGTATCGAGCTTCCCGAGAAATACGGATTTGAGTGATGAGGACGGAGCACGTCGTTCCACGAGCGGTTGAAGCATCGTCCTTCCTCGAACGTAATCTTGCCATAGCCGTAAACATATTTGCCCACAGGCTGATAAGCCTCGGCCATGAACGTAAGTTTGTTCTCCTTGTCTCCATCCTGAACAAGATAGTGCGTGCCTTGTGTGTGAGTGAAGTCGAAACTGGCCGAACCACGCTTTGCCACGCTGTCGCGCGACATTCCGGCGGCATTGTCGGTAACACGCCACAGCTGAGTCGCATCGTGATACAAATTTGATTCCAGACTGTTAGGAACCTGTATTTCCTGTGCCTTAGCACCTGCGGCGACTTGCAAAATCAGCAACGAAATTTTATACCATCTGTTCATAAAATGAATGATAAAGATTTGTTTTGTTGGCAATGGTATGTCCCGCCCTCGCACGAAGCGGAAAAACGGGGCATACCATTTATATTGTGTTGATAATAACTGTTTTATTTGTAAACACCCGGCTGAAGAGCCTCTTCTCTCGAAGCCACGGCCCAATCCTCAGTACTGTTGTTTGTATCCTTCAGAATAGCGCGGCCGTCATCAGTCTTGCTCTGCAACTTGCGATAAGCCACCATTCCGGTGTAAGAAGTAATAGCCTCAACATTAAGATAACCGGCGTCGATATAGTCATACAGACGCTTTGTTGCAACGTCGATGCCAGAGCCAGTCTTGTATGTCAAGATGTCAACGCCGTCGATAACAGACTTAGAAGGAACGGTCTTGAACTTACTGCCCTTTTCCTTGCCTTCTGCAAAGACCTCGCGCCAAGCAGTAACGTCCTCGTTTGTGTTGAAGATTACAACACCTGTTGGACCGCTCTGCAAAAGGTTCATCTGCGAGATTTTTGCATATGCCGAATATATCAGATTGAGAGCCGGAACTTTAGGATTGTTAGTTGTCTTGCCCTGCTCGTCCTTCGCCTCGAAAGTGGCAGAAGACAGATTGTAGATGTCGGCACCATCAGAAGTATGGTCGATGGCGCTGTTGGCAATTACAACATTCTGGCCCGGAGCAACCATATATTCCTTGTCTGTCGGAATCTGGAACACCTGCTTCAGGAAGATTGTATCAGACTTTGTTGAAATAACATAGGCTGGAGTTGACTCAGACTCAGTGAGTCCGATGTACATTCCGGCAATGTTCACAGCCTCATCGCCATTGTTGTAAAGCTCGATGAATCGGCCTGCCAGATAGTTCTTGCTGTTGGCATCCTTGCAGCCCGAATAGTAAACCTTGCTGATAAGCATAGACTGCTTTACGCTAACGGTAAGGGCAAGCGCAATGCTTGTATTCTGCGACAAAGTCTGGCTTGCTGCCGAGCCTCCGACAATATATTTGCCGTTCTGTACAGTCTCGCCAGTTGCAGCCATGTACTGCTCAGAAGTGATGTCCCATGAAGTTGAAACGGTGTAAACTCCCGGAATCACATCGCCAATCACGGCCTTGCCGCCTTCGTCGGTAGTTCCGGTGTACGAACGGTTCTCGCCCGTGATGGTTACGGTCTTGCCCGAAAGTTCCAAGCCCTTGGCATTCTCGGGAGCAGAAACCTGAACTGTAATACTAAGCGCAGAAACAGAATCGTCTGACGATGAACAAGCTGTCATGATTCCGCAGAAAGCGCAAAACGCCATTATTTGCGTTACAATACCTCTTAATTTTCTCATAATCTTATAAACTTATTATATTGGTTTTCTCTATATTCCTAAAGTTTGAATGCAAGTTCAAAGCCGAAGCTGAACGTACCCGTGTTGCGCTGCGTAAGCGTTGACGATGCCGAACTTGAAAGATACGGCTCGTAGTAAAGCATGTTGTTTACATAGAACGAAAGCGATGCAAACGTGCCGAGTTCCTTTGTCAGGCGTCCGGCCACGAGCCATGTTATAGGATTGGTAATCGGAACATTCTCCTTGCCCACGGTTATCTGGTCGGAGAGTTTCACGCCCTTGATTGTGAAATCCTTGTCGGCGAGCATCGCGTCCGTAATGCTGTAATATGAGCCGTCGTTGTCAACCCATCCCACCGGCACTCGGCCTTTGTTCACGTTGTGGCTGTAGTTGTACCAGATAACCTGCCCTGACAGCGAAGCCACCATCTTCAGAGCCGGAATGTGCGTTACAAATCGCAGATTGGTGTTGAAGCGGCGATAGACGGTCTTTGTTGCCGACGCCGGATATACAATCTTGAAAGGCGTAGTGCCATACTGTTTGTAAGATGTAGGGATGTTTGTCGGAGTCTCAAAAGAATAGCCCTTATTCCAGTGCTGAGATTCTGAATATGCACCAGTCAGATAAACGTGAGTGCGGAGTTTCTCAATCTCGCCCAAGTCGAAATCAATCTCCAGACCTTTGTTTACCGACACAGCCAAGTTTCCGACCTTTCCGGTTGAAATATACAATGTATCGGTGCGCTCAGGATTGTTCCAGTCAATCTTCGTAGCCTCGCCCGGAGCCGTGATAAGTCCCTTGCTGGCCGAATAATAGTTCGACGTGTACATTATATACTCAGTATCCGAACTGAAGCCGTTGCCCATCTTCTCGTAATATCCGATAACGCTAACCTTGCGCTTTCCCGGCAGCTGGAAGTCCATTCCGACTTCGTACTTGTCGTTTGTGGCATTCTGCAAGCCTACGGTTCGCTTCACGTCATAGACGTATGTGTTGTAAACAAGCAGTTTGCCGGCTTCGTTGTCTTGCGGCATGTAGTTTGCAGCCACACGGTCGACGTATTTCTTGTCGGGATAGAGATAGTCCAGACTCGGAGTCTTTGAATTGCGACCATAGGCCAGGCGCAAATCCATCCATCGCGTAACATCGATGCTCGAATTTATGCGGGGCGACACGCTGTATGTCATCTCGTCCTTGAAAGGCTGAATCATTGTGAATCGCACGCCCGGCTGTATCACCAGCTTGCGTTTCTTTGCGAAGTTCCAAGTAAACTTGTCCTCCACGAAGGCGTTGAACTGGTGCATTCCAGGAATGTCGTAATAAGCACGCGGACGGCCGTTATTGTTTGGACTCAGCGGATAGCGGTCATCGTCGTTGTAATATCCGCGGGCATTGTTCCAGTCGTAGTGATATTCAATTCCGCCCTTGAAGTTCTGGTTTGTCTTGCCCTTCTTTATGTAGAACTGGTCTGTAACCTTTGCAATAAAGTTTCCGGGACTGCTGATGTTTCCTCCGGCAGCCTTATAAGAGCTGGTAGCCCACGGAACCGAATAATATCCCGTTTCGGTAGCCGTAAGAATAGGCTGCAATCCGCTAAGCACCGGCACAATCTTTTCGTATCGGCTTTCAGAATTGTTAAGAGTCATGCCAAGCGTATAGCTGATTGTGCGCGCATACATTTTGTTTATCGAAAACTTTCCGCTGTGGTTTATCGAAAAATTCTGATTCTTCACGTCTGTGTCCGAGCCTTCGATTGTCGCGTCCGGATCATCGCCCGACCAGTCGTGATTCATGTTGTAGCGCAGCTTTGTGGTTGTGTGCCACTTGTTCGTTATGTCGTAGCCCAGATTAAGCGAGCCTGTGTATCGGTTGAACGACTTCGTCTTCATTCGCGGATCGCCCCACGCCTGCGCATAGTCGAACGAGAAGTTGAGCGTTCCCTTGCGGTGCGTTCCGGGCATCATTATCTTGAAGCCCTTGCTTGCCGAAACGTTCTTGCAGCTTGGATTTACTTTCATCTTCAGATTCCACGGAGTTACACCCACGCGCGAGTGTATCACGGTGAGTCCGCTTGTCAAGTCGCCATATTCGGCAGAAGGAACTCCTCTAACCACCTCAACCGACTCGATGTCGTCTGAACTGATGGTTCGGAGGTCTGTTCCGACAAAAGAAGTGCTCGAAAATCCGCCCTGATTCACCGCACCGTTGTTAGACAACTGCATTCCGTCCATAACGATGCTCGAACCGAAGGCGTTGTTATTGTCGTTTACAAGTCCGCGTATCTGCAAGTTTGACTGCGATGTGAGGTCGGTATTCTTCATCAGCTGTCCCGGAACAAGCTGCATGATGTCGTCGAGCGAGAATGCCTGCAAGTGGCTTATCGCCTGATTGGAGATAATCGAGCTTGTGCTCTCGCCTGCCGCATTCTTTCGTGCCACCACCTCAACCTCGTCGAGGGCGAGGGTCGATGAATACATCTTCACCGGCATCTTGATATCTGACGCCACGTTGATTTTCTTCTCAAATTCGTTCATGCCCACATAAGAGATTTTCAGCAGCCACTCGCCGGGCATCACGTTCTCGAATGTGGCATTGCCGTTAACATCGGTTACGGCGTATGTTCCGAGCGGCTGAAGTTCGCAACGCGCAAAGATTAGCGGCTGATTGTCATCATCAACCACCGACAGCGCTATTTTGTATGCCTTCTTGCCACCGCCTCTCGCCACTTTCTGGGCCGAAAGGCTGAAACAATACATAACCAACAAAAATAACAAATTCCAACGGGTTATAAATAATCGACAAATACGCATAGTTCGACTACGGATTTTATTTTTTACTGTGTTTCTTACGTTATAATGCAGTCGCACGACAGAATTCTTTCAAATTGCACTCTCCCAAAAGAGCAAAATTACATTTTTACGTTTTTTCAACCTGCTATGCAACAAAAAACCATGCAAAAATACTAAAAAACTTACAATCTGCATTTACAATTCAAAAGAAAATACGAACTTTTCATATTTTTTACAACATAAAATTTATTTTCATTTTTTATTTTAGACACTTTTTTGTCCATTCTTTTTCATATTTGATATTTCACAGCATCACGAGCACAAAAAAAGGCTCAGTATCAGTTATGAACCTGTACTGAGCCGTCAAGCGATTGTGTCAATCTATAATTCCACAGCGGCCGGCCTTTGCCTTCTATCAATATTCCACCGTTGTTTAGGTCGTACTGATTGCCGCAAGATGCGCATTTGGCTATACCCTTGTCATCAAACGAGACCCTTGCACTGCCCAAATTGCAGGCCGGACACGCCAAATCGTAGCACACCAAGCCGGCATTGTCGTTGTTGAGCGTCGGAGTGCCAAGAATAAGGCCTCCAAGTCCCAAGTAGACCGACAGCTGCTTTGCCTCGGTAAGCGTCTGCGTGTGCGTCGTGCCGTCCATCTTCGTAATCAGGAGTTTCGAACTGCTTGTCTTTCGGATGCTAATAAACTGCCCCATGCTCTGTGCCACGTTGTAAGGCGAGAAAGACACGTTGCATGTAAAATTCACCCTATAGGTAGAGCCCGAATTATACACATCGCCACACGCCGATGCCCAGAAGCACAGCAGTGCCATCAGAATTATCCTGTTCAGATTTTTCTTCATATTCAATTATCAGAACGACAAGGCAGGGTCTTTTAGTATGCCGTCAATCAAAGAAAGTTCATCGGATGAGAATTCCAGATTTTCGATGCACTTTATGTTATCGTTCAACTGCCTTACCGAACTTGCGCCTACGATTACCGACGTCATACGCTCATCTTTCAGCACCCACGCAAGAGCCATCTGCGCCAGCGTCTGGCCTCTGTGCTGCGCTATCTCGTTAAGCTTTCGCGAAGCCTCTACCCTTGCGTCCGACACCTGCTCCTTCTGCAAGAAGCCCGTAGCCCTTGCCGCACGCGAATGTTCTGGAATTCCGTTCAGATAGCGGTCGGTAAGCAAACCCTGAGCCAGCGGAGAGAATGCCACCATTCCTGAGCCATTCGAGGCGGCACATTCAAGATTGCCGCTCTCAATCTTTCTGTCGTACATGCTATAGCGGTACTGACTAACGAGGCAAGGAACTTTCGCCTCCTTTAGAATATCGTAGCATTTCTGTTGCAAATGAACCGGATATTTAGAGATGCCAACATACAGCGCCTTGCCCTGACGGACAATGTCGATAAGCGCCTGCATCGTCTCCTCAACGGGTGTTACGCCGTCGTATCGGTGGCTGTAGAAGATGTCGAAATAATCGAGCCCTGTACGTTTAAGGCTCTGATTGATGCTCGCCATCAGATTCTTGCGCGAAGAGCCGTCGCCATACACCCCCGGCCACATTTCGTGCCCAGCCTTTGATGTTATGAGCATCTCGTCGCGATGCGAAGCCAGCTCCTTCCGCAGTATCTTGCCGAAGTTTGTCTCGGCCGAGCCGGGCGCAGGACCGTAGTTGTTAGCCAAATCGAAATGGCATATCCCCAGATCGAAAGCCGACACGATAATATCAGTAGCAACGCCAAAATCATCGGCATCGCCAAAATTATGCCACAAACCAAGCGAAACCACCGGCATCTGCAAGCCACTCTTGCCACAATATCTGTATTTCATAAGGTTATAGAATTTTATGGTATATAAAAAAGGATTGAAGAAAACATTCAGCGTCATTCTTCAACCCTCCGTTATTTTTTTAGAATTATCTGCCAAGCAAAGCGTTTTCGGCATCAACCATCGTCTTGAAGTTGAATCCGCTCACAACCTCGCTCATCAGAGCCTGAATCTGCTCGTTGCACAAGTTTCCGATACTGCCCTCGTGGGTGTGATGGATGTCCTTGTTCGGCTTGAAGTTTCCGGCCTCAATCTCGAGTCCCACTTTCTTGTAGGCATCGCGGAAAGGCGTTCCGCTTGCAGCCAGCCTGTTCACCTCCTCAACGCTGAACATATTGTCGTAGCGCGGATCGTCGAGGATATTCTCGTTCACCTTCATCTTGTTGATGATGTACGAAGTCATCTTCAGACAATCCTTCAGTTCCTTGAAGGCAGGGAGGAAGACTTCCTTTATTATCTGCAAGTCGCGGAAATATCCGCTTGGCAAATTGTTCATTATGAGCATTATCTGCTGCGGAAGCGACTGAATCTTATTGCACTTTGCGCGAGTAAGCTCAAACACATCAGGATTCTTCTTGTGAGGCATGATGCTCGAACCTGTCGTACACTCGTCAGGAAGTTTCACGAAAGCGAAATTCTGACTATTGAACATGCAGGCATCGAAGGCGAGCTTTGCAATCGTTCCGGCAATCGAAGCCATGGCATACGCAACGTTGCGTTCTGTCTTGCCGCGTCCCATCTGAGCATAGACCACGTTGTAGTCCATCGAATCGAAGCCCAGAAGCTTCGTTGTCAGAGTACGGTTCAGCGGGAAAGAAGAGCCGTATCCGGCAGCCGAGCCAAGTGGGTTGCGGTTGGTAATCTTGAACGCCGCCTGAAGGAACATCATATCGTCAACCAAGCCCTCGGCATACGCTCCGAACCACAGTCCGAAGCTCGACGGCATGGCAACCTGCAAGTGAGTGTAGCCCGGCATCAGCACGTTCTTGTACTTGTTGCTCTGGGCAATCAGTTCGTTGAACAGAACCTCAACCTCCTCGGCAATCTCCTTTATCTCGGCGCGGGTAAAGAGCTTCAGGTCTACCAGCACCTGGTCGTTGCGCGAGCGTCCGCTGTGGATTTTCTTGCCCATGTCGCCAAGCTTGCGCGTAAGCATCAGCTCAACCTGCGAATGAACGTCCTCAACGCCGTCCTCAATCACGAACTCGCCCTTTTCGGCAAGCTGATAGATATTCTTCAACTCGGAAAGAAGCTTCGGAAGTTCGTCGGAGCCAAGCAGTCCGATGCTCTCGAGCATCGTGATGTGAGCCATAGAGCCGAGCACATCGTACTTTGCAAGATACAAGTCCATCTCGCGGTCTCGACCAACGGTAAACTTCTCGATTTCCTCGTTCACCTGAACGTTCTTTTCCCAAAGTTTTGTAGCCATAGTCTTGTTTTATTAGAATTCAGTATAAGGCATGCGCGAAAGCATGTTTGCGATGCCTTCGGCACCCTTCTCGAGCTTTCCGCCAAGCATTCCGCGCATAATCAGGTTCAAGTCGGCGCCAATCGTAACCTTCATCTTGCAAGAGTTGGCATCGACCGGCAGAAGCTGAATCCACAGATTTGCGTTTATCGGAACATTCTCCAATGCGTACTTTATGCACTTTTCCTCGCGCTCAACAACGCGAAGAGTGAGGTTGCCTACCGGCGGAACGGAAACGCTTACAGAGTCGGTGTCCGAAGTAAGACTCTTGAGCACAGGAATCATCTTCTCAACCTGATCGCCGTCGGCCTGTTCCTTCAGCTTTGCAACCAATTCCGGATTGTCAAGCTTCTGCTTTACGTTTTGCAGATTGCTCAAGTCCGACAACTTAGAGAAAACCATCTCTCGTGTATAAGGGATGGTTTTTACAGAACTTTCGTATTTATGCAATGACATATTTCTTATTTATACATTCCAGTGTGCAGGATCCTTTCTCCATTCGTTAAGAACCTGAACATCTGCTTCTGTAATATATTCAGTTTTCAGAGCCACATCAACAACAGCCTCGTAGTTTGTAAGCGTGATGAGCTTAACCTTGGCATCCTTGAATGCCTGAACGGCAACATCGAAGCCGTAAGTATAAGATGCAACCATGCCGAGCACCTCGCATCCGCTGTTACGGATTGCCTCGACAGCCTTCAAGCTGCTGCCGCCGGTTGAGATAAGGTCTTCGAGCACAACAACCTTCATTCCCGGGCGAAGTTCACCTTCAATAAGGTTCTCAAGACCATGGTCTTTTGGTTTAGAGCGAACATAAACAAATGGCTTGTTAAGCAAGTCGGCAACAAGAGCGCCCTGTGGAATTGCACCAGTAGCAACGCCAGCAACAGCATCTACGCCCGGAAACTCCTCCATGATGATTCGTGCAGACTCGGTCTTTACGAAGCTGCGCAACTCAGGATAAGACAAAGTCTTGCGGTTGTCGCAATAGAATGGTGATTTCCAGCCTGATGCCCAAGTGAAAGGGCTGTTTGGCTGCAACTTGATAGCCTTAATCTTAAGAAGCTTCTCTGCAAAAATTTTCTCTAAAGTCTTCATATTATAAAAAAGTGTTTTATTTTTTCGCTGCGAAGATACTACAATTATTTCAAAAAAGAAACCGTTGTCCAATAAAAAACTGAACAACGGTCAATATTTACACAATTGAAAATTTGTTACTTGAGAAACTTCACAGCATAGCATACCAAATCGCCAGAGGCTGTTATACTTATTGTATAATCGTGGTTTGGATTCAAATTCTCGTATTTTACCGCAGCCGAGCCGCTCTTGTCGACAACCTGCTCAACCATGCCCCAGAATGCTCCGCTGAAGTGAGCCTTTACATAAAGGTTTCGGGCATAGTCAGAGCCCTTGTTTGCACAATATACAATCACGCCCTTGCATCCGGTAACGGCAAAAGTCATTTCCTTGTGAGAACCTTCCTGCTTAACAATCACGCCTTCCATTCGTTGCGGCTGAATAGCCTTATCGCTTGTAGGATCGATGGTCTGAAGACAAGTCTTGTAGGCGAAAATGCCTTCGTTCTTTCCATTATGCACCCATTTTTCCTCAAATGCCTTTGCAACTGATTCGTGGTCGAAGTAAAGGACCTGATTAGCCTTTACCTTCTTAATTGTCTGTGCAGTGGCTGCGACCGAAATAACGGTCAGCAAAGCCAGTAGTAATAATTTCTTCATAATACTTTGGTTTTATGCAAATTACTCCTCATCGGAGTATAAACAAGATTTCGGGTATCACACCACAAATATAAGTATAATTGCTATAAGCCCAAAGAAAAACGAAATTATTTTACGTTTAATTATTATTTTTTAACAATTCTGTAACATTTAGCTTCTCGCAACCCTGAATTGCATCAATCATTTCGGCCTTGTGAAGTTTCGAGAAACCGTCAGGAAAACTGATGCGTTCCATGTTGATGCAATCGCCAAACGCCGCATTTCCAAGCTTTTGCAGGCTATCGGGAAGCTGAACATCGGTCAATGCCACGCACTGCGAGAATGTGCGTATGCCAATCTCGGTAACAGTAGATGGAAAGTCGATGGCATTTATCGACGAGCAAAGACTGAAAGCATCGTCTTCGAGTCGCTGAAGATTCAGCGGAAGAGTAACCTTTCGCAGAGCCTTGCACTTCTTGAAGGTGGCAACCTTTAGGGTTGTAAGATTCTCAGGCAGACGGAGTTCGACGGCATTCTCGCATCCGCAGAAAGCACCTGCACCGATACGCGCCACATTGTCGGGCAAATCAATCTTATGCAACGACGAGCAGCCCTCGAAAGCATGGTCTGAAATGAACGTGAGACGGCTTGAGAACTTAACATTCACAAGTCGCTGATTGTCGCGGAAGGCATTCTTTCCTATGCCGGCAACAACTACACCCAATCCTTCGAGAATCGTACTCGAAGGAATCTCGATTTCGCTGTCGCGACCGTCGAACTTCACGACTTCGACCTTCTTACGGTCTTGCAGATATCTGAAAGTCCACAATCCGCTCTTAACATATCTGCCGTCGGTTATCTGCTTAAACTGCTGTCCGAACGGAGATGCAATTATGCTGCAAAAACTCTTCTCCGGAACACGAAGAACGCATTTCTGAAGTTTGGTGCTATCCTCGCACACCGGCAGGGTGTCGCCTTCGAAATATACAGATTCAAGACACTTGCAATCATCAAAAACGCCTACGCCAATATTCTGAATGCCAGAGCCAAGCTTGATTGTCTTCAAATCTACGCAGCCGGAGAATGCGTTGTCGCCAATCTCCGTAACAGTATCGGGGATGACAATCTCCTGCAATCCTTGAATCATGCTGAAGGCGCTTTCGCCAATGCTCACAACCTCGTAGTTCATGATTACTGGCTCAACCTTTGCAACGGTAGTATCATCCGTTCCGAGATGCTTCAGAAACTCACATCTCGCCTCATCATCAGCAAGATACTCTTCTACAACCTTACTTATATACGCAATAACTTCGAGTCCGCCTTCCGCATTCTTTGAATACAGAATACGGTTGCAGATTATCTCTTCGCCAATCATGTAGCTGTCAAGTTCCTTCGTCTGCAAAGGGCCGAAAGGATTCTGTACCACAGGAGCCTCTCCGGTACATATCTCTTCGGTGGATGCAAACGACATACGTTGCAGACGCTCAGGCTCTTTGCCGCCTTCCCTGTCATCATTCTTTGCACAGAAGAATGATATAAGAGAAGCCATGAAGCCTCCTTGCTCAAGAAAATAATCTTTACAATTATATATATAGGCAATGCCCAGAACGGCAAACGCAAAGCCCAATATCAACCAAACTACCATTTAACTAAATTAGAATTAGATATCTTAATAATCAGATGCAAATTTAAGTATTATATATAAAACCACCAAATTTGAGTATTTTTTTTAACATTTTATCACATTTTTCGTAAAACAGAAATAGCGAATAAAAAAGATTTTGTACTTTTGCCTTCAAATTTGTGATTTAAAAAGTCATTAAAAATCAAATATGAACATATTAGAACTGAGTGAACAGGAGATTAACCGCCGCAATTGCCTTAACGAATTGCGCGCTATGGGCATAGACCCATATCCTGCTGCAGAGTATCCGACAAACGCGTACACTACTGAGATAAAAGAGGCGTTCAAGGACGATGATGAACCAAGAGAAGTTTGTATTGCCGGCCGTATGATGAGCCGCCGAGTTATGGGCAAGGCTTCTTTCGCCGAGTTGCAAGACTCAAAAGGCAGAATTCAGGTTTACATCACACGCGACGATGTGAATACTCCTGAGCTTGAGATGTATACAGTATTCAAGAAACTTCTTGACCTTGGCGACTTTATTGGAGTAAAGGGTACAGTATTCCGCACACAGACAGGCGAAATCAGCGTTCACGCCAAAGAATTGACAGTTCTTGCTAAGAGCCTTAAGCCGCTCCCAATCGTGAAGGAGAAGGACGGACAGGTATATGATTCATTCGACGACCCAGAACTCCGCTACCGTCAGCGCTACGTTGACCTTATCGTAAACAACGGAGTAAAGGACACATTCCTTAAGAGAGCGACAATCCTGCGCACTATGCGTCAGGTGTTCGACGAGGCTGGATTCACCGAGGTGGAGACTCCTATATTGCAGCAGATTGCAGGTGGTGCATCTGCCCGCCCATTCATCACACACCACAACGCCCTGAACGTTGACCTCTACCTGCGAATCGCAACAGAGCTTTATCTGAAGCGTCTTATCGTAGGCGGTTTCGAAGGCGTTTACGAGATTGGCCGTAACTTCCGTAACGAGGGTATGGACCGCTCACACAACCCTGAGTTCACTTGCATGGAGCTTTACGTTTCGTACAAGGACTACAACTGGATGATGACATTTACAGAGAACCTTCTCGAGAAGATATGTATCGCTGTAAACGGCACGACTGAAGTCAAGATTGGCGACAACATCGTATCATTCAAGGCTCCATACCGCCGTCTGCCTATCCTCGATGCCATAAAGGAGAAGACTGGCTACGACCTTTCTACAATGAGCGAGGACGAGATGCGCGAGATTGCAAAGAAACTTGGAGTTGAAGATACTGAAATCATGGGCAAGGGCAAGCTCATCGACGAGATTTTCGGCGAGACTTGCGAGGGTACATTCATTCAGCCTACATTCATTACCGACTATCCTGTAGAGATGTCGCCTCTTACAAAGATGCACCGCAGCAAGCCGGGCTTGACTGAGCGTTTCGAGCTGATGGTAAACGGTAAGGAGCTTGCAAACGCATACTCTGAGTTGAACGACCCAATAGACCAGGAAGAGCGTTTCGTTGAGCAGATGAAGCTTGCCGACAAGGGCGACGACGAAGCTATGGTCATCGACCACGACTTCCTCCGCGCACTTCAGTACGGTATGCCTCCAACATCAGGTATCGGTATCGGTATCGACCGTCTGGCTATCCTTATGACAGGCCAGCCAACAATTCAGGAGGTTCTGCTCTTCCCTACAATGAAACCAGAGAAGAAGGCTCCGAAGGATGCCGTAAGCAAATATGTAGAACTGGGCTTTAGCGAAGAAATCGTTCCTGTGCTTCAGAAGGCAGGCTACAACCTCGTTAAGGACCTCGCCGGCACAAAGGCTCAGGCAGTACAGCAGCAGATTGGCGAGATTATCAAGAAGTACAAGCTTGACATACAGAAGCCTTCTGTTGACGAATTGAACGCAATAATCGGCAAGATTGTTGCCGAAGACTAAAATACAGACTGTGACAGATTGTGGAAGAATAGCAGTATTGGGAGGCGGAAGCTGGGCTACCGCCATCGCCAAGATTATGCTCGACAGTACGGATCACTTGAACTGGTATCTCCGCCGAGACGACCGAATCAGTGACTTCAAACGGCTCGGGCATAACCCTGCATATCTGCAAAGTGTACACTTTGACATAAACAAAATTTCATTCTCTTCGGACATCAACGAGATTGTTGAGAACTCCGACACGCTGATATTCGTAACTCCGTCGCCTTATGTAAAGAGTCATCTGAAGAAACTGAAGACTCACATCAGGGACAAGTTCATCGTTACAGCAATCAAGGGAATCATCCCAGACGAGAATCTGGTTGTTTCTGAATATTTCCATCAGGTCTACGGCGTTCCGGAAGAGAATCTGGCCGTGATAGCCGGACCGTCGCACGCCGAGGAAGTGGCTCTCGAACGCCTCTGCTATCTTACCGTGGGCTGCAAGGATGAGGAGAAGGCTACATGCCTTGCCAACTTCATATCAAGCCCTTATGTCAAGACATCGGTAAACCTCGACCTCTTCGGAATTGAGTTTGCCGCCGTGCTGAAGAACGTCTACGCCATCTGCGCCGGAATCTGCAACGGCATGGGCATGGGCGACAACTTCCAGGCCGTACTTATTTCGAACGCCGTTCAGGAGATGGAGCGTTTCGTAGACACGGTGAGTCCGATGGAGAACCGCAAAATCATCAGCTCGGCATATCTCGGTGACCTTCTGGTTACGGGATATTCGAACTTCAGCCGAAACCGCGTGTTCGGAACGATGATTGGAAAGGGGTATTCGGTAAAGACAGCCCAGATTGAAATGGAAATGATTGCCGAGGGCTATTACGGAACAAAGTGCATGAAGGAGATCAACAAGCACTATCACGTTAACATGCCGATACTCGATGCCGTGTACAATATTCTGTACGAGCATATCTCGCCACAGATTGAAATAAAATTACTTACCGACGCCTTCAGATAATGGCGTCGGTATTTTTTTATCCTGCCCGACGGAACGGATATGCGACAGGCAAATTATACTTTTATAGCAAAATGCAATCCTTTCCGACAACAATTACCAAAAAATTAACATAACACGAGCTCTTTTAAGAAGAAAAATCTTAAATTTGCGCCACATAACAAATTCATCAGAAGTATAGATATTTTAATACTGCATATATGAAAAATATTAGTTTAAACATCAGCAAGGCAACGCCTTTCGTATCAGCAGAGAAAATCAAGGCATACGAGCCAAAGGTAAAGGCTGCCATGGAAGCACTCGAGAACGGAACATGCAAGGGTAACGACTTCTTGGGATGGCTTCACTTACCATCATCAATAACAGCACAGCACATTGCCGACCTAAAGGCTTGCGCAAACGTGCTTCGCGAGAACTGCGAGGTTGTAGTGGTTGCAGGTATCGGCGGTAGCTATCTTGGAGCACGCGCCGTTATCGAGGCATTGGGAAACAGCTTCCAGTGGCTTGTTCAGGACAAGAAGAATCCGACAATCGTATTTGCCGGCAACAACATCGGCGAGGATTATCTTGCTGAACTGACAGAATATCTGAAGGACAAGAAATTCGGTGTAATCAATATATCAAAGAGCGGTACAACAACCGAGACTGCCATCGCCTTCCGTCTGCTCAAGAAGCAGTGCGAAGACCAGAGAGGCAAGGATGTTGCACGCAAGGTAATCGTAGCCGTAACCGACGCAAAGAAGGGCGCAGCACGCACAACTGCCGACAAGGAAGGATACACAACATTCGTTATTCCTGACAACGTGGGCGGCCGTTTCTCTGTACTCACTCCGGTAGGCTTGCTTCCTATCGCAGTAGCAGGCTTCGACATCGAGCAGCTTGTTGCAGGTGCAGCCGAGATGGAGAAGGCAACAGCAACAAACGTACCGTTCGAGGAGAATCCATCGGCTCTCTATGCAGCCGTTCGTAACGCTCTTTATGCCGAGGGCAAGAAGATTGAGATTCTCGTAAACTTCCAGCCAAAGCTCCACTACATGAACGAATGGTGGAAGCAGCTATACGGCGAGAGCGAGGGCAAGGAACTGAAAGGTCTGTTCCCGGCAGCCGTTGATTTCTCAACCGACCTTCACTCTATGGGTCAGTGGATTCAGGAAGGCGAAAGAACAATCTTCGAGACAGTAATCTCTATCGAAGAACCATGCAAGAAACTCACCGTTCCTTCTGACGAGGAAAACCTTGACGGTCTGAACTTCCTTGCAGGCAAGCGCATCGACGAGGTTAACAAGATGGCAGAGCTAGGAACTCAGCTTGCACACGTTGACGGCGGCGTTCCAAACATGCGCCTTGTTGTTCCTGTGCTTAACGAGTACTACCTCGGACAGGTAATCTACTTCTTCGAGAAAGCCTGCGGCATCAGCGGCGAGGTTCTTGGCGTAAACACCTTCAACCAGCCGGGCGTAGAGGCTTACAAGAAGAACATGTTTGCCCTCCTAAACAAACCGGGATACGAAGCAGAAAGCAAGGCTATTCAGGAAAAACTAAAATAATATATGTTTAAGAGAGAAAAAACAGATTATATGAAAAAACACGGCTTTGAGGAGATGAACCTCAAAGCCGTACTTTTTGATATGGACGGCGTACTGTTCGACTCGATGCCGAACCATGCCCTTGCCTGGAGCGAAGGAATGAAGAAGTACGGTCTGCCGATGACAAAGGAAGAGGCTTACATGCACGAAGGCAGAACGGGAGCCGGAACCATCAACATTCTGGCACAGCGCACATGGGGGCGCGATGCCACCGAGGAGGAAAAGCAGCAGATTTATGCATGGAAGACCGAGGTCTTCAACAAGTGCCCACAGGCTGGTCCTATGCCGGGTGCTGCCGAGCTGCTGAACCAGATCAAGGCCGACGGACTGCAAATTGTTCTGGTAACAGGAAGCGGACAGAAATCGCTGCTCGACCGACTGAACACGCATTTTCCCGGCATCTTTACGTCCGACAAGATGGTTACGGCCTTCGACGTAAAGTACGGCAAGCCTAATCCAGAGCCATATCTGATGGGACTTCAGAAAGCCGGAGTAAAGCCAAACGAGGCAATTGTAGTAGAGAACGCTCCCCTTGGAGTTCAGGCTGGAGTGGCGGCAAACATCTTCACGGTTGCCGTAAACACAGGTCCGCTGCCCGACAGCGTTCTGCTGTGCGAAGGTGCGAATCTGTTGTGCCATTCAATGAACGAATTGTCCGAAAAGTGGAATAATTTGTTAAAATCGTTCAGAAGTTGCGAATAATAGTATTAAAAAACATTAAAATTTGATTTTTCCGACAATTTTATTTGCACTTTCCAACAGATAATATTATCTTTGCACTGCTTTTAAGGAAAGAACTAAGTGTAAATTAAAATATCATTTGGATTAATAAGGTAAAAAAGATTGGAAAAAGAGTTAAAAGAAGTTCTCAGCTGTGAAGTTGAGAACTTTTTGTTTGTACAAGCTTTTGCCATTACGCTAATAATGACTAACTTTGCACTTGATTACAAGATAACGTTAATTAGTTTTAATATGAAAAAAGCATTCCTTTCTCTGGCTTTGCTTCTGTCAGCATTAGTTGCAAACGCCACCGTCCGCTTGCCAAAGATTTTTTCAGACAATATGGTGATACAGCGGAATGCAGAAATCAGAATATGGGGCTGGGCCGACCCTAAGGAAAACGTTTTCATCGCTCTGAACGGAAAGAAGGTGAAGACCATCGCAAGCGAAAGCGGCGAATGGGAAATATCGCTTCCGGCAATGAAGGCCGGCGGTCCGTACACGCTTTTGGTAAACGACATCAAGATAAACAACATTCTCATAGGCGATGTATATCTCTGCTCGGGACAGAGCAACATGGAACTGCCGATGCGACGCACTGCCGACCTTTACAAAAAGGACATGGACAGCATCGTAAACACTAACGTGAGATATGTTAAGATTCCTCTGACATTCAACTTCAAAGAGCCGCAGAACGATTTCAGGGCATGCGACTGGAAGGAACTCAACCCTAAGAACTCTCCCGACATGTCGGCTCTCTGCTACTATCTGGGCTTGAACATCAACATGAGCGAGAATGTTCCGGTCGGCATAGTAAACTCGAGCGTCGGCGGCTCACCTATCGAGGCGTGGATGCACTACGATGCACTTGATAACTATCCGGCATACAGAAAAGAAGCCGACAAGTGCATTCAGAACGGCTACATTGAAAAGACTCTAAAGGAGGAAGCCGAGAAGATGCGCACTTGGAACAACATCCTGAACGAGACTGACCACGGACTGACTGAGTGGACATCGCTCTACTTCGACGACAACAAATGGGAAACGGTGGATATGTTCAGCGACTGGGGAGCACCCGACGGCAAGATTGCCAACGGCTCGCACTGGCTGCGTCAGGAAATTGACGTTCCAGAGAAGTGCGCAGGCAAGGAAGCCGTGCTCAGACTGGGCTGCATAGTAGATGCCGACAGTGTTTATGTAAACGGCGTGTGCATAGGCTCAACAGGATATCAGTATCCGCCACGAATATACAAGGTTAGACCAGATTTGCTCCGCGGCGGCAAGAACATCATCGCGGTGCGCGTAATAAGCTATCAGGGTAAGCCAAGCTTTGTAAGAGAGAAGCCATACAAACTCACATTCAACAATGGCTACGAGATTACTCTGTCGCAGCACTGGCGACACAAGATAGGCTCGAGAATGCCGGCGCGCGTAGGCCAGACATTCTTCCAATACAAGCCAATAGGTCTGTACTACGGAATGATTGCACCGCTTAACAAGTTCCGTTTCTGCGGAACAGTATGGTTCCAAGGCGAGAGCAACACAAACCGGGCCAGCGAATATTCCGACCTCTTGCAGAAGATGGTTGCCGACTGGCGCAAGCGTCAGGGCTACTCTACCCCATTCATCATCGTTCAGCTTGCCAACTTTATGGACACGCACGACAAGCCTTTCGACAGCGAATGGGCGGCTCTTCGCAACGCACAGCGCGAGGCGAGCACGCTTATTCCGGATGCAGCCCTTGCAACAGCCCTCGGACTCGGCGAGTGGAACGACATTCATCCTCTGAAAAAGCGCGATGTAGCCGAGCGTGTATTCCTTCAGATTGAACGACTTGTCTACAAAAAGGACAAGATGATTGCCGAAGGTCCTGTGGTTAAGGATGTTAAGGCAGGTAAGAACGGAGCAGTCGTTCTGTCGTTCACGCGCGAAGATGTACAGAAAGGCTCGCTGCGAGGCTTCGAGTTGTCTGGCGAAAGCGGCTTCTATTACAAGGCAGATGCCACATCCGACGGAAAGACCGTAACCCTTTCGTGCCCAGATGTGAAACAGCCAAAGAGCGTGCGCTATGCGTGGGACGACAATCCTATCCTATCGCTCTACAACACCAACGGAATGCCGGCAGCATCCTTCCAGTTCGAGGTTGGCTACACCGCTCCAAAGGCAAAGGCCGAGAAAGCTGCCAAGACAGCCAAGGAAGGCAAGGCTAAAATGGTAGAAAACAAGGCTGAAAAGAAGGAAGAAAAGCCGAAGAACATTCCGGAAGTTGCTCCGCAGAGAAAGAAAGAGGCGAAAAAGCAATCGGCCTACAAGACAAAGGTTGCCGTGATTGAGGAACGCGCAAAGATCGAAAAGGAAAAGATGAAGGACGATTCAGAGCAGTTCAGAGGCGAAATGTATCTGAAGGAGAAAGCAATAAAAGACGAGTTCAAGGCAAACAAGGAGAAGCGCGAGCAGGAAGCCAAGGAACGCAAGGAGCTCGAGAAGCTGAAGAAACAGCAGGACAAGCTCGACAAGCAGCAGAAGGAACTCGACAAAAAGAAGCAGGAACTTAACAAGAAATAACGCTCCACGCGTTTACATTCTTAAAAAAGTATTCACAATACAAGAGATTCCACAAAATGGGGGCATGATTTTCGTCATGCCTCCTTTTTATGTCCGCCAATGAGCTTTGTATACCTTATGGCTTACTTCTGGCTTTATACAATTTGTAGCGTTCTCAACTTTCAAACCTACCTTGACACGATTTTTCAACTTTCAATTTTCAATTTTCAACTCTATAATTGTCAATTGTCCATTACCATCGGCTTACTTCCCCGTAGCTTCCCCGTAGCTACTCCGTTCCTACCCCGTAGCTACCACGTACCTTGAACGTACCTACTCCGAACCTTCCGGCTTACTTCTGGCTTACCTGCCCCTTACTATCCCCTTACTATCGGCTTGCTTCCCCATAGTTACCCCGTACCCTCCGGCTTACTTGAAGCAACCTTGAAAGTAAGTTGCAGCTTGTAAAATGCTACTTTTCGGCTTTCAAATCTCAATTTTTCATTGTCAATTGTCCATTGTGATTTGTAAATTGCTTAGTTTTTTCAATTCTCAAACTTCAATTTTCAAAAGAAATTATCAATTGTCAACTGTCAATTATCAATTCGTATCCATTGTCAATTCAAAAGAACTTTCAAAAAATCCGATATTTCTGATTTAATATCTGATGAAAACAAAAAAATATGTACATTTGTACGCTCTTCGCAATTAGCCGTTGAGCAAAAAAGAACAGAAATCTAAACGTAAAAAATGAGAAAAATATTCTACATTATCTGCCTAATGGCTACATTTCTGACAATAGGCTGTAAAGACAACTCCGACAAGGAGCAAATAGAATTCATCAGGACCGTATTTACCGAGTTCGACTCCATCTCGAATGCAAATCCGGAAAACTACACGTTTTACACGCATTACAGACTTCTGTGCAAGAAATATTGTACCGAGAAATTCAGAAGCAAACTTATGAATGCTTACAGCGAAGCGTACGGCTGCATGCTGGTTGCCGGCTATACCATGGACGAGAACTCGCTCAAGAGCATGACTATTGAAATGACAGCAGAAAATGTGTTCCGTGTACGCTATGAAACGACATTGGATGATGCGTACGACGACACAGACGACCTGACAACCTACAAGGTAGATTTGCAAGTAACTCTCTGCAAAGAAAAAAACGAATACAAAATAGCCAATGTCGAGAACCTCACGGCCAGAAAGCTGCCAGACAATCGGGAGCATACAAAGCGTTATTACATCGACGACCTGATGGACAGCATAAGCCGCAACCCACAACTCGACAACAAGATGCTGGAGAGACTGCACGGCTACTGGCTGGCATACAACGGCTGCGAGGATGTTACCAGAATCACACAAAATACGATTGAAAGATATTCGTTAAACGCTTTCGACGACGGATTCAAAAACTTTCCATACATCTTAAGGAATCAGGTTCTGTACATCAGTTTTTGCAATGACGGAAGATTCTACCCGCACAAGTGTACCTTCGACAAAGACACATTGCGAATAACGTCACGCAGCAGCGAGTATGCTAATTGGGAAATGTTCCACATTAAAGACAAAGACGCCGGCCCATGGATTGAGTATATCAAAAAGGCACGCGCCCGAAATGCCCTGCCCGACAGCATAAAGATTGAAATCGGTACATTCGATTCGTTCCCCGATGAAATCGACGGCGGAAGCTGCGAATTCTTCAGAAACGAGGACGACATGAAAGCCAAGAAGTTTGTGATGGTAAACGATTTGGCAGAGACAGCCTACGTTGTAATAAACAACAAGCTTGAAAAGTTTACCCTAAAATGGAATGATGGCAACCTATATTCTTATGCCAACCAGAACTATGTGCTGCGCGTAAACGTAATAAAACTGAAAGATAATACAGCGCCAGATTCGCACAATCTTGAAGGCTCGTTTTGGATTATCGACCCAGATGAACGACATTCTGAGAGTGTATCGTTCATTGGCAGATGCGGCTGCTAATCAAGCTAATAGCACGATATTATTGATACATACAAAAACATCATAATGCCCCGAGCCATAAACAAATAACAACTTTTTATCTTTATCACATTTTCAAACCGCGCGCTAGCGTGTCTGGCCCTATCGTTGTTTGCGAGCTTGCTCTATGCCAACGACGGCGGATTCTACATAAGCGGAAATCACTTGGTGCCAATATCAAACACCACGGTCAAGAAAGCAAACCTGAAGATGTAAAAGCAAACCATATTTTTAGGCATCAGCTTTAAGATAAACAGCCCTGATTTGTAACGTTATACTTGTGTTTATGGCGACTATTCGTCATAAACACAATGTAATATTTACCCAAAAAAAGAAGAGAGCCTCGGCAACGAGAACTCCCTTCTTTGACTTTAACATAATAATATTAACCTATCTTATAACTATTTTCTTACCGTTCTTGATGTAGATTCCCGGAGCTGGGCTGACTACTCGCTGACCGCGAAGGTTGTAGATTACGCCGTCGCCGCAGTTAGGCAGAGCCTCAACCTCGTTGACGCCTGTTGCCGATCCGGTTGCGTCCTTGTCGTTTGAAAGGAAAACGTTCTTTATCTTTATCGACTTGCTGCCATACGACCAGAATCCGGCAATATAGATGTGCTCCGGATTCAGCAACACGTCATTAGTCTTCTTCAGGGTTGCGAGTTCCTCAACCACACGGGTGCGAGAGTTTATTTTTATCGTTGCCTTCGCTCCCCAATAGTCGTTCTCGTCGAACAGGTGAATTTCGGCGCCAGCATCTTGTTTCTCGTACAACTCGACAACGAGATACTTGTAACCCGACATATCGAAGCCGTTGTTGTAAGTCCATCCGCCAAAGCCGTATTTTCCGGTTATGAGCGTTCCAGTCTTCTCGTCGAACGAGCCCTTTTCCCAGATATTCGGATTGAAAGAATCGGCCGACAACGGGAACGGAGTAAGCGACAGATGAACGCTCACCTCCTTGCGTGTTCCGAACTCATCGGTTAGCGAGATTACAACATCGGTCTCGCCCACTCCATTGCACAAGAGCAATCCGTTTTTGAACGATGCCACCGCAGGATTGCCGATGCTGTAATCGGCAGTTGCGCTGACACAAGACTTGTGTCCGTCGGCAAACGTAGCATCAACCGGAATGGCGATGGCGTTGCCCGGAAGAATCTTGAAATTGTCGGCACAACCAAGTTCGAGGCTCACCAGCTTGCGGGAATCGTCTGTAGGGTTAGGCCACTCGGCTGCATAGTCGTTGAACCAGCGGAACACAGGACGAGCACACGATTCTGGATCGGTAAGGAATGTTGAGCCATCGGGCGCGTTGTCATCATACTCGGCCAAAAGGTGTACGCCTGTAAATACCGTCCAGCTTACGTTTCCTGTATAATCGCAAAGGAACTTGAAGTTTGCTCCGAAGCCGTCGCCGTATCTAACGCCGGTTGTTGATTTTCCCCACGAGCAATCATATTTCTTAGCTGCCCAGTCCATCTCGGTTACGAGTATTGGGGCAAAGTCCGACACGCAGTTAATGCGCTCGTGCCAGCCGTTAAGGAAGCCCTGATATCCTCCGCCCGAAACATCGCCGGTGTTCTCTGCGCTCTCAACCTCGGCATCGCTTCCAAACCATCCCGGATAGCAATGAACGGCATAGCCGATGTTACTGCCCCAGATTGGCGTAACGGCATAGTCGCGATAGTCGCTCTGATAGCTTGGACCTGGAACCCAAATGATATTGTTGCAGCCTTTTGCGCGTATTGCATCGACAATAGGCTGAAAATAGTCGGAAGAAGCGCCAGATGTTATCTTATTGCCCGCATCGTCGGTCTTATAGATTCTGACAGGCTCGTTGGCAAGCTCAATCATGATAGAAGTGTTACCTTCCTTAACAAGACGCTCGGCAACATATTCCCACACCTTTATAAGGTACTTCTGATAGCTGTCGCCTACGGTAATCTCCTCGGGACACACGCCCGGCGGACGCATAACGACATAGATTCCGTTTGCCTCGCAATATCTTGCCATCTCGTAGAAAACCGAGTTGAAATATTGCTTGAAGCGGAGGAAGTTGAACTGCGAGATGTCGTTCTCGCTTGTCTGGGTATATGGATTGTTGCTCCAGTAAGGATCCATGTGCAGGCGGAGCACGTTAATCTTGAAGCCTTTGTCGAGAGCTCCCGAAATCATTCGCTTGTTGTATTTCAGACAACCGTCAACATCGTAGTTGTCCCAATACTTGCCCTTCTCGTTAAACCAAGGGCTGTAAGTCTGGACAATTCCGTGAAGATTAACCTTGTTGCCATTCTCATCAACAAGATATCTGCCTTCGATATGCAGCTTCGGCATTGGCATATTGCGCCACGCCTTGGCCGACACAACAGCCATAAGTGCCACGAATAGCAAAAATGCAATTTTTTTCATTGTTGTTTGGTATAAAGTTTGATTCTTAAATTCTGAAAATGAAGCAATTTTTCAACAAAAAGTCAGATGCGACTGCAAAATTACGAATTTATAGCATAACCTTTAAAATTGACAATATGTTATACAACACCAAACGGCGGACAATGCGACGGTAACTTATTTGTATAGTGCAATTATGTGCAAAAAAAGTGGTATGAATTTACATTTTTTGTCGCTACCTTTGCAAACATGAAAATTAAAACATCAGCAAGAAAATGAAACCATATAAATTTGAGCCTTACCTTAAGCCAACCATCTGGGGAGGCTCGCTTATCGCACCATTCAAGAGCATTGGGGCAAGCGAGGAGAACATTGGCGAATCGTGGGAAATATCGGCTGTGCCGGGACACGAGAGCGTGGCTGCCAACCGCGGCATTGCCGACGACGTGGATGTCGGGTTCACGCTAACCCAGCTTATAGACAAATACAAGGGGCAGCTTGTGGGCAGAAAGACTTACAAGAAGTACGGAAACAAATTTCCGCTTCTTATCAAGTTCATCGACTCGCGGCAAGACCTCTCCGTTCAGGTTCACCCCGACGACAAGCTGGCGCAGCAACGCCACGGATGTGCCGGAAAGACCGAGATGTGGTACATAATAAAAAGCAAGCCGGGAGCAAAAATCTATGCCGGACTGAGCCGAAAGATTACGCCCGACGAGTACGAGCGTCTTGCCAAGGCCGAGACCATTGGCGGACACTCGCCCATGCAAGACGTAATAGCCACGCACGAGTCGCACCAAGGCGACCTCTATTTTCTGCCAGCCGGAAGGCTTCACGCCATCGGAGCAGGCAACTTTCTGGCCGAGATTCAGCAGACATCCGACATAACGTACCGCGTCTACGACTTCGGCCGTAAGGATGCCAACGGAAAGCCGCGCGAACTGCATATTGAGCAGGCAAAAGATGCCATAGACTACAACGTGTATTCGGAATACCGAACCTCGTACGACAGCACTCTGCCAAACTCCGAGCTGGTTAGCTGCCCATACTTCAGGGTAAACAGAATTGTGGTTCAGGAATCGGCAAAAATAGACCTCAAGACCGAGTCGTTCGTGGTGGCGATATGCCTGAGCGGAATTGCAAACATCAACGGAATAAACATGCACCAAGGCGAAACGGTACTTGTTCCGGCATCTGAAAATACTCTGTTTATTTTTGGAAATGCAACATTCCTTACTGCTACCATATAAAGAATGTTGCACTACTTAGAACTTTCCGAAATGGCGGCAACGGCAACCATTACATCTCGAAGAAATCGAATGTAGCCGTTGCTGCCGTTTTCTTGTTGGCCGACTGCGAATACAAGCCAAGCGTTACGCCCGTAAATCCGCCGGCGCACTCGCTCGAAAGGTATCGTGCGTTCATCGTTCCTATCTTTCTGAAGTTCTTGCCGTCGGCAGAAAAGCTGAAACTATAATTATCCTTGTCGCCCTCTACCCTAAGATAGCACTCATCACCCGGAATCTCAACAGCCGCCTCTTCGTGGCTTAGCGAGATGAGGTTGTAGCGCACCTGAACAACCGTCTTTCCGGCGGAGTTTTTTGTCAGAAAGATGTCGTAGTGGCTCTCTTCGGTCATAAATACCGACAAGCCGGCCTCATCGCCCTTCCGAGCCTTGCGTAGCGTGAGTTTTGTGGTGGCGGTAAAATCCATCTTTTGCTGACGGCGCGCAACGAAAGACGGCGAGCCTTCGACGCCCGACAACTGGTTGGTTGAGCAGTTCAGAACCAAGCCGTCCTTTATCGAATAGTTCTTCTCTTCGGGGTTGCGCACAAATACCCAATGAGGCCCGATTCGGCGCATCACCTCGGCACAGCCGACGGCCGGCTTCATCTTGCTGAAATCGCTCCTCGAAGGCTGTTTTTCGAGCTGACGGAGGGGCAGCGTGGGCACGTCCATCTTCTCGGCAATCATGCCGTTGCCGTTTACCACAGGCCAAGCGTCCTTGTCCCAGCGCACGGGCGCAAGAAACGTTTCTCGGCCCAGATTGTGGCATCCGCCAGCCATCGGACGGAAGGCGAGGCACACCATCCACCAGCTTCCGTCGTGAGCCTGAACAAGGTCGGCATGTCCCGTGCCCTGAATCGGGTTTGTCTGAGCCATCATGTTCTGGTGGCAAAGAATAGGGTTTGCCGGATTAGACTGATACGGCCCTTCAATCCGACGGCTTCGGGCAATGGTTACCTTGTGTCCCATCTCGGTTCCGCCCTCGGCTATCATCAGATAGTAATAGCCGTCTTTCTTGTAAATGTGCGGAGCTTCGGGATAGCGTCCGCCCGTGCCGTTCCATAGCAGACGGCTCTCGGTAAGCTGCTCGCCGGTCTTCGGATTTATCTGGCACAGCCAGATGCCGTCGTTAGGGTTGCTTACCATGTAGCACTTGCCGTCCTCAAAGAAGAGCGAAGGGTCTATGCCCTGCTGCTTAAGCCACACGGGGTCGCTCCAGCCTTTCGACAAATCGTCGGTATAGACAAGAAAGTTGCCTTTGTCCGAGCAGTTTGTGGTAATCATGTAGAACGTGCCGTCGTTGTAGCGTATTGTCGGGGCATAGATGCCGCCCCAGCAGGTTGCCTTGGGCAGATGCAGCTGCGAAGGGCGGTCGAGCACATTGCCAATCTGCTGCCAGTTTACCAAGTCTTTTGAATGGAACAGAGGCACGCCGGGAAAGAACTGGAAACTTGAATTTACCAGATAATAGTCGTCGCCAACACGGCACACGCTCGGGTCGGGATAGAAGCCGGGGATTACGGGGTTGGTAAAGCCCTGCGCCAAGGCTTCGGCCGCCAGAACGAAGGCGGTTGCCAGCATAATGATTTTTTTCTTCATTTTCGATATTATAATTAAAGGTTTTGTCTTTTTTGAGAATACGGCTGAATAATGAAGCGTCCCGAACGCATCTCGAAGGAATCCCGAAGGATTAGCAGCAGACTTCGTATTCTTTTTCCATCTCGGGCAGAAGTCGCTTGAGCTGGTTTACCGACGGAATGAAAGACTTGTATTCCGTGAGGATGTATTTCTTTACAAGCTCGAACTTGTCCTCGAAATCGTTGTCGCGGCAGAGGCGCAGGAACACGACGCCGCGGATTATCTGCTCGGGAGCCGTGATGCCGCGGATGATTTTCACCCAGTCGGGATAGGCTTTGATGTCTGAGCACAGCCTTTCCCACAAGAACTGCGGAGACGAATAGTC
>JAFZWM010000029.1 GCA_017617315.1 Bacteroidaceae bacterium
CAAAATTACAGAAATTTTCTGTATTATCGACGAGTTTGACAAAAATTTGAACGAAGAATTGAAGAATAACCTCCGTTTGCCATCTCAACACAGTAGCGGAAAACGCCGCAGAAACCACAGGGGAAAACTCTGCGAAAGCGAGATTATGACCATCCTCGTATGCTATCATTTCGGCACATACAAGACGTTTAAGGAGTATTATCTGAACTGTATTCTGACGCTGCTAAGAAAGGATTTTCCGAACGCAGTTTCATACAATCGCTTTGTGGAACTGATGCCGCGAGTGTTCTTGAAAATGATGCTGTTCATGAAACTTTACGCCTTCGGAAAATGCACGGGAATAACATTTGTTGATAGCACGATGATTCCCGTCTGCCACAACGTAAGACGCTATTTCAACAAGGTCTTTGCAGGTCTTGCAAAGGATGGAAAGGGCACCATGGGATGGTGTCACGGATTCAAGTTCCATCTGCTTTGCAATGATTCCGGAGAGATTATAACTTTCTGTCTTACAGGAGCTAACGTAGATGACAGGGATGACCGTGTATGGAACGTGTTCTCTAAGGTACTGTATGGGAAAGTCTTTGCCGACAGGGGATACATCTCGTACATGGACTCAAGGCGAACATGAAGAACAAACTCATGTCGCTTGAGGAGAAGATTCTGCTCAGGAAAAGATATATCATCGAGTGCATTAACGAGCTGCTTAAAACCAAGGCTAATCTCGTGCATTCACGTCATCGTTCTATACACAACTTCATCATGAACATCTGCTCGGCACTTACTGCGTATTGCTTCTTCGACAACAAGCCTGATGCGTTGCCTGTGCATGTGGAAAACTCAAGACAACTTGAACTGTTTGAACTGTAATCTTATCCCGAACTGGCGTATTTTATCCCTCTTTGTCCTTTTCTATCAGACCTTTAATCTTTCTCAAGGCATTCTTTTGCAGCTTGAAGCTGAAGATTACCACGGCGATGAATGCCACGAGTCCAACTCCGGCGGCAACATCCTCCGATACACCTTCGGAAGCCATCAGAATTCCATCGTAAACGCCGTGCGCAAATACCGGCGCAGCAATCGTCATTATGCCGTTGCGGAAACTGTTTATTCCGAAGTGGCTGAGCGAGTAGTAATAGCCCATCAGCACGGCAAAGGCATAGTGCCCCGGAACGGCGAGAAGGGCGCGCATGATGCCCACAATCTGCCAGTCTTCGGCATCGGTAAGATACAGTATGTTCTCGAAGGCGGCAAAGCCGAGTCCCACGCTGACGGCGTAGGTTATTCCGTCGAAATACTCGTCGAAAGCCTTGTTGTGGCGCACTACAATCCACAGGGCTATCAGCTTGAATACCTCTTCGGGAATGGCTGCCACGAAGAAGGCGTTTACCACTCCGCCAAGAACCGAGTGCGACTCTCCGTCGGTGAAGAGGATTGCTGCTACAATCTCCTCGACCAATGCCACGGGAATACAGATGGCAACTCCCCAGAACACGGCTTTCAGAAGCTTGCCCATAGGCTCTCGCTGAGGGTCTTTCCAATAGATGTAGAGCCACAGCAGGAAGGCTGGCAAAATGCCGCTAATCAGAATGCTTATCATTTTTGCTTAAATAAAAATGTTGTATTTTTCGGCTGCAAAAATAATAAAAAGTGGCGGCGGTGGCAATTTTCTTGTCGAATTTGTACTTTTTTCGTATATTATTGTTTTTGTTTAGAAAGATTTGTTGTATTTTCGCAAGCGGACTTTATTTCGTCCGAAATCTTTGGTATACGCAAAAATATCAGAAGAAATAATTCTAAATAATTTAAATAGATATGACACCACTAATTGTGATTGGAATTGTTGCTCTGGTAGTGCTTTGCTATTTCATAAGCACGCAGAGAGCATTGGTTAGTTGTGACGAGATGTGCAAGAATGCACTTAGTCAGATTGAGGTTCAGCTCAACTCACGCTGGGACGCCCTGCTTGCCTTGGCAAAGATGGCAGCACAGTACTCAAAGCACGAGTCTGAGACGCTTATCAAGGTTATCCAGCAGCGCAGAGGCGAGAAGGTGGATTCTGCCACTCTTATCGACGAGCAGCAGAGCACTATGCAGCAGGTTGTTGGCCGACTCATTGCCATTGGCGAGGCTTATCCCGACCTGAAGGCTGCCGACCTGTATAAGGAGGCTATGGGCGGCGTAAACAAGTACGAGGAGCACGTGCGCATGTCGCGTATGATATACAACGATACGGCAACGAAGATGAACCGTCTGGTTCGCCAGTGGCCTTCTTCTTTCGTGGCATCATTGCTTAACTTCACAGAGAAGGATTATCTTACTGTTGACGACGAAAAGAAAAAAGTATATCCCGACTTAGATGAGGCATTCAATAAGTAAGGCTGTAGTCCTGACGCTTCTGCTTGCCGTACTTTCGCCCCTGAATGCTCTGGCAAGCAAGGTCAAGAATCTTGAAATAGACGTAGTTATCTACCGCGACGGAAACGCTTATGTCGAAGAGCGATGGGACATCGACATCGACGACAGCGATGCAAAGAGCGAGTGGTACGTAAAGCACAAGGCGCAGCCGGGCATGGTTATTGACTATCTTCTGGTTGAGGGCTACATTCCGGGAAAGAAGGGACTTCAGCAGTTCGAAACGCTCGGCTCGTGGGATCTCGATGCCAGTCGCGAGGAAAAGACTGGAAAGTGCGGAATACACAACGGCGATGAAATCTGCTGGGGATTCGGCGATTACGGACGGCATCAGTATGTCGTAAGGTATTCGCTCTCGAACCTTGTGCAGAGCTACGACACCAACGACGGCTTCAACCATTGCTTCGTTGATATGAACTGCGAAATAGAGAAAGCCAGCGTTACCATCTGGCCCGACTCTATCGACATTTCCGAGGCAAACACCCGCCGATGGGCTTTCGGATATCAGGGAAACATCGATTTTGTTGACGGCTGCGTAGTGGCAACGCCTAACGAGACCATCGGCAACGGCAAGCGAATAATCGTGATGCTCGAGTTTGACAAAGGCCTCTTTGAGCCTGCAATGAAGGCAAGCAAGACGTGGGCGGAGCGCAAGCAGGAAGCCCTCGACGGCAGCGATTTTCCCAGCGACGATGATGATTGGGATTTTTGGGATTATGTTATAGCATTCGTGTTCATCATACTCTGCCTTATTGGCAGATTCCTTTTAGACATGTTGGTCAATCTCTTGCTGTACATTTTAGGAGGAATTCTCATGATGCTGTGGTGGATAATCTCGCTTGCTCCGCTCAGACTGTACTATCGTCGCAAGCGTATTGGCATTGCCGAGGGCAGATATTACCGCGAAGTCAATCCCGAGTGGTCGCTCGTAGAGAACCGAAGCTTGATTAACGAGCTTTCGTATTTCTCTACCATGAGTGACGAGAATCTTCTCGGCGCAATCATTCTTCGCCTTATCTCGCGCGGCGATATCTCCATCGTAAAGGAGAAATGGAAGGGTAAGCTGACCGACATGATGAAGATTGAACGCCCTGTAAAGCATGTAAGCAAGGAACTTACGGGCGATGACAAAATCTGCGAGCAGGTTCTGCGTATGCTCACTCAGGCATCGGGCAACGACCTCATCCTTCAGCCTAAAGAGTTTGAAAAGTGGGGAAAGAGCCACTACACAACGATAAAGGAAATAGTTGACGCTCAGAAAGAAGATGCCACAGACGAGTATATCAACAAGAACGGAGCTGATGTGTTCGGCCTGAAGGCTTTCCTCAAAGATTTCTCTCTGCTCAACGAGCGCGGAATAATGGAGGTGAAGCTCTGGGACGATTATATGGTCTATGCCCAGTTCTTCGGCATTGCCGACAAGGTTATGGCTGAGATGAAGAAGCTCAATCCTGAGTACATGTCGATGTCTAATCTTGCCAAGAATCTCGAACTTGCCGATGAGGGCTTTACCGATGTGTGGACTGATGTTATCCACACTGGCGTGTCGGAGGCGATAGATGCGCATGACAAAAAGTCATCATCATCGTCGTCAGGATTCAGCAGCTGGTCGTCGAGCGGCGGCGGTGGCGGCTGTAGCGGTGGCGGCGGTGGCGGCGGAAGATGATTCCGTTGCATTTGGCTATGAAATAAAAGAAACTCCTGCATTTCTTCTCGGATTTGCAGGAGTTTTTTTGTGCTTTTTGTCGTTTTTTTGTATCTTCGCATAGTTTTAGCTTTTAAGTAACCTTTTTTCAGATGATAATAAAGAAAATATGTGTGGGCGCGTTGCTCGTAGCAGCCGCCATTTCGGTAAATGCACAAACCGACAACAGCCAGCGCTTGTGGTACAACAAGCCGGCATCGTGCTGGCTCGAGGCTCTGCCGCTGGGCAATAGCAGAATGGGAGCCATGGTATATGGCGGAACGGATGTTGAACAGATTCAGCTTAACGAAGAGACATTCTGGAGCGGCGGTCCGCACAATAACAACAGTAGCCAGAGCATCTATTACCTTAACGAGGTGAGAAACCTTATCTTCGAAGGCAAGGAAAAACAGGCCGAAGACATAATAAACCGCGAGTTTATAAAAGGCCCTCACGGAATGAGATTCCTTACGCTCGGCAGTCTGAAACTTGATTTCGGCACAAAGGGCGAGGCGCAGCACTACACTCGCGAGCTGAACCTGAAAAACGCGACAAATACCACTTCTTACACGATTGACGGCGTAAAATATACGCGCACTACATTTGCCTCGCTTGCCGACGGCATCGTTGTGATGCAGATAAAGGCGAGCAAGAAGGGCGCGCTCAGTTTTGCGCTCGGACACGAATGTCAGCTTACATCGACAGCCGAGGCTAAGGATGGCTCGCTGCTTGTTTCGGTAAAGGGCGTTGACCAGGAAGGCATAAAGGCGGCTCTGACGGCTAAGTGCCGTGCTGACATTAAGTCCGACGGAAAGATAAGCGCATCGGGCAGCACTCTGAAGGTTGAGAATGCAACCGAGGCTACATTGTACATCTGTGCAGCAACGAATTTCGTTAACTACAAGGATGTGAGTGGCGATGCCGACAAGAAGAACGACGAACTCCTTTCGGCTGCCGAAAAGATGAATTACAGTCAGCTGTTGAAGCGTCATGTCGCAAAATACCAGAACCAGTACAACCGCGTAAAGCTCACTCTCGGCGAAGAGCCTGCAAGCAATGCCGCCCTGCCAACCAACGAGCGTCTGGCAAACTACTACAAGGTGGCAGACCATAAGCACGTTGCCGGAGAGGGCAGAGGCTCGCTCTGTGCGCTGCTTTTCAACTACGGCAGATATCTGCTCATCTCGTCATCGCAGACTGGCGGTCAGGCAGCCAATCTTCAGGGCGTGTGGAACGACAAGATGAACGCTCCGTGGGATTCGAAATACACCATCAACATAAATACCGAGATGAACTATTGGCCGGCCGAGGTGTGCGGACTTACCGAGAGTGTAGAACCGCTGTTCTCGCTCATTTCCGACCTCAGCGTTACGGGTGCCGAGACTGCCCGTAAGATGTACGGCTGCGGCGGTTGGATGGCTCATCATAACACCGACATCTGGCGCATTGCCGGTCCGGTTGACGGCGCATTCTGGGGTATGTTCCCTAACGGCGGCGCATGGCTTTCAACACACATCTGGAAGCATTATCTCTACACTCTCGACTCTGATTTCCTTCGCAAATATTATCCTATCCTGAAGGGCGCGGCCGATTTCTACCTCGACTTTATGGTTGAGCGTGACGGCGAACTTCTGGTCGTTCCGTCAGTTTCGCCAGAGCATGGCGGAGTGGGCAAGCAGTCGCCTGTAACTGCCGGCTGCACAATGGATAACCAGATTGCTACCGATGTGCTTGAGCAGGCTCTGCGCGCGGCTAAGGTGCTGGGCGAGGATGAGGCTTACTGCAAGAATTTGAAGAAGGCTCTTAGCAAGATTCCTAAGATGAAGGTGGGACAGTACGGCCAGCTTCAGGAGTGGCGCGAGGATATTGACAACCCTAAGGACGAGCACCGCCACATATCGCATTTGTACGGCTTGTATCCGTCTTCGCAGATAAGTCCGTTCGAGACTTACAAACTGTGGAAGGCGGCTGGCGTAACGCTCGAGCAGCGCGGCGATCAGGCAACGGGCTGGAGTCTTGGCTGGAAGATTAACTTCTGGGCTCGAATGCTCGACGGAAACCATGCCTACAAGACTCTGCGCAACATGCTCAGACTTCTGCCAAACGAAGGCATGGAGCGCGAATATCCCGATGGACGCACGTTTCCGAATATGTTCGATGCGCATCCGCCGTTCCAGATTGACGGCAACTTTGGCGCAACGGCTGGTATAGCCGAGATGCTTCTGCAATGCAACGACGAGTTTATTCACATTCTGCCTGCATTGCCCGATGCCTGGGGCGACGGTAGCGTGAAGGGCTTGAGAGCGCAGGGCGGACTGATTGTGGATATTGACTGGCACAAGGGCAAGCTTTCTAAGGCAACGATAACAAACACGATAATGCCGGGCGAGCCGCGAACCGTATTTGTCCGCTCGCCAAAGAAACTTTCGGGCTTCGAAATGTCGGCCTATGACGAGGAACTGAAGATTTACACCTACAAGGTTACTTTCAGTAAATCGGTTGTATTGAAATAAGTTAATTTGAAATCTGTGCGACTTCTGAAAAACGTGTCGCACAGATTTCAAACTTTATATTGATACCTAATTTTGAAAAGTCTAAATATCATAAAATGAAGAAAATAATAACAGCATTGCTAATCTTTTGCGTCTCTGCCGGAGCAGGCGCGCAGACCTCGCCAAACGGCAAAATAAAGGCGACAGCCAAGGGCGATTCGATAAAAATATCGTATCGCGACGGCGTAAAGTGGCAGGAAATCTGCTCTGCCGAGGTGAAGGGCATCTCTGGCCTGACAAAAAAATCAAACGTAAACGAAAAATATCAGATGCTTCTTGGCAAAAGGCTGACATGCCAGGCCAAAGGCGTTGAATATCAGTATTCTCTCGCATCGGGCGGAAGTCTTATTCTGCGGGTCTACAACGACGGCGTGGCATTCAGACTAATGAGCCGTGCCAGCATGGACTTTAACGGAGAGCAGCCTGTTGCCGTCAGCTTTGCATCGGCCACAAACAACTGGCTTCAGAAGTGGGTTGACAGCTATGAGGAGTTCTTTCCGAAGAACAGACCTACGAAGAAGGGCGACAGATGGGCCTATCCGTCTCTGTTCGAGTACGGCAACGGAGTATTCGCGCTCCTCACCGAGGCCGATGTTCACAAGGACAACGCGGCATCTTGCCTCTACAGCACCGACAAGAAAGGCGAGTTCACCATCGTTACCGACGAGAACGTGAACATTCCGAAGATGAGCACTTGGAAGACTGTCATCATCGGAAAACTTGCCGATGTGGTTGAATCGACCCTCGTAACAACGCTTTCAGAGCCTTGCAAAATCGACGATACTTCGTGGATTGAGCCGGGCGTGGCTGCATGGGTTTACTGGGCTTATAATCACGGCTCTAACGACTTCAACATAATCAAAAAATACACCGATATGGCAAAGGAACTCAAGCTTCCTTACGTATTGATTGATGCCGAGTGGGACGAATTCAAGGACGGCAAATCGGTAGAGGATGCGGTGAGATATGCCACAGACAACGGCGTGAAGCCGATAATCTGGTACAACTCGTCGGTTGGATGGATAAACGGCGCACCGGGTCCTAAATTCAGACTGAACAATGCCGACGACCGCGAGAAGGAATTTGCGTGGTGCGAGAAAATCGGCGTGAAGGGTGTGAAAATAGACTTCTTTTCGGGTGATAACAATCTGAATATGAGGTATATGGTTGAGCTTCTTGAAAGCGCGGCAAAGCATCATCTGCTTGTTAATTTCCACGGAGCAACGCTTCCGCGAGGCTGGCAGCGCACTTATCCCAACCTTGTAAGCACCGAGGGCGTTTATGGAGCGGAGTGGTACAACAACGTGCCTACGTTTACCGACAAGGCGGCTGCACATAACGCAACCCTGCCTTTCACCCGAAACGTTGTAGGCTCGATGGACTACACGCCTTGCGCCTTCACCGACTCGCAGCATCCGCATATCACGACTCATGCTCACGAGCTGGCTCTTACTGCGTTGTACGAATCTGGCGTTCAGCATCTTGCCGACCGTCCCGAGAGCTTCCTCGCGCAGCCGGCCGAGGTCAGAAACTATCTGTCAGAACTGCCTACGGCTTGGGACGAGACAAGGCTTCTTGCCGGATATCCGGGCGAATATGTGGTTATGGCGCGCCGAAAGGGCAGCACTTGGTACATTGCCGGAATAAACGGCACGGACAAGGATTTTACGGCTAAGTTCGGCACAAAGAATCTCGGAAAACTGGGACGCGACATTACGATTTTCTCAGACGGAAATCCGTGGAACATCACGAAAGGCCAGTCTCTTCCAAACGAAATTGACATGAAGCCGCGTGGTGGCTTTGTTATAGTTGTGAAATAAAAAGATGAAGATAAATCTCGAAAAATCAATCTCTTACGCTTGTACTGCGCTCATCGTGCTCGAGGCTCTGCTGCTTTGTGTTTGGCAGACCGATTTGCTGTTTGCCGCGCAAGACTTCACGGTGTGGCATTCAACCGCAGGGCATTTCGACAAGTGCATAGCCCAGCCGCTTGGTCTGCTGCTGTGGCTTTCGGCGTTTCTCACGCAGTTTTTCTACTATCCGTATCTCGGCATTGCAATAATGCTCGCCATGTGGCTGATGTCATATTTCGGCCTTGCCTATGGCTTCAGAGTGCCTGTGCGTCTGCGTCCGCTGATTGTCGTGCTCGTCGTGTGCATTCAGGTTTCCATAACCCAGGTGGGCTATTGGATTTACACGCTTCAGCTAAGCGGTTACTGGTTCTTCGGAACTGTTCTGCTGCTGTGGCTTTCGGCTTTTTCGGCTTCTGTCAGAAAGGTGGGCGAGCTGAAGAGCTCTTTCTTCCGCTGGGCGATGATTGCCGTTGTTTCGGTGGTGTGGATTCTGATGCTCACGCCGTTCAACGGAATGCCGCACTTCAATCTGTTCGAGGGCGGTCCGTCATCAATGCTGATGCCGCTCTATCTCGGCATCTTCGTCGTGCTGGTTCTTGCCTTTTCGCGCTTCGTTGCAATGTCCGATAAAATCGCGCTTGGCGTTAGCGTGGTGGCTGTCGTAGCGGCACTTAATTGGGGCTTTCTTTTGAATTATCACAACCCATGCTTCCGCGCCGAACTAAGAATGGCAACTTATGTAGAAAAGGCTGAATGGCAGAAGATTATCGATGCCGAACTGGAGATAAACCGCAAAACCACAAGGCAGATGCAGCTGCTTCGCGATGCAGCCATAATCTGCCAGCACGCTCCTTCGGATTCCATCTTGCTGAATCCGAACGACGGCTATCGTCCGCAGATGGTAACGAATCCGCCGGTTCACATGGCACATACTGGCGGCGACGTGGTTTATTATGCCTTCGGAATGCCTAACTATTCGTACCGATGGAGTTTCGAGAATGCCGTTGAATACGGCTTTTCGCCACGCCGACTGCGTATGTTGTTGCGTTGCGCCATGCTCAACGGCGAGTGGGATTTGTGCCGCCGTTACATCGCCCGGCTTCGCACAACGATGTTTCATTCGGCTTTTGCCGATGAAATGGATGCGCTCGTCGGTCATCCCGAGGCTATTGCCGCTCATCCCGAGTTCCGTGATGTAAAGAGATGGCAGGCTAAGCGCGACATTCTTACGTCGGACAACGGTTATCCCGAGAAGTTAATAATCAGATACTTACCAGCAACAAGAAAAGTCCAATGGAATTTCAGTTCTTCAGAAGCGGTGCGCATCTATTAGTCTGCGCGCTCATGATAGGGGCTTGCACATCGTTGCCCCGCGTTCCCGAAAATTGTCAGGTTACGGGCGAGGAGGCTCGCATCTGGCCCGATTATACTGGCGTTACCGTTCCTTCGAACATCGCGCCGCTGAATTTTGCCGTGAAGGATGCCGACGAGTGCGTGGCGCGATTCTCGCACGGCGGAAAGATGATGGAGTGCGGCGGAAGCGGTCAGATAGAAATAGGCATGGACGAATGGCATAAAATGCTTACCGAAGCCGCCGGAGACAGCATAAAGGTTCAGGTCTTTGCATCTTCTGGCGGCGAGTGGAAGGGCTACAAGCCGTTCTACGTTCATGTAGCTAAAGAGCAGATAGACAGCTTTGTAACGTACAGACAGATTCCGCCGTCGTATGTGATGTACGACCAGATGCGTATTGTTCAGCGCGACCTCACGTCGTTTGCCGAATACGAGGTCTACAACAACAAGTGGAGCGAGGTTCGGGGGCAGTCGCATTGCGTAAACTGCCATTCGTTCCAGAATTATCGCACGGCAAAGATGCAGATGCACGTTCGCGAGGGCTTTGGCGGCACGCTGATTGCCGAAGATGGAAAGGTTCGCAAGATAAACCTAAAGCGTGAGGGCAATCCGATGGGCGGCGCATATCCGGTATGGAATCCTAAATACGATGTAATAGCGTATTCGTCTAACCTTACGATGCAGAATTTCTTCACCACTAATACTGCCAAGATAGAGGTGCAGGACAGCAAGAGCGACCTTGTTCTGTACGATGTGAAGAATGACAAGGTGGTAAGGATTACCGACACGCCTTTCGAACTCGAAGTCTTCCCGACGTGGAGTCCCGACGGGCGATGGCTCTATTATAGCGTTGCAGCCGTCAAGGACACGGCGCGCATAGAGTTCGTAAAGCAGTACGACAAGATAAGATACAACATTTATCGCCGTCGTTTCTCGCCCGATTCTCTCGCGCTTGGCAACCCCGAGCCTGTTCTGATGGCATCGGCTGACAGCCTCAGCGCAACGCTTCCGCGCATCAGTCCCGACGGCAAGTGGCTGCTGACAGGGCAAGCACCATACGGCGTGTTCCATATTTGGCATCCCGAGGCTGATTTGTTCCTTACGAATCTGGCAACGGGCGAGACTCATGCGCTTGCAGAAGCCAATTCGGATAGGGCAGAGAGTTTTCACAACTGGTCGTCTAACGGAAGGTGGATTGTCTTTACGAGCCGCCGCGGCGATGGCAACTTCACTCGTCTGTACATGGCTTATATTGATGCCGACGGAAACGCTCGCAAGGCTTTCGAACTGCCACAGGAGAATCCTCTTGCCGAACTCGAATCGATTTGGAGTTACAACACTCCAGAATTTACAGTCGAGAAGGTGCGCATATCAAGAAAGGCTTTTGCTGATGCGGTTGTGGGGACAATTGATAATTGACAATTTTTTAGTTGAAGACAGTTGAAAATTGAAAAATTAACAATGCGGAAAGTTGAAACTCTCTTAGTTCTGCCAAATTCGATATCGGACAATTTAAGAATATTATAAGAAAACAATGAAGGCAATAATATTTGGAATACTTTTTGTCATAGCAAGTAGCATGAGGGCACAAGTTGAACCACCTTCTTTTGCACAGATAAACTTGGACTTGGATTCTATAGCGGACATTTCAATGGAATATAATCATGAACTTGTCAGAAAAGAACATGCTGGTATCTTTCGTGCAAGGGACACGTTGCATATTGATGGCAAACATAAATCTGTCTTAAACAAATATTTCATAAAAGGGGCATGCTTGTGTACAAGTTTGGGTAATTGCAATACCATTGATGAGCCATATATAGAACCGAAATCTGTAGAGCTAATTCTGAAAAGGAGAATATATATCAGATTGAAAAGAAAAGGTGAACATAGAATACTTTCATTAGAGCCTATTTATAACAGTTTTTGGTTTGACAACTGCAAATATGTGTCTATGGGAGTATATCCTTTCTTACAAAACTTGATAAAAGTAGCAGAATTCTACAAGAACAAGGCTTACGTTGAGCCAACAAGTGTAATAAAGAAATATGCAAAGAAGAAGATTCTGATAGAATATTCCGACAGCCTTGGCAATACAACGAGTTGCACGATTTCGGGAAAGCAGATGGTGGTTGGCAACAAAAAAGTTAAAGACGCGGAAGCGTTGAAATTCTGCCTCACTCGCCTCGACGACCTTTTCTTCAACGGCAACGACATGGCGCAGTTCTACCACATCGAGAACAAGATAAAGCCCGAGGGCAAACTCTCGATAATCGTAGACCAAAAAGACTCTACCGAGATTCTGATGAAAGACAAAGTGATTGATGCCGACCGGATTATGTATAACGAAAAGTTGTACGAACTTATAAATTACATCGGCAATTCACAATGCAGAATTGAAAATTGAAAATTCATAATTGATAATTGTCAACTGTTTAGATAAGAAAGTGGCGCAACTTCACGGGGGGGGAGGTTGCGCCACTTCTGTTTGCATTAAATTAAGAAATCGTTATTTTGCAAGGTTCTGCTGCTCGCTGAACTGCTTTGCATCTTCCTGATATTTCTTTACCAGTTTGTGCTGCTTAAACGCATCTGGGGCAGTTGTCAGAATATCCTCAATCTGCGGAGTCATAACAGGGTACTGCATGTTGCTCAGAAGCATCACGAACACGCCCACGCCAAGTGCATCGTTGTAATGGCTCTTGATGAACGATGTCGTAAGCACGTCTTCCTTAGCCGAAACCTTCTGCATCTCTGCCATCAGACGCTGGTTTATAGTCTGCTCGTCAACGCCGTTTACAGTCATCTCGTATTCCATCTTCTGTATGTCTCTAAGTTGAGTCTGAAGCGAGTCGCGGCTCTTGAAGAACTTATAAAGCGTCTCGTTCAGTTCCGTTCCTCCCCAAACAAGGTCTTCAGCCTTCAGGTCAACGCTAATTTCACCCTCTTCCAGAACTATAGGTATTACGATGTCCTCGCCGATAAACAGGTTTGCCATTGTAGCAGAATCAATCTGTCCCTTCACGGTAAACTTGCCGTGCGCCATTGTACCGGTTGCCACGGTAGCAAGCGAATCATCCTTGATAACCTTAACGGAGATTTTCTTTCCGTCAAGCTCTGATATGGCAGACGAACCCTCAATCTTGTACTTTTTTGCACAAGAGGCGAGCATCAGTACTGCCGCTAAAATCAATAAAAATTTGTGCATATATAAATTATTAGTATTTGTTTCTACTGCAAAAATAATATCCATTTTGGATAAATTGTAAATAAATTCATACTTATTGCAAGAATAACAGAAAATTTAAGTTTTTTTTATATTTTTGCGCCAAATATTTATAACAAAATGTAATGAGAAAGGTTATTTTATCAATTTTTGCGTTGGCGATGACACTCTGTGCCAAGGCCGACGAGGGTATGTGGATGCTTCAGCTGATGAAAGAACAGCATGTTATTGATCAGATGAAGAAATGCGGATTGCGCATCGAGGCAGATGACGTGTACAGCACTACCAAGCCTTCGCTGAAGGATTGTGTGGGCATATTTGGAGGAGGATGTACGGGCGAGGTCGTTTCGGCCGACGGACTGGTGCTTACTAACCACCATTGCGGATTCGACGCCATACAGGGAGTTAGTACCGACGAGCACAACTATCTGAAGAACGGATACTGGGCTAAGTCGAGAAGCGAGGAACTGGCAACAAAGAACCTCGCCTTCACTTTCATCGTAGATATTACCGATGTAACTGAAGAGGTTGAGAACGAGATGAAGGACAAGAAGTCGGCCTCTGGCATCATGACGGCTTCGCAGCTCAAGGCCTTCGCGCAGAAGAAGCTGGCTGCAAGCAAGTATGCAGGAAAGGCTGGCTACAGAGCCGAGTGCCTTCCGTTCTTTGCCGGAAACAGCTACTATCTGTTTATAAAGAAGGTGTATAAGGATGTGCGCCTTGTCGGAACACCTCCACAATGCGTGGGCAAGTTCGGCGGCGAGACCGACAACTGGATGTGGCCTCGTCATACATGCGACTTCTCTATGTTCCGCATCTATGCCGACAAGAACGGCGAGCCTGCCGACTTTAGCGCAGACAACGTTCCGCTAAAGTGCCCAAAGCATCTTGCCATCTCACTAAAGGAACTTAACGAGGGCGACTATGCCATGGTTATGGGCTTCCCGGGCAGTACAGAGCGTTATCTTACTGCAAGCGAGATTAAGGTGAGAATGGAGAGCGAGAACACTCCGCGAATCATCATCCGTACCGAGCGCCAGCGCGTGCTTAAGGAGGCTATGCAGGCCGACCCAAGCATCGCCCTTAAGTATGCCAGCAAGTATGCTCACAGCGCAAACTACTGGAAGAATGCCATAGGTATGAACAAGGCTATCGTTGACAACAAGGTTATCGAGGGTAAGCTTGAGCAGGAGAAGGCTTTCGCAGCCTTTGCCGAGAAAGCCGGAAACAGCGAGTACGAGACTGTCGTAAGCCTCATCGATGCTCTGATGAAGGATTACGGTCCGTTCTACCGTGAGCTGATGCTCTTCGTTGAGTTCCGTCGTGCCGTAGAGTTTAAGGTTGATGATGTGTCTCTCTTCTCAGCATACGCCGACAAAAAGGGTACAGACGATGGCAAGGCTCTCGAGAAGAAAATCCGCAGCCTGTACGAGCGTATCCACGACAAGGACTACGACCACAAGGTTGATGCCAACGTTCTGAAGGCTCTTCTGCCGCTCTATGCAAAGGAGGCAAAGCAGCTCCCTACATTCTACAAGGATATTGTAGAGAAGAACTTCAAGGGCAACTACAACGCCTTTGTTGACGAGATGTACAGCAAGTCAATCCTTGCAAGCGAGGAGAATCTTAACAAGTTCCTTGCAAAGCCAAGCAGCAAGCTGGCAAACAACGACCTTATGCTTAAGTTCAGCGCATCTATGCGCAGTTTCTTGCAGGATAAGTATGCCGACTATTCGGGCTATAGCGACAAGGCTAACCTTCTGCACAAAATCTATGTTCGCGGATTGTGCAAGATGAACGAGAAGAATCCTGTTTATTCTGATGCCAACTTTACTCTTCGTATGACTTACGGAAACGTGAAGGGCTACAGTCCTAAGGATGCGCTCACTTATCGCTATTACACAACTCTCGAGGGCGTTATGCAGAAGGAAGACCCTAACAACGACGAGTTCGAGGTTCCTCAGCGCCTTAAGGATTTGTTCCAGAAGAAGGATTACGGCAGATATGCCAACAAGGACGGCAAGCTTGTAACTTGCTTCCTTACAACAAACGATATTACCGGCGGTAACTCTGGTTCGCCTGTAATAAATGCCGACGGACAGCTCATCGGTCTTGCCTTCGACGGCAACTGGGAGAGCCTTAGCGGCGACATTCACTTCGACAACGAGTTGCAACGTTGCATCTGCGTAGATATCCGCTACGTTCTGTTTATGATAGACAAGTTTGGCGGCTGTCCGCAGATTGTTCAGGAAATGACTATTGCCGAGTGATATCACTTGTTTATACAACACTTATTGAAGTCCGGGATTCGTTTCTCGGACTTCTTTCGTAATCAGAAAAACAATTCGGAATTCAGAGACGGTTGACAATTAACAATTAACAATTCAAAATTCATAATTGTTTTCATAATTGCCGAGGACTTATGAAGGACAATTACAATACGAATTGGTCTTTTGGTAAATACAAAATGGTGTCAAGGTATATGCAAGGTATATGCAAGGTATATGTAGGGTATATGTAAGCTATATGTAAGCTATATGTAAACTATATGTTGGTTATATGTAAGCTATATGTTGGCTATATGTAGGCTATATGTAAACTATAGCCAGATTAGGTGATGGGTAGGTTATGGTGAAGTTGGAGTTCCCGCGTCTGTGTATTATTATACTTATTACAGACGCTGAAAGCGTCTCCGCTTAGTAACGTAGGTCGGCACGACCTGCGGAATAAGAACGAACAACAAGCAATCTGAAAGAGTGCCCCATCTGTCGCAATGGGCGACCGCTTTCAGGGGCGATTATATTTGTATCATTTCAGTCCGCAGATCCTACGGATGCTGCGGTTACTGAGAGGTGACGCTTTCAGCGTCATTCCGAATAATCATTTCATGATATAGGAAAAAGTTTTTTAGGTATAGGCAGGTGAGGAGATAGGGAAATGGAGTGTAAAAAATCATTGCTGAAAATGTCTATGGCAAATAAATATTCTGTATTTTTGCAAATGATATCTTTAGTAAAAATCAATATTTAAAGCTTACAGAAATGAATAAAGAGGAGTTCGACTTGATTACAAGGATTAGAAATCACATTCCAGTTTCTGATATTACAGAAAGAACCGTGATGCAGAAGGTTATACCCAAAAATGCTTTCGAGAATTACACAAAAACAGGTGGTTGGGATGCCAGAGTAGGCGGTTTTATGTCGAGAGCGTGCGACTTAATGCACCTAAGAACAGTTGAGGACTATTGCTACGGATTGGCATTGAATTATAGTGGCTCTCCATATTTTAATGAAGAGCTGACAAAGGTTATTGTCGATGAGATTTATGTCATGAGATATACCTTGGATAATGGTGCTATAAGAAAATTGCGTATTCCGAATACTGCCGATGATTTGCAGAATAATCCTGAGCCTTTTAAAGGTCATGGCTATACTGGTGGAGGCATAAATCCAGAGGGCAAGTATATTCTTGGCGGTCCTGAATTTGTTCCAGAAAAAGGAGGCTTTTTTGAAATGACTGCTGCCGAGATTTATAGAATAGACCAAAACGGCAACGAAACGCTTGTGGGGGTGCTGGTCGCAGAAACAAATGATGCTGGAGAAACAATAAATGTGTTTAAAAAGGTCGTAAAATAGTAAAAAATGGAAGTGAAAATTAGAATAAAAGGAGTACATAATTATGCTTTCTTAGATAACATGTTATTACAGGCAATATCTTTTTCAGAATATGGATGGGGGTATACAACTGTTGATTCTGTTTTGGTTGAAAAGTATGGCTTCAAGAAAATTAAACCAGATATATGTTTGAATGAAATAAATTTCCTGCCAATAAAAGACATCGCTCATACAAGAGGCTTTTATTCCACAGTATTTTGCGTGTATAAAGGTTATAAATGTCAATTTATGTCATCTACATTTAACGAGGAGAATCAAACATTCTGTATGAGACTTTCTCCTGATTTGGCTTTGGCAAAGGGGTATAATTGGAATCAGATAGGGCATGAAATTCAAACAATGGATGTTCATCTTTCCGATCTTGACGAAATCTATCGCTGTCGCGAAAAACTCGATGATTTCATCTTCGATGTAGACCCAATAAAGCCGATATACAAAGACGGCAAGTGGCTCATCGAACCAGATGAAAACGGCGTGTACGTTATCTAATATCCGTCTATGCTTGTGAGTAAACAAATATGTAATTCGGCTTAGCATGGAAACGGTATTTGAACGACAAAAATTCCTGATTCCACACTAAGCCGAATTCTTATTCTGTTTTACTTGCCAAGTTCCTTTTCTATGCTTTCTTCCATTCCTTGCGGCTCGGTTGTTGGTTCAAAGCGACATACAACCTTTCCCTCGCGGCTTATCAGAAACTTAGTGAAATTCCATTTTATGTCTGGCTTCGAAGCATAGTCTTTGTCAGCCTTTGTAAACATCTCGTCGAGAACCTTTGTGAGCTTGTGCTCCGGGGCGAATCCGGCAAAGCCTGCCTGACTCTTCAGCCATTTGTATATAGGGTGCTCATTCTCGCCGTTTACTTCTATTTTCGACATTAGCGGAAATGTTACGCCGTGGTTTATGCGGCAGAATTCCTCAATCTGTTCGTCGTTGCCCGGCTCTTGATGTCCGAACTGGTCGCAAGGAAAGCCGATGACTACGAGCCCTTGGTTTTTGTACTTCTGGTAAAGAGCCTCCAGACCGTCGTACTGAGGTGTGAAGCCGCATTTTGAGGCTGTGTTGACTATTAGCAGAACTTTGCCCTTATAGTCGGCGAAGTTTACTTCCTTGCCCTTGTTTGAGAGTGCTTTGAAATCATAAATTGTACTCATATCGCTTGTGTTACTTTTGCACGACAGCAGACATATTGCTGCCATCATAGCGGTTAAAAAACGTTTCATCTGTTTTATTTTCTTGTTTGTTATATTCATTTTTTTGTGTTGTGTGCCGACTTATGCCGATTGCATAAAGCAAAGAGAGCCGAGACTCTCCTTGCTGTTTGTTTATGCTGGCTGCCACTTGCATCGCACGGGCGAGACAATTGCGCCTTCCTTCTTCAGTTCGGCGAAAGCCTTGTCCACTTCCTTGCGGTCGGCTCCAAGAGCCTTGGTTACATCGCCAGCCGAAACAGGCTTGCCTGCGTTGCGCATGGCCTGTAATACTTGTTCTTTCATTGTGTATGCAAATTAGAATTTGATTGTCTCGTCCAACTCCATCATCTTGAAGAAGTTGGCTGTAGCATTGGCGAGGTAGTACATCACGCCGTTTTCGCCGTTCTCGCCCAATGCTGGTTTCAACACAGGCATCTTGTCGACAAGAGCCTTGCCTACTTCGGGACGGTTGTCTTCTACAAGGTTGCACTCTATGCGTAGCGTCCTGCCTTTGAATGCGCAGATTTCAGCCTTGTTGTTTGTTGCAATTTGGCGTGTGGCGTTGGTCTTTCCGAATGCCATGATGTAGATTTTTCCTTCGAAAAACAACATCGCTCCGTATGGGCGTACACGCGGCTGGTCGCCATCCATAGTGGCAAGATAGAATGTCTTGGCATCTTCCAAGAAATCGTAGACTTTTTTAACTGATTCCATATTTCTGTTTTTTTATTGAGTTAATTAAAGTTGTGTTACAAGCCAATTCTGAGCACCAATGCACTCAATCATCTCCAATGCGCCCTGACTCCAGTAGAGGTCTTCTTCCTCGTCGGCGAGATAGTTTTTGAGGATGTCGAAGGTTGTTGGGTCGCATGGCAGTTGCTCGATGCACTTGTAAAGAAGGTCGACGCCTGCCTTCTGGATGTCGAGGTCGGCCTTTATGTATTCGACTGGGTTTGTGATGATTGCGCGGCTTTTTGCGCCCTCAAATTTCACTTCGCCGCCTAAGTCGATAATGCGTTCGTTGAATTTCTCAACCCAATTCATCTCCTCGTTGAAATGGTCGATGTATTTCTGTCCAAGTTTCGTGAAACCTTGCGACTTGAAAATCTGTCCCTGCAACTTGTGAACCAGCGCGCCCTCGGTTAGTCCTGTTGCAAAATACTGTAATGTTTCGATTGATTTCTTCTTATCCATAATATAAATTCTTAAAAAGTTTAGTTTTATTTTGTATGGTGCTAAGATACGGTTTTTATCCGGTAGATGAGCAAACCCAGACGGAACAAAATGCGACCGAAACGGAACAATTTAAGATTTTTGTTGTATATTAGCCACCAGATTGTGCCACAAAGCACCTTAGTATATATAATATGTACACTATAAATGAGTTCTGCACGCTTACGGGCGGAGAGGAGATTGGATGTAAAACCGATGGGAACGTGTTGTGTGTTGAGACCGATAAGGAACTTACATTCCGCACCAACCAGACGCAGGGATTTCTTGCCGCCTACTCGTTTACCATCGTTACGGAAGGGTGGCTTACGCTACAATATAACGGAAAGAGGCTTACTTTGCAAAAGGACCAACTGTACACCTATTCGCCCGGACTGCCGGTAACTATTCTTTCGGCATCCGACGATTATCGTGGCATCTGCCTTATTGCCGACGAAAACTATACATTAGAGATTCCGCAGGTAAGAAAGGCTATCCACTCATCATATTTCTCGCTGGTGCAACTAAGCGAGCCGCGAATGCAACTTTCGCCCTACGACAGCCGCCGTCTGCAAGAACTTATGCGTCTGGCTATCCAGTACTGTTCGCCGACCCATGCGGCAGTACAGAGCGACAGCCTCAGAATGCTCTATGCGCTTTTCCTTACCGACCTGACGGCAGTTCAGGAGCGCACCATCCGTCAGCATCGTTTTTCAAGGCGTGTAGAAGATGTGTTTCTCGGCTTTCAGCATCTATTGCCGAAACATTTTATGGAGCATCGCGATGTTGGCTTTTATGCCGCCGAGTTGTGTATAAGCCCGCGCTATCTGTCGCGTGTCGTGCATAGTGTGAGCGGACGCACGGTGGTAGATTATGTAAACCGTATGCTTATTGCCGAAGCCGCCTATCTGTTGAGGCAGACTTCTTTGAGCATAACCCAGATAGCCAATCGCCTTGGCTTTGCCGAGGTTACGACTTTTGCCCGTTTCTTCCGCAGAATGAAGGGGATGAATCCGAGGGAGTACAGAAAAATGGGAGATTGAACAAGTACGACTGCTTCGGGATTCGTTCGGGATTTGTGTGCCGGTTAGGCTGATTTCGTAGTATAAGAAGGTAGAAGTAAAAAAACAAAGAAACAGAAAATCAAACTGGCTGATTTTCTGTTTCTTCGTTTCTTGGCAGAAGCCAGATTTATTTGTAGTTCGAGATGTTCTTGACGCCTTTCAGTTTGACCTCGGCAACCTTTTTGTGGAACAAATCGTTAAACTGCTGTACCGACATCTTGTATTTCGGCACAAAGTCGTCGGATGTGAGGTAGTGCAGAATTGACGAGATGTAAGCCTTTCCCTCGGGATAGGATGTAATCTTCTGCAAGTTGGTGGTGCAAATAAGAATGTTGCCGTTGCCAAGCTTCGCCTCCATCATTATTCCAAGCTTGTGGCTTCGCTCCACGTTGTCAATCATACCTATTACCGGGCGGAAGTTCTCCTCGGTATTGTCGAGAATCATCGGACGGCTGTTGTGCAGGATGCTCCACCATTGCCAGTTTGTGTAATTGTCGGTAGGGAAGTGGTTGAAGATTGGGTGCTGGCGGCGCGTGTTTATAGACAACGTGCCCGGCGAAACTTCCTTCTTCAGTCCCTCGCAGATGCCCTTGAACATTGAGTAGTTCCAGTAGTCGGGCGTAAACAGACCTTTAAGGCTGAACGGCTCAATATCCTTGTGCGACGGAATGTAGAGCACATCCTTGCCCTTGTTGGCTGCGGCTATGGCATCTTCCTGCGTGTATGCAATATGATGGTGTGCATCCCAGTCGAAGCCCGTTGTGGCTTTCTCAATCTTTTTTACAAAGTCCTCGTTTATGCTCTGCTTGTTGTAGACATAGAACATATAGTGGTTTACGGCATTGCCGAAGCGCAGTTCGAGGAAATACATGCCAGTTGGCATACTCTCTGGAATTACGACCGATGCTCCGTGGCTTTCCTTGTCAATGTTGCAGCCCTTGTTTGTCGGAACGAGGTCGACAAGTTCCGGGTGTACAGATTTTGTTACCATTCCTCGTGGAGCGGTAAGGCTGAAAGAACCCGAGCCAAGTTCGGTCATGTCTTCCTTCGTGATTTTCCATCTGACCCTGTCGCTTACATCGTTTTCGGTAAAGTTGGCAATGGCGATGTTGGCATACACCCTGTCGCCTGCCATGTAGCAGAACGAAGGATGCTCGCCCATGATTGTGAGCGGCGAGTTGAACTCTCTGAACATGGTTGGCGTGATGCGGTTGTTCTTGCGCGCCATGAATGCGTCGAGCAGGCCGACGAGAGCTGTTCCCTGACCCGGATAGTCCTGAAGGTCGAGCATCTGGAAGCCGCCGAAGTTTGGCGTTCTCATGCACATCTCGATGTCGGCCTTGTAGCAGTTGAATGCCCAGAACGTAGAGCTGAACGAGAATTCATCGTCCCTGTTGGTTAGTCCGTGCTCAGCCATTCGCTTTCTGAAGATGTCGAAGTTTGTAGGGGCGAGCACGCCGTTGTACTTATCTGTCTCGGAGAAGCTTGGGAAGCTCTGGAACTGTCCTGTCTCGTGGCTCACCACCGGAATTGTTACGTTACGGATGGCGTTGGCGTAGTTGTATAGCGTGTTTGGACGCATGGTGTTAAGCAGGCCGCCATCGTTCTCGTCGGCAAACGAGAATGACGAGCGCGTGTTGCTGCTGTAGTTCGTTCCTCCGCCGTTTCGGCAGGTAATGAAATAGTCGTCGCCAGCCATCTGACCTTTCCATCCAAGGTTGTTGTTTGCTCCAAGAACGTAAAGGTGGCGCGAGTCTGTTTCGCGGAACGTGCGGCAGAAATCCTGCATCGTGCGAAGGTCGCCGTGAAGCTCGTTTCCGAGCGACAGAGAGAAGAACGAAGGATGGTTTCCGTATGTCTTCAGTATTGCCAGTCCTTCCTGCATCATGAAGTTGTTGCAGAACTCGTTGTCGGCCTTGAACTCGCCCCAGTAAGGCAGCTCAACCTGAATGTAGATGCCAAGGCGGTCGGCAGCCTCGAAAGCCGCTTCGGGAACCGTCCACGAGTGGCATCGCAGGTGGTTGAATCCGTACATCTTGAGCGTAGCCAGATAATATCCCCAGTCGTCGGTATTCATAGGCGCGTATGCCGTTATAGGCCACACGCATCCGTCGTGCTTACCGCGCAGGAACATTGGTATCTTGTTAATCATGAGCGTGTTGCCCGAAATCTCGAACTGGCGCAGTCCGAACGAGAATGGCTGCGAAATCTCGACTTCATTCTTGTCTTTCGTACTTAGGCTTATGTTCCAGCAATGAATGTAAGGGTGGAACTCCGACCACAGTTTGAGGCTGTTGCTCTTTATTGTGAACCGAATCTTGTTCATGCCCTTTTTGAGGGCTGTTTCGAGACTGATGGCTTTAAGCAGCTTTGTGCCTGACTTTACGTTGTCGGTCTGTCCGTTCGGCTTTATTTTTGTGTATTCAATCTCCACCTCGCTGTCGTTGTCCGACGAGACGGTACATGAGCCGTCTGGCGTTATCATGAGGTTGTTTATCGTGTTGTCGTCTGCCAGCTTGCTCCAGTTGTAGTTGGTTGACGAGGTTGTTACGCACTTCTGTTTCAGACCCAGTTCGGTCTGTCCGTCAAAGCCGATGGTTGCCTTCTTGTAGTCCTTGTCGGCATAGATGCTACATTCGAATATAACGCCGTTCAGTCCTGCGGCTGGATATACCTGCATCTGGTCGATGTATATGTCCGACTTGGCTTCGATATACATGTCGCCAAGTATTCCGTTCCAGTTTGTCTGGGTGGATTCGCTCCACATGTGCGAGCCGTGCACCTCTTTCGGAACGGCCTCGTTGCGGTTGTCTACCTTCACTTTTATTGTGTGTATTCCGAACGAGATTTTTCCCGTAAGGTCGTAAATGTGCGGCGTTTCGAGATATTGCTGGCAGCCTATGCTGTCGCCGTCGATATATAGCGTGGTAGGACGTGTTCTTTCGAGGTAGAGCATAATCTTCTTGCCCTCGAACGACTGCGGAATGCTCACGGTAGTAGAGTATTCCATTATGCCGACGTATGGATTTCTTCGTATAAGGTTGCCTGTCGTAGTGTTGTCTGTGTTGCTTTGTGCAAGTCTGCTTTGGTCAATTGTTCCGGGCAGAGTTATTGTTCCAAGTACGCAGTTCCATTTTCCCGAAAGGTCTATCCGGTTTTGTGCAAACAGAGCCGCGTTTGCCGCCATCAGTAAAACAGAAGTATATATAAAGCGTCTTTTCATGTTTTTTATTTTTAAAGTTATTTAACAAAGATAAACAAAAAAATTCATTTAGTTGCGATTTTTTTCATATTTTTGTACGAAAGTCTAACTAAACAATTAAGTGTAAATGAATAATTTTGAGTTCTATAGTCCAACAGAGTTCGTTTTTGGACGCGGTACGGAAAGCAGGGTTGGCAAACTTACAGCCGAGGCTGGTGCCAAGAAAGTTATGATTGTCTACGGCGGCGGCTCGGTAGTAAGGAGCGGACTGCTTGCAAAGGTTGAAAAGTCTCTTGAAGAGGCTGGGATAGCCTACGTTGAGTTGGGCGGCATAAAGCCTAATCCTGTCGATACAAAAGTGTACGAGGGCATAGAGCTTGCGCGAAAGGAGAATGTAGACTTCATGCTGCCTGTTGGCGGCGGAAGCGTTATCGATACAGCCAAGAGCATAGCCGTGGGCGTGTGCTACGACGGCGATTTCTGGGATTTCTACGAAGGTAAGGCAGAGATTAAGGCAGCTCTGAAGGTGGGTGTCGTGCTTACCATTCCGGCAGCCGGAAGCGAAGGCTCGGGCAATGCCGTAATAACAAACAAGGACTTGAAGAAGTTTGGCATCCGCGCTCCAAAGTTGCTGCGCCCAGCCTTCGCCATTATGAATCCTGAGCTTACCATGACCCTTCCGGCATGGCAGACTGCCAGCGGCGTGGTAGACATGATGGTTCACATCTTCGAGCGCTACTTTACAAACACAAAGAACGTTTCGATAAGCGACCGCCTTTGCGAGGGCATTCTTATGAGCATCATCGACGAAGCTCCGAAGGTGATTGCAAATCCTAACGACTATGATGCACGCGCCAACATAATGTGGGCCGGAACGGTTGCCCACAACGGCACATGCGGCGTAGGCCGTGAGGAAGAGTGGACTTCACATCAGATGGAGCACGAGATAAGCGCGTTGTACGATGTTACCCACGGCGCAGGACTGGCAGTTGTGTTCTCGGCATGGGCTACCTACATGGCAAAGCATCATCCGGCATACGTATACCAGATGGCTACGAGAATCTTCGGAGTGCCTGAGGGCGAGGACAAGACAGCCGTGGCTTTGCAGGGCGTTGAACGTCTGAAGAAGTTCTGGAAGAGCATCGGCATGCCGCTCACCTTCAAGGAGCTGGGAGTTGAGAACCCGGACATCGACCTTCTGGTAAAGAACCTGCACAGGAACAAGGGCGAGGAGTTCGGCTTCTATGTAAAGGTTAATCCGGCAATCTCTCGCGAGATATATGAGTATTGTATTTAATAAATAGGAGGTAAAAAATGTTTTCTGGTATTGTAGAAGAATTTGCTCAGGTTGTGGGCATAGAGAAGGAGCAGGAAAACGTACACTTTACGTTGAAATGCTCGTTTGTTGACGAACTGAAGATTGACCAAAGCGTGGCGCACAATGGAGTGTGCCTTACCGTGGTGCGAATAGAGAACGGAACATATACCGTTACCGCCATGAAGGAGACGCTTGAGCGCTCTAACCTCGGACTTCTGAAGGTGGGCGACAAGGTGAACGTGGAGCGAAGCATGATGATGAACGGCCGTCTTGACGGACACATCGTTCAGGGACATGTAGACCAGACTGCCACCTGCGTAGCCAAGGAGAATCAGGAGGGAAGCTATCAGTTTACGTTCAAGTACAAGTTCGACAAGGACATGGCAAAGCGCGGCTACTTTACGGTAGACAAAGGCTCGGTAACGGTAAACGGCGTGAGCCTTACGGTGTGCCGCCCGACAGAGGACACCTTTCAGGTGTGCATAATTCCTTATACCTACGACAACACCAACTTCCACGCCATTGAGGTGGGAAGCGTGGTTAATATCGAGTTCGACATCATAGGCAAGTATATTGCCCGAATGAACCAGCTTTCATAACAGAACATGAGAAAAGTCTTTGTTTCTATAATGTTAATGATGACCTTCTGTGCCGCAAAAGCACAGAAGGTTGTGTATGAAAAGAGCGATAGCGTAAAGGTTGTAACCTACTTGCAGGAGGCCGCCAAGCTGGGCAAGAACGAGAACAGGATGATGTTCTTTGCCAAGAAGTTCCTCGGCGTTCCGTATGTGGGGGCAACGCTCGAGAAGCCGATAGGCGAGGAGCAGCTTGTGGTAAACCTGCGCGAGCTTGACTGCACCACGTTTGTAGAGACCGTTGCAGCCCTTAAGATTGCCGACCAGCGCAACGAGCGCACCTTTGCCGGCTTCTGCAAGGCCTTGAAGCAGCTTCGCTATCGCGGAGGCGAGATTAACGGATACGAGTCGCGCCTGCATTACTTCTGCCTGTGGACGGCCGACAACGAGAAGATGGGACTTGTTGAGGACGTGCTCGCCAAGAATCCGAAAGAGTGCGTTACCCAGACGGTTAACATCAACTACATGACAACCTATCCCGAGAAGTACCGCCAGCTGAAGGACAATCCCGAGCTGACAAAGAAGATAAAGCGATACGAGGACGAGTGCAACGGCACAAAGCTGAAGTACGTTCCAAAGGCTAAGTTCGGCTACGGCTACAAGCGTCTGTCGCAGATTCATACGGGCGACATCCTCGGCATCGTTACCAAGAAGAAGGGACTCGACACAACGCACTTGGGCATTGCCGTATGGCAGAACGGCCGTCTGCACCTGCTCAACGCCTCGTCGGTATACAAGAAGGTGGTGCTCGATAGCGAGACCCTTGCAAAATACTCGTCAAAACATTCCTTGCAGATTGGAATACGCGCAATAAGAGTAAAATAGTATAACTTAGTGTGCGTAAACGACTAACATAAATCAAAAAAACGTATTTTTTAATCACTTATTAGTAATATTTGGTTTCTCAGTTGAGTAAATTTTATTATTTTTGCAACCGTAAAAAAGTTTTTGGTAGAAAGAATAATGGTAAAATTAAAATTGGGTGAACATGAGAAATGCGTTTATTTTATGTCTGCTGTTTTTATTTTCCATGACATTAGATATGCAAGCTGGCGATAATGCTCGAAAAGAAGTCCAAATGGGAGTTTTTACATTTAAACAACACGACTCTTCTCTGGAAATCTACAAATTCAAGGATAACGACCAGTTCTCGCACATCGAGTTCAAGGGAAAAAACAAGATGATGAACTCAGCAATCTACAAGGCCGACGACTCTCAGGAGGGAGTGCTGAAGCTTTGGGCCAAGGAAGAAGGTTCCGAATTTATGTGGGAGATTGTTTGGGACAAGCAAGTAATTACTCTGTACGAGTATGTTGATGGTGTTGAAAAAAGCAAGGAAAAGTATAAGTTTTAAGAAGAATGACATCTGTTGAAAACGGATGTCATTCTTTTTGTTTCAAGTGTGCAACGCCCCCGGATGCACAAACATGCTGCCGATGTGCATTTTTTCCATGTTTTGTTGCGCACTTGTTTTGCTAGTGTGCAAAGACTGAAAACTTTGCGTATTTTTATGGTTTTTTGTATGGCACGACTGAAAATAGTTTTATAATTTTGTGTCCCGAAAGACAAAAAACGTGTCTTTCTGCATTAAAATGAGAACTAAAAAAGGCAGACAGGCGGCTTGTTGAAGTCCGCTTTTTCAGTCTGCGAAAACATAAAAATGATAGAACAATACTTAAATAAGACAGATTTTCGTTCGTATAACGACTTTATGAAGCATTTCAAGTTGAACGTACCGGAAAACTTCAACTTTGGATATGACGTTGTTGACGAGTGGGCAAGGATTCAGCCCGAAAAGAAAGCCATTCTATGGGCAGACGACTATGGCAACGAAAAGACTGTTACTTACCGCCAGTTCAAGGAATATTCGGACAAGGCCGCAAGCTATCTGCAAAGCCTCGGGATAGGCAAGGGCGACTGCGTGATGCTTATAATGAAGCGTCATATAGAGTGGTGGTATTGCATGATAGCCCTCCACAAGCTGGGCGCGATAGCCATTCCGGCCTCTTTCCTGCTAAAGGGCAAGGACATTATATACAGATGCGAGACTGCCAACATTAAGGCGATAATAACCTGTCAGGACGACGTAATAATGGAGAGCGTAGACGAGGCCTGCTGCCATCTGAAGGAGAAGGGCACGGAGGTTAAGAAGATATGCGCCTTCGACAACGACATACGCCGTATGGGCTGGCTCGACTTCTGGGCGGGGCTTGATGCGGCAGCACCTTTCAGCCGCGTTGAGGGCATAGGCAACGACGACAGCATGCTGCTTTACTTTACGAGCGGCACGACGGGACAGCCAAAGGGTGTTGTTCACGACTACAAATATCCTTTGTGCCATGTGCTTACGGGCCGATACTGGCTCAACCTGCACGAGGAGTCTCTGCACCTTACGCTTTGCGATACAGGCTGGATGATGGCGGCATGGGGACAGTTCTACAGTCTGATACTTGCCGGAGCGTGCATCTTTGTCTACGCTCTGGAAGGCAAGTTCTGCGCCGCCCGACTGCTTGAGACGATACAGAAATACAAGATTACCTCGTTCTTTGCTCCGCCAACCGTATACCGCATGATGCTGAAGGAGGGACTTGAGAAGTACGACCTCTCGTCGCTCGAATACTGCACAACGGCAGGCGAGGCTCTCTATCCAAAGATTTTCGACGACTGGAAGAGGCTTACGGGCATAAGGCTGATGGAGTGCTTCGGGCAGACGGAGACGCCGCTAATGGTGGGCTCTTATCCGTGGATTGACGCGCGCCCGGGAACGATGGGGCTGCCTAACCCTATGGTTGATGTAGACGTGGTGGACGACGAGGGCAACTCGTGCGCCCCTAACGTTAAGGGTCATCTGGTTATATACCTGCGCAACGGCAAGAAGCCTATCGGACTGTTTAAGGAGTATTACGGCGAGCCTGAGCTTACGGCACACAAGTTCTCGGGCAGATACTACGACACGGGCGACATGGCCTATCGCGACGAGCTGGGCTACTACTGGTATGAGAGCCGTGCCGACGATGTGATAAAGACTTCGGGCTACCGCGTAGGTCCGTTTGAGGTTGAGTCGGTATTGATGCAGCACCCGGCCGTAGCCGAATGTGCCATAACGGGTGTGCCCGACGATATAAGGGGACAGCTGATAAAGGCGACAATAGTGCTTTCTGCCAAATATCGCGACAAGGCTGGCGACGATCTTGTAAAGGAGATTCAGGCGTTTGTAAAGAGCAGGACTGCTCCGTACAAGTATCCGAGAATTGTTGAGTTTGTGGCCGAACTGCCAAAGACGGTAAACGGCAAGATTCGACGGGTTGCCATTCGCGAGGAGAGTGTAAAATGATTGTAAGTTTGTAGATGTGTGGAGATTGCAAATCTCTACAAGCCAAAAAGATACAAGTCCGCAAGGCTTCATGATGAGGAGGCTTTGCGGATTTTTTTGTTTTTGGATTGCAAATCTTTACTGGCATATACATGCCCCAATTCTGTTTTAATTGCGTGAATGTGTGGGGAATTTGCAATTCTCCACAAGCAAATTGCGTTACATATCCCAGAGGGCAGGGTTAGTTTGGTATTTTGTACATTGAACGATAATAAAGTTTTGTTTCAATTTCTGTATAACAATTAGTGAAAATAATAATGGTATCATTGTGCTTGTCAAAACTTAAACCATGATAATATGTTGGCTCAAATCTAAATTGCTCAGATGGACGGTATAGAGAATCTGTATAGTTCACGTCATCTGGTAATGTTATTGACATACTAAGAGATGAACAAGATCTCGGAATAATATAATTATAGCTCCACTCAAATTTATGAGAGTAAACTAATAGATTTTTCTTGTCGTATATCTTCTATTCACCCTTTCCTTCGGGATATAGCCATATAGTATCGCGATGATTATTGTAGTTATTCGTGTAAATACCATACAACTCGCTTTCTGGTATGCCAGAAAAGAAAAGAAGGTAGATAAGTATTATGCTACCAATTAGTATGTATATTTTATTTTTAACTGTCATATATTGTAATTCTGTTTTTGAAGTTATGCAATATGTATTGCTTTGCTTCTATTCTATACGCCAGTTCGGGATAAGAAAAGGCCATAAAAAATGGTAATCGCGCTAATTATTTGTATCTTTATATCTGTAAACAAACAAGTTACAAAACAAAAAACGATGATTACCAATGACAAAATTACAGAAATTTTCTGTATTATCGACGAGTTTGACAAAAATTTGAACGAAGAATTGAGGAATAACCTCCGTTTGCCATCTCAACACAGTAGCGGAAAACGCCGCAGAAACATCTCGTACATGGACTTAAGGCGAACATGAAGAACAAACTCATGTCGGTTGAAGAAAAGATTATGCTCAGGAAAAGATATATCATCGAGTGCATTAACGAGCTGCTTAAAAGCAAGGCTAATCTTGTGCATTATTTTGGGTATGCAAGTGTTTTTGGGGTGAAAGATGCTGCGTGTGGCTTGGAAAATGAAAAGCGACGGTACATGCGCCGCTGGGGTGATGTGCCGCCGCTTGGGGTGAGTTATGTGCGCCTGAAGACGAGTACCAGTATTATGACTGCCATGACTGCGGGCAGGAGGGTGGACTGGCGTGATGCCTTTGCTGGCGAGGGGGCTGTGCGGACTACCGTAACCGTATCGTGCTGCACCTTGTTGAGGCTCTCCCTTCCGGCGGCATAGACGATGGTGTGCGACTTTTCGCGCTGGCGTGTGCCGCTGTCGGTCTTTATGATAAGTACGGAGTCGGTACGGCGGACGATGACGTGCTGCTGTATGGTGTCGTGTACCATGATGGTTTGCGCCTTGGCGGTGGTGTGCCTTATGGTGCGGCACGAGGCGAGGAACGGCAGCAGGGGGACGATGAGGAGTAGCGGGCGGTTCATCTTATCTGTATGGTAACGGGTTCGTCGCGGCTTATGGCCTGTTGTATGAGGGGCATTACCCTTGCGCAGGCTGCGCGGCTGTTGAGCACCATTCCCACCGCCTTGTTCTCGCCAAGGATGATGCATCCGAGGGTGTCGGCCGCCGTGTTGCCGGCGTGCATGCGTATGCAGCTGAACATGGGCACGTTGTGTAGCTGCGGCAGGTACTTGCCGAAGCGCGGACTGAATGTCCAGATTACTTTGTATGTGCCTGTGGGGATTGCCGTCTGTCCGTACACCTTGAGGCGTCGCAGAGTGTCGAGCGGCATGTCCTGGGCGAGTCCGCGGTCGCGGTCTTCGATGGTGTCGCACATGTATGTGCCGTTTATGCTCAGGCGTCCGATGGTGTAGCGTGGCTTGCGTGCCGTTCTTGTAAGGAGTATTTTCATGTTCGTTTTGTTTTAAGGGGTTATCTGATGTTGTCGGGCTGTTGCGGAGGGGTGTCTACCTCGGCGGAGAAGTCGCCCTTGCGCAGCCTTATGTTCTTGCCTGCCTTTGCCATCTGGGGAATCTGCCCTATGAGGGCGAAGAGCAGGAGGAGTCCGACGGCGGTGAGCACGGATCCGTCGATGATGCCGACGGGAGGGACGAAGAATCCTGCAACGATGAGTATGAGGCTGGCTATGAAGTTGAGGCGGAAGAGTGTCATGTGTTGCGAGTGTTACGGGGTTGGGTTAAAGTACAGAGGAAGGGGCCGGGTGTCAGCCCCGTTCCTCTGTAGGGCTGGAAAAAGATTCTCGGGTTCAGACTGCCGAAGGTGGCAGGGTGATGACGTTCTTGTCGTCCATGTACTTGTAGAGCACCTGCGTGATGTTTGAGAAGTTGTAGACGTGCTTCAGCTTCTGCACCTGCTGGTATGCCTCGGTACCCTTGACTCCGTTGGCGGTGCTTGGCTTGTTGGCGTTGAGCCATGCGGTTGCAACGGCCTGACGCTTGGCGAACTTTGCCTGCTGCTCAATCTGCTTGTCGGTAGCCGGGCCTGTGTAAGGGTGCGAAATCTTGGCGATGCGTATGCGGTTGCTCGACCTGTTGGTGGCGAAGTAGATGTTTGAGTCTTTTCCGTACTTGCCGCTGATGCCCTTGATGACATCGATAGGGGTTATTCTTGCCATAGTGTTTTCCTCTCCCCATCTGCCGTGGCAGATGTTTTGTATTCCGCGGAGGGGGTAGCGGGGATGGATGGTTAATAATTCGGTTTGTTTGTGTTCCTGAATCCGTTTTGGCTTTGGGTTGCTTGGGCTTGTCTCTGCCTTGGCTGGGCTTGTTGGTTTGTTTTGTCTTGTTTTGTCTTGTTGTTCTTCCTTATGCCTTCGGGATTCGTTCGAGATGCGCGCCTTTCTCTTGGTTCACGATGCAAAGATATGGGGTTGTTTTTTGGCAGTCTGACTTTGTGTGGGCTTGGCTGGCTTTATATGTGCTTAAATGTGCTTAAATGTGTTTGCGTGGTTGGGAGGCTTAGGAGATATTTGCTGTTCTTCATAGGTTAAGGCTATTCTATAAAACTCATTACATAGCTTGTCGAACTATGTGAAGTGAAAAGGAAAGGAGGAATAAAGGCTTTGATAATTTGGAGCTATGAAAAATAAATGTTACTTTTGCGCGAAAACCAAGAATGATAGTGATCATTATTGTTTGCACTTGAACATAATGAGGGTCATCATCTATGTTGGAAGAAAAAGTTGGTCAAAACAATAAAAATTGATATGCAGATGATAAAAGAGCAACAGAAAGTGGCTATAATAAATAGTGGAAAGGAATATTTTCGATCTACTATTATCCCGAATCATTTGAAGAATCTGAAAAAACTGCAACTGAGCAGTTTTAACATAAATCCGTTTTTGATAAATTACCTTGCTGCATTCCTTTGTGGCAATACCGACCCTGAAAGTCTAGCAAAGGCTCTTGTATATCCACGCATTCTTGGCACAAGTCTGAATACGAGTTTCGGACAGAATATTCAGGTTTTTATTTCACAGCTGCAGGAAGTTGTTGGAGGTGCATCTGGAATTGACGGTATTGATATTGAATTTGTTGATGCGCTTGATGGCAGACGCAAATATTGCCAATGCAAGGCTGGTCCGCAGACTATCAACAAAGATGACATTGCAACAATTCTCGGACATTTCAAATATCTTATGAATAAGTCTCGACTTGATAGGATGGGACTGCAATTTGACGATTTGATTGTGGGAGTTCTATATGGAGAAACCGAGAATCTTTCTGCTTTCTACAAAGCTATAGATTCGCATTATCCTGTAATGTGTGGTGCTGTATTTTGGGAACGTTTGACTGGCGACAGGAATTTCTACAACCGACTCGCGAAGGCATTTGGCGAGGTTGTTGAGGAAGATGGTATAGACGGAAGTGCGCTCATTCTGGAAAAAGTGAACGAAATTGCTAATGAAATTAGATTAAAGGGCGGTTTGTAATTATCATGTTTATTTCAGAGAATAATCTGGCTGCTCTTGCAGGAATATCGAATTATACAGCTCAGCGATGGGCTGCAAATGGCGTGTACCCTTCGCGCACACTAAATGGTGTGCGTGGCTTTGACATGGAAGAACTAAGGGATTTGCCAGAGGTTCAATCTATGTTGGAAAGCAAATGGGAAGAAGAGCGTGAGGTCACACCATTAAGGCAATATAACTCAATCGAGTTGTTTGCTGGAGGTGGTGGCTTGGCTCTTGGTATGTCGCTTGCAGGATTCCATCATGTCCTTCTCAATGAATTTGACACTTCGGCATGTAAGACCCTAAAGACCAACAAGCCTGATTGGAATGTAATAGAAGGAGATGTGCGCCACATAGACTTTACTCCATTGAGGGGTAAGGTTGATTTTCTGTCTGGCGGATTCCCATGTCAGGCTTTCTCCTATGCCGGGAAGGGTGCGGGATTCAACGATACTCGCGGTACGTTATTCTTTGAACTTGCACGAGCAGTTCAGGAAATTCAGCCTAAGGTATTCATGGGCGAGAATGTAAAGGGACTTACATCACACGAGAACGGCAGGACGCTTGACACTATACGCAATGCTATTGCTGAGTTGGGATATACCCTTGTAGAACCTCGTGTTCTGAAAGCAATAATGTATCAGGTGCCTCAGAAACGTGAAAGATTGATACTCATTGCAATAAGAAATGATATTGCCAAGCATGTGGAATTCCATTGGCCTGCACCTTACGAAAGGGTTCTCACGTTGAGAGATGCGCTATATAAGGGCGTGATATTTGATCGTGATGTACCAGAATCAGAAGGAGTAAAATATCCAGAAAAGAAGAAGCGTGTTCTTGAGCTTGTTCCGCAAGGCGGAGACTGGCGCAACCTTCCAGAAGATATTGCCAAAGAATATATGGGCGGTAGCTGGCTGTTAGGTGGTGGAAAAACGGGTATGGCTCGTAGGCTCTCGCTTGATGAACCTTCATTGACCCTGACCTGTTCGCCTTGTCAGAAGCAGACGGAACGCTGTCATCCTCTTGAAACACGACCTCTGACAGTTCGTGAATATGCCCGTATTCAGACATTCCCTGACTATTGGCAATTTCAAGGCACAATGACAGAGAAATATAAGCAGATAGGAAATGCCGTACCTGTAAACCTTGCATGGGCTGTAGGTCGTTCCCTAATCCGCCTTTTCAATGACATTCAGACTACCTTCCCTTCAGAAACGGAAGATTGCCGAGATGCCGTGCAGGAAATAATACGTGAGCAGTCAAAACTTGTGGTTGTAAAGGATAAAGCGACTCAGACATCAACGATTTTACAAACATACAAGCAGCTCAACTTCCTCGATATATTTGACCAGTATGCTGATGCACCTATCGTAGAGAATACAATGGTTCAGGAGGATATGGTGGAATATGGAAATGGCGGTCACGTTTACATCGACCATACAAAGAACTGCTTTGTTGGCCTTGTGAAGAAGGATAACATGGAACAGTATATCGACAAGTCTGCAAAAATCTACTATACAGGCAAGAAATTTCCTGCAACGGTTGCACTCAATAAGTTATACTATTTTATGCCATACTTGAAAGGCAAAGGTATTCGTGACCTGTATCTCATAAAGATAGCTCGTGTTGGAACTCGCAATGAGGGGCAGGAAAGTGAGGACAAGACAGATTTCCGTCTGGTGTTCGAAATAGAATTTGTAAAGCAGCTATTTGACGACTATAAGCTTGTGGAGCTAAAGATATGGCATACGTTTACTGATACTACGATTAAGGAGATAGCCATGATGTAGTAAGTTATTAGCATACCAATAGAGAGCCTATCCAGAATTGTCTGGATAGGCTCTCTTTGTTTACAGACACGATGTAACACCAGGAGTTGAGATCTAACCGGGTAAATAAAAGAAGCTGCGTTCCAAGCCGTGGCGCATGTTGGCGGAGGCAGGAACGCAGCTCGCTTGGGGGCTTACGGTTCGCCGAGGTGGCTGATGATGAGTGCCACCTGACTTGGGGTGAACACTTTTGCCGATGGGTGGTAGCCGCGTCTTTCCAGAGCCTTGACGAGCTTTGTGTTACGCTTTATCCAGTTCATCAGGTGGGTGGTGGCGGTATGTACGGAGCAACTGTCGGGAAAGTAGAGCATGGCAAGCTCGGACTTGCCGTAGGTCTTGATTCTGAATTGGTTCATACGTTGTTTTGCTTTTTTGATGAGACATAATAGTCGCTGAAGTCCTTGCAGCCGGGTGGGAGCTGGTGGCGCTCCAGACGGGGCAGTATGCCGCGCAGCTGCAAGAAGAGCCTCTCGCCCGGGACATCGCAGTCGGGGTACATGTGCAGGCTTACGGAGTGCCGCTCGTGCAGCTGGGACAGTATGCCGGCGTCGCCGTGGCTGAGCAGGGTGGCGCTTGGTATGGCTATTGCCTTGTGTCCTGCCGAGAGCATAGCCCAGCAGTCGGAGCAGCCTTCGGTAATGAAGAGCTCGTCGCCGGGGCGCAGCAGCCGCAGCACGGGCAGGTTGTAGATGCCGCAACGCGAGCCTCGTGGAAACATGAAGCGCGGTATGCCCTCGGGGGTGCTGCCGTAGTCGAGGTTGCGGTTCTGTATGCCTGTGAGCGTTCCGTCGGCGTTGAAGTAGGGTATCTGTAGCCAGTTTATGCCCTGCCTGTCGCGCCACGAGTTGAGTCTGCACCAACGCACCACCCGAGGGTCGAGCATACGCCGCTCGAAGAGGAATTGCCGTGCCGCCTTGCTAAGGCTGGGGCTGTTGAAGAGGCTGCTGTATCGGGCTGCATCGAACGGCGGGGGCTGCGTGGCGGCTGGCGGCCTGTATTCGTGGTGGATGATGTTGTGCTCGTCGGCCAGCCATCGGCATGCCTCCCTGAAGTCTTTGCCGAGATGCCGCATAACCAAGTCGATAGTTCCGCCCGACGCTCCGCAGACGAAGCACCTGAAGGTGTTGCGCGCCACGTTGAACGAGAGGCTGGGGTGGCGGTCGTCGTGGAAGGGGCATAGGCTCTTGTGCCGCTCAACGTGCAGTCCGAGCCGCCCGGCGACTCCCTCGATGGGGAGTTCGCGGAGCTGTTGGAGCTGGTTCTTATCCATTGCCTTTCAGATATTCTTTGGTTTTGGTGTAGAGGCCGGTTGCCTCGTTGAAGGTTATAAGTTGGCGATGCACCCACACACGCAGCTGGCGCTTTGTTGCGCTGCCTATTGGCTTGCCAAGGCTCAGGCGAAGCGCATCCAGCTGCTGTTCGGAAAAAGACTCACCCTTGATGTTGTCTAACATGTTGGCAGGTGTTGACTGTGAGGCATCAGCCGTGCTTGTGTCGCCTTCTTTAAGCATATCTCCCAACACTTGGTACTTGCTCCACAGGTCGTGAAACATCAGCCATTCAACTACGTCGGCCATTGAGCGATGCCAAGTCATATTGTTAAGTGTCCACATGATACAGCCGGCTTTCCACGCGGCAATCAGGCTTCTCTTGCCCATATCCCACAGACAATCGTTATCGGTGAGGTCGCCCAGCTCTGCTATGTCGTTGGCCAGCCGTTCGGTTAGTTTGTTCAGAGGCCTGATGACATAGCGTCCCTTGCAGTTGTCGAGCCGTGCCAGATAGTTGTCCAGTTTCTCGTAGAACTCGTCGCTGAATTTGCCGATGCGCGGAATCTTTCCGTCGCGTCCGGCGCGTGGCTTGTATGAGAAGACCATGCGTCCCAGCGTTCCGTCGAAGAGGTTTGACTTAAAGAACTGCCTTATGCGCACGGGAGTGGTGCTGACGGTAAGGTTAGTTCTTAAAAGTGCCGAGCCGGTGATGCCGTCGACCGTAGCCCTGAGTGCATTATACACTTCTCTGTCCCACATCAGGCGCAGTATCTGGGTTACTTGTTTATGAGAGCCGCAAAGGCTGTCGAGCTGTTCAATCTCCTTCAGGTCGATGTAGGTACTCAGTCCGCAACCATCTGTGCCTTCAGATAGCCGGGCTTTGAGCAGTCGGCAGGCAGGAATCTCAGTAGTGGGAACACCTCTTCGGGACGCTCTTTCGACTGCGAACGCTTTTTGTATGATTTCTGGTACTGAAGGTATTTCTGCAATTGCTCGGCATCTTGTTTGCGGAAGTCGCGGTTGCAGGCTTCAACCAGCAGTCCAAGTTGCCCCTTGTTTCCTGCGCTATCGGCTACCAAGGCAGCTTGCTGACCGCACATTTCGAACCAATGACCGCTTGGATATTGAAATTCGGCATTCGAAATTTTTGTGCCAAGTACAGGAAAAAGCATAGGCAAGAGAGGGGCGTGCATGTCAAAACTTGTCTGCGAGAGCAGTAATTTTAAACATTCTGTGCCTTTGCCAAGGTTTGGCATAGCAGGTGCTGTTGATTTTGTGATATCGTACTTCATTGATATTCTGCTTTTTAGATGAAAAATAATTAGTTGGGCGTTTCAGCGTTTCAGCGTTTCAGTGGGGGGGTAGTGGGGTTTCAAAAACTCTTTATTATTATATAACTTATTAATTATTAAATAGTTATAAGTATAAAAGAAGGAAACGCACCCCCTCTTAGTTTCTTGAAACGCTTGAAACGCTGAAACGCTTTTTGTCAATCCGAAGTGTTAATTCCCGTTTTTCTCTACAAGGCCAGACAAGGCTTTGATGAGTTCCTTGTACACTCCGCTGGCATACTCCTCGGCGCTATTGAGCGAGTGGCAGTCTTTCATGGCTCTGAGGTTTGGGCGGTAGCTGCCGTCATCTCTGCGCGTGATGGTGATGTAGTGTCCCGAGAAGACGTGCGGATTGCGCTTGCAGCTGCATATCCGTAGCGTTTCGACAAAGTCGAAATGGTCGAGTCCGTTGCGTCGCAGCACGCCTGTGTATGGGCGGTTAAGCGTTAGCAGTACGGAGCTGAACAGGTGTGTCTTGAGCGTTACGCACAGGTTTACGTTACTTTTCATGTGTTGTTCCTCCTTTCTCCGCGCTTCTCTTTTGTGCCATGTGCCTGCGGAAGCCTGTGGCGAGGGGTGAGTTACCGTGGAGCATAAGTCTGACGACAGCTCCGACAGGGCGAGGGGTGTACTGTGCTTCGACCCCTTGCGCGAGAGTATTGTATCTCTTCATGTTTTCTGTTGAAAGCCCCATGTGAGGAACTCTCGACGGCAAAGGAACGGGGGGATTGAATGGGGAGCAATATGGGATTTTTAATGCCCGAAATCCCATTGGCGAGAGGGTGGCTGAAGGTGCGCGGCTGTGGCGGTCAAGTGTCTGGCTGTGAGGTGGTAAGGTTGCGTGCTGGGCGATGTAAGTTTTTGTAATTTTTTTTGATGGGATTTTGAAAATCCCGGAATCACAATGGTTTTTTGAGGGGATTGTATGGGGGGCTTGCAAAGGTGTGGATTTTTTGGATGATAAATGTGAGAAATGTAGATGCTAAATTTGGTTTGTTATTAGAAAAACGCTACATTTGCATAATGTAATTTTGGAAAAAATATATGAAAATTAGTCATATTACAATAGAAAATTTTCGTGGCATACATTCATTAGATATTGATTGCAGCAATCGTATTAATGTGTTTATTGGAGAAAATGGTGTTGGAAAAACAACAACATTGACTGCTGTGCAATATTTATTGTCGTGGTTTACGGCAAGGTTTAAAAATGAAAAAGGACGTGGAAAGTCGTTGTCGGACAGGGATATAACAGTGGGCCAAGAAAGGTGCAAGTTGTCTTTAAACTTAGACAATAAGACTAATGAATGGTCGCTTTTAAAATATGCTCAAACATATAGAAAAACAGGCAAGGAAGAGTCTGATATGCAAGGTTCGTTGGTTTATGCCAATGAAATTGTAGAAAGATACAAGAATAAGTGCTCAATACCAATAGTTGTGGGATATGGAGTTGATAGGGCTATTAATTCTGCTGATATTCCAAAACATTTGCATAAACAAACGGAAATTCAACTTGAAGATATTTACAAGGATGCTTTTCAGGTAACTGTAAATTTCAGGACCTTTTTTGAATGGTATCGTGCAATGGAAAGTGATGACGATTATTTTTATCGTCATGACGGTGAAATGTATAATGCCAACAGACAATTACAGGCTGTTCGTAATGCATTTGAAAGAGCGATGCCCGGTTATAGGAATCTTCATATCCGCCGTCGTCCTACGGCACTTGTATTGGAGAAAAACGGGAATGAATTTTATTTCCAAGAATTGTCTGACGGAGAAAAGTGTTATTTTTCTCTTATAGCAGATATTGCTCGCCGTCTTGCAATTGCTAATCCTGATATTGATGAGCCATTGAATGGTGAAGGTGTTGTTTTGATTGATGAAATAGATTTGCACTTACATCCAAAATGGCAGGTTGAGGTTTTGACAAAGCTAACCGAAATATTTCCTAATTGTCAATTTTTTATTACAACTCATTCCCCTTTTGTGGTTTCGAATATCACGCGAGAAGATTATTTGTTTGTTTTTTCGGAAGGAAATGTTGTAAAAGTGGACGATTGGGTATACGGAAAGAAAATTGACGAGCTGTTGTTGGAGTATTTTTCAATGAAAGGATTGCGGAATCCTTTGGTTCAGAGCTATATAGACGAAGTGTGGGGTTTAATTCGAAATAATGAATATGATACAGAACAATACCGGAAATCGTTTAATTGGCTGAAGGACAAATTGCCGGTTTCTGATATTGAATTTGCACGTATTAAATTGGAATTAAAAAAACGAGAAAATGAGAAAAATAAATAGAGGAAACCCAGATCCGGCTTTCTTGAAGTTTGCGAGTCAGAAACCTGTTCCGAGTTGGAAAAATTTGCCTCCCCTTTTAAGGCAAAATATAACTTCACAACTTCTTAGCGAACAAGACGGATTAAGCGGTTATACGGAAAAACCTATACAAGAGAATGAACATATAGACCATTTCCGTAAACAGGATCTGTTTCCTAAGAATATATTAGACTGGTACAATTTTGTAGTTGATGAACATGGTAAAGATTATGGCGCGGATCATAAGGATAAAAATGTAAAAATGGGTGATTATGCTAAAATAATCGATCCGATTCAAGAGGATCCGCATAACTTTTTTGATTATATGGCTAATGGAAAAATAATACCGAAAAAAGGTTTGTCGACAGCTGACGAGGAAAAGGCAAAATTTACAATTGATATTTTCAATTTAAACCACGAGAGTTTAGTATATTTGAGGATGACAATAATGCAAATGGTTGAAGATTGCAAAAAAGGTAAGATACCCCCACATGATATTTCAGATTGTTTAAAAGATTGCGGTTTCCCAAGTGTAATAGAATATTGGATAGTTGCATGCCCCTAATTTTTATTGTACAGAATTGTATACTGTTAGAAATGCGGCAGAATTTAACACAACAATGTTGGTTGTGGTAAAGTTAAGACTGAAAAAATATGGCAAAAACGATACATACAATACTATATGATGATGTGCTCGATGGCTCTAAAATTATCGAGATGGATAATTGTGTATGCCAGTTGAGCGTAATTAGGCGCGGCTATACGGAATTTGTTAAGGAAATGAAGGAGGAGTTGTCAAAGCCGGCATTGTATATCCTTCTAAACCGTGAAGACCGAAAAGCGTATGTTGGCGAAACGGATGTGTTTTTTAAACGAATTGCCAACCATACCGCAAATAAGGAATTTTGGGATGAAGCATTGGCTTTTACGGCTAACGACAATTCGCTTACAACTACCGAAGTTAAATATTTGGAGTCGCTTTCGTATGAGACAGCTAAACTTGCGCAATCGTATGATTTGTCGGAGAATTCCCAAGCGCCGACACGTCCTCATGCCACGAAGTCGCAGGAAATAAAAATAAAGGAGTTCTTCAAGTATGTTATTCTGCTGACAAAGTTTGTTGGATGTGATTTGTTTGAGAAGAACCGAAATGCACGTCAGGACAAACAGTCCATTCCCAAGCCTGTTGTGTTAAATTTGGATGTTAAGGCAGAGGACTTGAAAGGACGGGTTGCCATCAGACTGAATGGTATAGAGTATAAGACCAAAGGCGTGATGGGCTATGCCATTGTAAAGGAGTACCTAAAAGCCCATCCCAATACCACCATCGGGGAACTGAAGGATGTTTTTCACAATGGCTTGCTTGGAAGATGGGGCGCATGGAACTTCATTGAGGATAATATTGAGGCAGCCCGTAGTCTGAAGGAGGAAACTATGCAGTTCAGGCATCTGCTGAAGGATGAGTATGTCCTGACCAGCGGCGATGGCGTGAAATTTGTAGTCTCTAACCAATGGGAGAAAGCTAATGTGCTGAATCTGTTACAGATTGCAAAGAATGAAGGGTGGATATATGATATAGAAAGACAATAAAGACGTCTTTAATAGTAAAACAAATGCCTTCCTTCGTCTTTTTCAGTTTTCAGTAAATTGGCATTTGCAAATGTCTTGGAGTTTTGGTTGGGAGATGGTGGGGGATTGCAAATTTTACACAAGCGAAGGATGCAAATTTATAGGCATTATAGGCGAATAATTGGGCGGCAAGTGATAGGAAATGAATCTGTTTTGTTGGATTGTTCAATTTTTTTCTGCAAATAAATTTGGCTTTTGTGCATTTTGTGGCTATATTTGCAACATCAGGAAAGGGGGGTGCTAATCATCGACATCTGCCCGTCCCACAAGGGGGTGTGCATATTTAGGTATGCACACCCTCTATATTTATTCTTCACGATATTGCGCTCGTAGCCGCCGCACAAGCGAAATGCAAATAGCCCCACAAGCGAGAATGACTCACTTGTGAGGGGAGTAAATTCTTAATTACTCAAAAGTACTCAAATTTTTTAGTTTTTCATCAATGGCTTTTCTTATTTTGCCATTTAATGAAATATTGAGTTTAATATCGTTCAATTCTTTTTTATATTGCGATAATAATTCTTTATTTGTTATTCTTTCCCCCTCGTCTGAAATAGAGTCGGGTATTAGAGAAACGTTTGTCTCTATATTTTGCATTTTTTTAAGTTCTTGGACTTCTCTTGCAAGCTTGTTGTCGATTTTTTCTTGAACATTTCCTTGATTCTCGAACTTAATAGGTTTATAATTATTTGCTTTGTATAATTCCCAGAAATTCTGTACCAAATCTGAATTTTCAATAACTTTAAAATTACATATGAATAAGAAACTTTCAAAATGATTTGCATCTTCAAATATCTGCTCCCAGAAAGGCTCGCAAGCTATGGTATTCCAATCGGGGCTTGATGTTATCATGCCAAGACGTACAAACGTTTTAATATAGTAATCTGGATTCTTCTCAACTCTTTGGCGATACGCTTTAAGACATTCTTTATCCAAAAATATCTTTCTTGTTGTTTCCTCCATAATGGAGTCTGAATAACTTTCATGAACAACTCGTATGCTCGTGAAATAGGCTTTTTATATGCCAAATATGCAAGCATTTCCATATATCTGAAATATAAAGAGCCATTTTCTAAATTGTCTATGTAATAACTATCAAGATAATCAATGAAGTCCTTTGATTTATCCTTATTAGTATTCCATTCGTCTATCGTATTTTTTACCTTGTCCCATTGTAATGAGAAGAGGTTTTTCATGTCTTTAATCCTTAATGAGCTATATATTCGATTTACGAAATAATTATCAAAGCTATGTATGTCATAAACATGCTTGTATGAATTATTATCGTTGTCTGTAGAAAATAAAGTATTTAAGATTGTATATATATTGAGGTTTTTGTCTATATCTTTCTTTAAGTATAAAATATTCATATTGCCATAGATAATACCTCCTTCTTCAACATATTCTTTTTTAAATAAAGATTTATATTGGTCTGGATAACGATATTTTATTAGCTGTACTAACAAAAATTCTTTAACCACAACATCTCCTCTGACACCTTTGTAATCGTGCCTAAACTGATTTATGTAGCGTTTTGCATCTCTTAGGGTTGGAATATAGTCCTTGAATATAGATTCTTGCTTTGTTATCGTTTTGTGAAAATCCGCTTTTTCATCATCAGTTGCATCTGGCAACAAATACTCTTCAATATAGCTTGAAATGTAAGAATATGGACGTGATGGTATGGCAAATTCCCAGTTAAAGAATTTGTCGACAAAGCAAGCATCTTTAGTTTTGTAATCATCGCCTAACATTCCGTTAACCTGCTCTTTGTCGTATGCAGTAAGAAATATGAGGTTTGTAAATGCAGCATTACTGTCTATTAGTTTCAATACTTCAAAAATTTCGGCTTTTGACAGTCTGTCAAAGTCGTCTATCATAACGAGAACTCTTTTGTTGAGAGAAGCAAAGGATTTTTCGATTGATTCTTTAAGTTCTACTTTATTCCATATTTGGTAAAAGCTTGTGAGTTTTTCTATAATGCCACGATTGTCAATTAGCTGCAAAGATGCCATATAATCTTTTATCGTATTGCTGCATCTTGAATCGTATTTAGACAATACACACGCAATAGTTGTAAAAAATTCCTCTTGGATTGTTTGGAATGATTTACAATCGCGAGGATTAAAACACACAATTTCAAAATCCTTTTTATTTATATTCTCTATTACGAGATTCATAAAAGAGGTTTTACCTGTTCCCCATGGGGCTGTAATAGAAATACTAAAAGATTTCTCTCTATCATGTTTTTTTATTTCCTCTAAAATTTTTGTTACTTCATCTTTAAACTCAAATATATCTTCTTCTTTAGTTTCTATAGGGTAATCGTCTAATATTTCACAAGTTGAATCCTTTCCTTTGTATTTTTTATATAACTTTATACGGCGTAGTCTGTAATACTTCAATATAGCATGTCGGAGTATTGTAAAAATCCTATCTAACAATTTGTAACACAATTTGAGAGGTGTTATTATATAATTTTGGTTGGGGCATAAAAAGTCCAAGAATATAACATCTTTGGGACTTTTTTCCTTATTTCTTATACATTTGATACGATACGTTCTGTAATAATTTACGGATGCAACTATAGAGTATAAGAAACCGAAAATGCATATGACATCAACATAGGATACGGGACATATCCAATAAATATAGTTGTATCTTTCAGTAAAAAATCGGTAATATGCTAATAATATAGATACAAGAAATAAAGGCAGAATTACTTTCCAGTCATAATGATAACGCAATTGATATTTCGATTTTAGATCATATCCAGCTATAACAATCAAGACTCCAGTAAGTAGTTGCATCCAGATATTTGATTTAAATTGGCTAAGAATTGATACAACATTTTCATTATACCAATCTATGTAAGCAACAAAGATATATGCGATAAAGAGAGAAAGGGTTATGTATTTAGTAAATGAACGTATCATAGAAAAATTCAGTTTTGCAAAATTTATATTTAGTGCAAACATAATGAAAAAACGTTATTATCGTGTCATTTTTTTATATAAAACTTGTCGGAAATAGCCTTTTTTTATGCTTTGTGGCTGATTTTTGGAGAAAAACGGCAGGTTGGAATAGTAATGCGAACTTTTTTCTATTTCTGCAAATGTGGCATTACAAATGCTTTCGGGGGGAATGGGGAAGTGTGGGATTCGTTTTCTTGTCATCGCCCACAACAAGCGAGAAAGGGAAAAGCGTCCGTATCAAATTCTTTGTGATGCGGACGCTTTTGTTGCTTTGTGGTCATTCTGCTTCGGGCGAGGGGGTGCCGGTACACATGTCGTAGTTGTGCGGCTTGTCGGAGAAGTGGTTGGCGAGCGACGAGGTGCTGTCGCCAAACTGGGCGAAGGTCTCGGCAAGGAACTCGAGCCAGAGGCTTCGGCCTATGTCTCTGCCCTCGTTGCGGTAGATGAGATAGAACGTGTAGCGCAGGTGGGCGTTGCTTAGGCTGGTCTTTATCTTCTGCCTCATGCGCCTTACCACGCCGTTCTCGATGAGATAGTCTACACATTCGGTCATGGAGTCGTAGTCGGCCGGGCGCATGATGCTCTGGCTGCTGCAAGGCAGTACGCCCTTCATGAAGGCGAGCCGCCTGCGTATGCCCTCCTTTATCCTGCTGCGGTCGGCTCGTCTTATCCTTCTTACCGGGTCGGGGGTGGGCGACTGGTTGTCTATGCGGTCGCTAATATATTCGTCGGCCTCGATGTATGCCCCGACATATTCGGCCAGCTTGCCCGATATGCATGCCTGCATGGGCAGACAGATGTCGTCGGGGTTGGAGTGGCATGCCAGCATCTGCATGAGATAGCCGTTGTATCGTGCCAGCTCCCATCGGTGGCTCGCCTCGGTAAGCACCATGAGCGTGTAGAGCACGAGCGAGGCTGCCGTCTCCATCTCCTGCCGGTCGTAGCTGCGTCCGCAGTCATCGGCATCGTTGCGAAGGTCGTTGAACACATCGTCCCAAAGAGTGTCGGTTATAGCCTCGGCTCTGTCGGGCTCGCGGAGCATGCGGTCGAAGCAGACGAAGCTGTTTACGAATATCTCCTCGGGCGAGAAGTGCAGCCTTTCCATGTCGGTCTCTCGGCTCTTGTAGGCCTGCTTTACGGCTATGTAGACGGCGTTGTCGCGCAACTGCTGGCGCAGCAGCTTCCTCTGGTCATTCGTCAATAATCTTATTGTCATAGTCGCTAATCTTGTTTCGGATGTCGTCGAGGACAGAAATGAGCTGGTATGTGGTCTGTCCGTTCTTGTCGACGAACGACTGTCCCCGGCTGAAGTCGTCGATAATCTTCTCGTCGATGGTGAAGCATGCGTTTGCCACGTTTTTCATGTAGACGGTAGGCGAGTTGTAGAAGTGGTATGACAGGCTGTAGTTGTTCTGGGCGCTAAGGGCTATAATCTGCGCCATGTCCTCGATCTTGGAGTCGTCTACGCACATGGGCTCGTCTTTTGAGCCGCAGAGAATGAGCTTGCCCTTGAGGGCGTTGGTGGCCTGCGTTATGAGCCTTAGCCCCTCGAGGTTCTGCTTCATCTGCCGGCTTGCGTCCACGCCTTTCACCCTGTCGGGGTTCGGAAACTCCCAGACAATCTTTCTTACATGGTCGTTGTGGTTGGCAATCCTCTCGCGTATCAGCTCCTTGAACTTGCCTGCCTGATACTTCTGCTTTACCACAATCCTGAGACAGTAGTCGGACAGCCTTGTGTTGATGGAGTTCTTGAAGAACCTTATCACCTTGTCGGTATCGGAGTTGAACGCTCCGTTCCTCTCGACAAGAATCTGGCATACGTCCTCGCGGTTGTCTACTATGATGTAGCTTCCCGGATGCGACTCGATGACGTTCTTGTCGTGCCCCTCGTACTGGGTTATCTCCTTGGCGTTGCAGAGCGTCCACGAGTAGACGTCGTTGCGCTCGGTCATGTTGATGCTGCGCAGGGGCATGGCCTCGCGTTTCTTCTTGCCCACAACGGTAAGTCCGTCGTGAAGGATGTTTCCGACTATGGTGTTAGCCTTGTCGATGGTCCTGAGGCTTGTGTTGTTGTAGAAAAGGCTCTTTTCGCCTTCCTGAATCTCGAAGGTGTAAACGGAATATATAGACATTTGTTAGTTTTTTATGATGAGGTTAAGCTTGATATGGGTGTTTACCGTTTGTGTATGCGGGGGCTTGTGCGCCTCTCCATGATGGCATGGCTGCATCATAGCGGAATGGGATTAGGCAAGCCGTGGCATAGTATATTTTCAAGTTTTTTAGACATTTTATTTTAGTTGTTGTTATTAATTGCACAAAAGTAGTATAATCATTTGATGTAGACAAACATCTTTTTGATAAAATATAATGTTTTTGTGAGGTCGTGGCGGAGGGGCGTCGGCATTTGGAAGGAGGGTAAAATCTGAATTGAAGGGCAAGGCGAGGAGTTGCTTTGTCAGATAAAAAAGGAACGATTTTGCAAATTCTCCATATAGATAAAATAAAGCGTGATATGCCAGCCTATGACATACCACGCCTTGGGTTATAGATTAAAATGTGTTACTTGCCTTTGCCGAGAGTGGCGTCAATCCATGAGGTGAGAGCCACGAGGGTTGAGTTCCAGTTGATGGCAATCTCGTTCTGCGCATACGAGCCCTCGACATCCTGATAACATTCGTCGGCTGTATCCGTATCGTACTTCACGAACTCCTTGTCGTTCTTGCCTGCGTTTGGACCGCCTACAAGGAATCCCGGGATAGGGGCTTCGATGCCGTCGGCTGCGCTCAGGCGCATGTGCGGATGCATAGGGCTCTTTGTTCCGAAGCCCGTAACATAGCAGTATGACAGAGGGTTGATGCCGAGGATGTAGCCGGCATTACGGGTGGCGTTGACGATGTATTTCTCGTTGCCCGTACACTTGTAGCCGAACATCATCGCAATACCTTCGTTGGCAAAGCCTTCGGAAAGACAGCCCCAGAAGAAATCCTTGTCGCTGTTTCCGAATGAGGTGTTGAAGCATGATGTCGGAACTTTCTCGAGTTGCGAATCGAGGTATTTGATGAACTGCTCCTTCTGATTTTCAAACAGTTGAACCTCGTCCTTGCAGCCTTCGTTTGGCGTGTGGGTGAGCAGTTCGTAAACGCCGAGCGATGCCACGTTGCCCCATGTTGGCAGAGTGAACCGCTTTGGCGCAAACTTAATCATGTCTTGCTTGTATTCGTCCTTGCAAGTAAGCAGGAACATCTCGGTGGCAGCCCAGAATCTTTCGTCGTCGATGTGCTCGTCGCCGTATGTTCCGGTATTAACTTCGGGCTTGAACTTTTTGTTCAGTTCGTCTTGTCTGTAAGTCTGCGATTGGTTTGCCAGAGCCCATTTGTAAGCCTTCTCGGCAGCCTTGCGAGCCTGATCTGCAAATCCCTTGTAGTCCTTCTCCCAGATGTCGCTGTTGCGTGCCACCTGAGCCATCAGGGCTGCAAAGTCGAGCGTGGCTGTAACAGACTTTGCCACGACATATCTCTTCTGCTTACATTCCGAAGGCATCACGAAGCCTTCGAAGTTTGGCGTCGTCAGTTTGTGGTACACGCCTCCGTCAGCCGGGTCTTGCATGGTCATCATCCATTTCAGATTGAAATAGAGCTCGTCGATAAGGTCGGGAGTGGCATTCTTGCTTTCTGGAATATTTAGATTCTGTTTTGCGAAATATTCGGGACATTGTGCGTAGACTTGCAGCATCATCGAAACTGTATATGCCGAGTTTACGATATATTTGTTGTAGTCGCCGGCATCGTACCATCCGTAAGGCGATGAAATTTCTGTTCCGGCAGGACGCGATTTGGATGCCGCGCTTTCATGAATGTAGACTTTCGTGTCGGGATGTCCGGCAGGTCTGTGCCATTTTCCGGCATACTGCTCTTCAATCTCAACGCCTGTGCGCTGATAGTAGTAAGCCTTGGCTGATGCATCTGCAAGTTGTTTCAGGGCGTTGCCCTTAATCTCGATTTCTACTTTTCCGCTCGGACTCGAGATTGTGTACTTTCCTGGCTTTGATACCGAGGTGAAATCGACCACGGCTCTTTCCTTGCCGCTCCATGGCGATGTGGCTGTTCTCGAAGCCTTTCCTCGCCAAATTTCTTCTTTTGTCTGAGTGTCTGTGATTGTGTACTCGTCGTCGGGCGATGCTCCTTCAACGACGATAACCTTCTCTTGCGAAGGGTAGTAGCCTATCTGATTATACCTAATCAGTTCGCTTTGTTGCTCCGTACCTGCGTTTTTGCAGCCGGCAAAAGCCATTGCTGTCATGCAGCAACATGAAAATAATAAGGTGTTATTCATTATTTGGTAATTAAAGGTTATAAAAAAAGGCTACCCCGCCCGAAAAAGGCGAGATAGCCGTTGGTATTTTTTATTAGAACATAGAATTTACCTGCTTGTAAACATTCTCGGCTGTGAAGCCAAGCTTCTCATCGAGCACCTTGTAAGGAGCAGAGAAACCGAAGCTCTCCAAGCCCCAAATCTTACCTTCAGATTCAGGAACAAGACCGATAAGGTTTACTGGAAGACCAGCTGTAAGACCGAACTTCTTTACACCTGCAGGAAGTACGCTCTGCTGATATTCCTTGCTCTGGTTGCGGAACAAGCCCTCTGATGGAACGCTCACGATTGCAACCTTCTTGCCGTCCTTGCGCAGAAGCTCAGCACCTGCAACCAATGTTGAAACCTCAGAACCAGAAGCTACGAGGATAACATCAGGATTAGCATCGCTGCCAGCTACAACATAACCACCCTTCTTAGCCTGTGAGTAGTCGTTGCCCTCAGGAAGGTTGTTGATGTTCTGACGAGAAAGGATAAGCGCAGTAGGAGAGTCTGTGTTCTCCATAGCCATAGCCCAAGCCTCTGTTGTCTCCTTTGCATCAGCAGGACGGAGAACGAGAGTTGAGTTCTTGCCGTGGTGGTTCTTAAGCTTCTCCATCAGACGAATCTGTGCCTCCTGCTCAACTGGCTCGTGAGTAGGGCCGTCCTCGCCTACGCGGAATGCATCGTGAGTCCATATGAACTTAACTGGCAACTCCATCAAAGCAGCCATACGAACTGCTGGCTTCATATAGTCTGAGAATACGAAGAAAGTACCGCATGCTGGGATAACACCTCCGTGAAGTGCCATACCGATACAGCAGCAAGCCATTGTAAGCTCAGCAACACCTGCCTGGAAGAATGCGCCAGAGAAATCACCCTTAGTGAATGCCTTAGTCTTCTTCAAGAAGCCATCAGTCTTATCTGAGTTAGAAAGGTCGGCTGAAGCACAGATCATGTTAGGAACCTGCTCTGCCAAAACGCCAAGACATGCAGCTGATGCTGAACGAGTAGCGTCGTTGTCCTTCTGTACGCACTTGCTCCAGTCAATCTTTGGAGCCTTTCCGCTGAACCACTCAGCCTGAGCAGCAGCCTTCTCTGGATTAGCAGCAGCCCATGCCTTCTCCTCAGCATAGCGGTCGGCTGCAATCTTCTTCAACTCCTCGGCACGCTTTGCGTAAAGCTCCTTAACCTCTGGGAAAATCTGGAATGGATTCTCAGGGTCGCCGCCAAGGTTCTTTATTGTGTTAACGTATGCGTCGCCGCCAAGAGGAGCACCGTGAGTCTTGCAGTTAGCCTCGTATGAAGTACCGTCGGCCTTGATAGCGCCCTTACCCATGATACACTTACCGATGATGAGTGCTGGCTTGCCCTTAACAGCCTGTGCCTTCTTGATAGCCTCGCGAATCTGCTCAGCGTCGTTACCGTTAATTTCGAAAACTTCCCAGCCCAAAGCCTTGTACTTTGCAGCTGTATCCTCGTTCATAACCTCCTTAGTCTCTGTAGACAACTGAATGTCGTTAGAGTCGTAGAACATGATGAGGTTGTCAAGACCCAAAACGCCGGCAATACGTGCAGAACCCTGTGAAATCTCTTCCTGAACGCCACCATCAGAGATGTAAGCGTAGATTGTCTCCTTCTCGAATGTAGGGTTGCCTGTGTGTGCTGCAAGGAACTTGGCAGCGATGGCTGCACCTACTGCATAAGAGTGACCCTGACCAAGAGGACCTGATGTGTTCTCGATACCGCGAGCGATTTCGAACTCAGGGTGACCAGTTGTTGGAGAGCCCCACTGGCGCAACTGTGCCAACTCATCGAGAGTGAACTTGCCGATGAGTGCAAGCTGTGAGTAAAGCATTGGAGCCATGTGACCTGGGTCGAGGAAGAAACGGTCGCGACCTACCCATGTTGGGTTTGCTGGATCGTACTGAAGGAACTCAGAGTAAAGCACATTGATAAAGTCTGCACCACCCATAGCACCACCAGGGTGACCAGACTTTGCCTTTTCAACCATTGAAGCAGCCAAAATACGGATATTGTTTGCTGCCAGGTTCATAAGTTTTGAATCATTCATCTTTTTGTATTTTTTCTTTAATAGTTGTATTTCATTTTGTAAACAATTGCAACAAATATAAGAAATATTGAAATTACGACAAAAAAAAATAATGTTTATTTAACAAAAAGGGTGGACATTTCGTGTCCACCCGTGCTTTTTGTAAAGTGCGCTTAACAAATTTTTCGAGAACCGTCGCCAATGACAACGTCATAGACCTTAGGCTCCTTGCCGTACTTCTCGTTATATTTTTGTTTTGCTGTTGCGATGAAATTGTCGTACTTGTCTTCGGCAACGAGGTTGATTGTACAGCCGCCGAAACCGCCGCCCATCACTCTCGAACCGATAACGCCACATTCCTTGGCAATATCGTTCAGGAAGTCGAGTTCCTCGCAAGAAACCTTGTAGTCTTTGCTCAGGCCTTCGTGCGTCTCGTACATCTTCTCGCCAACAGTCTTGTAGTCGCCCTTCTGAAGCGCGTCGCAGACAGCCAGAACGCGGTCTTTCTCGCCGATTACGTACTTGGCGCAGTTGTAGTCCTCTTCAGAAACCTCGCCCTTAACCTCTTCGAGCATAGCCCAGTCGGCATCGCGAAGAGTCTCAACTCCGGCGTGCTTCTTTGCGATGTGCGCAACAACGTTCTCGCAGCTTGCGCGGCGGTCGTTGTAGGCAGATGAAGCAAGCTCGTGCTTTACGCAGCTGTTAAGAAGAACCAGCTTGTAGCCTACTGGGTTGAATGGGAAGTACTCATACTCGAGCGAACGGCAGTCGAGGCGGATAAGGCTTCCCTTCTTGCCGAATACAGAAGCAAACTGGTCCATGATGCCGCAGTTTACGCCTACATACTTGTGCTCGGTAGCCTGACCAGCCTTTGCAAGCTCGAACTTGTCAACCTTGTTGTCGCCGAACATATCGTTGATGGCAAAGGCGAAGCAGCTCTCGAGTGCAGCAGATGATGACATACCTGCGCCAAGTGGCACATCGCCTGCAAATGCTGTATTGAATCCCTTCACGTCAACGCCGCGAGCCTGCATCTCCTTGCATACGCCGAAGATGTAGCGTGCCCAGCTTGCGTTAGGGCCTTTCTCGTCGTTGAGGTCGAACTCAACAAGATCTTTAAGGTCGATAGAGTAGGCGCGTACCTTGTTAGTACCGTTAGGCTTCAGCTCTGCCATCATTCCGCAGTCTACTGCGCCTGGGAATACGAAACCTCCGTTGTAGTCGGTGTGCTCACCAATAAGGTTTATTCTACCCGGTGAGGCATATATTGAACCGGTTGTGCCGTCAAAGTGCTTGATGAATCGGCTTCTTACGAAATCTATTTCCATAATTTTGCTGTATTAAATGTTTATAATTAGTTTTCCTTTATTCTACAGGAATATCCTTGTTTACATTCTTGCAGCCGATGAGGGCATAATACAAGATGTATGCAAGCATCGCAATTACGAGCCAATAGCTGAAGATTGGGTTTACGCTCTGGGCTATGAAATCCTGAATCAGAGGCATCACGCCACCACCGACAACCATCATCATGAAGATACCTGATGCTGCGGCTGTGTATTTGCCAAGTCCCTCGGTTGCAAGGTTGAAGATACCGCCCCACATGATAGATGTGCAGATACCGCAGGCTGCAATAAAGAAGCACTTGACAGGAACGTCGTGAGCCATGATGTTTGTTGTTATTGATGTTGGAAGGAAGATTGCAATAAGCAAGAGAACGATGGCAAGTGTAGAAACAGATACCATCTGTACCTTTGTTGAAATCTTTCCGCTAAGGAAGCTGCTCAGGAATCTTCCGCACATCATAAGGAACCAGTAAGCCGATGCAAACGAACCTGCTACGGCAGCCCAGCCTTCGCCCTCGAACTTTGAAAGGTAGGCGTTTAGCTGACCTGGGATTCCGATTTCCACACCAACGTAGAAGAAGATGGCAATAACGCCAAGAACACAATGGCGGAAACTCCATGGGCTGTGCTCGAACTTCTGCTCGCTTGTAGTGTTCTGTGGTTCAGGAATGCTAACGAACGAAATGATGACGAATGATGTTGCGAATACACCCATACCGATGAAAATCAGAGGACATACGTCTGTCATGCTGGTGTTTTTGCTCAACTCGCCTACAAGCAGACCTGTAAGGAGTGGAGTAAGCGTACCGGTAAGAGAGTTTAGCGTACCGCCAATCTGCAGCAACTGATTGCCTCTATTGCCACCGCCACCAAGAAGGTTAAGCATAGGGTTTACAACAGTATTAAGCATACAAACGCAGAAACCGCAGATGAATGCTCCCAGAAGGTAGATGAACAGGTTTAGCATAACTGGCTGATCGTTGATTGTTGCAACGACAGTCTCTGCTCCCATCGTACTTGAAAGATACTGTACAAAAAGACCGATAACGCCGACAGCAAGTGCTATCAGGGCTGTTTTCTTGTAGCCAAACTTTACAAGCATCTTACCTGCAGGAATACCCATGAACAAGTATGCCGCAAAATTCATCATGTTACCCATCATGCCAGCCCAGTTGTATGTGTAACTCCAAAGGTTACCGAATGGGGCTGCCATATTAGTGACGAACGAAATCATCGCAAAGATGAAGCACATTGTAATGATGGCAATCATGTTGCCGTTTTTATTCTGGCTCATTTTTGTAAATAGTTACTGAATAAAATTTATGAATTATTGATAATTAGACTTTTACTTTACACTAAACTTATAGACAGTCTTCTGAGTGTACTTCTCGCCCGGCTTCAATACGGTTGAAGGGAAGTATGGGCGGTTTGGAGAGTCAGGGAAGTGCTGGCACTCGAAGCAGATACCGCTGCGGCGTGGGAATGTTGCGCCATGCTGGCCTGCATATCCTGTTGCCCAGTTGTCTGAATAAACCTGAACACCCGGCTCGGTTGTGTATGTCTCGAGAATACGTCCTGATGTTGGCTCGTACAGGCGTGCAGCAAGCGAAAGCTCGCCAACCTCTCTCTTGTTAAGCACGAAGCAATGGTCGTAGCCTGCGCCGTTCTTAATCTGCTCGTCCTCGGCATCGATGTCCTTGCCGATTGGCTTTGGCATGCGGAAGTCGAACGGAGTATCGTCTACCTTCAGAATCTCGCCTGTAGGAATGCAGGTGTCATCAATAGGAATGAAGAAGTCTGCATTCATTTCAAGAATCTGGTCGTTGATAGTAGGGGTTGGGTTCGCAATTCCCTGAAGAGAGAAGAATGCGTGATGGGTCAGGTTTATGATAGTCTTTTTGTTTGTCGTAGCAAGATATTCGATAACAAGTTCATTATCATCTGTCCAGTTGAATTCAACCGAGATTTTAACCTCTCCTGTGAATCCCTCGTGGCCGTATGGCAACTTGATGTTGAGTACAAGAGTCTGGTCGCCAACCATATATGCGTCCCAAACCTGAGCGTGCAGTCCTGTTGGTCCGCCATGAAGTGCGTTAGGGCCGTTGTTGATGGCCAGCTGATACTCCTTGCCGCCGATGGTGAATCTGCCCTTGCAGATACGGTTGCCGAATCGGCCGATGAGTGTAGACAAGTATGGCTCTGGCGAGTTGATTACGTCGTCGATGTTATCGTGTCCCTGAATAACGTTTGCAAGTTTACCGTTTTTGTCTGGAACCATTATAGATACGATAGCACCACCATAGTTTGTTATGGCCACTTCATTCTTGTATGCATTTCTCAAAATGAACAAGTCTGTTTTCTTACCATTGATTTCCTTCTGGAAATTCTCCCTCTTTAGGCCAGAGACATTTCCCTCAAATGTATTTGACATGGCAATTATATTTAAATAAGTTTATAATATTTGTTTAATGCAAAGTAAAGTAAAAAATATTAAAAACGCAACACTTTCTTTGATAAAAGTATTGCGTTTTTGGCATAAATCCCATTTTGTGCAGGTTAACTGCGGATGATTATTTGACGAACGACAGCAAATCGGCAACAATAAAGCTGCTTCCGCCTACGAATATCAGGTCGTCGTCTTGGGCATCGCCAAGAGCCTTCCCGAAGGCATCTCGAACGGTGGCGAACGCTTCGCCCTTCAGTCCGTACTCTCCGGCCTTATCCTTGAACTCGTGGCATGGCATGGCGCGCTTTACGCTTGCCTGAGTAAAGTAATAAGTGGCATCCTGGGGCATCATGCCGAGTACGGTACTTATGTCCTTGTCGTTTACCATTCCCATGACGATGCGCAGGTTGTTGTATTCCTGAAGCTCGAGCTGCTTTACGATGTATTGTATTCCGCCTACGTTGTGCCCTGTGTCGCAGATGACTCTTGGCTTGTCGCTAAGTTTCTGCCATCTGCCCATCAGGCCTGTCGTCTCGCATACGGTTGCGAAGCCGTCTTTTACATTTTGAGTAGTGATGCGGTAGCCTTTGCCTATGAGCTGCTTTATTGCCTCGAGAATCGTGCGCGTGTTCTTAGTCTGGCACAATCCGCCGAGCTCGCCCGTTATCAGTCCGAAAGACTTTGTCTGATAGTCGAATCCGCCTTTTGCAAGAATACATTCGCCCGTTACCTCGTCCTGCTCTTCGGCAAAGACGATAGGTGCGTTCATCTCCTCGGCCTTCGACATGAATACCGGCTTTGTCTCGGGAGTTGTCTCGCCGATGACTACCGGAACGCCTTGCTTTATTATTCCGGCCTTCTCGCCTGCAATCTTGGCAAGCGTGTCGCCAAGGAACTGAACGTGGTCGAAGCTGATGTTGGTTATTATGCTCACGTCGGGCGTGATGATGTTGGTGCAGTCGAGCCTGCCGCCCAGACCGACCTCTATGACTGCCACATCAACCTTCTCGTCGGCAAAGAACTTGAAGGCGAGGGCTGTTGTCAGCTCGAAGAACGAAGGATGCAGAGGCTCGAAGAACGCTTTTTCGCGCTCTACGAAGTCAATTACATACTGCTCGCTTATCGGCTTTCCGTTAACCCTTATGCGCTCGCGGAAGTCCACAAGGTGGGGCGAGGTGTAGAGTCCTACTTTGTAGCCCGCCTTCTGGAGTATAGATGCCATGGTATGCGAACAGGAACCCTTTCCGTTGGTTCCTGCCACATGAATAGTCTTAAAAGAAAGGTGTGGATGAGCAAAATGTTCATCCAGCACCTTTGTATTGGAGAGACCTTCCTTGTAGGCTCCTGCTCCGATGTTCTGGAACAGGGGAGCGCTATTGAAAAGGTATTCGATAGTCTCTTTGTAATCCATCAGTCAAAAAGTTTACGGAATTTCTGGAAGATGCTTTCCTTTACCTTGGCGTTTGGCGTGAAGCTGTCGCTTCCGAGAGCCTCTTCCATGAACTTCTTCTCGTTCTTGTCGAGCGTCTCAGGAATGTAAACCGATACGTTGATGATGATGTCGCCCGTTCCTGTTGTCGTTCCGTAGCTGTTGATGGTTGGCAAGCCCTTTCCGCGCAGGCGCAGAACCTTGCCCGGCTGAGTTCCGGCAGGAATGTCAATCTTAGCCTTTCCGCTTATTGTAGGAACTTCGATGCTTGCGCCAAGCGTAGCCTGTGGAACGCTAAGCAGAAGGTTGTAGACGAGGTCGCTTCCGTCGCGGATAAGTTCCGGATGCGGCTCTTCCTGAATCATAATCTGAAGGTCGCCAGGCACGCCGTTGCGCTTGGCTGCGTTGCCCTTGCCCTGGATGGTCAGAATCATGCCTTCGCCTACGCCCTTAGGGATGTTAGCCTCGACAATCTCCTCGCCAGAGATGACTCCGTCGCCATGACATTGCTTACACTTTGTCTTTATGGTCTTGCCCTCGCCGTTACATGCTGGGCAGACCGACTGGGTCTGCATCTGTCCGAAGAAGCTGTTTACGGTACGGTATGTAGCGCCGCTTCCGTGGCAGGTTGAGCAGGTCTCTGTCTGTCCGTCTTCTGAGCCTGTGCCCTTGCAATGAGGACAGGTTACGTTCTTTCTTACCTTGAACTTCTTGGTGCATCCGTTTGCCACCTCTTCGAGTGTCAACTTTACGCGTACGCGGAGGTCGCTGCCTCTTGATGTGCGTGCGCCGCCGCCTCTTCCGAATCCGCCAAAGCCTGAGTGGCCGCCGAATATATCGCCGAACATAGAGAAAATGTCGTCCATGTTCATCTCGCTGCTGAATCCGCCGCCAAAGCCGCCTGCGCCGTTCACGCCCTCTGGTCCGAATTGGTCGTATCTTGCGCGCTTGTTCTCATCGCGCAGCACGTCGTAAGCCTCGGCTGCCTCCTTGAACTTGGCTTCTGCCTCCTTGTCGTCGGGATTGCGGTCGGGGTGGTACTTGATGGCCATCTTCTTGTAGGCCTTCTTTATCTCATCAGCACTTGCATTCTTGTCAACACCAAGTACTTCGTAGTAATCTCTTTTTGCCATTTGCGTATATTGTTAATTACTGACCTACAGCTACTTTGGCGTGACGAAGAACCTTGTCCTTAATCATGTATCCAGTCTGTACGCAGTCTATGACCTTGTTCTTGTTGTCTTCTCCCATGCCCGGAACCATGGCTACGGCCTCGTGCAGGTCGGCATCGAAGTCCTTTCCTACGACCTCCATCTTGGCCACGCCTTCGCTTGCGAGAGCCTTCACGAACTTGTCGATGATAAGCTCTACGCCCTCTTTAACGGCTGCAACGTCCTCGGCCTTCTCCATGTTTGCCATGGCGCGCTCCATGTCGTCCATTACCGGAAGGAAGTTTTTCAGCACTCTGCCGCCGGCTGTGTCGATGAGCTCGGCCTTCTCCTTTATCGTGCGCTTGCGGAAGTTCTCGAACTCAGCCTGCTTGTAGAGCATCTGGTTCTTCAGCTCGTCAATCTCGGCCTTTGCTGCCGCAAGTTCTGCCTGAAGCTTTTCCTCTTCTGTAAGAACCTTTTCTTCTGTCTGCTCCTCGGCAGCCGATTCTGGGTTGTTTACTTCGTTGTTGGTCTCTTCGGTTAGGGGAGTATCCTTTACTTCCTCTTCTACCTTTACGTTTTCGTTAGATTCCATATATTGTTTTGTTATTATCGTTTTGAATTGCACTCTGCAAACACTTTGCCAAAGTGAATTTTATGACAAAATTTTCTGCAAAAATACTTATTTTTTGCCGATTTGACAAATTATGTAAAAAAAATGCTATCTTTGCAAACATAATATTATAATATTAAGGTTTATAGATGATAACTATTTCAAATTTGGCCATTCAGTTTGGCAAGCGCGTTCTGTATAAAGATGTTAATGTTAAGTTTACAAATGGTAATATCTATGGTGTCATTGGTGCCAACGGCGCAGGAAAATCTACACTTTTGAAGGCAATCTCGGGCGAACTTGAGCCTAACAAGGGAACAGTTACTCTGGGCCCGGGCGAGCGTCTGTCTGTATTGAGCCAGGACCACTTTAAGTTTGATGAGTTTACGGTTCTCGATACCGTACTCATGGGACATACCGTGCTCTGGCAGATTATGCAGGAGAAGAATGCCCTTTACATGAAGGAGGATTTCAGCGACGAGGACGGTATCAAGGTTGCCGAACTTGAGGAGAAGTTTGCCGAGCTCGACGGATACAATGCCGAGAGCGATGCAGCCCAGCTTCTTAGCGGACTTGGCATAAAGGAGGCACTTCACTATAAGTACATGAAGGAACTTAGCGGTAAGGAGAAGGTGCGCGTTATGCTTGCTCAGGCTTTGTTTGGAAATCCTGACAACCTGCTGCTCGACGAGCCTACCAACGACCTCGACCTTGAGACTGTTGTATGGCTCGAGGAGTATCTTGCCAACTTTGAGCATACCGTTCTTGTGGTAAGCCACGACCGTCACTTCCTCGACAGCGTTTGTACACACACTCTCGATATCGACTTCGGCAAGGTTAATCTGTTTGCCGGTAACTATAGCTTCTGGTACGAGAGCTCGCAGCTTGCTCTCCGTCAGGCTCAGAATGCCAAGGCCAAGGCCGAGGAGAAGAAGAAGGAGCTCGAGGAGTTCATCCGCCGATTCTCTGCCAACGTGGCAAAGAGCAAGCAGACAACAAGCCGTAAGAAGATGCTCGAGAAGCTTAACGTTGAGGAGATTAAGCCGTCAAGCCGTAAGTATCCGGGCATCATCTTCCAGATGGATCGCGAGCCGGGTAATCAGATTCTTGAGGTCAGCGGCCTGAAGTCTGTTACAGAGGACGGAACAGTTCTGTTCGACAACGTGAACTTCCAGGTTGAGAAGAACGACAAGATTGTATTCCTGAGCCGCAACCCTAAGGCCATGACTTCTCTGTTCCAGATTATCAACGGAGAGGAGAAGGCTGCTGCAGGTTCGTTCAACTGGGGCGTAACAATCACAACCGCATACCTTCCTGTAGATAATACAAAATACTTCAACTCAACCCTTAACCTTGTAGACTGGCTGAGCCAGTACGGCGAGGGCAACGAGGTTACGATGAAGGGATTCCTTGGCAGAATGTTGTTCAGCGGCGAGGAGATTCTGAAGGAGGTTAACGTGCTTTCGGGAGGTGAGAAGATGCGTTGTATGATTGCCCGTATGCAGTTGAAGAACGCCAACTGTCTGATTCTTGATACTCCAACCAACCACCTCGACCTTGAGAGTATTCAGGCATTCAACAACAACCTGAAGCTGTATAAGGGTAACGTGCTGTTCTCAAGCCACGACCACGAGTTTATCCAGACCGTTGCAAACCGTATCATCGAGCTTACTCCTAACGGTATCATCGACAAGATGATGGATTACGATGACTACATTACCGACGATCACATCAAGGAACTTCGTGCCAAGATGTACGGCGATACAGAAAACTAATATTTCTTTATATTATAATGCTGAAGCGCAATGCCCTTTTGGGTGTTGCGCTTTTTTTTTGTTGCCTAAGTTTTTTGTATGATAACGATTTTGAGAACTTGAAAGTTTTTAAGCAATTCATAATTGACAATGGACAATTTTATTTAGTTGAAACTTGAAAGTTGAAAAATCGTAACAGCATAGAGGCAAGAAAGACGGAAGCTACGGGGTAGCTACGGGGAAGGTACGTTCAAGATACGTTCAAGGTACGTTCAAGGTTCGTTCAAGGTTCGGGGAAGCAAGCCGTATGTAAGCCGCGCCTATTTGTCAAGGTAGCCAATCCCTTGATGCATAAGAGCCAAATGTTTTAGCCAATCTTGGCATTTCTTGATTCTTGCTCTGCTTTTGTAGAAGTTTTAGGAAGATGGTGGTAGGGTGGAAAAAAAGAAACGAGACGACTTGAAGAAAGCCGCCTCGTCTTGAAATGTTATCGTTAGTCTTCTGAACTTTATTTGTCGAGTACAATTTTTACATAGTTTTCGGTATGATTGATGATTTCTGCTTCCTTTCCGTCAATTTCTACATGTGAACATTTAGGATATAAGTTTTCCTTATTGTGTTTCTTTGAGGTGTTCCAATATGTAACAATCTTGTGAAATTCGTTGTCTTTGAACAATTTTGGAAATCTGAGAATGATATATTGTTTGTCATATCCCGGGAATGATTCGGTACAAAATATTCCGAGTATATTTATCCCTTCATACTCGCCAACTCCAACATCCATTTTGTAATGTTCTTTAAATTTGAGGTTCTTGTACTCTGGAATGTCTTTCTCATTGTTGAAAATGTACATTTCTGTGTCTGCTAAATCTTCAACGGTCGTTTCATCGAGTAAGTTGTTGTTTTGGGAATCAACAAAGTTGAATACTACATTTTGGTATGCGTATTCATACTCTCCGTCGCATGACCATAATGATATAGTAATACAAACGGAAAGAAAAAAACTGAAAAATCTCATATTTTTATTTTTTTTAGTTAGTGTAATAATTTTTTCTTGAATGTTTATAGTTGCCGTTTGGTGAGTTTGCATCTGAATACCAACCATCGTGATTACCATTCCAGCCCCAGTTCATATGTTCTGTTCCGTAAACAAGACTTACGTTTCTCCCTGGCTTTTCTAAAGAATACCATCCAGGGGTGAACTCACCTTTTCCGTCAATCTGCCATTCTGTATAATATTCCAAAACGTTAGTTGTCGTGCGTTTTAGACCGTCACATACCCAATAGTGACTATTGCCTATGTATTTAGCTGGGGTTATTGGAATCCATGACTTGTTGTCTGCATTTCCTAACATTATTATAGGACACAAGTGTGATAACGATCTCTCTTCGTCTATAAAATCGGGATCTTTTTTAGAGCAGTGATATCCTATCTTTTTTATAGCATCTTCCATAGCGCCAGGGGTTGCATATATAGAGCCTTTATAATTATGTACACCAATAATGTCACGAATTTTCTTTATGAATTGTGCGGTGTAGTCTTTTTCTTTATATTCATATTGAGGGGTGTTTTCTTCTTCAAGTTTGTTCCAATCGAAGAAATCACGAGGATACTTATTGTAGAAAACAAGTTGTGCTAATGCAATGGGAGCGCATCCTGTAAGTTCTCCACCGCAGTATTTGTTATAATTATTGTTTCCTTTTCCTTGGCCCTGTCCCCACTGAGTTTTTAGTATTGGACCTATTTGTTCCTCTAGTTTAGGAGTAAACTTCCACCCGAAAACGGAAGTTTCTGGACTGGAGTGATTAAAGTCTGCGCTATACATTAACTGGTTATATGCTATTGTATAGTAACCTCCAAATTGTTCGAAAATCTGACGAACATCAGAAAGTGGTGCGAAGTTCCAACCCTCTGTTCCGTATTTCATAAACAGTTCGTCGCATCTGTTCCAGCATGCTTCTTGTGCACTACTGTAATTGTTTGCCCGTGTGCGCTTTTTATAGTTTTTTACGATGTCTGCCGGGTTTACCTTTTTCCAAAGGCTCTGCATTTGAATTTTTATTGTGTCGTTATAGTTGTCACAATCTTCGATGTTTGTTTTCACATCATCCAACCAATTGCATAGACCTGGAATGTTTGCAATGCTTTCTAAATCGAAATATCCATCTTCTGAATAAGCCAAAATTGGATAGTAGTTCTTTGTTGCTCCAATAATGACAAAACCACCGTTTTGATAGTTGATAATATAGAGCAATGTCTTGCCATTGTCTTTAATGCACTTTACAGAGTTTTGACTTTTGAGTGTTGACAACGGCATTCTTGTTTTCTTGCTGTTAAGATTGACGAAGAAAGAATCGGCAAATTCTACAGCTTCGTTGCTTGAAACAGATGTTGAAGCATCTTGTTTTGTGAAAACATAATCCTCGATAGATTTGTTTTCATTGTTTTCTAAATCGTCTATTTGATTGCATGAGAATAGCAATGAAATAAAAAACAATACTGCTAATTTAAGTTTTTGATAAATCATTTTTTTTATATAAATTTTATTAGAAATAAGTGATGCAAATTTATATAAAAATATTGTATATGCAATAAATATGCAGAATTTTAACAAATATTAACTTTTGTAACTAAACGAGGGACGATTCTTCAATAAATCGTCCCTCGTTGTCTATGTTATTCTGTTTGTTTTATTACCAAGCGAACAACTTTGGATAGCCAGTCATAATCTCGTTAACCTGAGCACGAACCTTAGCTATTACAGCCTCGTCTTCTGGAGCGTTGAGGACAGTCTCGATCATGCTTGCAATCTCGACCATGAGGTCTTCCTTGGCACCACGGGTTGTGATGGCAGGAGTTCCGAGACGGATACCTGAAGTCTGGAATGCAGAACGGCTGTCGAATGGAACCATGTTCTTGTTAGCTGTAATGTCGGCAGCAACAAGAGCCTTCTCTGCAACCTTACCAGTCAAATCAGGGTACTTAGGGCGGAGGTCAACAAGCATAGAGTGGTTGTCAGTACCGCCAGAAACGATGTTGAAGCCTCTCTCCATAAGGGCGTTTGCAAGAACAGAAGCGTTCTTCTTAACCTGCTCCTGATAAACCTTGAATGAAGGGTCGAGAGCCTCGCCGAAGGCAACAGCCTTGGCTGCGATAACGTGCTCCAGCGGACCACCCTGCTGTCCCGGGAATACGGCTGAGTTGAGGAGCTGGCTCATCATCTTAACCTCGCCCTTTGGAGTCTTCAAGCCCCATGGGTTCTCGAAGTCCTTGCCAAGAAGGATGATACCGCCACGAGGACCGCGGAGAGTCTTGTGAGTAGTAGATGTTACGATGTGAGCGTACTTAACTGGGTTGTCGAGCAGACCGGCTGCGATAAGGCCGGCTGGGTGAGCCATGTCAATCATAAGAAGTGCGCCAACCTCGTCGGCAATAGCGCGCATGCGCTTGTAGTCCCACTCGCGGCTGTAAGCAGAGCCACCGCCGATGATGAGCTTTGGCTTGTGCTCCTTAGCGAGCTTCTCCATGTTGTCGTAGTCAACGCGGCCAGTCTCCTTGTTAAGGTCGTAGCCGATGGCGTTGTATAGGATACCAGAAGTATTTACGGCAGAACCGTGAGAAAGGTGGCCACCGTGGTCGAGGTTAAGACCCATGAATGTGTCGCCCGGTTTAAGAACGGTAAGCAGTACGGCTGCGTTAGCCTGTGCGCCAGAGTGTGGCTGTACGTTGGCATATTCAGCACCGAACAGTTTCTTTACTCGTTCAATAGCGAGAGTCTCGCTCTCGTCTACAACCTGACAACCTCCGTAGTAACGCTTGCCCGGATAACCTTCTGCATACTTGTTTGTAAGAACAGAACCCATGGCTTCCATAACCTGGTCGCTAACAAAGTTCTCAGAAGCGATCAGCTCAATACCTTTAAGCTGACGCTGCTTTTCTCTCGCGATGATGTCGAAAATGACTTCGTCTCTTTTCATTTGTTGTTTTATAATTAGTTGTAATTTCTAAAATTCGCGTACAAAATTAGTCATAATTTGTGGTTTCGCCAACATATTTATAGTAAAATATGGTTTTATCTTACATATATTTGCAAAACCACCACTATTTCCTTTTGTTTTTCTGGACGCTCCACCCAAATTTGCCTATTTTCTCGCCAAGTTTGTAGTAGCCTCCGTGAAGGTAGACGAGCGGATTGCTCAGAGCCAAGTCCCAATGCTGGGCGGCATCCATGTACTTCTCGTCGGCCTTGATGTTAACCACGTCGGCTATGAACATATCGTGCGAGCCGAGGCGTATTATCTCCTTCACCTTGCACTCTATGCACAGGGGCGACTCCTCGATGTATGGGGCTCGTACAACCTTGCTTTTGCCAAGCGTGAGCCCCATCTCCCTGAACTTGTCGTAGTCCTTGCCCGAGCGTACTCCGCACCAGTCGGTAGCCTTTGCCATGTCCTCGGTTGTGAGGTTGATAACGAACTCCATGTTCTTCTTGATGATTGGGTAGGAGTGCCGTTCGGGGCGTACCGATATATAGCACATTGCCGGGTTGGTACATATTGTTCCAGCCCAAGCAATGGTTATGGCGTTGTACTCGTCGGGAGTGCTTCCGCAGGTTATGAGTAGTGCCGGCAGAGGGTAGATGAGCGTTCCCGGCTTCCAGTCCTGCTTCATTATTTAAGTTTGATGCTGCGCAGGTCGAAAGCCTTTTCGCAATACTTGCACTTTAGTATTCCGTGAGCCTTGTCTATCACGTTGAAGACGGTTGGCATAGGCTCGTTGTTGGTTATGCACTTAGGATTGCCGCACTTGATGATGTTGTGAATCTCCTCGGGCATCGAAGCCGTCTTCTTCTCCGTTACCTCGTAGTTCTTGATGATGTTGAGAACCACGTTAGGCGCAACGAGCGACAGGCGGTTTATCTCCTCGTCGGTAAAGAACTTGCCTGCAACCTTGATAAGGCTCTTCTTGCCCATCTTCTTGCTTGCGAGGTTGAAGCCTATTGTTACGGCGTTCTCCATCTTGTCCAGTCCAAGGAGGCTGACGATGGTAAATAGCTTTTCGGAAGGTATGTGGTCGATGACTGTGCCGTTCTCGATGGCAGCCACTTCTAATTCTTTCTTCATTTCTTTGCGAATAAAAAGGGTTGTTATTCAATAATGGTCTTGTCGTTCCTTACGTCGTCGAGGGTTATTCCAAGAGCGTCGCAGATGAGCGCCTCGCGGGCGAAGAGTCCGTTGCGCGCCTGCTGGAAATAGTAGGCGTGTGGGGTAGTGTCTACATCCTGCGCAATCTCGTTTACGCGAGGCAGCGGATGCAGGATCTTCATGTTAGGGCGAGCCTTTCCGAGCATGTCTGCCTTGAGGATGTAGGCATCTTTTACGCGCTCGTATTCCATGAGGTCGCTGAAGCGTTCCTTCTGTACTCGTGTCATGTAAAGGATGTCGGCATCGGCTATGGTGTCTTCGTTGAAGTCCTGATGCTCTATGTAGCGTATGCCGTGTGCAAGGCAGTATTCCTTGTACTCGTCGGGCATTTTGAGCTCGTTTGGCGCTATGAAGTGGAAGGTAGGGTTGAAGTGTCGCATAGCCATCAGAAGCGAGTGTACGGTGCGTCCGTATTTAAGGTCGCCCACCATGTAGATGTTAAGGTTGTCCAGAGTCTTCTGGGTGTCGTAGATAGTATAGAGGTCGAGCATGGTTTGTGACGGATGTTGGTTTGCTCCATCGCCTGCGTTGATGATTGGCACGGGTGCCACTTCGCTTGCGTATCTGGCTGCTCCTTCAAGATAGTGTCTCATGCAGATTACATCGGCATAGTTGCTCACCATCATGATGGTATCTTTCAGAGTCTCGCCCTTTGTTCCGCTTGTGATTTTAGGGTCGGCAAAGCCGATTACCTTTGCGCCCAGACGGTTGGCGGCAGTCTCGAAGCTAAGACGTGTGCGTGTTGAAGGTTCGAAGAACAATGTTGCCACCACCTTGCCCTTGAGCAGTTCGCGGTTGGGGTGCATTTCAAACTCGTGCGCCATGTTGAGCAGATACATAATCTTTTCTCTCGTATGGTTCGCAATGGTTACCAAACTTCTATTTTCCATCACTTGTGTTATTGTTATTGTTTGTTTTCTGTTGATTCTAATTTTTTCAAAGCCCTGTCGAACATTATCTCCTTGATGGAGTGGTTAGGCGTTACGACATTGAGGTCTACGTTGCCCTTTATTCCCATTTTGCTGCCGTCGCTCTTGTGCTGCCATATCAGATAGTCGGCCGTGTCTTTCAGTACCGGCATCTGGTCGCAGTATCGCGCAATCATCAGCTTGTAGTTGGGGAAGTGTCCTTGTATGCAGTCGTGGTAGAATGCCCAGAGCGTGTATATTATAGGCTTTCTGCCGTATGCCACCTCGAGCGAGTCCATGAATATCTGGAGGCTGTCTCTAAATTCCTGCGGCTTGAGGTTGTTGCGTGTCTCGACGTCGACGATAGGAACGATGTCGATGTCGCTCGGCGCAACCATAGAGCGGAAGTTGCGGAACTGGAGCACGGGCGATACCGTTGGGATGAAGTAGTGATAGCTGCCCGTGATGAAGCCCACGCGATGCGCGTTCATCATGTTGTAGTGGTACATCTCGTCGCGGATGTCCGTTCCCTCGCTCGCCTTGATGTAAACGAAGCCGATGTCGAGGTCGTTGGCAAGCTCGTCCCAGTCGATGACACCCTGATAGTGCGACAGGTCGATGCCGTTGTTCATGTTGTGTGTAGCCGAAGCCGGCACCTGCTTGTTGTCGTTGCCGCATGCCGTCATGGTCAGGACGGCAGCCGCCAGTAGTGCGTATAGTGGTTTTCTCAGAGTCATTACTGCTCCACTTTCTTCATGTTAAACTCTGTAATCTTTCCGTTTGTGTCTATCCGGGCGATGACCGTAAACTTCTTCTCGCCCGATTTGTTGCGGTCGGTGCTCTCTTTCTTCTGCGTGAGCGTGAAGTTGGTGTAGTAGCCACATTCTTCCTTGCCCTCGACAAACTGCTTTGTAATGATGAAGCCGTTCATGTCGTATGACAGCTTGCTTACATCGTGAGAGTTTACCTTGCGCATGAAAGTAACCACGTCGTTCTCGGTTGCGTCAGGCTTGTTGAGGAAGCTCTTTACAGGCGCGGCCACGGTCGATTTGAGGGTTGCCTCGTCTTTGTTGCAGATGGCGTCGAAGAACTTGCGGAAGATGCTGCGAACCTTGCTGCGGTCGGCTGCCTCTACCTTCTTCTTGTTTATGTTGCTGAGTGCGCTCTCTGCCTCTTCGCGATGCTTCTGCTTGCCGATGTACTTGGCCGGAGTGCTAAGATAGCGCAGGTATTCGTCTTCGGTATCGTTGAGCGATGCCTTCATCCATGTGAGAGAGTCGATTTTGGCCTGTGCGCTTGGCACGAGGTCGTCGTGCGGATGCGTGTCGATGAACTGCATGAAGTCCTCAGCCGAGCTTGACTCTGCTATTTTCTGCCAGTCCTTCTTGCTCTTTATGAGCTTCTGGTTCATCTCGTAAATCTTGTTGCGGTGTGCTCCGTTAGGGAACTCGTCGAGATACTGCTTTATGTTTGCCTCGCAAGGATTCTTTATAACCTGAGTGTAGACTTCCTCCTCGTGCTTTGCGGCCGTATAGTTTGAGTACAGTTTGAAGCCCACGATGCCTGCGATTATAAGAGCCGACACGCAAATCCATGTAATGGCGTGGCTTTTCTTCTTTGGCTTTTCTGTTTCTTCTGCCTTTTCTTCAGGCTTCTGCTCAGGCTGGACTGCCGGCTGGGCCTTGTCTGTCTCTTCTGCTGGCTGTGGCGATGGTTCAGCCTCGTTGGCTGCTGCCGTTGTAGGAGTTGTATCTTCTGTCTCTGCCGAAGGTTGCTCGGCTGGTTTTTCATCGTCGGTTACTGTTGCCGAAGGCTCTTCGGTTGGTTGTTCCGAAGGTGTCTCGGCTTGTGTCTCTGGGGTTGCAGCGTTGCTTTCGGTAGAGAATGTTATCTCCTTGCTGCTGAAATCGTTATTGATGGTTGTGTCTTCGGTAGTATCTGATTCTTCGGCTATTTTCTCGGTAGCCTCTTCTGCCATGGCCGTCTCGGTCATCTGGTTTGCCACGGCTGCGGCCTGAACTGCTGCCGCCTCTTCTTCCTCTGCCACCTTCTGTGCAGCCATAGCCGCCTGAATCTTTCGGTTGTCGTTTTCTTCCTGCTTGTTGTTGGCAGTCTTTTCGGCAACGCCAGTTTCCGGCGCATTAAACGTAATCACCTTGTCATCATCGCCGTTAAGGCTTCGTCCGCACTTAATACATGTCTTGTATTGCTTTATGTTATACGAACCACAAAACGAACATAACTCTAAGTTGTGTTCTATCCGGCATCCGCAATTCGGACAGCTTGGAGCGTGGGTAGAGACATCGTGTCCACACTCGGGGCATTTAATCATCGACATTGTTGGTATGAAGTTAGTTTAACTATGCAAATATAATGCAAACAAAAGACAAATCAAAATTATGTGCTGTTTATTTTTTCGTAAAATTGCTTTGGAATGGGGTTGCTGCGCCGGATTTTTGCAAATGGTATTTTTTTGCTCGGAATTTGTTCGGGATTTGTTCGGGATGCGTGCAAAAAAGTATTATTTTTGCGGCATTGTTAAAAAATCTAAAAAAAGTTTGAGGCTATGATATATTCTGTTATTGGAAGCGGGGCGATAGGGGCGTATTACGGCGCAAAGCTGGCTAAGGCCGGCAAGGATGTGCATTTCCTGTTCCATCGCGACTATGCCGATGTTGTTGCCGGCGGACTGCAGGTTGACTCGTGCGACGGCAGCTTTCATCTTGACAACGTAAATGCCTACGATTCGGCAGACAAGATGCCAAAGAGCGACGTGGTTCTGGTGTGTCTGAAATCGGTAAACAACAGTCTGCTTGCCGACTTGCTGCCGCCGCTTCTGCATGGCAATACGCTGGTGGTGCTTATTGAGAACGGCATAGGCGTGGAGGCTGATGTGCAGAAGATGTTCCCTGATGTGCAGCTTGCCGCCGGACTGGCTTTCATCTGCTCTGCCAAGACCGAGCCGGCAAGGGTTAACCACCAATGCTATGGCTACATAAACATTGGCAACTACTCGTGTCGCGATGCCGCTCTTGTGCAGAGGGTTGTGGCCGACTTTAACGAGGCTGGCGTGAAGGCTACCGAGGTTGAATATAACGAGGCGCGATGGAAGAAGGCGGTATGGAACATGCCTTTCAACGGTTTGACGGTGGTGATGAACACGCAGACCGACCGTCTGCTGAACAATCCGTCAACCCGATGTCTTGTAAAGGATTTGATGATGGAGGTTGTGCGTGCAGCACAGGCCTGCGGAGTGAAGAATATTGGCGAGGGCTTTGCCGACAAGATGATACAGAACACTCTCGACATGACGCCTTACTCGCCGTCGATGAAGCTCGACTACGACTTTGGCAGACCGATGGAGGTGTATTATCTCTACACCCGTCCGATAGAGGAGGCTCGCAAGGCTGGCTACGAGATGACGAAGTTGCAGATGCTGGAGCAGCAGCTTAGGTTCTGCGACGCGCGCAACGAACGATAAGAGGTTAATGTAAAAATGACATAGATATGAATGTAACAGATGATTTGCTGAATTTCCTTAATTCTTCGCCAGTCAGTTACCTTGCTGTAGAAACGACGGCAAAAAGACTGGAGGCCGAGGGATTTGTGCGTATTGACGCATCGGACACGATGCCTGAGCTTATGCCCGGCAGCAAAGTGTTCTTTACCAAAAACGGTTCTTCGGTATATGCCTTCAGAATAGGCAGGAGAAGCATGGCCGACGCCGGCTTTAACGTTATATGTGCCCATTCCGATTCGCCTACGTTCCGTATAAAGCCGATGCCGGAGATTATTGCTCCGGGCGGCGTGGTAAAACTGAATACCGAGGTGTACGGCGGCCCTATACTGTCAACGTGGCTCGACCGTCCGCTTAGCGTGGCAGGAAGGGTGGTGCTGCGCTCCGACGACCCTCTGCATCCTGTATGCCGTAACGTTGTGGTAGAGCGTCCGCTCCTACAGATTCCGAACATAGCCATACACATGAACAGGGCCATAAACGATGGCGTGGCATACAGCAAGCAGTATGATATGATGCCGGTGCTTGGTATGATAGGTTCGAGCCTTGAGGCCGACAATATGTTGCTGCGCCATGTGGCAGAACGGATTAATGAGGATGTTGACGACATTCTTGACTTTGACCTGTATCTGTATGATGCTACTCCGGCATGCCTGTTCGGACTGAATAACGAGTTCGTTTCATCCGGAAGGATTGACGACCTGTCGATGGTTCATGCCGGACTTACAGCCCTTGTAGAGATGGGAGATGCCGTTCCCGACATTACTCAGGTGCTGGCCGTGTTCGACAATGAGGAGACCGGCTCGGGAACGAAGCAGGGGGCTGGCAGTCCTTTCTTTGCGAGCCTTATCCAGCGCATGGTTATGGCCAACGGCGGAAGTGCCGACGATTATTTCCGCGCCGTGGAGAATGCCTTCATGGTATCGGCCGACAATGCCCATGCCGTACACCCTAACCATCCGGAGAAGTACGACCCTAAGGTGTGCCCAAGTATGGGGCTTGGTCCGGTTATAAAGATAAACGCCTCGCAGAAGTATGCAAGCGATGCCGAGTCGTCGGCTGTCTTTGCAAGCATCTGCCAGAGTGCCGGCGTGCCATGCCAGCGTTTTGTGAACCATAGCGACATACCGGGCGGAAGCACATTGGGCAATATCCTGACATCGTCGCTGCCTATGCGTGGCGTGGACATGGGCAATCCGGTATGGGCAATGCATAGTGCCCGCGAGGTTGCTTCTGTTGCCGATCATGAATACTGCATCCGCGCATTCAAGGAGTTTTATCGGTTGAGTTGATATAAAGAGAGAATGACCCGAACGGTTTGTTTGGGACATTTTTTTCGCCCTATGCGGGGCGTTGATGTTAGTTTATTGCTTTTTTGAGATAATAATTGCCAATCTGCTCATAACAGTCATCTCGAGAAGCATCATGAGGAACTGTGCCTTCTCGCAAGTTGTTCCATGGTATGCCTCACGCTCATGTACTATATCGATCTCGTCGCATTTATGGAGAATCCGGACAAGACATGGAACGACATACTTGCAAGGCAGACGCAGAAAACACCGCCAGAACCGACACTTTTGGGGGGTAGGGGGCTTACTTTTCAGAAAGGAAGCCAGAATCCCGTTTTTTTCTGGGCTTCTGGCATGGGTTTTATGCTTATTTTTGTTTTACCGGACAGCAATAAAGTTTTTTCCATAAATAATCGGGCAACAGTTTCTTGAATTTCTTTCCGCTGCCTTTTGGGATAATGATTTGCTGCAAAGATTCGCAGTAATAGAAAGCATCCTCTCCAATGTATGTAACTGAGTTGGAAATATTGACTTGCTGTAAAGATTTGCACTCAGAGAAAGCCGAATTTCCAATGTTTGTGACTGAATTCGGAATATCTATTCTTTTATCATTTCCAAAATACGAAATAAGAATGTGCTGTTGGTTGTCAATTAGGCATCCGTC
>JAFZWM010000030.1 GCA_017617315.1 Bacteroidaceae bacterium
CAATTTCGTCAGAAATTGTTCGTATGTCCAAGGTACGTCCAAGGTACGTCCAAGGTACGTCCAAGGTACGTCCAAGGTACGTCCAAGGTACGTCCAAGGTACGTCCAAGGTACGTCCAAGGTACGTCCAAGGTACGTCCAAGGTAGAGGGAAGATATAGGGAAGGTATATGCAAGCTATATGCAAGCTATATGTTGGCTATATGTTGGCTATATGTAAGCTATATGTTGGCTGTATGTTGGCTATATGTTAGCTATATGTTTAAGCTACAGTCGTTTGTAAAATTCCGAACGAATCCCGAGTGCATCCCGAAGAGGATTTGGCAGCAAGCGAACAATGTTTGTGCGGTAAATTTGGCTTTACATTGAGTCAACCTTTCAGCTCTCGTTTTCAAAATATTGTCAGAAATAGGCTTCATTCATAAAATAGTTTGTATATTTACCGCTGTAAAGCATCAATTTAAATTGTGAAAAACTTGCGTTACAACGGCGATATAAGCAGCATGCAGTGGCTGAATGATCACCTAAGCAGAGTTAACATATTTGAGAATTTAACAATTATAGTTTTATGAATAAAGGTCTTATTTTAAACACATCATACAATGATTTTATTCTTGGAACTCGTGTCTCTGATTACTTCGATAAGAGACATGAGGAGGGAGTGGCAAGTGATAGTCCATATAATGATATAGTCAGTTTTGAATTTTATGACGACGGAGTCGATATCTGGTGTGAAAATAACATTATAGACTCTATCTTTTGTGAAACAACATGCATATACGAAGGAGTCAATCTGATAGGGATGAAATTCGATGAATTCCTGAACCGATTTCATTTTTCTCCGGATGATGAAGATGTTATTTGGCTTGAAGTCGGTGAGGGAAAGAATGGTCAGAATCAGCATGTCTATGATTTCGACAAGGAAGGATTGCAGATATGGGTGTGGCGTAATAGAATTCGTACTGTGATAATTTGTGATAATTCAAATTGTACAGACTTGATTCTGAACAAATCATATCAAGAATTTGATCTTAATGTACCTATCTCAAATTATTTCTACAAGAAATACAAGGAATTAGATCCAGATACGACTCACCCATTCAAGCGTTACCAATTTTATTCACCCGAAGTTGAAATATGGTGTAGAAATGATTTGGTTGATACCATAATAAATGAAAGAATATGTGCTTATGAATACCAAAACAAGACTGTTAATCTTGTCGGCTTAGGATATGATGCTTTTCTAAAAATGTTTGACGTAATCTCTCCTGACAGCAAGCAGATATATGTAGATGCTAACGGAAGAAAAGAATTGCGTCATGTGTATGAGTTTGATGCGTTAGGTCTTCAGGTTTGGGTTTGGCACAAGAGTATCAAGAAGGTTCTCATCTATAACACAAAGGAAAGTAAATTACACAGGACTTTGATTGAAACTGCAAAATAGAACTTAGTAGTGTTAAAGAAACTATAATGCAGACATAGAACATAAAAAAGCGACAATCATTCCCACACCTCCTTCAATTTCTCGTGAATTCTTTGGTGGTGTGGGATTTTCCCCCCTTGTTCTGCCGAATTTGTAATTTGGCAGCGGCGATTATATCGCGAGTTTGCAACTCGCATTGTCGCAAAGCGGCAAAACATCGCATCAAAAACAGACGTTTCTAAGCGGTGGGAATTCTTGCGTCCTTTCAGTAGCAAGCGAACGGAGTTCGAACGTCAAATTCCCGTTTTTTTCTCTGCCGAATTGCAAATTCGGCAGAACATTAGCGGTGGAAATACTTGCGTTCCTTCGGTAGCAAGCGACCAAAGTTCGAGCGCGGAAAATCGGCTTAACGGTGGGGTGCTTCGGTAGCAAGAGTCCATAGGTCGAGTGGCAAATTCGGCAAATCAGAGGCTTCTGTGTCAAGTTTGGCTTAACGTTGAGTCAAACTTTCCGCTCTCGTTTTTCAAAATATTGTCAGAAATAGGCTTCAGTCCAAAAAATAGTTTGTAATTTTACCGCCGTAAAACATCAAATTAAATTGTGAAAAACTTACGTTACAACGGCAACATAAGCAGCATGCAGTGGCAGAACGGCGCGTCGGCTGCAAAGAGCGGATATAAGTTCAGCTACGACGGACTGAACCGCCTTACCTCTGCCATCTACGGCGAGGGCGACGACATGAGCCAGAATGCCGACCGCTTCAGCGAGAAGGGCATAACCTACAACGCCAACGGCTCAATCTACCGCATGAAACGTTACGGAATGCTGAACGACGGCAGTTACGGCTTGGTTGACGATCTGAAGATAAAGCTCGATGGAAACGCCCTCTACGGCATTACCGACTATGCTGCCGAAACCAACTACAAAGGCTCTGCCAACTTTGTCGATGCCGACGGCTCGGGACAGGAGTATTGGTTTAACGGTAACGGCTCGCTCTCTGCCGATGCCAACAAGGGCATTGCGCGCATAGACTACGACAACTACGGCTGTCCGCGCAAGATTGTGTTTATCAACGGCAACACAACAGAGTACGTCTATTCGAGCACGGGCGAGAAGTTGCGCACCACGCACAAGACCGCCATCGATGGCATAACCGTAGCCCTTAATAGCAATGACAACCTGAAGAACGACGACTTTCTCTCTGAGGACAAGACCGACTATCACGGCAGTTTCATCTACGAGAACGGCAAGCTGGATAAGGTGCTTTATCAAGGAGGATATGTGCAGAATGACTCTATCTGTGCAGGTAGCCTTGGTAAGCCTCGCGGATTTACCCATACAGACAATACTTCTCTGAATATCTTGGAGCAAGTATATGTATATCATTATTACACGCAAGACCACCTTGGCAACAACCGTGCGGTGATAGACGAAGACGGAAATGTAAAGCAGGTAACGAACTACTACCCATTTGGTGGAGTGTTTAGCACCACGGCATACAACAGCGGAGACGACTTGCAGCCATACAAGTATAACGGCAAGGAACTCGACCGTACCCACGGACTCGATTGGTACGACTATGGCGCACGCAATTACGATGCCTTTTTGCCTATGTTTACATCGCTCGACCCTCATTGTGAAAGTTATTACAATATAAGTCCGTATGCGTATTGTGCTAATAATCCTATAATGTTTGTTGACCCAGATGGAGAAAACCCTGTATTTAGTAGCAATGGAATGTTTTTGGGCTGTACTTCTGAAGGATATACAGGACAGATTTACATTTACAATTTTAATGCTGATTTACCAGAAGATGAAATTTTGGATGTAAGCAAATTGTCAGATTATAGCATTAAGGAACTCAGTAATTTTAATGGAGTTTCTTCAATGGACGATGTAGAACTAAGCGGTGATGCCATTGGTAATATTATGACAAATATTCTAGAACGTTGGGATGGAAAAATGGTATTTGACGAAAAATTTACTATGGCTTCAATAAATAATAGGGTGCGTTATGATAATCCGAAGAATTGTGATTGGAATTTTGAATCCCGTTATTATCCTGGAGAAAAGAATGGAAAAATATATGTTTCTCCCTTATATAAAGATAGTTATGAATCAACTGTTGAAAACTTGGAGGCAACAATGTTGGGGCATGAATGGTATTCTCATATAATAAAAGATTATGGTGATGACCATAATAATCACTCATTAGCTTATGAAAATTCTATGCGTTTTTCATTAATTTACAATAAATCCTTAACCCCTAAGTATATTGATTTTTGTGGTGTGATGTTGTGGTGTTATAGATATAACGAATTTTTCCATAAAACAAAATGATACAGCTATGAAGAAATATATATTAGCCATATTGTTGATGTTGTGTACAAATGCTTATACATTTGGGCAGTCAAAACAGCATTGTCATGTAGACTTTATCTATCCTGTAAAAGATGGTTTGATCGCAAAAAAAGAACCAACATATGCTTCTTTTTCTGAGAATTCCATATGTTTTTCCGAACTTGATAATGACTCCTATGTCAATATGCGTCGAATAGAGATAGAAGATACAGCAACCATTCGGCACTATTGGGACATAATATCGAAATTATTCATCGACAAGACCGTTAAAGTGGTTAATTGCAAACCACGATGTGTATCTTCTAAAAGCCCTCTTATGAAAATTTGTGTATATGGCGATAATTATTCTCGGGAAGAATATGAATACAAAATAAATCTCTGTTGTTATAATTATGATCATCCCGAGGATTCTGGCTATTCGGATGAATTTATAGATCTGTTATCTTTTATACGGACAGTTAGAATAAAGTTAGGACAAATGAAATAATGTTTCGCTTTGATTCCCGAATCCTAGAGTATTAACAGTCATTTGTAATGCCCTCAAGGCATAGCCTTGCAAAATAAGCAACAGAGCGGAAAAACGAAGAATCAAGCCCTTTCGGTTTTCCGCTCTTGTTTTTCAAAATGCAAGCAAAAACAGAAGCGTTCGGCTAAAAGAAGTGCATCGTATTGCAGCAGATGGGGAACTTCTTAATTCATAATTCACAATTCATAATTGACAATGCTCGTAAATGGAAGTTTAGCGGTGGGAATTCTTGCGTCCATTCGGTAGCAGCTAACAATGTTCGAGCGCGGAAAATCGGCAGAACATTAAGTTTTAGATGAGTTTTATTTTGCACACGCATAATCATGGCTGTCTGACAACAGAGAAATATTGCCAGACAGCTATGACTGCTTATCAGAGGGCAATGCCAAGTTGCTTTGCTCCCTTTTTAATATAATCGCGGTCAACGTCCGTATCTTTTATAACCTCGCCGTCGAAGGCAATAAGGTCTATGTCTATCTCAATACATCCGTCGCGTTTCTCTTCGGGGTTTCGTCCGCACATATCCTCAATGCCTTTCAGCTGCATTTTTATCAGCCTTAGCGGTATTATGGTCTTGAATACACCGCATTGGTTAATGAATGGCGGCCAGTCGGGATGTCCTATAGCATCAGAGTTTGTAGGTTCAGCCCATGTTATTTTACCTAGAGACGCTTCGAGCACAAGTCGTGCGTTATTTAAAGATTTCTCTGCGCGAAAATTGCTTCCTATGCAGATAAAACAGGTATGTTCGTGAATCATGGCTGCAAAATTACATTATTAAAATTAAATTTTAACATTTTTTTTGTAATTTTGCGCCCAAATAATAAAAATATGAATTTTATTGGTATTATTCCGGCTAGATATGCATCTACGCGTTTTCCTGCCAAGCCACTGGCAATGCTCGGAGGAAAAACTGTAATTCAGAGAGTTTACGAACAGGTTAAGGATTTGTTAGACAAGGTTGTTGTTGCTACTGATGATGAGCGTATAGAACAGGCAGTCAAGGCGTTCGGCGGCGAGGTGGTGATGACATCGCCAAACCACAAGAGCGGCACAGACCGATGCTTCGAGGCTTATACAAAGGTAGGCGGCGACTTCGATGTTGTTGTAAACATACAGGGCGACGAGCCTTTCATCCATCCGTCGCAGATTGCAAGCATCAAGGCTTGTTTCGACGATGACACAACTGATATCGCAACGCTCGTAAAGCCTTTCACTCCTGCCGATGGACTTGCGGCTCTTCAGAACCCTAATTCTCCGAAGGTGGTTCTCAACTCAAACTTCAACGCGCTGTATTTCAGCCGCTCGGTAATCCCTTATCTACGAAATAAAGAGCCAGAAGAATGGCTTTCTTCGCACACATATTACAAGCACATCGGACTGTATGCCTATCGTGTAGGCGTGCTGAAGGAGATTACGTCGCTCCCTCAGTCGTCGCTCGAGATTGCCGAGTCGCTCGAACAACTCCGCTGGCTCGAAAACGGCTATAAAATAAAGGTAGGAATCACCGAGATTGAGACTGTCGGTATCGATACTCCTCAAGATCTCGAAAGAGCAGAGAAATTCCTAAAGGAAGGCAGATGTTAGACCGTACAATACAGCCGGAACTGTCGCCGCTTGGCGATTTCGTTTTGCCTGCTCCCGAAGACTCAACATTTTCAAACAACATCCCCGTTTCCGTTCTAAACGTAGGCGGACAGGACATTGTGAGGGTTGATATCGTAATCAATGCCGGCAAGATGCATCAGGAAAAGCTGCTTGTGTCATACTTCACGGGCATGATGCTGAAGGAGGGAACATCTACCTTGAGCAGGCAGGACATTGCCGAGAAACTCGATTTCTACGGCTCGTGGATGGTTGTTCAGTCTACCACGATGTACACCTGCGTTACGCTGTTCTCGCTCAACAAATATCTGAAGGAGAGCATGGAGATTGTGGTTGCGGCGATAACCGACTCGCAGTTCCCCGACGAACAGCTCGACAAGTTCCGCCAGATTCAGTATCATCAATGGCTTGTGAACAACGAGAAAGTCGAGGTGATGTCGAACCGCGCGTTCCATTCTAACTTCTTCGGACCAGAACACATCTGCGGAAAATATGCCGGCGAGGAAGATTACAATCAACTCACGAGCGACGATTTGAGGCAATTCTTCAGAAAGCATTATCATAGCGGAAATAGCCGCGTCTATCTCTCGGGAATGGTAACGGACAAAGCCCTCGCCGATGTCGAGAGTCTTGTCGGAACAACTCCGTGGGGACAGATTTCCGAGCCTACCCGATACATTCAGCAGATGGTTTGCCAAACATCTGAAAAGCGTGCTTTTGTAGAGAAGAAAGATGCCACTCAGAGTGCTGTTAAGATGGGCAAAATGCTCATTCCGCGCAAGCATCCCGACTATGCAAAACTTCGTCTGCTGATGAGCCTCTTCGGAGGCAGCTTCAGCAGCCGTCTTATGAGCAATATCCGCGAGGATAAGGGCTACACATACGGCATCAACGCAAGCTATATGCACGTTCCGGATGCGAGCTACATGCTCATTTCTTCTGAATGCGACAATCAGTATGTCGAGCCGCTCATCGCCGAGGTCTACAAGGAGATGGCTCTTCTTCGCGATGTGAAAATAGAAGAGGACGAACTCCGTCAGGTTAAGAATTATCTGCAAGGCGATATGATGCGCACATACGAGGATCCGCTCACGATGATTAGCGCCTATATCTCGATGGATTACAACAAGGTTGGCCGCGGTCATCTGGCAAGGTGTTTCAACGAGGCAAACGCGGCAACAGCCGAAGAATTGCATCTTCTGGCACAGAAATACTTTACAGAAGATGGATTTTTTGAGGCGATAGCAGGAAAAATGGTAAACAAATTTTAATTTTTTTTGCTTGTTTGGCATTGTTTTGCTAACTTTGATGCCCTAATTATGATTATTTTCTTGAAATGAAAGGATTAAAATTATTATATATATCGTTCGTCTTGAGCGTGTCGTCGGTCTACGCCCAGCAGATAAAAATAGGTAATTATACCTTCAAGGATGGGGCGGAGTACAGCGGCGAGATGGTTGGCAACAAACCAAACGGCAAGGGCAGAACAGTATTCCAGAATGGCGATGTTTACGAAGGCGAGTATGTAAAAGGCAAGCGCGAAGGATACGGCATCTATTCGTTTCCCGACGGCGAGAAGTACGAGGGCGAATGGTATCAGGATCAGCAGCACGGCAAGGGCACATACTACTTCATGAACAACAACCGCTACGAAGGCCAGTGGAATCGCGATTATCAGCAGGGACAGGGCACTATGTATTACTATAACGGCGATACATATGTTGGCAACTGGGTGCAGGATAAGCGCGACGGCTTCGGCACATACACTTGGAGCAACGGCCCTACCTACACCGGCGAGTGGAAGAACGACCACAAGTGCGGCAAGGGCGTGTACGACTGGAAGGACGGTTCGCGCTACGAAGGCATGATGCGCGACGACCTGCGCAACGGCAAAGGCACTTATGTCTATGTAAACGGCGACAAGTACATTGGCGATTGGGTAAACGATATGCAGGAAGGAAAGGGCATATACGAATTCAAGAACGGCGACAAGTACGAAGGCGATTACGTCAAGGGCGAGCGCACCGGACAGGGCATCTTCCATTTCAGCAACGGCAACAAATATGTTGGCCGTTACGAAAAGGGCGAGCAGAGCGGCTACGGCGTTTTTACATGGAAGAACGGAGCCGTTTACGAAGGCCAGTGGAAGAACGACAAGCGCGAGGGCAAAGGCAAGTATCGCTGGGCTAACGGCGATGTTTACGAAGGCGAATGGCGCAACAACAACATGAACGGTCAGGGCATCCTCCGCATGGTAGACGGTACAAAATACAAAGGCGGATTCAAGAACGGACTGAAGGACGGAAAGGGCGTTTTGGAAGATAAAGACGGCGTCCGCTTCGAAGGATTCTTCAAAAACGGAATGAAGGACGGACCGTTTGTCGAAATGGATAAAAACGGCAACGTAACCCAGAAAGGCGTGTTTACCAACGGAAAATTGGACACATCTGCCAAATAATGCGTCGTTTTTCGTTCGTAATTAAAAATATTTTCATAATTTTGTATTTGTAAGTGACTATTATATAATTCGAAACAACATATATAAAATAAAAAACTATGGTAATTGATAGATTGGAAAACTTGGAAAAGTACGCTTCTCTTAATCCACTTTTCCCAAAGGTTGTAGAGTTTTTGAAGAATACTGATCTCGCTTCTCACGAGGTTGGAAAAGTCTTCATTCAGGATAAGGACCTTTTTGCTAACTTCACTACTGCCAAAGGCAAGAAAGCCGACGAGGCTACACTCGAGACTCACATCGAGATGATTGATATTCAGATTCCTATCAATACTTGCGAGACAATGGGCTACATCCCTGCATGCAAGCTTCCACAGGTTGAGTACAATGCAGAGAAGGACATCACAAAGTATCCAGGTGTGGCATCTGAGTCATACATAAAGGTTCAGCCAGGAATGTTTGCCATCTTCTTCCCAGAAGACGGACACGCTCCTTGCATCTCTGACGAGGCTGAAATCCAGAAAGTGATTTTCAAAGTTAAAGTTGCGAAATAACAAACCTACTATCCTTAAATAAATCCCCTTATATACCATGGAGGCAAAACTTAAAATACTTAAGAAAGATGCTTGGCTTGAACCGTATTCGATGGCGATTAACGGTCGGCACAGACATTATCTTGACAAAAAGAACGAACTTACGGGCAACGGCGAGAAAACCCTGTCCGAATTTGCTACTGGATATCTGTATTTTGGTTTGCGCCGGATATCAAAGGGGTGGGCTTTCCGCGAGTGGGCACCGCACGCAACAGAGATTTATCTCATAGGTGACTTCAACAACTGGAAGGAAAGCGAAAAGTTTAAGCTTAAAAGGATTACAGAGTCGGGCAACTGGGAGCTGATTCTGCCTCCGAGCACGATAAAGCACGGCGACCTTTACAAAATGAAGGTCTATTGGAACGGCGGATGCGGCGAGCGCATTCCGGCATGGTGCCAGCGCGTGGTGCAGGACGAGCAGACAAAGGTGTTCTGCGCCCAGGTTTACGAACCCGACAAACCATATCGCTTCAAAAAGAAGAACTTCAAGCCGAACGTAAATCCGCTGCTGATATACGAATGTCACATCGGAATGGGACAGGATGCCGAGAAGGTTGGCACTTACGATGAGTTCCGCGTGAACGTGCTTCCGCGAGTGGCTGCCGACGGATACAACTGCATCCAGATAATGGCCATTCAGGAACATCCTTACTACGGAAGTTTCGGATATCATGTTTCGAGCTTCTTTGCATCATCATCGCGTTTCGGAACGCCAGACGATTTGAAGCGTCTCATCGACGAGGCTCATCAGATGGGAATATCGGTAGTTATGGATATCGTTCATTCTCACGCTGTTAAGAATGAGAACGAGGGATTGGGCAATCTCTGTGGCGATCCTTACCAGTATTTCTATTCGGGCGACCGAAGAGAGCATCCGGCTTGGGATTCGCTTTGCTTTGACTACGGAAAGAACGAGGTCCTGCACTTCTTGCTTAGCAACTGCAAGTACTGGATGGAGGAGTTCCACTTCGACGGATTCAGGTTCGACGGAGTAACTTCGATGCTCTACTACAGTCACGGATTGGGCGAGTCGTTCAACGGCTACGAAGATTATTTCAACGGCCATCAGGACGATAACGCAATCTGCTATCTCACATTGGCCAACGACCTCATTCACGAACTCAATCCAAAGGCGATAACCATTGCCGAGGAGGTGAGCGGAATGCCGGGACTGGCTGCGCCGATAGAGTGGGGCGGCTACGGATTCGACTATCGTATGGCGATGAACATTCCGGACTATTGGATTAAGACCATAAAGGAGAAGTCTGACGAGGACTGGAAGCCGGGCAGCATCTTTTGGGAACTTACCAACCGCAGAGCCGACGAAAAGACAATCTCGTATGCCGAGAGTCATGATCAGGCACTTGTGGGCGACAAGACTCTGATTTTCAGACTTGTCGATGCTGACATGTACTGGCATTTCAAGAAGGGCGACGAGAACTATCAGGCATCGCGAGGCATTGCCCTCCACAAGATGATTAGACTGGTAACGCTGTCTACTATAAATGGCGGCTATCTCAACTTCATGGGAAATGAATTCGGTCATCCGGAGTGGATTGATTTTCCGCGCGATGGAAACGGCTGGAGCTACAAATATGCTCGCCGCCAGTGGAATCTGGTAGACAACAAGGAGTTGTGCTACAGCTATCTTGGCGAATTCGACAAGGCAATGATAAATCTGATGAAGCAGAGCCGAGGCATCCAGAAGACGGCGGTGATAAAGATTTGCGACAACGACGGCGACCAGATTCTGGCATACAAGCGAGGCGACTTGCTGTTCGTCTTCAACTTCAATCCTACAAAGTCGTTCAGCGACTACGGAATGTTGGTTCCGGAAGGAAGCTACAAAGTTGTGCTGAATACCGACAATCCGGAGTTTGGAGGCGGCGGACTAACCGACGATTCGATTGAGCATTTCACTCAGCCCGACGCGCTTTATCAGTCGTCAGGCAAAGGCTGGCTGAAGCTGTACATTCCGTCTCGCACTGCTGTGGTTCTAAAAAAAGTTTAAGAGGCATAAAGAATAATGAGTTATAGTAGTATAAACCGTAATAAGACCGTACGCTCAGTCATTGTTGTGTGCGGTCTTGTTTTCGTTGCATTCTGTTTTTTGTTCCTTTGGAGAATGCAAGGAAGTATCATAAGTGCCGGACAGTATGCCTTTGCGCACGGACAGACATCTTACAATCCGATAATCGGAGCGTGCATCACCACGTTCTTGCTGGTGCTGTTGCAGATAGGTGTGCAGAAGTTTCTGCACTTTACGCGACAGTTGTACGCCTTGTCATATCTGCCTTCATGCGTGGTGCTGGGCTTTTATACAAGTTTCGGACCGGCAATTTATTCGGGTTTGGAATTCTCGTGGACATGGATTCTGATGCTTCTGCTTCTCGTCCTCTTCTGTTTCCTGAGCAAGCCGATAAAGCGACTTGCAATTTTCGATTTTGAGGAGGATGACAGAAACGTGGAATTCTGGCGTCAGTATGGCGGAAATGCCTTTATTCTGGCTGTTTTGTTCGGCATTACGGCATGCATCTCGAATACAAACGATGAGTTTCATTACGATGTGAATATGCAGAATTACATCGTAGACGGCGATATGGACGCTGTTTTGGCAGAGGGCAAGGATTCGGAAGTGGCAAACCACGACATTACGGCGATGCGTGCCTTCGCTCTCTCAAAGAAGGGTGAGTTGGGCGAGCGGTTGTTCGAATATCCGCAGTATTACGGAGCTGAAGGATTGCTCGTGAGCATGGCAGATACTACTCATCTGTTGTTCTCGCCACTTTTGCAGTACAGACATTTGGGCGCTCTTCCTCGTCGTGAGCATCGCACGGCTATACAATATCTCGAGGCTCTGAACCGTCATCCAAGGCAGGCAAAAGCGCCTGTAAAGCACTATCTGATGTGCGCTTATCTGCTCGAGAAGGATATCGAGTCGTTCGTTTCGGAATTCGTAAAGCATTACGATGTGTCGAAGAATCACAAGATTCCGAAGCATTATGCCGAGGCACTTCTCCTGTACAAATACATGCAGGTTGACAGTGTTCAGGTGGTTTATAACGACAATGAAATGGAAAGCAATTACTCCGACTACCGAATGTTGGAGAAGAAATACAAGAACAAAACAGAATTGAAGAACAGATGCCGTGAGGATTTCGGCAAGACATATTGGTGGTACTATCAGTATGGCAAAAAAGATTGAGTAATAAAAAGGTAAATTATGGCAAGAAAGAAAAAACAGCTCCCGTTGTTGGAGAATATTACTATACAGGCTGTGGCAGCCGAGGGTAAGTCGCTTGCAAGGGTAGACGACCTTGTGGTGTTTGCTCCATATGTCGTGCCCGGCGATGTGGTGGATTTGCAAGTCCGCCGAAAGAAGCACAGCTATGCCGAGGCTGAGGTCGTAAACTTCCATCATTATTCGGAACTGCGCGACACGCCTTTCTGCGAGCACTACGGCGTTTGCGGAGGCTGCAAGTGGCAGTGCCTGAAGTATGAGGAGCAGTTGAAGGCAAAGCAGCAGCAGATAACAGACAATCTGACAAGAATAGGCAAAATTGAACTTCCCGAAATTAGTCCGATTCTGGGAAGCGAGAAGACTAAGTTCTATCGTAATAAACTCGAATTCGGATTCAGCAACAAGCGCTGGCTCACAAACGAAGAGGTGAAGAGCGGCGTTAAGTACGAGCACATGGACGGTGTTGGCTTCCACATTTCAGGCTGTTTCGACAAGATTCTGCCAATAGAGAAATGCTGGCTGATGGACGACCTCTGCAACACAATCCGTAACGATGTGCGCGACTATGCCTATGCCAACAATCTGTCGTTCTACGACCTCCGCGAGCACAAGGGATTGCTGCGCAACATGATGATTCGCAACAGTAATTCGGGCGAGTGGATGCTTGTCATGCAGTTCTGCTGGACAAACAAGGACGAGGAAGCATCGGCAATGGCTCTGATGCAGCATCTAAAGGAAACGTTCCCGCAGATTACAAGCCTTATGTATGTCAACAATCAGAAGTTTAACGATACGATAAACGACCTCGACATAAAGACATACAGCGGCAACGACCATATCTTCGAGCTGATGGAGAATCTTCGTTTCAAGGTTGGACCGAAGTCATTCTATCAGACAAATACCGATCAGGCTTATGAACTGTACAAGGTAGCTCGAAACTTTGCCGGTCTTACAGGCAACGAACTTGTTTACGACCTTTATACCGGAACTGGAACAATCGCCAACTTTGTGGCTCATCAGGCAAAGAAAGTGATTGGTATTGAGTATGTTCCGGATGCGATAGAGGATGCAAAGGTCAATTCGGAAGTAAACGGAATAAAGAATACGCTTTTCTTCGCTGGCGATATGAAGGACATGCTCACTCAGGACTTCATTAACGAACACGGTCGCCCGGATGTGATTATCACCGACCCTCCAAGAGCCGGAATGCATCAGGATGTGATTGATGTTCTGCTGTTTGCAGAGCCAAAGAAGATTGTTTATGTAAGTTGCAATCCGGCTACTCAGGCGCGCGATTTGCAGTTGCTCGACGTTAAGTACAAGGTTACAGCCGTTCAGCCGGTTGATATGTTCCCTCACACTCAGCATGTCGAGAATGTTGTTTTACTCGAAAAGAAATAATTATGCCACAGCCAAGAAAACAGTTTGTAAACAAGCGAAATACAGTAAACGAATATGTGGTTAGAGAGCCAGACGAACTGATGGCTTTTATCATGCAGGCGATGCACGGAATCAGCCGTACGAAGGCCAAGGAGTTTCTCACCAAGAAGTGCGTTTCTGTCAATAATATGAACGTGTCTCAGTGGAATTATCAGCTTAACAAGGGCGATAAGGTTCAGATTGGCCATTACAAGGGACACAAGGAATTCCACAGCGACGCCCTGAAAATCGTTTACGAAGATGCCTATCTCCTCGTTGTTGAGAAGCGCGAGGGTGTTCTGTCGGTCTCAACTGGAAGACAGAAGAATTCGGCTCACGATATTCTCGACGAATATCTTAAGAGACAAGGACGAAACAGCGGCGTTCACACCGTTCATCGTCTCGACCGCGAGACTTCGGGCTTGATGATTTTCGCCAAGGATATAAAGACGCGCCTCACTTTCCAGGAGGCATGGAAGGATTATGTTTACGACCGCCGATACATTGCAGTTGTGAGCGGCGATATGGAGAAGGACAGCGGCACGGTTGCTTCGTGGCTTACAGATAACAGAATGTTCGTAAGTTATTCAACGCCTTACGACAACGGTGGAAAATATGCCGTTACGAACTACAAGACGATAAAGCGTGCAAACGGATATTCGCTGGTTGAGTTGAAGCTCGACACTGGCCGAAAGAACCAGATTCGCGTTCATCTTCAGGACTTGAAGCACCCGATTATCGGCGACCGCAAGTACGGAAATGGTATTGATACGATTGGCAGACTGGCTCTCCATGCTTTCAAGCTGTGCTTCCGTCATCCTGTTACGGGCGCAAATCTTGAGTTTGAGACGCCTTATCCGCCAAAGTTCAAGAAGTTGTTCGAGCAGGGCGCATCGCATTGCCCAGCTCCTACAAAGGAACTGAAAAAGCCTGTTTTCAAGCCTCGTCACAATGAGGAAGATTATTACGGAGAAGAAGATTAAAACAGAAAAGTTATTGTCTGGACTATACCGGACAATAACTTTTTTTGTTTAGCATATTTCATTTAGCATGCCTATAACCGTTCTTGTATAGGCTTGTATACAAAAAATATAAGCCGATTACAATAAGTGGAACTGACAAAATTTGTCCCATATCAAGTAGCATTTCGCTTTCGAAATCTTCTTGAACTTCTTTTATAAATTCTACAAAAAAGCGGAATGTAAAAATGGTAGAAATACAGTATCCGAAATAAAAGCCTGTTCCCATATCTTTTAATGATGTCTTTCGGTACAAAAACAAACCAAAAACGAAAACGCAACCATAAAACAAGGCTTCGTACAACTGCGCCGGATGTCTTGGAACTAAATCAACTCGTTCAAAAACAAAGGCCCACGGAACATTCGTCGGACATCCTATAATTTCAGAATTTATCAGATTTCCTAATCTTATCATCATGGCACAGAATGGCGCTGCAAATGCAACCATATCAAGCACAAGAAGAGGCTTGAACTTGTATATCTTACAATATAAATATAGGGCTAAAACCAATCCAATTACGCCTCCGTGCGATGCAAGTCCCGCATATCCCGTATAAATCCAATCACCAGTAGGAAGAATTCTGATAGGAATGAAAATCTCTAGAAAGTGGGACCTGCTACTCAAGAAATAAGACGCTCCATAGAAAACGCAATGCCCGATACGTGCACCGGCTAACACTCCGACAAAGCAAAAATAGAACAACTGTTCAACCAACAAATGTTCTTTATGATATTTATTTATTTTCTCGACAATTATTGAAGAACCAAGCAGGCCTATTGCCCACAATAATCCATACCATCGTATGGGAGTTCCACAAACAGAAAATATTTCTAATGAAGGATTCCAATGAATATAGTCCATTTTTGTTCTTTTAGTATTAAAATCAGACAAAGATACAAATATTTACTGTAATCCTACATTTGTGCCTGCTGAAAAATGTTAATCGAGCGTGAAAGAGTCTTATTATTTCTTTTGTTTTACTTATTTCCTAATCTCATTCACAATCTCCAGCATTTCTTCGTGAATCTTGCCGTTGGTGGCAAGAACCTCTTTGCCAGAATAGAAGTTGTCGCCGCCACAGAAATCGGTTATTTTGCCGCCAGCCTGCATCAGAATAAGTGCGCCGGCTGCAACATCCCACGGACCGAGCAAGCCCTCAACGCGCGCTTCGGCTCTGCCGGCTGCAATGTAGCACAATTCGGTGGCACATGCCCCTATAAGCCTAAGTCCGCAAGCATTTCCGTAAAGTCTGTTGACGAGTTTCGTCTCGAAATCTCTGAATGCCTCGGCATTGTAAGGAAAGCCGAGTTCAATGAGTGCATCGTCTACCTTGTCGATGTTTGTACAGTGGATTTCCTCGCCGTTAAGATATGCCTTACTGCCTTTATAAGCCCAGAAAAGCTCGTTTCGCGTACATTCGTAAACCACGCCGATAAGCAGTTCCTTCTTTGAACGAAGGGCGATGCTGATGCAGTAGGGAGTAAGATTGTGTATGAAGTTGGTTGTTCCGTCGAGCGGATCTACAACCCAATAGTATTCCTCGTCGTTAAGTCCTGCCGAGCCTTCCTCGCAAATGAATCCGGCAGAGGGCAGAAGTTCGTGAAGCTTGCCGACAAGGCGTTTCTCGCTTTCCTTATCGACGTACGAAACATAGTCGTGAGCCGCCTTTTTCTCTACCTTTTCGCGTTCAAACTTGCTTCGTTCGTCGCGAACCATTGCTCCGTTAAGTACTGCGAGTTTCTTAACCTCTTCTGTAAGTTGCTCAAGATTTAGTTCGATGTTCATAGTGGTCTGTTTTTCTGCATTTATAAAAATAAAAGCAACCAAGAAAAATCTTGATTGCTGAAGCGGTGCGTACGGGACTCGAACCCGTGACCCCATGCGTGACAGGCATGTATTCTAACCAGCTGAACTAACGCACCTAAAACTTTATTTTCTTAATCCAGAATCGCTGTTCTGAAAAAGCGATGCAAAGATACAACAAAATTTCAAATCTGCAAATTTTATCAGCAAAAATATTCGGTTTTTATTCTTTTTTCTTGCTTCGAAGGCTTATTTGCCCTCTTTCTTCCTTACTTTATAAAGTTGATAAGAGTTTACGACGTTGTGGCAAACGGAGTAGAAGCCTCCGGCAATTGATGTAACCGGTGTGAGGAATGTTGCACCAAGCCAGATTGAGAAGACCGTATTCTTTTGTCCGAGAGCCTGACCGCCGCTGATTCGGTCGTTGTATCTTCCGCCGATAATCTTGCCAAGCGCAAACTGAATGGCGCATGTAACGAGCGCAGCCACGGCGATTCCGACTTCCATAATCAGATCTTCGTTGCTGTGAACGATACTTCGGGTCGATACGCCGATGGCAAGCGATAGCGAGACTGCCCACATATAGAACGCCAGATTCTTTGGCTTAAGCAGAATTGCATGGAGTTTAGGCATGAAGATTCGCACTAACCACGCAAGAAAAAGCGGAAAGATGAGCAGTGGGAAAACTTTTCGCAATATTGTGATGAATGCTGGCAGAAAGCTTATTCCCACGCTTGGATGGACTATTGGCACGACTATCGGAATGACGATTGCCGATGTAAGGTTGGCAAGCATCGTGTAGCTTACCAGAGTCTGCGCGTTGCCGCCCAGTTTTCCGGTGATGACGGCGGCTGCCGTTGCCGTTGGAGTAATCATGCAAATCATCGCACCTTCGAGAACAACGCGATAATGGTTTTCGGGACAAACGATGAGCGGCAGTCCGAGCAAAACGAACGTACAAATTTGTATCAGTATGAGCCAGAGATGCCACTTTGTAGGGCGCAGCGATTTCGGATCAATCTTGCAGAAAGTAAGAAACAGCATGCAGAAAATCAGTAGCGGCTGAATGTATGCTATTGCTTCGGATACAAATTCGTGCGTTTCGTCGAGCTGTGGTATTGCCGTGTAGATGAAATATGCGGCAACTCCTGTTAGCATGGCTATCGGGAGTGTCCAGTTTCTTAAGAATTGTAGGAATTTCATTTTTACTTGTTATCCCGAGAATTTTTGGTGTTTAGAAGAGGCGGGTAGGATCGTAGTCGAGCAGAATGGTTTCCTGCTGCTTGAGCGATTCCTGAACGTCGATAATCCTCTGGTTGCTGCTGCCTCTGAACAGTAAGTCGGGGTCGTGAAGAGACTCTTCAAACTTGCCGTCAACAAGCACGTCTGTCGATTTCAGAAGGCGGAGTGCCTGCGGATTTTTTATAAGCGTCTCGAACGTATATCCGGTGTAGCACCAGATGTTTTTGCTGCTCGTCTGCTTTATTGCTTCGGCCAGTTCTGCAAATCCTTCAGCCTGATACATCGGGTCGCCGCCCGTGAAGGTTACATCGGCAAATTCATCGGCAAGGACTTCTTTCAGAATATCTTCCGTAGATGTCATCGTGCCGGCGTTAATGTCCCATGTGCTGGGGTTTTGGCATCCTTTGCAGGCATTTACACAACCGGCACAATAAATTGAGGTCCGGAAGCCCGGACCATCAACTGTTGTGTCATGAATAATTTTTAGTATACTAATCATATCTTATTTTTCAAAGATATTTTTAGTTCTTGAAATCGTGAACCACTCTGTCGTTCAGCTCGGCAAGCTTAGCGCGGTTCCACCTGTCGGTGGTTCCGACAAGATAGCCGGTGATTCGCTGAAGTTTGTCTACGTTCGGACTTCCGCACTTAGGACATGTGTCAAGATTCTGGTCGGCATTCTCGTATCCGCAGTCAAGACAGCGGTTGCGGTTGTGGTTAACCGAGCCGTACCCCATGTTGTACTTGTCCATCATGTCTACTACTCGCATAATCACGTCAGGGTTGTGAGTCGCGTCGCCGTCAATTTCAACATAGAAGATGTGGCCGCCGCGTGTGAGGTCGTGATAAGGAGCCTCGACTTGTGCCTTGTGGAGCGCGCTGCACTTGTAGTAAACCGGAACGTGGTTTGAGTTGGTGTAGTAATCGCGGTCTGTTACGCCCGGAATAACGCCGAATTCGTTGCGGTCTGTGCGAGTGAACTTGCCAGACAAGCCCTCGGCTGGAGTTGCAAGAACGCTGTAGTTGTGACCGTACTGCTCAGAATATCCGTTAACGCGGTTGCGCATGTATGTGATAATCTTGATTCCGAGTTCCTGAGCATCCTCGCTTTCGCCATGATGCTTGCCGACGAGTGCCACAAGACATTCAGCCAAGCCGATGAAGCCGATTCCGAGAGTTCCTTGATTGATTACCGATTCGATTGTGTCGGTTGGCTTCAGTTTCTCTGCGCCGAGCCACAATGACGACATAACGAGAGGGAACTGCTTTGCAACGGCAGTCTTCTGGAACATGAAGCGCTCGTGAAGCTGCTGCGCCGTGATGTCGAGCACGTTGTCGAGTTTCGCAAAGAACTGTGCGATGCGCTCTTCCTTGCTCTTTATGTTCATGCACTCGATTGCAAGACGGACGATGTTAATTGTTGTAAACGAGATGTTTCCGCGGCCGATTGAAGTCTTCGGTCCGAAACGGTTTTCGAACACACGGGTGCGGCATCCCATTGTTGCCACCTCGTGAATGTAACGCTTTGGGTCGTCGGCCTTCCACTCCTCGCTCTGATTGTAAGTTGCGTCGAGGTTCAGGAAGTTAGGGAAGAATCGGCGTGCCGTAACCTTGCAAGCCAGTTTGTAGAGGTCGTAGTTTCTGTCTTCTGGCAGATAGTTCACGCCTCTCTTCTTCTTCCAAATCTGGATAGGGAAGATGGCTGTCTCGCCCTTTCCAACGCCCTCGTATGTGCTTATGAGCATCTCGCGGATGATGCATCGGCCTTCGGCAGATGTGTCTGTTCCGTAGTTAACGGAGCTGAAAACGACCTGATTTCCGCCGCGTGAGTGGATGGTGTTCATGTTGTGGATGAACGCCTCCATGCTCTGGTGAACGCGTGCTACGGTCTTGTTGATTGCGTGCTGCTTTACGCGAGCCTCGCCTTCAAGTCCGTCGAGCGATGTGTTGAGATAATCGTCGATAGGAGCATCGTAAAGATGCTTGAAGTCCTGAGCGTAAAGATTCTCAAGATTCTTCACCTCCTCTATATAACTGCGGCGAACGTATGGTGCAAGATAGAAGTCGAAGGCTGGAATTGCCTGACCTCCGTGCATCTCGTTCTGTGCCGTTTCGAGAGATATACATCCAAGTATGCTGGCCGTCTCGATTCGCTTTGCAGGGCGCGATTCGCCGTGGCCTGCGCTGAATCCGAATTCAAGAATATGGTCGAGCGGGTGCTGAACGCATGTGAGCGACTTTGTAGGGTAGTAATCCTTGTCGTGAATGTGGATATAGTTGTGAGATACGGCGTCGCGTACCGGCTCGCTCAGCAGATAGTCGTCAACGAAAGGTTTTGTTGTCTCGCTCGAGAACTTCATCATCATGCCGGCAGGGGTGTCGGCATTCATGTTTGCGTTCTCACGTGTGATGTCGTTCGACTTGATGTTGATGATTTCAAGGAACATGTCGGTTGTCTTTGCCTTTCGGGCAATGTTGCGCTGGTTTCGGTAAGAGATGTACTGGCGTGCCACATCCTTACGGCTCGACTTCATCAGCTCGCGCTCAACCGCGTCTTGAATGTCCTCAACTGTCATTTGTGATTTTCCACGGGTTGCGATGTGATCGGTAATTTGGTTGATGAGGTTTGCGTCCTCGCCAATCTCGGTGTGGAGCATCGCCTTGCGTATAGCGCCAGAAATTTTGGACTCGTTGAATCCAACAATTCGACCGTCTCGTTTAACGACTGTCTGTATCATTTTTGCTTGTCAGTTAGAATTGTTATTTTTTTAATTGCTGCAAAGGTATAATATAAGATTTAAATTTCAAAATTTTTCAACTTTTTTATTTGTTAAAAATATTAAAAAGCTGAAAATCAATAATATAGAAAATTAAAATGGAAAACTTTGTAGTAAAACATTAAATAAAGTTTGCAAAAAGCTATCACTGTGATAGTTATGAAAAATACATTGCTATCCTGCTTAATTTACCATATTTTTATGGCAAATATTAAAGTTGTTTTGAGGTGGTGTGTTTATCGTTTTTACCAATTCGTTGTTAAGCGTTTGCAAATATATGAAAATATTTTTGTTGTTCGATTGATATTAGGTCAAAAAAAAATAAGTATTTTTGCAATCGATATGAGACGAAAAATTATTTATGTTCTTTGGGCACTTTTGTTGCTTATTATATTAGGTGTTGTCGGCGCATTCACCGCAATATCTAAAGGTTGGATTGGACATCTGCCTAAAATTGAGGATTTACAGAACCCTGTAGACAAGTACGCAACTCAGATTATATCGTCTGACGGAAAGCTCCTCGGCACATGGTCGTACTCGAAAGATAACCGAATCTATGCCGAATACAATTCCATCTCGCCAAATCTGATAAACGCATTGGTCGCTACCGAGGATGCCCGTTTCTATGAACATTCGGGAATCGACGTGCGCGCTCTTTTCCGTTCGTTGGTAAAGCGCGGAATCTTTATGCAGAAGAGTGCGGGCGGTGGCTCAACCATCACTCAGCAGCTTGCAAAGCAGCTTTATACTAATGTTGCTAAGAACAGCGTTCAGCGCGCCCTTCAGAAGCCGATAGAGTGGGTTATTGCCGTTCAGCTCGAAAAATACTATACAAAGGAGGAAATCATCACGTTGTATTTCAATAAGTTCGATTTCCTTAACAACGCCGTTGGTATAAAGACGGCTTCGAAGACTTATTTCGGAAAAGACCCTTCGCAGCTAACAATCAACGAGGCTGCAACCCTTGTCGGAATGTGCAAGAATCCGTCTCTCTTCAACCCCGTAAGACATAACGAGCGTTGCCGCGGTCGTCGAAATGTGGTTCTCGGTCAGATGCTAAAGGCTGGCTTCATCACCAAGGCCGAATTCGACAAACTGAAGGAAGAGCCTCTGGTGCTCGATTTCCATCGTGTTGACCACAAGGAGGGACTTGCTACTTACTTCCGCGAGTATCTCCGTGGCGTGATGATGGCAAAGAAGCCTGAGCGCGACAGATATCCCGAGTGGAACTATCAGCAGTATTATCAGGATTCGCTTTCGTGGGAGAAAGACCCGCTTTACGGATGGTGCAACAAGCACAAGAAGAAAAACGGCGAGAACTACAACATTTACGAAGACGGATTGCGAATCTATACAACCATCGACTCGCGCATGCAGGCTTATGCCGAACAGGCTGTTGTTGAGCATATTGCCGGAAAGTTGCAGCCGGCGTTCGACAAGGAGAAGCGTCGCAAGAAGACTGCTCCATTCAGTTCGATGCTTTCGACTGCCGAGGTCGAGAAAATCATGAAGCGAAGCAAGATGCAGAGCGAACGCTACATCATGATGAAGAAGGCCGGATATTCGGATAGCGAGATTGACGAGGCTTTCAGTACAAAGACCGAGATGAGCGTTGCCAAGTATGTTGTAAGTCGTGACGAGAAGGGCGCAGTTAAGAATGTAGATATCATCGAGGTTGACACGATGCTCACTCCGATGGACTCAATAAGATATTACAAGCACTTCCTGCGCAGCGGATTCATGAGCATGGATGCCAAGACTGGTGCGGTTAAGGCATACGTCGGCGGATTGGATTATACTCATTTCCAGTATGATATGGTAACTGCCGGCCGCCGTCAGGTTGGCTCTACAATCAAGCCGTTCCTTTATTCGCTTGCGATGGAGAACGGATTCACGCCTTGCGACGAGGCTCCTAATGTTCAGGAAACGTATAATATAAATGGTGTCGACTGGACTCCACGAAACGGAAGCCGCGCCCGATACGGCGAGATGGTTACGCTCAAGTGGGGACTTGCCAACTCTAACAACTGGATTTCAGCATGGCTTATGAATCAGCTCGACCCAGTTCAGCTTGTCGATTTGATGCATCAGTTTGGTATCAACAACAAGAAAATCGACCCTGTTATGAGTCTTTGTCTTGGCCCTTGCGAAATCTCTGTCTCAGAGATGGTTAGTGCTTATTCGGCCTTTGCCAACAAGGGAATCCGCGCTCAGCCTATGTTCGTAACCCGAATTGAGGACAGCGAAGGCAATATCGTTGCCGAATTCCAGCCTCAGGTAAACGAGGTCATCAGCGAGATGAGCAGTCTGAAGATGGTTGATATGCTAAGAGCCGTCGTTGATCACGGCACGGCAGCCCGAATCCGCTGGATGTTCAAGATTAAGGCAGACATGGGCGGAAAGACTGGTACTACCAACCGCAATTCCGATGGTTGGTTCATGGGCTTCACTCCAGAACTTGTGAGCGGATGTTGGGTAGGCGGTGAAGACCGCGATATTCATTTCGACAACATGGCAAACGGTCAGGGAGCAGAGCAGGCTTTGCCAATCTACGGAAAGTTCATGAAGATGGTTTATGCCGATGAGTCTTTGCCGTATAAGGAGAGCGCAGCGTTCTCATTCCCTGAGAATTTCAGCCTTTGCAACGAACAGAGTTATGGAAAGGAGGAAGTGATGGAAGTGGGAGATGCCGCTTCTTCTTCAGCAACCGGAAACACAAATAAAGCACCTCAGCAAAAACAAAGTGGAGGTATAGACGAAATATTTGATTAAACGGAGAGTTAAATTATGATGACAATGAACAAACAGAAGGCTCTCGTGGTCTTCAGTGGAGGTCAGGACTCAACAACATGCCTGTACTGGGCAAAGAAGAACTTCAAGGAGGTCTTCGCCCTTAGCTTCATCTACGGACAGAAGCATGTTAAGGAGGTTGAGCTGGCAAAGAAGATAGCCGAGAAGGCTGGAGTAGAGTGGGCTTGCATGGATGTGAGTTTCATAGGCAAGCTAGGAAAGAATTCGCTTACCGATTCGAGCATACCGATGGACAAGGATAAACCGTCAGATTCGTTTCCAAACACATTCGTTCCGGGACGTAATCTCTTCTTCCTCAGCATCGCAGCCGTTTACGCTCGCGAGCGCGGAATAAATCATCTGGTAACGGGTGTTAGCGAGACTGATTTCAGCGGATATCCTGATTGTCGCGACGCATTTATCAAGAGTCTGAACGTAAGTCTGAATCTTGCGATGGACGAGCAATTCGTAATCCACACGCCTCTGATGTGGATTGACAAGTGCCAGACTTGGGAGATGGCTGATAATCTTGGTGTACTCGACATTGTTCGCAACGATACGCTTACATGCTACAATGGCGTTCAGGGCGACGGATGCGGCGAGTGCCCTTCATGCAAACTCCGAAAGGAAGGACTCGACAAGTATCTATCAATTAAAAACTTAGCTTTGGCAGGAAAATGAGTGAAAACAGAGAAAAAGAAGGCCTTCAGGCTTTAGGAAAGAAGACCGAATACCGACAGGACTATGCTCCCGAGGTGCTCGAGAGTTTCATAAACAAGCATCCCGACAACGATTATTGGGTGCGTTTCAACTGTCCTGAGTTCACGAGTCTTTGTCCTATCACGGGACAGCCCGATTTTGCAGAAATCAAGATCGACTACATCCCGGGCGAGCGCATGGTTGAGAGCAAGAGTCTGAAACTTTATCTGTTCAGCTTCCGCAACCACGGCGATTTTCACGAGGATTGCGTAAACAAGATTATGAAGGATTTGATAAAGCTGATGGATCCGAAGTATATCGAGGTTACGGGAATCTTCACTCCGCGCGGCGGAATCTCAATCTATCCGTATGCCAACTACGGCAAGCCGGGAACGAAGTACGAAAAAATGGCAGAATACAGACTAATGAACCACAATCTTTAACAGATTGTGGTTTTTTATTTCTCTGCAATCGGTTCTTTTACTGGTAGTTCGATTGCGCTTTTCCTTTTCTTCTTTCCGAAATTGAAGCCGGCGTAGAACTTGAGCGATGCGTATGCGTTATTCACGCTGAAATACTCGCGTCTGAAACTGTAAGTGTGAACAACGAACGACAGTCCCGTGTAGTATTTTGCATTGTTCCATGTTATTCCAATGCGGCTGAACATGTCCAGACTGATGTATTTCATCTGCCTTTTAAGTTGGTTCATCGTTATGCCGCCGATTTCTACCTCCGATTCCTTATAGCCGATGGCCGGCTGCAATGATGCCGACAGCAGACAGTTCTTCTTGAAAACCCAGTTGTATGCGTATCCGAAGTTGATGCTATAATCCGAATACTTCAGGTTGTTTAGCATCATACTTTGGTCGAGTTCTTCTACCATCGTCTTCGGCAGTTTCTCGTGATTGAAGTCGATTTCGTGCTTCGAGCAGGTTATGCCGAGCAGGAACGAACCGCAACTTCGCCGTTGGTTTGTGCTTTGTGCAAATGCCGCAGGATACGAGAAATGCTTGTGATTGAAGATGTAATATGCATTCAGACCTTTTATAGACACATCGAGGGCGTTACATTCTTTTCCGATGTACGAATTGTCGGAAAATCCCGTATAGTTGTCGAGCGTCATCGGCGAGTTTCCTGATTTTCGCCAATAGATGTCGCCGCCAATCATGTTGGTGTAGATACTCAGTTCAAACTCGCGCTTTGCACTCGTTGAGCGGCTGAAAAGTCGGGTTGCATCGACCGAATATCCGAGGAAAATCCACTTCCATCCGAAGTAAAGGCCGAGCTTGTAGTTGGCGTTCGGACTGAAATCGATTTCCTGCTCGCTTATAGAGCTGCTGATGTTGTAGAATTCGTACCAGTTGCTTGCCTCCAGCATCACGGCGTAGTTGTATTGGTTTGGCGAAATCCAGATAGTGTCGCCCCTCTTATCAAACTGTCTGAGTGTTGCTCCGACGGTGCTCTCGACGCCTTTCTCGAAGAGCTTTCCCGTCATCTTTCCTTGGTCTACGACGAATTTGCCCACCTTGTTTATTAAAGGTTTGCGCTGTGAGTTACTGTCGTTTTTTTCGATGTCGTTTGCATACAATGCCGTACACAACGACAGAAATAGTGAAATTAGGTATGTTGCTTTTATTTTTCCCACGTTTGTTTTTCAGGTAAGTTACATTTTGCCAAGAATCTTGTCCATCACCCAGTTTGTAGTAGTTGCGCTGATGGCTGTTGCCGAGCATTTGCCGAGTCCCTGAAGGTCTTCGACAACCGCCTTGATGAGCGGAAGCTGAACATAGCTTGGATTCTCTATCGGATATTCAATTCTGCCTTTCTCGTTGTGCAGGGCGATAGGTTCGAAGGTGAATACCGAACAGCATATCATTCCCTTTGTGCCGATAATCTCGATGCGGTCTTCCTTTGCCGATTCGTGACCGATGAAGCACCACGAGCCCGAGCCTACGAGTCCGTTGGCAAACTTGAACGTAGCGCTCACATTGTCCTCAACATTATACAGTCCGCCCATGTTCACGCAGAAGCCGTGAGCCTCGGTAATGACGCCCAAAAGTTCCTGAATAAAGTCGAGCTGATGCGGAGCAAGATCGTAGAAATATCCGCCGCCGGCAATATCTTTCTGAAGTCTCCAAGGAATGTCCTTGCTGTTGTAGTCGAGGTCGCGCGGAGGCACGGAGAATCTAATCTGTACGTTCACTACCTTGCCAATCTCTCCGTTCTCAATCAGTTCCTTTATCTTCAGAAAATAAGGCAGATAGCGACGATAGTACGCAACGAAGCACGGTACGCCAGTCTGTTCCGAGATTCGGTTTATTCTTACGCAGTCGGCATAGCTTGCGGCCATCGGTTTCTCTATGTAGGCCGGTTTGCCAGCCTTCAGCGCCATAATAGCGTATGTTGCGTGCGATGACGGCGGAGTGGCGATGTAGACAGCATTTACGTTGGGGTCGTCTACCAACTCTTGAGCATCGGTGTAGAACTTCGGAATGTTATGCCTCTCGGCATACGAGCGTGCCTTCTGGCGGTCGCGGCTCATCACGGCAGTAACCGACGAGCCTTCAATCATACTGAAAGCCGGTCCGCTCTTTTTCTCTGTTACCTCACCACAGCCGATGAAGCCCCATTTTATTTGTTTTATGTTATTTATGCTGTCCATATTTTAGCTACTTACATTTTAGAAGTTACAAAAATAAGTCAAAAAAATGAAAAAACAAATTATCGTCCGTGCTTTGCCTATGTTTTTACCGCTTTAAATGTGATTTTTTGTGTTTTTCGTGCCATATTTCGTAGAATTTGCCTTTTTGCGTGATGCAATAAAACGCATGAGTCCGACATAAACAATTCTGCAATAATATGCAGAAGGGCAATGAATCGTTATGCACGTCAAGGCTGGTTCAGTATAGGTTCGAGGTAGTGGGGAAGTAAGACGCAGCCAAGCCGGAAGTTTCGTTGAAGGTACGGGAAGACAAGCCGCAGGGTTCGTTCAGGGTACGTTGTAGGTACGTTCAAGATTCGGGGTAGCAACGAGGTAGCTACGGGGAAGGTTCGGGGAAGCAAGCCGAGAATAATTGACAATTCACAGTTGACAATTGACAATTATTTAAAGTTGAAAAAAACAACGATATGGGATTTTTCGAAGCCGTGCCAGCTTATCACGGAGCATCCATAGCCACGTTGTCAAAGCAATAAAATATCATCGAATTTATCCCGAACTGGCATAAAAAATGTATGCTTGGTTATGTGATTTCTGTAATTTTTATAAATAACTATTTGCAAAAACAATACATTTGTCTTAACTTTGCCGAAGTTAAACTAATAATTTTTGGTGATGGAAACAGAAAACAAGACTGTTCTTTTTTATGACAAACGTAGTGTGTTGAAAAATATCGCCGTTGGAACATCGGTATTTTGCAATAATTTCAAGTCGCTTTTCCTGAAGGGCTTGCCTTATATTCTATTGTTGGCAGTGTTTACAGCGCTGTTGAATATGTCTTACAACCCTGAACTTATCTTACAGAATATTCTGATTTTTATTGTGGAAGCGGTGTTTAGTATCTTTGCCAATTCCTTATTGCTGGCGTTTATTGCCGCTAATATGGAATATTATAGTGTTTACAACAAAGTGCCTCAATATTCGCTTAAAGAGATGTTTGATCTTGTTGTGAAGAAAATATGGAAGGCTTTGGCAACAATAATAACATATATTTTACTTTACACACTTATATTTGCATTTATTGCTTTTGTTCCCATAGAAGCGAATTTGTCAAGGGAAGTGGCTATTATTCTTATTCTTGTGGCTCTTGTGGCGTGTTTCCTTCTTGCAATTCCGCTTAGCTTGTGGGAGGTTGAGTTCAACATTACAGACTACCGATATGGCTTCTCGCTTGCAAACTCGTTTAAATTAGGCTACGGCAACTTTGTGAGTTCCCTCGTTATGTTAATCCTGATTTGTTGTGCGTTGGTTGTTCCGATGTTGCTCGTGGCAAGCCCGAGAATTATTCTTTTCCTGTCGGAGAATATGTTTGTGCAGAGTAGGGAGATGGGCGATAATGTTTCGCTTCCTGGATATTTCGGAGCGTTACAAGGTCTTTCAGTCTTTGTGATAAGCCTTGTTGCATCGGTTGTTAATATTGTGCTTTTCTGCATATATTTCTTCTTCTACGGAAGTCTGCTGAATGGTGCAGACAAGAAGAAGGCTTATAAGGATGAAATTGCAGCAGAGGAGATTCAATAGTAGAAAATCTCTCTCTGCTCTATAAATTCCTTGCCGTTGTTGTTGTATTTTAGCTTTCGCTTAGTCCAGTTCCCGTTACTGTCGAAAGCCAGATATGTATAGTCTATGGCATAGTTGCGGTTTTCCTCATCATGGTTTATCCCGTTGAAAATGTGCGATTCATGATGACGAAGACCGTTTTTGTATGTGTACTTTATTATCTCGTTGCGCTTGCACGCATTTCTGGCGTTGCGGGCGCTGCTGCATTTCTCGACAGTCTGTATAAGCTGTCCTTTCTTGTCGAAGACAAACTGAATGGTTAGAGTGCGGTCGCTTGTCTTGCAAATTATAGTCGAAATGTTGTCGTCGCTGTCGTGGTTAACGTACACGTCGCTGTATGTGCCAGAACTCATTGAGGTTAGCTTGCCGCTTCGCGAGAAGTGCAGAGTGTCGTCGTTGATGACGTATTTCCTGACCTTTCCTTTCAACTGAAAGGTCGCAAGGTCGGCAGACTGGCTGCATGATGCCAGAATTACGACAAAAGATAATATTGCTATATTAACAATTTTTTTACCAAAACTCATATAAAAATAAAGTTGTACCTTATAAAACGATGCAAAGGTACAACTTCTATTTATAATTACCGAAAAATCGTAACGCGTTTTTTAGTCCGATTTACTTTTTTGCCATAAAATGAAACATATAGAGCACTTGGGGCTTATATTCTGTTCACCTGTTTCACACCCTTTATGGTTCTGAGCTTGCGCAGAAGAGCCTCGAGTTTTGTGATGTCATCGACCATAATCGTTACGTTTCCAGAGAAAAGTCCGTCGTTCGAACTGATGTTTATGTTTCGCAGAACAACCTTGTCTTCTTTCGAGATTATCGAAGTTATGTTGTTTACGATGGTGATGTCGTCGTTTCCTATTACGCGTACCGTAATTTCGTATTGCGAGCCGCCTTTTCCTGCCCATTTTGCCTTTACGATTCTGTAGCCGAAACGCTTTTGCAGTTCTGTTGCATTAGGGCAGTCTGAACGATGCACCTTTATTCCGCCGTTTACCGTAACGAAGCCGAAGATGTCGTCGCCGTAGATAGGGTGGCAGCATCGTGCAAGCGTAAAGTCGATGCCCTTCATGTTTTGGTCAATCACAAGAACGTCGTTGCCCATGCCTTGCGGCAGAGCACTCGTGTTGTTGATGTAAGTGTCTGCGCTTGTTACGGTCGTTTCCGTCTCCGGGTTGAGCATAGACAAGTACAATTCCAGAACGCTGTTCACGTCGCGCTTGTTCTCGGCAATGTCGGCATAGAATTCAGAGCCGATTTTGTAGCCGAGCTTCTTTATCAGACGCATCATTATCGTCTCGTCATAGTCGAGTTTGCGGTTCTTGAACTTTCGCTGAAGCTCTTCCTTGCCAAATTCGGCCTGCTTTATGAGGGTATCTTTGAGCGACTGCCTGATTTTTGTGCGTGCGTGCGGAGTTGCAGCGATGTTCAGCCATTCAGTCTTCGGCGTCTGAGTTGACGACGTGATGATTTCGACCTGGTCGCCGCTTTGCAGAACGTGGCGCATGTTCACAATTTTTCCGTTTATGCGTGCCGATGTGCATCGGCTTCCCACGTTTGTGTGAATGCGATAGGCAAAATCGAGCACCGTCGCGCCCTTTGCAAGCTTGTACAAATCGCCTTTCGGAGTGAAGACGAAAACTTCGTCTTCGTACAGCTCCATCTTGAACTGGTCCATCAGGTTGCGGTCGTCCGCATTTGTTTCGAGAGCCGTTCGGATGCTTGTCAGAATCTCGTCTATGCCATTGTCGCCCTTGATGCCCTTGTATCTCCAGTGGGCGGCAAGACCTCGTTCGGCAATCTCGTCCATTCTTTCGGAGCGGATTTGCACCTCGACCCACTTTCCCTGCGGTCCCATAACGGTTATGTGCAGACTCTCGTATCCGTTGCTCTTCGGAATTGAGAGCCAGTCGCGCAAACGCTTCGGATTTGGCTGGTACATATCGGTTACGATAGAGTAGACGAGCCAGCAATCCTGTTTTTCTTTTTCAACTGGAGAGTCGAGAATGATTCTTATGGCAAACAAGTCGTACACGCCCTCGAAGGCGCATTTCTGTTTCTTCATTTTCTGCCATATCGAGTGGATGCTCTTCGTTCTTCCCTTCATGTGGAATTTCAGTCCGGCATCCTTCAGCTTTTTCTCTATTGGTAGGATGAATTCCGAAATATATTGGTCGCGCGCCTTTTTCGTAGCGTTCAGCTTGTCCTTAATCATGTAGTAGGCATCGTGCTCAAGATATTTCAGCGACAAGTCTTCCAATTCCGATTTCAGAGTGTACAGACCGAGCTTGTGGGCGAGTGGGGCATAGAGGTATGCCGCTTCTTGCGCTACCTGTTTCTGTGCTGAAATGTTGTCGGTGTCGCGAATCTGCCTCATCAGGTTCACTCTGCTACCAATCAGAATCAGGATTACACGCATATCCTCGGCAAACGACAGCAAGAGGTTTCTGAAGTTCTCGCTTTCGATTGTCGGCTTCTTTGAGTAGAGCTCGTTTATCTTTATCAGTCCCGAGATAATTCCGGCAACGTCCTCTCCGAAATCCTTTTTTATCTGTTCGGTCGAAGTAGTGTTGTTCTGTACGCAGTCGTGCAGCATGATGCTCAGAACCGACGCGCGGCTCATGCCAATCTCAGACGCCACGATGATGGCAGTCTGCATATCCGAAATTATGGGGTTCAGTCCGAACTGGTCGCGTTTTATTCCGTTGTTTGATACGGCTTCTATCAGAATATCCTTTATCTTGGCACAGTCGTCATGTCGCAAAGTATCTTCCGACAGTTTTAGTAGTTGACGGTACAAGGTGAAAAGCATAACCTTTTCTTCGTTTGTGAAGAATGTGTTTTCGTTCATATCCTGTCTGTGTATAGTTTTATAGTTACAAAAATAAGTTTTTTTTTTGAAACATGGTGCAAATACAATATATTTTTGTATTTTTGACGAATAAATTTTAATATCAACCTTTTAAATATACAAGTATGTTGACACTACAGGACAAGGAATTCCTTGCGTCAAAGGGAATAACAGAAGAGCAGGTTGCTGCGCAGTTGAAGGATTTGGAGAGAGGCTTCCCGTTTTTGAAGCTGGCAGGCGCGGCCGAGGCAGGAAAGGGCATTGTGGTTTGTGATGATGCGGCTGTAAGCGGATATCTCGACACATGGAAAGAGTATAAGAAGAGCAACAGTGGCAAGATTTTCAAGTTTGTCCCAGCCAGCGGAGCGGCAAGCCGAATGTTCAAGAATCTCTTTGAGTTTGTAGATGCTGAATATGATGAACCTACATCGGATTTTGAAAAGAAGTTCTTTGCAGAGATAAAGAAGTTCGCCTTCTACGATGCGCTTGATAAGGCTTGTAAGAATACAAAAGGTAAGAATATCGACGAACTCGTTGCTGAAGGCTCGTATAAGGCAGTCGTGAGCACATTGCTCGACAAGGACGGTCTTAACTACGGACAGCTTCCGAAGGGACTCCTTCTTTTCCACTCATACGATGACGGCTCGCGTACTCCGCTCGAGGAGCATCTGGTTGAAGGCGCGCTTTATGCTGCCGACGGTGCAGGAAACGTGAATGTGCATTTTACCGTAAGTCCTGAGCACAGAGCGATGTTCGAGAAACTCGTGGCGGAGAAAGTAAAGAAATACGAAGATAAGTTCGGCGTTAAGTACAATGTTTCGTTTTCAGAGCAGAAGTCAAGCACAGATACGGTTGCCGGCACAATGGATAACGAGCCGTTCCGTACAAGCGACGGCAAGATCTTGTTCCGTCCGGGTGGCCACGGCGCTCTCATCGAGAATCTTAACGACCTTGATGCCGATGTCGTATTCATCAAGAATATCGACAACCTCGTACCAGATTGCCTGAAGGACGAGACCGTAAAATACAAGATGGTTCTTGCCGGACTGCTTGTCTCATTGCAGAAGAAGGCATTTGCCTATCTGAAGAAGTTGGACAGCGGCGTCTATGCCCATGCCGACCTTGAAGAGATTATCCGCTTTGTGCAGCAGGATTTGTGCTGCCGCAATCCTAAAATTAAGGAGTTGGAAGATGCCGACCTCGTGATATATCTGAAGAATAAGCTGAACAGACCAATGCGCGTGTGCGGAATGGTGAAGAATATCGGCGAGCCGGGCGGCGGTCCGTTCTTGGTTTACAATGCCGACGGTACAATATCTTTGCAGATTCTTGAAAGTTCGCAGATTGACAAGAACAACAAGGAGAGCATGGAGATGTTCACCAAGGGCACGCATTTCAATCCGGTAGACCTTGTTTGCAGTCTGAAGAACTACAAGGGCGAGAAGTTCAATCTGCCAGAGTATGTAGACAAGAGCACTGGCTTCATCTCTTACAAGTCTAAGAACGGCAAGGACTTGAAGGCTCTTGAGTTGCCGGGCTTGTGGAACGGAGCAATGAGTAATTGGAATACGGTATTTGTTGAGGTTCCGCTCATCACATTCAATCCGGTTAAGACCGTGAACGACTTGCTTCGCGAGCAGCATCAGAAGTAATTAGAATTAGAAAAATAATCAATATATTCAAAAGAAAATGAAAAAGATTCTGCTCCTGGGTTCAGGAGAGTTAGGTAAAGAGTTTGTAATTGCCTGCAAGCGCAAGGGACAGTACGTCATTGCTTGCGATTCGTATGCAAAAGCGCCAGCAATGCAGGTGGCTGACGAGTGTGAAGTGTTCTCTATGCTCGATGGCGAAGCGTTGGAGGCTGTAGTGCGCAAGCACAAGCCGGATGTGATTGTCCCAGAGATTGAGGCTATCCGCACGGAAAAACTGTACGATTTCGAGAAAGAAGGCATTCAGGTTGTGCCAAGCGCAAAGGCCGTGAATTTCACGATGAACCGCAAGGCCATCCGCGAGTTGGCACATACCGAGCTTGGCTTGAAGACTGCCAACTATCGTTATGCCACAACTTTCGAGGAATTGCAGGCTGCTGCAAACGAAGTGGGATTCCCTTGCATCATCAAGCCGCTGATGTCATCATCGGGCCACGGCCAGAGCAAGGTCGATTCAGCCGACGATTTGAAGAAGGCATGGGACTATGCTTGCAGCGGTGCTCGTGGCGACCTTATGGAGGTAATCGTTGAGCAGTTCATCAAGTTCGACAGCGAGATTACTCTGCTTACCGTTACTCAAAAGAACGGTCCTACGCTTTTCTGCAATCCTATCGGACATGTGCAGAAGGGCGGCGACTATCGCGAGAGCTTCCAGCCGGCTGCAATCTCACCAGAACAGCTCGAAGAGGCTAAGCGTATGGCTGCCAAGGTTACCGAGGCTCTTACTGGTGCAGGTATCTGGGGCGTTGAGTTCTTCCTCAGCAATAAGGATGGCGTCTTCTTCTCTGAGTTGAGTCCTCGTCCGCACGATACGGGCATGGTTACGCTTGCCGGAACGCAGAATCTTAGTGAGTTCGAACTGCATGCAAGAGCGGTTCTCGGACTTCCAATCCCATGCATTTCGCAGGAGCGTCAGGGTGTTAGTGCCGTTATCCTTTCAGAAATCGAGAAGAAAAATCCGGATTACGAAGGAATGGAAGATGTCTGTGCGGCAGAAAAGACATATCTGCGCATCTTTGGCAAGCCCGAGGCTCACGTTGGCAGACGAATGGGCGTGGTAGTCTGCTGGGACGACCTGGATGCAGACCAGAATGCTTTGCGCGACAAATGCAAGGCTCTTGCCGCCAAGGTGAAGGTAAAATGAAAATCTTATAAAAAAATAGGATAAAATGTTACGAGTGCAAATATTTTTATTATATTTGCACTCGTTTTTGAAACTATTTTGAACAAAAAGGAAACCTTAATGCGGTTATAGCTCAGTTGGTAGAGCGTTGGCTTCCCAAGCCGAAGGTCACGGGTTCGAGACCCGCTAACCGCTCAAAAGAAAATGCACAAATATTTGCCGCAATGACCCTTATTATTGTCCTTATATTGCTGTTGGGTTATGTTGCAATAGCAACAGAGCATATTACAAACATAAACAAAGCTTCGGTGGCTATGTTTCTGGGTGTAATAGGTTGGCTGCTCTATATGTTCTTCGGCGAATATTATGTGTCAGAAAATTATCCACTCGAATATTCGGCTTATCTTAGCGGAACGGCGGAAAATGTATGGTCTCTTCGCGCGTTCATTGCTCAGCATGTCTTTGTCGGCTATGTAGCAAGCGCAGCCGAAATCGTGCTCTTCTTCGTTGCTACGATGAACATCGTTTCGGTGCTGAATGTCAACGAGTGCTTTGATTTCATCTCGGAGTGGATGCGCACGAGAAACAGCAAGAAACTTGTATGGATGGTTGCTCTCGTAACGTTCCTCATCTCTTTCAATCTCGACAATCTTACAACCGTCATGATGATGATTGTAATATTGCGAAAGTTGATTCCGAACGTACACGACCGTGCTTTGTATAACTGCATTGTGATTCTTGCGGCAAACTGCGGCGGATGTTGTTCGTGCATCGGCGATGTAACGACGTTGATGATATGGGTTAAGGGCGCGGTTACTCCTACGGCATTTACTGTCGGACTGATTCTTCCGGCATTGGTAGCCCTTGCAATCCCTACATATCTCGTTTCGAGAGTCCTTCCTGAAAGGGTAAACCTGACATCACAGTTGGGAATGTATAATGGCGATGACAGTGTACTGAGCCGTTGGCAGAGACTTCTGATGCTGTTTGTCGGCATCGGCGGTCTGTGGGCAATCCCTACATTTCATAATCTCACCAAGTTGCCGCCTTTTGTCGGCGCGATGTGCATTCTTTCAATCCTTTGGATTATTTACGAAGTCTGCAATCTGAAGAGAATGAGAAACGACGTAATGGTTAATAACCAGCGAGTTCCTTATTCAATCCAAGATGTGAACAGTCAGCTTATCCTCTTCTTCTTGGGTATATGGTTCGCCATCGGTGCGATAGAAGAGACAGGCGCATTGGAGACAATGGCAAACTGGCTTGATGAGAATATTCACAACGTATATATAATAAGCGTTGCGCTCGGTTTTGTTTCGAGCGTGTTGGATAACATTCCGTTGGTGGCAAGTAGTATCTCTATGTACGATGTGGTTGATGCTGCCGATGTGGCAGGCAACGACTATGCCAACGCTTTTAGTCAGAACGGCTCGTACTGGCAGATTCTTGCATATTGTAGTGCCGTCGGAGGCAGCTTGATGACAATCGGTTCTCAGGCGGGATTTGCAGTAATGAAAGTTGAAAGAATAAGGCTGAAATGGTATCTTCGCCACTTCTCATGGATGGTTCTTGTGGGATGGGGTGCAGGACTTATTGTTTATTGGGTAACAGAAATATTGTACGAATATTGTTTTTAGGATAATTTTATAGACAGACGCAAAAAATCTATAGCTTATGGCAAGAGTAAAGTGTATTGGTATTCTTACTTCTGGAGGCGATGCTCCGGGTATGAATGCAGCCATACGTGCGATAACACGAAGTGGTATTTGTAACGGATTCACCGTGAAGGCAATCTATCGCGGTTACGAGGGCTTGATGAACAATGAAATTGTTCCGTTCTCTACAGAAAATGTTAGTAACATTATACAGCGTGGCGGAACAATCCTGAAGACCGCGCGTTCTAAGGGCTTCGAGACTCCTGAAGGACGAAAGAAAGCCTACGACAACATGGTTGCCAACGGAATCGACGCACTTGTCGTAATTGGCGGAAACGGTTCTCTTACAGGTGCAAAAATCTTTGCCGAGGAGTATGATGTGCCTTGTATCGGTCTGCCGGGAACAATCGACAACGACCTTTATGGAACAGACCTCACTATCGGTTACGATACGACCCTGAATACAATCGTCGACTGTGTAGATAAGATTCGCGACACCGCTAATTCGCACGAGCGTATCTTCTTTGTTGAGGTTATGGGACGCGATGCCGGATTCCTTGCGCAGAATAGTGCCATCGCATCAGGTGCCGAGGCTGCTATCATTCCTGAGGATAATACGGATGCCGACCAGTTGGAGCACTTCATCGGCCGAGGCATCAGAAAGTCAAAGAATTCATCAATCGTAATTGTGAGCGAAAGTCCAAAGTGCGGTGCGATGTATTATGCAGAACGCGTAAGAAAGGAATATCCGCAGTATGATGTCCGTGTTTCTATTCTCGGACACTTGCAGAGAGGCGGAAGTCCGTCGGCACGCGACAGAATACTTGCCAGCCGCTTGGGTGCAGGTGCAATCGATGCCTTGCTCGACGGTCAGCGTAACGTTATGGTAGGAATCAAGCAGGACAACGTGGTCTATGTTCCTTTTGTCGATGCGATAAAGAAAGAGAAGCCTATAAATAAGGAGCTTATCAGGGTTCTCGATGAATTGTCAATATAATATCGAAATCACCGATTATAACGATAAAGTGTCGTGCAAATGCGTTTGTACGACACTTTTTGTTATTATAGGCATATTTTGTACCTAAAACGCTTCAGTTCCGCCCTTTTTTGTACTATAAGCAAAAAAAAAGTCGTTTTTTTGTTGTTATTAAGAAATATTTACTAAATTCGCATTTGATAAACAATAAGTGAATTCATTTCGGGATAGTAAAAAATATAAAAATAAATAAAGCTTATGTCACAAATCATTGGACATATTTCGCAGGTTATCGGTCCTGTTATTGATGTGTATTTTGACACAAAAAATGAAGATGCCGAAAATGTACTTCCAAAAATCCACGATGCTTTAAAGGTTGAACGTCCGGGAAGAGGAGATCTGATTCTCGAGGTTCAGCAGCATATTGGTGAGGACACCGTTCGTACCGTTGCTATGGACCGTACCGACGGACTAAGAAGAGGAATGGAAGTCTATCCGACAGGAAGTCCTATTACAATGCCCGTAGGCGAGCAGATTAAGGGACGAATGATGAACGTAACTGGCGATCACATCGATGGTCTGAAGCCTCTCAATCGTGAGGGTGCATACCCAATTCATCGTGAGCCGCCTAAATTTGAGGAACTTTCAACTACACGAGAAATTCTAACAACAGGAATCAAGGTTATCGACCTTCTCGAACCATATTCAAAAGGTGGTAAGATTGGTCTGTTCGGTGGTGCCGGCGTAGGAAAGACCGTGCTCATCATGGAACTTATAAATAATATAGCCAAGGGACACGATGGCTTCTCTGTTTTTGCCGGTGTAGGTGAACGTACACGAGAAGGAAATGACCTTCTGCGAGAGATGATTGAGTCTGGTGTAATCAAGTACGGAAAGGAGTTCGAGGAGTCTATGGAAAGAGGCGAGTGGGACCTTTCAAAGGTTGATTACAACGAGGTTCAGAAATCTCAGGCTGCGCTTGTGTACGGTCAGATGAATGAGCCGCCGGGTGCGCGTGCATCTGTTGCGTTGTCTGGACTTACCGTTGCTGAATCGTTCCGCGACGAGGGCGCAAAGACCGGAAAGGCAAGCGACATCTTGTTCTTCGTCGATAATATCTTCCGTTTCACTCAGGCTGGTTCTGAGGTTTCGGCTCTTCTTGGCCGTATGCCGTCGGCTGTGGGATATCAGCCAACGCTTGCTACTGAGATGGGAGCGATGCAGGAGCGAATCACATCAACAAAGAACGGCTCTATCACTTCCGTTCAGGCCGTATATGTGCCTGCCGACGACTTGACCGACCCGGCTCCAGCTACAACATTCTCGCATCTTGACGCAACAACCGTGTTGAGCCGTAAGATTGCCGAACTTGGAATCTATCCTGCGGTTGATCCGTTGGATTCGACATCTCGTATTCTCGACCCGTTGGTAGTGGGCAAGGAGCATTATGAGTGTGCGCAGAGAGTTAAGCAGATTTTGCAGAGATATAAGGAACTTCAGGATATCATCGCCATCCTTGGTATGGACGAGTTGTCTGATGAAGACCGCCAGACTGTAAACCGTGCCCGTCGTGTTCAGCGATTCCTTTCACAGCCGTTTACCGTTGCCGAGAAGTTTACCGGCGTTAGCGGCGTGATGGTTTCTATCGAGGACACAATCAAGGGATTCAACATGATTATGGACGGCGAGGTGGATTATCTTCCAGAACAGGCGTTCCTCAATGTCGGTACGATAGAGGATGCCATCGAGAAGGGTAAAAAACTCCTTGCTGCGGCTAACGCATAATACATTACGTTTATGAGTTTGAAACTGAAAATCGTTTCACCAGAGAAAGTGGTGTATGAAGGTGAGGTGGACAGCGTTCTCGTTCCGGGAACGAAAGGACAGTTCGAAATCTTAATGGGACATGCTCCGATAATTTCAACCTTAGAGAAAGGATCGGTACGTTTTACTCCTAAAGATGGTGAGTGCCAATATGTGCAAGTTCTCAACGGTTTTGTTGAGGTTCATAGTAACAACGTAAGTATTTGTGCTGAACTTTAATAAGTTGGAGAATACGCAGGGACGAGACCATTCGATGTCTTACCTTGTTCACAGTGTCTGTATATTGATGACGCTTGTGGCTGTTGGCGGAGTGCTTATCGGAGTATATTCTATGGACTGCTTGAAGAGAATGCTCGTTATCATCTTCGCGTACAACGTTTTTATGAGCGTTACATATACCATCATGTGGAAGTTTTCGGCCATGTCATCATCGAGAACTCAACTTGTCTCGTATGTGGCGGTATCGGCTTTCAAGATAGTAACGGCTTTGGTGGTTGTGTGGATATATTTCCGCCGCGAACCCGACATCACGATGCGTAAGATATTTACCATGACGTTCATGGTATTTTACTTGTCAATGTTGTTTTTCAACACATTATACTTTGCAAAGATTCAAAGAGAAAAAGAATAACTTATGAATTGTTTTAGAAAACTGTTTCTGATTCTGACCTTGGTGGTGTTTGCGCCCGTACTCTGCAACGCACAGAGCGAGGATAAGTCGTTCAATGCGTCGGAACTGGTGATGGAACATATCAGGGATTCTCATGAATGGCATATAACCGGCGAGGGCGAGAATGCAATTGTAATCCCGCTGCCTGTAATTGTATATACTAATGCAGGATTCAAGGCCTTTCTTTCTTCGGATTTTGCTGAAGAAAAAGACGGAATGAAGATAGCATCGAACGGATTGGCATTAGCAGAAGAAGGTAAATATGCAGGAAAGGTTCTGGAGAAGAGCGAATCGGGCGAATACGAACCGGTGAAACTTGATATTTCGATTACAAAGACTATTGCCGTGATGTTTGTCAATGCGATAATATTGATTCTTTGCATTTTGCTGCCGGCACGTTGGTATAAGAACCGCAAACCAAGCGACGAGGCTCCGAAAGGATTCGTGGGATTTGTTGAAATGCTTGTAATGTATGTTGTAGATGATATCATAAAGCCAAGCATTGGAAAGGGATACGAGAAATATGTTCCGTGGTTGCTCACATGTTTCCTGTTTATATTTGTGTGCAACATTATGGGCGTTGTTCCGTTCCCTCCAGGTGGTGGTAATGTTACGGGTAACATTACATTTACTTTCTTTCTTGCGTTCTGTACGTTTGTGATAACGCAGTTCAGTGGAAATAAGCATTATTGGAAGGATATTTTCTGGCCAGAAGTTCCTGTTTGGCTGAAGTGTCCGATACCGTTGATTCCGCTCATTGAGTTTGTGGGCATCTTTACAAAGCCTTTTGCCTTGATGATTCGACTTTTTGCCAATATGCTTGCTGGGCATCTTATAGGTTTGGCTCTTACATGCATCATATTCCTAATGGCATCGAAGGGTATAGCGATGCTGACGGGTATGACTATTCTAAGTGTTTCTCTTAGCGTCTTTATGACATGTTTGGAGTTCATGGTATGCTTTATTCAGGCTATGGTATTTACAATGTTGAGTGCAATTTTCATTGGCATGGCAAGAACAGAGCCAGCCGAAGAGTGATAATAAAATAAAGAAATAATCAATAACTAAAAAATTAAAATTATGAGTTCATTACTATTGTTAGAGGCAGCAGGTGCTGCTGGTCTAAGTACAGGTTTGGCAGTTATCGGCGCAGGTTTGGCAGTTATCGGCGCAGGTTTGGGAATTGGTCGCATCGGAAGTCAGGCAATGGACGCAATGGCTCGTCAGCCTGAGATTCAGAGTAAGTTGAACGTATCAATGATTATTGCGGCTGCTCTTATCGAGGGTGCTGCGTTGTTCGCTGTGGCTGTTGCCTTCATGTGCGTATAATCATCTTTTGAGAAAAGAATTTTTCAGAAATAAATAGTTCGAAATATGGATTTATTATATCCGAGTGTTGGACTGCTTTTTTGGATGTCGGTGGTGTTCTTCATCGTCTTCCTCATTCTATGGAAGTTCGGCTTTCCTGCCATTATAAATATGGTAAACGAGCGAAAGGCTTTCATAGACGAGAGTCTGGAGAACGCAAAGAAGGCAAATGAGAAGCTTGTCAACATCAAGGAAGAAAGTGAATCCATTCTGCAGGAGGCACGCGCCAAGCAGGCAGAAATCCTAAGAGAAGCTGCAGCCACGCGCGATGCTATTGTAAAAGATGCAAAGGATAAGGCTGATGCCGAGGGCGCAAAGATTATAGAAGAAGCTCGTGCACAGATTCAGAAGGAAAAGGAAGCCGCAGTTGCCGACATTCGCAAGCAGGTTACCCAACTTTCTGTTGAAGTTGCCGAAAAGATTCTGCGCAAGGAACTCGCGTCAGACAACAAGCAGATGGATTTGATAAGCCGATTGCTTGACGAAGTAACTGTTTCTAAATAAGTGTTATCATGAATGTAGGAGTTATTTCAATGCGCTATACGCGCGCACTGCTGAAATATGCCCAGTTAAACGGCGAGGCAGAAAGCGTGTATAACGAGATGATGGTTCTTGCAAGGTGCTTTATTGATGTTCCGAGACTGCGCGCATCGCTGGCAAGTCCTGCTCTTGCAGCAGAGAAAAAGACGGCGCTGTGTGTAACAGCCTGCGGAGGCAAGGCTTGTGCAAGTACGCAAAATTTCATAAAACTTTTGATTAAGTCTGAAAGGCTTAATCTGCTACAGTTTATGGCTAACTCTTATGTTGATTTGTACAGAAAACAGAATAACATTACCAGAGGCAAGCTAATTACTGCTGTCCCAGTCTCTTCGGAGATTGAGGAAAAAATGCGCAATATGGTCGAAGACAAAACTAAGGGTAAGGTTGAGTTTGTAACCGAGACCGACCCTGAGATTGTGGGGGGATTCATTCTCGAATACGACACATATCGTCTTGATCTTAGTGTAAGCACGCAGTTGCGCAAAACATTGCAGCAGTTTACAAATTTTAAGGCTTGATGCGCCGCTGTGCAGTGCAGCAATGCCATGTGTTGAACAAATAAATAAAGAAAAATGTCTGAAAACATAAATTCCAGTGAGGTTTCTAAAGTCCTTTTGGAACAGCTTCAGGGCATAGAGAACAATGCGGAGTTTGAAGAAACGGGCACCGTGCTCACCGTGAGCGATGGTGTGGCCCGCATCTACGGACTTCGAAATGCCGAGGCCGACGAACTGCTGGAATTCCCTAACGGAATCATGGGTATTGTGATGAACCTTGAGGAAGACAACGTAGGTGCCGTTCTTCTTGGTCCTACCGACCAGATTAAGGAGGGAATGACAGTGACACGAACCAAGCGCATCGCATCTATCGATGTTAGCGAGCAGATGCTTGGACGTGTTATAAATCCGCTGGGACAACCGCTCGACGGACAGGGTGCCATTGGAGGAGAGACTTTCGAGATGCCTCTCGAACGAAAAGCTCCCGGCGTAATCTATCGTCAGCCGGTAAATCAGCCTTTGCAGACTGGTTTGAAGGCTGTAGACTCGATGATTCCTATCGGCCGCGGACAGCGTGAACTTATCATCGGCGACCGTCAGACAGGAAAGACTGCCATCGCCATTGATACAATCATCAATCAGAAGGAGAACTTTGAGAAAGGCGACCCTGTTTATTGCATCTATGTGGCTGTTGGACAGAAGGGTAGTACGGTTGCCAATATTGTAAATGCCTTGAAGGAGTATGGAGCAATGCCTTATACAATCGTTGTTTCGGCTACTGCTTCCGATCCTGCTGCGCTTCAGTACTACGCTCCGTTTGCAGGTGCTGCGATAGGCGAGTATTTCCGCGATACTGGCCGTCATGCGCTTGTAATCTACGATGATTTGTCAAAGCAGGCCGTGGCTTACCGCGAGGTTTCGCTTATCCTGAAGCGACCTTCAGGTCGTGAGGCTTATCCGGGCGATGTATTCTACCTTCACTCACGACTTCTTGAGCGTGCAGCGAAGATAAATGCCCAGCAGGAGGTTGCCGAGCAGATGAACGACCTTCCAGACTGTCTGAAAGGCAAGGTAAAGGGAGGCGGTTCGCTTACAGCCCTTCCAATTATCGAGACTCAGGCAGGCGACGTTTCGGCATACATCCCGACAAACGTAATCTCAATTACCGACGGTCAGATTTATCTTGAGACAGACCTTTTCAATCAGGGATTCCGTCCGGCTATCAATGTTGGTATCTCGGTTTCTCGTGTTGGTGGCGCGGCTCAGATTAAGTCAATGAAGAAGGTTGCCGGAACACTGAAAATCGACCAGGCGCAGTATCGTGAGTTGGAGTCGTTTGCTAAGTTCTCGAGTGATATGGACCCTGTAACGGCAATGGCTATCGACCGCGGACGAAAGAACAACAAGCTGCTTGTTCAGCCTCAGTACAGTCCGATGTCGGTTGCAGAGCAGGTTGCCATCATCTATTGCGGCGTAAACTCTCTGATGAAGGATATTTCTGTCGATGCAGTTCCTGAATTCCAGAGAATCTTCCTCGACACCGTGAGAACGATGTATCAGGACAAGATTCTGAAGCCATTGGCAGAGGGTCAGCTTACAGACGAGGTTACAGGCCTTATCCGTGAGGTCGCAGCATCAGTTTCAGCACAACTTAAATAATTCAGCTTATGCCATCTTTAAAAGAAGTTAAGGGAAGAATCGCGTCGGTGACAAACACGCGCAAAATCACTTCGGCCATGAAGATGGTTGCTTCTTCCAAACTGCACAAGGCGCAGCAGACGATTGAGAACATGTTGCCGTACGAGACTCAGATGAGCACGATTCTGGGTAATTTTCTGAGCGGCGACATCGAGGTTGATTCTCAGTACACTGCCGAGCGTGCCGTGAAGAAGGTTGCGCTGGTTGTGTATGCCTCAAACTCGAGTCTGTGCGGAGGATTCAATGCTAATGTGATAAAATCGCTCACAAAGACGGTTGACGAGTACAAGCATCTTGGCAAAGAAAACATAATTGTCTATCCGATAGGCAGAAAGGTTGCCGATGCCGTGAAGAAACTTGACGTTACGAGTGTTGAAGCCGATTATACCGTGATGGCTGAACATCCGTCGTTCAAGACGGCAAGCGAGGTGGCCGAGGAACTTATGCAGAAGTTTGCTGCCGGTGAGATTGACAAGGTCGAAATCATCTACAATCACTTCAAGAATACGGCTTCGCAGGTTTTGCGCCGCGAGGTTTTTCTGCCAATCGAGCTTAATGCGTTCAAGGAAGGTGCTAAGAGTCAGAATCTCGACTACATTGTCGAACCAAGCAAGGAAGAAGTCGTTAAGGCTCTGATTCCGACGGTTCTGCATCTGAAAATCTATACTGCGCTGCTCGACTCGAATGCGAGCGAACATGCGGCGCGTACGGTTGCCATGCAGACGGCTACGGACAATGCCGACGATTTGCTTCAGGAGCTTACGCTGATGTATAACAAGAGTCGTCAGCAGGCCATCACTAGCGAGCTGCTCGATATTGTGGCGGGTTCGATGAATCATTAACAAAATAGTTAAAAGATATGGAAAGAAGGTTACGCTTTATTTGTGTATCCTTCTTTTTATTATTATTTTTGCAGAACTAAAATTAACACATCAAATTTAATAACAGTGGAAGTAAAAACAATTGGACTTGCATCTGACCATGCAGGTTACGAACTTAAGCAGTTCGTTAAGGAATACCTAACTAAAAAAGGATACACATTCAAGGATTTCGGTACAAACTCAACCGACAGTTGCGACTATCCAGACTTTGCTCATCCTCTTGCAGAGGCTGTGGAGAAGGGTGAGTGCTATCCGGGCATCGCTATCTGCGGCAGCGGTGAGGGCATCGCAATTACTCTTAACAAGCATCAGGGAATCCGTGCAGCATTGAGCTGGATTCCAGAAATCGCTCATCTTGCCCGTCAGCACAACAATGCAAACGTGCTCGTAATGCCGGGTCGTTTTATCGATACAAAGACAGCCGAGGCTATCATGGACGAGTATTTCGCTACTGAGTTTGAAGGCGGTCGCCATCAGAATAGAATAGACAAGATTCCAGTTAAGAAGTAAGTTTGTCTATATAGCTGGCCCCGATGCAATCAAGCGTCGGGGCTTTATTTATTTGTTCTTAATGACTTTTATGTGGCTTGTATTTGCTCCATGGAACTATTTGTCCTTTATAAACTAAATTGTATCCATCTGTACCATAACCATCTCCAAGGTATTTGAATTTGGAAGGCCTGATTCCTGATACAATGTATTCAACGAAATAGCATCCGCCGAATTCATCGGCATCTTCGCAAATTATTCTTGTTGGATAATATACGTGTTTTTTGTCCTTGGCATATTGACTTCCAACGCAAACACAAAAGGTTTCGGCATCAACATCTTTCATAGGTTTGGTGATATCCCATATTTGTATTCCGTAATAGCTACCGCCATATATTTTGTCGCCGACTCTTGTATATTCACCAATACTTTCATTATCAGATAAATGCTCCCATGTTCCTACATCTTTGAAGTTCTTTTGCTGCTTATATGAAATCAGGCAACAAAGCAGGCAAAGTATGTAGAAAGCCGTTTTGATAAAGTTTCCTTTTTTTGTTGGACAAGTCATCTTATTGGGAGTCAATTTTCATTTCGGTACATATACATTTGTGTATGCTTACTCGCTTTGTATAATCTTCATGTACTCGTCGTACGAGATGTATCTGCCGCCCATGCTTTTGAGATGTGGCGTTTCGATTTGGCAGTCAATCATCGTGCCGCCGCTCATTGCTAGTATTTTTGCAAGGTAGATGAGGGCGAGTTTTGAGCCGCTTGGCACGAGTGAGAACATGCTTTCGCCTACGAAGTAGTGCCCGATGTTGATGCCGTACAGGCCGCCTACCAGATTGTCGTCTTCGTCCCACACTTCGATGCTGGCGGCAAAGTGCTGACGGTGCAATTCGGTGTATGCCTCTATGATGTGTTCGCCAAGCCACGCGCCTTCCTGCTCGTTGCGGCTGTTAACCTCGGCGCAGTTGCGTATAACCTGGTCGAAGGCTTTGTTTATGCTGAAGTGATACTTGTCCTTGTTGAGCAGCGTGCGCATGGAGTGTGATATGTGAATCTCGTCAGGGAATATTACGAAACGCTTCATGGGACAGTACCATACTATCTGCTCGCATTGTTTGTAGTCGTACCACGGAAAGATGCCGTTGCTGTATGCCAGCAGCAGACGGTCTACCGAGAGGTCTCCGCCCACGGCAAAGCATCCGTCGGGTTCGCCCAGCCGAGGGTCGGGAAATGTCAGAGAGTCGTCGAGTTGAAATATCATGTTTTGTTCTTCTTATTCAATTACTATTTCGCCGTTGTTCAGTACGGCGTTGGCATCGCCGCCCTTCTTAAGTTTGCCGAACAATATGCTCTTGGCAAGAGTGGTGGTGAGCTGGCGGTGTATTACGCGATCCATCTCACGCGCTCCATATTCTTTGGTGAAGCCGTTTTTCAGCAGAAGGTCGTAGGCCTCGGTAGAGATGCTCAGTCTTACGTTCTTGGCAGAAAGTCGGGTCTGAAGCTCGTTTATCTTCTTGTCGAGAATCATCCTTGCCATCGTGATGTCCATGTCGTTGAACACGGCTGTGCCGTTGAGACGGTTCAGAAATTCGGGTTTGAATGTCTTTTTTACCTGCTTCAACATGGCATCTCCGCTCGATGTGGTTGAGAAGTAGCCAATGCTGGCTTGTCGGGCAAACTGCGCTCCGGCGTTGGATGTCATGATGAGCACAACATGGCGGAAATCTGCCTTCTGCCCCTTGTTGTCGGTCAGTTTGGCATAGTCCATCACTTGGAGAAGGATGTTGTAGATGTCGTCGTGTGCCTTTTCAATCTCGTCGAGAAGCAGCACACAGTTTGGTGTCTTACGAATGGCATCGGTAAGCAGACCGCCGTCTTCGTAGCCCACATATCCAGCCGGTGCGCCAATCAGTTTGGCAACGGCATGCTTCTCGGTGTACTCGCTCATGTCGAAGCGCACAAGCGATATGCCCATCTGCTCGGCCAGAACCTTGCACAGTTCGGTCTTGCCCACGCCCGTAGGTCCTACGAACAGGAAACTTGCCATCGGCTTGTTCTCGTCCACCAGTCCAGCCTTGGACATCTGAATGGCCTCAACCACTTGTTCAACTGCCTTGTCCTGACCGTAAATCTTCTGCTTGATGTTCTTCTCCAAGTCCTTTATGCTGTTGTCCTCTTCCTTCTTTATTGCCATCGACTCAACCTTGCAAATCTTGCTCAGAATGTCGGCTATGTGCTGTTTTGTTACGGTCTGCTGCTTCTTATCCTCAACGGGATGCAGTTCGAGAAATGCGCCGGCTTCGTCGATAATGTCGATGGCTTTATCAGGAAGAAAACGGTTGTTGATGAACCGCGCGCTCATGTCTACGGCATATTCGATAACGCCCTTGCCGTATTTCACGTTGTGATATTTCTCGTATTTGCTTTTCAGTCCGTTGATGATTTTAACACATTCGTCGGTCGAAGGCTCGGCAATCTCGATGTCCTGAAAGCGTCGAATCATGCCCTTGCTCTTGGCGAAGTAACGCTTGTACTCGTCGAAGGTTGTTGAGCCGATGAAGCGGATGCTGTTCTCCTCGAGATAAGGCTTCAGGATGTTCGATGCGTCCATCGAGCCGTCGTTGCTTGCGCCTGCGCCAACAAGATTGTGAATCTCGTCGATGTAGGCGATGGCCTTACCGTCGCGCATCATGCCGTCCATCACCATCTTTATGCGCTTTTCGAACTCGCCTCTGAACTGCGTGCCGGCAAGCATTCCGGCAAGGTCAATCTGATAGATGCGATAGTTGCGCAGACGCTCGGGCACTTTGTTGCTCTCGATAAGTGCCGCCAATCCCCGTACTATCGAGGTCTTTCCAACTCCCGGCTCGCCAATGTGCAGAGGGTTGTTCTTGTCCTTTCGGCAGAGAACCTGAATGGTTCTTTCAAGCTCTTTCTCTCTGCCAATCAGCGGATTGTAATTCTTTATATTGTCGTTCAGACAGACGGTGAATTTCTTCCATTCGTCGCCCGTCTGAGTTTCTTCCGACTGTTTGTTTGCATCGTCGTCGTATTCGGTTTCAAGAATGTAGTTTACGCTGTCGTCCGACAGATTTTCGGGCGAGAAGTCGTGGTTTCTCTTCACCTCGAGAGTGTTGTTAAGCTCGGCCCACTTGTACGATTTTGTCAGTTCGCTCAGGAACAGAGTCTTGTCTGAGACGATACTGTTAAGAATGTTGGAAACCTTGGAATGGGTGAGCGATATTACGGCAAACACGATTCCCGGAATACAGAGATCGGCCTGAACGCCGTCTTCTTCGGCATAGAAGTCCACGCAGTTCTGTATGATGTATTCGGCTTGGTACGAACATTCTATCGTGTAGTCGATGTTGTCGCTTATGTGCTCAAAAGAGTTTATCTCGCTGGCTATGCACGATGTTATCTTGTCGATGTCGTAGTTCATCTTCTCGCACACGTCCCTGAAAGGCACATGTTCGGTTATGGCATAGACTATATGCTCGGGTGTGACGAACTCATTGCGCTGGATGTTGGCAATTTCATAGGCACGGTTTAGTGCGCTCTGTACAAAGTCTTTCTGTTTCATCTATCAGCAGGTTCAACGTTTATTACTAATGGGAAGCCCATGTCGCGGGCTATTGATGTGGCTTTCCGCTGCTTTGAGCGGGCTATGTCGTAGGTATAGATGCCCACTACGGCCTGGCCTGTGCGGTCTACCTTCAGGGTGAGGTATTCGGCTTCTTCCGTAGACTTCATGAATACGGTCTTGAGTATCAATATTACGCAGTCGAAAGTCGTGATGTCATCGTTCACCAGTATCACTTTGAACTTTTTAGGCTCTTCGATGTCGACTCTCTGCCTGTCTTTTACAGCAGTCTGTCCTTGTGCCATAATTGTTGTTTAGAAATTGCTTTTACAATAGTTTTCTTTTGACACATCAATATATGTGCCATTCTTCTTGATGTAACTCAATAATTTGTTGAAAATTGAGTTTCTCGAGAGCAGAGGGCTGTTGCCGGTTATTATCATGTGCTCTCGGGCGCGTGTCAGAGCCACGTTCAGCTTTCGGTCTATCACCACGCCGTCGGTGTCGGTAAACACGTTGCTGGTGAGGAAACTGAGCTGATATGTTCTCTGCACGGTGAAGCCGTAGATGATGTAGTCGCGCTGGCTGCCCTGATATCGCTCCACCGTGTCGATGGTTATGCCGTTGAGAGGCTCGATGCCGAACTTCTGTATCGTCTTCCGCACGGCCGAAATCTGGTTGCGGTAGGGCACTATCACGCCCACGGTCTTGTCGGGGTCGAATTGGTCTTGTTCCAAGCCGTATATCGCCTTAACGGTTGCGGCTATGATGTCGGCCTCGTTCTGGTTCACCTTTTCCGAAACCGAATGTTCGGGCAGGGCGGCCTCGACGAAGGCTACTCGGCTTGTCTTCAGCATTCTTACGATGCCGTTGCTTTCTTCCGTCTCTTCCGCGAGTTTTTTTGTCTGGTGCGGCAGCGGAACGATGTCGAGTTTGCCGTTGTAGAATGCCTGATTGGTGAAGAAGGCTATGTCGGTGTGCATTCGTCCCTGCTTGTTTAGCAGATGCACGATGTCGTCGTTGTTTCTGTTTATCTTCAGCAGTCGCTCGAAGAGTGAGAGGCGGCAGTTTGTCAGTCCTATTTCCGTCAGAACCTCGTCGTCTACGGCCGATTCGTATTCTTCTTGCTGAACCACGGCCGGAAGCTGCTTGTGGTCGCCAATCATTACGAATTTTCGCACGGCCGGTTCTGTGCCGTTCTTTGCCGAGAGGATGGCGAGAAGATGCGGCTCAAGAATCTGCGAAGCCTCATCGACTATTGCAAGGCTGAATTTCTTCAGGTCGAAGATATTTGTGTTGCCGCTCAGACTTGTTGTCGTTCCTACAATAACCCTTGTCTGCGCTATGTGCTGTTTTATGCTGTTGATGTTGCGGCAATGGCTCAGTTTGTTCTCCATCAGATATGGACGGTATTCCTTGGCGCACGACAGTTTTGTGCCTATGCGCATGAAGTCTATTCCGCTCTCCACAAGCTTGCTGCAAACCTCGTCTACGGCTCTGTTCGTGAACGATACGATGAGCACCGTACCGTCGGGCTCAGACAGTTCTTCCTTCAGCACGTTGAGCATTCCGAACGATGTCTTTCCGGCTCCCGGAGGACCTATGATGATGAAGTAGTCCTTAGCTTGTTTTGCTTTGAGAACCAGAGTGTTGAAATCGTCGTTGCCGTAGTCGTTGTTCAGCGTTATGCTCTTGTCTGTCTCGGGCATCCGCTGCGCGAGGATAAGGTCGCGGCGGTCTTCGGGAGCGAGCAGGAACATCTGCATGGCTCTGTAAAGCGAGCCGAACGACGAGTCTATGAAATCGTGCTCAACCGCCCATTTGTACCCCTTCGGAGTGTCGAAAACCGATTCGTTTCGCTGGGCGGCTCTGAGCAGAAGCGTTATCTTTTCGTTCGAGATGCCTTCGAGAGATGCTCGGTGAACCATCGTCTTGCGCGCGTCGGGAATTCCGGTCGAGTCGTATCGGTACAGAATCACCACATCACCCACACGGAAGTTTGGATTGTCAAAGTTGTCGTCATCCTCCGGAATGTCGAGTGTGATGTGCGTTATGCCATCGTCGCCCGTCTTCTTGTCCGAGATGACCAGATTGTCATAGATGTTTCCGGCCAGATGCTTCTCGGCGAGCGATGAGTTCCAGATGGCGGCAAAGCCCGATGCCGGCTGCTGACGGTTGCCGATTTTCGACAGAATGTGCTCGGTGGCAATGAATGTCATGAATCGCAGATAATATTTCTGCTCAAGACTGATGGCGTTTTGCAGCGGTGCGAGAACTTCCTGAATCTGAGGTTCTTGATATCGCTCCCAGAAGAATCCGTAGTTGCATTTCGTGTTCAGCGAGTCGGGCGTGATGTCGAGCAGTTGCGACATCGTTCCATGCGGATAGGAAAGCTCGTTCGCCACAATCTCGTTGCGCAGCTTGAACGCCTCAAAAAGCTCTTTCGGGGCAGGCGAGCACTTAACCAGACTCTCGGCATATTTTGAATAGAGCAGAAAGGCGTAGATGTTCTCGTTTCTCAGCCCGTAATTATAGTGGATTAGAGCCATGTAGAGCAGCAGCTGCACAAGATGCTTTTCTTGCGGCTGCGGAACGGCAGAATCGGACGAAAAAGTGTTTGCCTTTCCGCTTTTCTGCTCAATCAGAACGGTATTGTCGTTTAGCAGAAGGTCCATACGCCCTTGTATTCCGAGTTCCTCGCTGAAGAACGACGGCTCGAGCAGGACTTTCTCAATGTCGAATGTCTTCACGCTGTCTTTCAGCGTGTTGCGCACGGCATTTCTGATGTATAGCTGCTGTTGCTTGGCTGCATCGTGAAACGTGCTGTCAAGTTCGCAGCAGGTGGCAAAGCTGATGGCGTTTTTCTTGAAGAAGCGGTTTATGCTGTCGGCATAATTCACGTCCTTGTCAAGATTGTGTATCTCTTCGTCGAGAAACTGCCCAGCAAGATTTCCCAGCAGAATGTGCTTGGTGTTAGGGTAGAGCTTTATCTTGTTTAGCAGATATTGCTCAGGGCTGTGTCCGTAACTCTCGAAACACGCTGCAATCTGCGAGATGTCGATAAGGTAGTCTGGCTCGAAGATGATTAGCTCGGGATAATAGATTTCGTTGGCTATTCGCGGCTTGACGATGTTCAGCTGGCAGCCTTCCAACAGCATCGGCTCAATGTATGTCCAATCGCCAAGGCTGTACTTGTCGCTGAAGTTGTAGCAGATTTTCACCTCGTTAAGGTCGTTGTATTCTGCCGTTCCGTATATATAAGTACTATCCCAACTGCTCACCACTATTCTGAAATATTCGGCGGCGAGTTTCCTACCCGAAATCTTGCGTGTTACGAGCGGAAAATGCTTCTGCAACTCGGCTGGAATGTGAACCGAGAAGATGTCGGCAATAAATTCGCATAGTGTCTGTAGGTCGTGCGGACAGAGTTCAATCAGTTGGTTCTGGTTGAATTTCGTCGTGTCCTTCAGTCTTATTCTCAGGTCGTGAATCCGATAGGAGAGTTCGCTGCTGGTGTTGTGCTGCTTCAGCAGATAGTCTATTTTTGCAAACTGTCCGCTGAAGAGAATCTTCAGTCCGCGTGTGTTGTCATCGGCAATTCGTGTAAAAATATGGCTGAAGATGTCGTAGATTTCAGCGATGTCAATATTGTTCGTTCTCCCGAACAAATCCTTCAATTCTGCAAAGTAATCTTCTGCCTTAATATCCATGTTCTCCCCAATCTGCTTTTCTAAAATTCATTTCGCAAAAATATGAAAACTTTTCCGAATAATGTCTAAAAAATATGAATTTGGTAGTCCGTCCCTATGTTTTTCGATGTCGGTAGCCGATGTACTTCTGAAAAACAATTCTCCCTCGCTTATGCGATGCTGACGGCCGTCAGATACATAGCGAGGGAGAGGTATTGCTATTCTTTTTTAAGTTAGACTAGTAACCGGATAAATTTGTAAACCTATAAATAATTTGACAGCTATATATCTTGCAAATTCGAGTATGAGTAAATATGTCAGAATAGATTTCCAGTTTATACCCTTTAATCCGCTTTCTAACTTTTCCCACTCGTCTGTTTCCTTTAGGATGTTGTATAGGAAAATTAGACCGAATAAATACAGCATCTTTACAATAAATTTATAGATTGTAGTCATTGGCATTATTTCGAATCCATTTATTGTGGACTTTAGATAAACATTGAAGATAATAATAATATAAAGTCCGCCGCTTAGTACGAAATAAAATCCAATCTTGCGATAATGGAACAGCAAGAGAATACCGATTAGATAGAGCGACTCAAACAGCATTTTTAATGTCATTATTATCGTCCATTCTGAGTCTTCTCTGCCAATGTATTCCCACCATGTATCTGCCACAGCCATTCTGCCGCTTGCAAGAAGCATCATCAGACAGAGATAAAATCTGACGAAAGAACTGCTCATTGTGCCTGATTTATTGCCAATGTTTGCCGCAACTTCATTTTCATTATTTGACTGAATGCTGTATTCATTGTCTTGCTCATCGCCTTTCATGAAGAGGATGATAATAGGCATAAGCGGAATTAGTAGCAGACAACCGGAATGTCCGATGTCATGGCATCGCTTGATTGCTTGTGCCATCTCGAACCATACAGCCAATGGTATGAATATAACAAGGGCCAAACTGTCAAGAACGTTTTTAACGTCCATGTCGTGTGTGTTACGGTTGTGTATCATTTCACTATAGCTGACGGCAAAACTACTGCTATATACTATTTTATAGTATAAAAACGCAAGGATTGCAGCTAACACAATAAGGAGCGTCAGAAGATACTCTAATCGTCCTATTCTGCCGTCGAAAGAGAGCGGCGCGGCGAACATTTTCTTGTTTTTCATGCTTTTTTGTTTGGATAAAATTAGTTGTTATTGTATTCAGTTAAAATTTCGACAAAGATAATATTTTTTGCGTGTATTTTGTTGTGTTTTTATGATTTATTTTGCAAATGTCCTTGTGGCATGGTCGGAAAGTCTTGCAGCCTGTTGCCGTCGGAAGTCGAAACAGACTGCCATCTTTCCTCACAATTCAAGCCTCATATACACCAACTCCTGATATCCTGAAATCCTCGAATTGAAACCCATCGGGTTGCGGCCGAATTCTATGAAACCAAAGCGGCGGTAGAGTTCCAACGCCTTTGGGTTTTGGGCAACGCATTGAAGTTCCAACTGTTTGTAACCCGCAGCCCTTGCACATTCTATGCAGGCGGCGGTGAGGGCCGAGCCTATGCCCAAGCCCCAATATTTTTCGTCGATACCAATGCCAAAATCCGCACGGTGGCGCACTTTGCATTGCCGTCCGATTTTCGAGATGCCCGCCGTGCCGACAACCTTGCCGTCGATTTCAGCAAGGATTTCAATCTCGTCGGGGCTGTCGGTCATGTCTTTGAGATAACGAGCCTCCTCCTCGGCGGTAAAAGTGTTTTCGTCGGAGTACGACAATAGAAAATCCGTCTGACGGTGCGTCAGCAGAAACACGTCAAGCACCGCCTCCCCGTCAGCGAAGTCGGCGTTGCGGAGGGTGCACGAGGCGGAGTTCTTTAGGGTTATGATTTTGTGGTAATGCATAGCTATTCTATTGCCTCCAACATCTGCTGCGGATTCTCGGCTGCCTTTACATTACCGAAAGCCTTGGTTATTACTCCGTTCTCGTCGATGAGATAGGTGGTGCGCACAACCCCGAAGGTCTTCTTGCCGTACATGTTTTTCTCTTTCCACACATCGTATGCCTGAATTACGGTCTTTTCGGTGTCGGAAAGCAACGTAAACGGCAGGCCGTATTTCTCCTGAAACTTCTTGTGCGATGCCACGCTGTCTTTGCTTACTCCCAGAATCTCAACACCTTTCTCTCTGAAATTCGGAAACAAGTCGCCGAAGCTGCATGCCTGCTTGGTGCATCCCGAGGTGTTGTCCTTGGGGTAGAAGTAGAGAATTACCTTTCTGCCTTTGTAGTCGCTTAGACTACGCATTTTTCCGTCCTGATCGGGCAGAGAGAAATCAGGAGCTTGTGTGTTTACTGTCAGCATTATTGTTTTTACGTTTTGTATTCTGTGCAAATATAGCATTTTTTTTGAATTGACAATTCATAATTGACAATGGACAAATGACAATTTTATTTAGAAATTTGGAACTTGAAAGTTGAAAAATTGTGTCAAGGTTGATTTAACATAGAGGCAAGCTATACAGAAGTAAGCCGATGGTAAGGGGATGGCAAGAGTGTAGCAAGCCCGAAGTAAGCCGGAAGGTACGTTGTAGGTTCGGGCAAGGTACGTTCAAGATACGTTCAGGGTACGTTCAAGTAAGCCGGAAGGTTCGGGATGCCTTCGGGATTCGTTCGGGACGCATACTTTGTTTTCTTAATCGGAAGTGAATTCACAATGTCTCTTGAAAGTTGAAAAACGTAATTGTGATTTGTCAAAAGGCAATTGATTTCCAAACAGGTGCAGAATGTTACGAAATAATGTCGCCGTTGCAAAAATTTTATTATCTTTGCGCGCTGGTTCAAAAATTAAAAATGTAAAATGAATAATCAATATCTTCTTGAACATTTACGTTCTATAAAAGATTTTCCTCAGAAGGGCATTAACTTCCGTGATGTAACAACATTGTTCAAGGATGCCAAGGCTCTTGAGATAATGGACGAGGAGTTGTACCAACTTTACAAGGATAAGGGTATTACAAAGGTTGTTGGAATAGAGTCGCGAGGATTCGTCATGGGCTCATGCCTTGCACGCCGTCTGAATGCCGGACTCGTGATGTGCCGCAAGCCGGGCAAGCTTCCGGCAAAGACTATTCAGGAGACATATACAAAGGAATACGGTACCGATACAATCGAGATTCATGCCGATGCCATAAATGAGGACGATGTGGTGCTTATCCACGACGACCTTCTGGCAACAGGCGGAACGATAAAGGCTGCGTGGAATCTGGTAAAGAAGTTCAATCCAAAGAAGTGCTACATGAACTTCATCATCGAGATTCGCGATGAGGGTCTGAAGGGCCGTGAGTTTATTGGTGACGATATCGAAGTAACATCATTATTGAGCTTGTAAATTTAGGTTTTAGATAGCTGAAGCCCCGGGCGATTCCATTGCGAAATGCACTCGGGGCTTTATTGTGCCTTTACGCTAGTTTCTCGATATCAAGCGATTTCTCTTTTACTATTATCAGCTTACCGCATTTAAGCGATACGTCAAGAAAATCTTTGCCTATGAACTGCCTTTTAATTTTGTTGTTTTCGACAAGGTAAAATTCGTGACCATTACATGCGCTTTTGTATAGAAGTCTGTTAGGATTTTCTTCTGAAGTCTCGCGTGTATAGATTGAGTTTCTCTTGTATTGGCGTAAAATGTTCAAGTTTATGTCTACTACAATGATGTTGCCGCTTACGGTTCTTAAAGCATATTCGTTCTGTTTGAATGTCATTTTGCTGAATTTCTTTGATGTCTCGTCGAAATAGTATAAAGTGTCGGTGACAAAGCGGATTGCCTTGCCGAAAATTTCTTTGTTCCATTTCTTCGGGAAGAGTTCTTTTGAGATCAGTTCGCCGTTTTCTCTGTTGTATTTTGCTATATACGGAACGCCGAATTTCTTCAGTTTTTCTTCGCGTTTGTTGTTCGCCTTTACTTTGTTTTGCACCGAATGGGCTTCGTTTATCATAATTACAGTGTCGCCGCTGAAACAAAGTTTGGTATGTCCTATTCTGTCTTCTTCAAAGGTGTTTTGCCATATATTCTTCATTTTTTTATCGAAGCAGAAGAGTTGCTTTTGGTCTGCCAGAAAGATGTTGTCACCGTTCTTCACAAATTCCATTTGTGAATCTCCTAAAACATAATTTCCTTGCGACATAATGGTTGCTCCAATCATTCCTCCTAGCGCTCCTCCTCCAATTCCAAATGCTACAAAGTATGAAGGATTACCGCCGCTGGTTTCGGCTTCAGAATACACTAAGTCGTGTACAAGCTTTATATTTTTCCCTGTATTGATGTCGAGATAGTTTAGCGATTTTGATGTGAATGCAATATGGTCGTCGTCCATTCTTAAAATGTTGTTTAACTGCTCGTTTGCATTCTTTGTTATCTCACATTCCCATAGACTCTTTCCTGTTGAAAGTCTGTATCCGTATATGTAATTGTTTGAAGACTTTAGAACGCCAATCATGATGTCTTTTTGCGCATCGATGAAGAAAGGTAGAATTCGTTTCGAATACGCCTTTTTGTACGTCTTCGTTTCAATAAGTGTGGCTCGAGATTCGAAGTCGCTAAGAGTCAGAATATTGTATCCCGATTTGCTGTAGCAATACTCTAATTGGACGCAGTCGCCCTTAGTCTTGAACATGCCATAAGGTAGTCTGAGAAACATAAGTTGTTCGGGAGATGTCTCTTCCCAAGTCAACTCTCCAGAGTCGATGTTGTATATTCTGTAATGTGCCTTCTTGTGTCCACCTAGTCCACCTTTTACACGTGTGTCGACTACGATTTCTCTCGACCCTTTTGGAATAGAAATTCTGTTAATGGAATCTTCTATTTCTATGTGCACGATATTCTGTGCAAAGGCAGTAGCGCAGCAGAACATCATGGTGCACAGAGATAAGTTTCTAGTTATTCTTTGCATTACTTGTAATTTTGAATGATAATTTATGATGCAAAGAAAACTAAAATATACCAGACGGACAAACTATTCTGAAAATTATTTAACGCTGAACATCTTACTGAATCCTATGCCGTAGCCGAATGTCTTCAGTCTGCCGCTTCCTTCGGCAATTGATGGAAGCGAAGCATAAGCGCAGTACAGACGGATATTCTGCTTCAGTCCGCCGAGAAGCCATGAGAACGATGCTCCAGCGCCATATCCCCAGCCGTCGCGACCGCCCAGTCGGCAGTCAATATCGTTAAGGTCGCAGTTTGGATATGCGGTGTAGTTGCCCACGATGTTAGCACCAATCAGAACGGTGTTTGTTACTGGAAATGAGAAGTAAGGACCGGCTCCAATCACGGCGCAGTCGAAAGAATGGTCTTGAAAATTGCCGTTCACCTTAACTTGGTTGGTCGTAACGTAAATCTGTCCGCCTGCTCCGACGTACGGGTTGAAGAAGTAGGCCGATTCCAGACCGCCTTTGTTTCCTTTCTTGAACGAAATCTTGTCGTCGCCGATGTTGAATTCAGAATTGATGTACGACATTCCCATGAATGAGTTGGCGAACGAAGGTCGGAACGACTTGTCGATGACAGCCTTCTGCAATCTTGCCTTTCCGCCTTTTGGCGACTTAAACAGAAGGTCGGTAATCCAATATCCCAGTTCGGTTGATGTTATGCCGATGCTCGCGCCCATCGAAAGGTCGCTGTACCAGTGCATGTCGTTTGTTCGTCGCATGAGCGATGTGAGGGTGGCGCACGCATATCCTCCAACGCCTATCCACGGATGCTTCCACGCATATTCGTTGCTAAGGATTGTCGCTCCTGTGTATGCAATTACGGCATGGGTAGACGGAAAGCAATGCTGCTCGCTTCCGCCCATCGGACGGCGGCGGTTTACGTTCTTCTCGATGATTTTCGATGCTCCTGCGGCAAATCCTATCGACAGAGCGTTCGATACCGCCATCTTCTGCCATGAGCTGCGGCTCTCCATGCCAGCAAGCTTCAGGGTGTAGGCGGTTGCCAGCGGCGCAAATGCCAGAAAGTTGTCGGCCTTGTTGTTGAATGCGCTCTTGTAGCTGCTTGATGTGGCAGCTCCACCATGGTCTTTCTTTATTGTAAGACCGTAATATCCCGTCATCACGCCGTAGTAGAGGTGTGCAATCTTCATCTTGTTCTGCACGGCTTTCTTGTTAGCCTCCTCGTCCTCGACCTCGCCAACCAGCTCGGCCGTCTCTTTCTTCAGCATTTCAGTTGAATCTGCCGGAATAATGTCTTCGGCGCACATCGTAGTATTAGCCATCATGCTTGCCGATGTTGCCATAAGCATTGCGGTAGCGGATATCGTCTTAAAAATCGTCACTTTTCAGTATCTTTTTGCTTTAACGCTGCAAATATACTAATAAACGCCCAAATGTGCAAAGGCATTTTTCAAAACCTGAACATCGTGCCGTTGCAGTCATGAAAACCTGACAAATCGTAAGCCCTAAAAATATTTTGAAAAATAAATCGATATTGTAGCACAACTAAAACAAATAAACATTAACTTTGCAGAGTTTAATTATATGGAATTTTAAGAATATGAATAAACTTAACTTCGCAGCAATTGATATAGGTACTAATGCTGCACGACTACTTATAAAGAATGAAGACGGCAGGGTGGTTGAATTTATCCGCTATCCGCTGCGTTTGGGAGAGGATGTGTTTACCATAGGTGAAATAAGTAAGGAAAAACAAGATATGATGTTGCGCATGATGAACGGCTTCCGCCAGATGATGCGCATGTACAAGGTCAAGAGCTATCGCGCCTGTGCCACATCTGCCATCAGAGAGGCAAAGAACGGCAAGGCAGTAATCAAGCGCATAGTAAAGAATACAGAAATCGACATTGAGATTATCGATGCCAAGCAGGAGGCCGAATTCCTGTGCTGTAGCCGTTTGGTAAACAAGGCTCAGGGTGGTGTATGGGCTTATGTAGATGTAGGCGGTGGCAGCACCGAGGTTACATTTGCCGAGCATGGCGACGTTCTTGAGACAAGAGCCTACAAGATTGGTACTCTGCGAATACTCAACGACAAGGTCGAGGCGGCTACAAAGAACCAGCTTAAGGCCGAACTCGCCGAGCTTAATGCAAAGTACGGCAAAGTAAACATCATCGGCTTGGGCGGAAACATCAACAAACTGTTCCAGCTCATTCCAATCAAGGAGCGCGACAACCTCAACATGCCAATCAAGTCGCTCGCCAAGATTACCAAGACACTGTCGCCTCTGAGCGTTGAGCAGCGAATGGCTGAATACTATCTGAAGAAAGACCGCGCCGACGTAATCGTTCCGGCGGCAAAGATATTCCTTGTAGTGGCAGAGTGCCTCCAGAGTGAATATATATACGTTCCGAAGATAAGCCTCGCCGACGGTATTCTGGCATCTGTTTACTACGACTATAAAGAAAAAGGTATAGTTAAGATGTTTGATGATTATTCAGACGACGAAATGTTGTAATGTCTTCAAACATTTTTTGCATATTTCTTTCACGTGTAAAGGAAAAGTATTACCTTTGCAGAAATTTGTAAAGTTCAAAACTTATGTATAGAACACAGGGCTGTGTGTACAAGCCTAAAGTTTGTTGCACACGCGCTAACATAAATATATCGCTGATAACGGAAGTGGGGTTAACCCTCCGCTCCGTTGTTGGCGATTATTCTATATATAAATTGGAAAAACATAAAAACTGGTAAAAGGATAAGACACGATGGAACCATTGAAACATGAATGTGGAGTTGTGATGATTCGACTGCTGAAGCCGCTCGAATACTATCAGCAGAAGTATGGCACTTGGATGTACGGACTCAACAAGCTCTATCTGATGATGGAGAAGCAGCACAACCGAGGACAAGAGGGCGCAGGTATGGCTTGCGTAAAGCTTGAGGCCAATCCGGGAGAGGAATATATGTTTCGAGAGAAGGCGCTCGGCTCGGGGGCTATAACGGAGATTTTCTCAAATGTCCACGCACAATACAAGGACCTTTCGGCAGAGCAGCTTGCCGATGCCGACTATGCTAAAAAATGCCTACCGTTTGCCGGTGAACTTTACATGGGACATCTTAGATATTCAACCACTGGCAAGAGTGGTCTGACTTATGTTCACCCATTTTTGAGACGTAACAACTGGAGAGCCAAAAATCTATGTCTATGCGGCAATTTCAATATGACAAATGTCGATGAGGTCTTTGCCGACATCACCGCCAAGGGACAGCACCCCCGCATTTATTCAGATACATACATAATGCTTGAGCAGGTAGGCCACCGCCTCGACCGCGAGAGCGAACGCTTATACAATCAGGCCAGGGAGAAGGGACTCGAAGGCATGGATATAACCCGATTCATCGAGGATAATATCGACCTCTCGAACGTTGTCCGCTCGGCCAGCGAGTTGTGGGACGGCGGATATGTTGTCTGCGGACTCACGGGAAGCGGCGAATGTTTCTCTATGCGCGACCCTTGGGGCATACGTCCGGCATTCTGGTACAAGGACGACGAGATTATGGTTCTCGCATCCGAACGACCTGTAATCCAGACTGCCCTCGACCTCGAAGCCGACCAGATTAACGAACTGAATCCGGGTCAGGCAATATTGGTCAACAAGAAGGGCGAAGTCAGACTGAATCAGATAATTGCTCCTAAGACTCCTAAGCCATGTGTGTTTGAACGAATTTATTTCAGCCGCGGTTCCGACAGAGACATTTATCAGGAACGCAAGGCTTTGGGACGACAGCTTCTTCAGCCTATCCTGAAGGCTATCGACGGAGATGTTGACAATACCGTGTTCTCATTCATTCCGAATACAGCCGAGGTGGCATACTACGGTATGCTCGAGGGCTTCAAGGAATATATGAACGAGCAGAAGATAAAGGAGATTGAAAGTCTTGACCACAAGCCAACCCACGAGGAACTGACAAGGATAATGAACCGCTATGTCAGAGGCGAGAAGGTGGCTATCAAGGATATAAAGCTGCGCACGTTCATTGCCGAGGGAAATACCCGTAACGATCTCGCAGCACACGTCTACGACATAACTTACGGAAGCCTTCGCGCCGGCATCGACAATCTGGTTGTCATCGATGACAGCATAGTGCGCGGAACAACGCTCCGCGAGAGCATCATCCGAATCCTCGACCGTCTGCATCCTAAGAAGATTGTAATCGTTTCGTCTTCTCCGCAGATTCGATATCCCGACTATTACGGCATCGACATGAGCCGAATGAGCGAGTTCATCGCGTTCAAGGCAGCCGTAGAGTTGCTGAAGGACAGAAAGCAGGAAGGCCTGATAACCGAAGTCTATGAGAAATGCAAGGCTCAGGAAGGATTGCCGAAGGAACAGATGGTTAACTATGTGAAGGATATCTACAAGTCGTTCACCGACGAGGACATCTCGCGCAAGATGGTAGAGATGCTGAAGGCGCCTGAGGTGAAGAGCGACATCGAAATCGTCTATCAGACAATCGACGGCCTGCACAAGGCCTGCCCAAATCACGGAGGCGACTGGTACTTCAGCGGCGACTACCCGACACCGGGCGGCGTGAAGATGGTAAACAAAGCCTTCATAAACTATGTGGAGCAAATTTACAATAAGGAAAAAATAAAAGAATATAGATAAATCAAAGTAATGAGAAATGTAACACTAATCCTCGACGACGGGACAAAGTTTCACGGAAAGTCGTTTGGCTACGAAAAGCCAGTAGCAGGTGAGGTTGTCTTCAACACAGCGATGATGGGTTATCCAGAGAGCTTGACAGACCCTTCTTATGCTGGCCAGTTGATGACACTTACTTATCCTTTGGTTGGAAACTATGGCGTGCCTCCATTCACAGTAGAGAAGAACGGTCTTGCCACCTTCATGGAAAGCGACAAGATTTATGCCTCTGCTATCATCGTGAGCGACTATAGTACAGAATACAGCCACTGGAACGCAGTAGAGAGTCTTGCAGAGTGGCTGAAGCGAGAGCAGGTGCCAGGCATTACAGGCATCGATACTCGTGAGCTGACAAAGGTTTTGCGTGAGCATGGTGTGATGATGGGAAAGATTGTGTTTGATGATGAGCCTGACAACATTCCTGAGGCAAACTACAACGGAGTTAACTTCGTTGACAAGGTAAGCTGCAAGGAGATTGTCAGATACAATGAGGGCGCTGGCAAGAAGGTCGTTCTCGTTGACTGCGGCGTTAAGAACAACATCATCAGATGTCTTATCAATCGTGGAGTAGAGGTTATTCGCGTGCCTTGGAATTACGACTTCAACGACATGGAGTTCGACGGCTTGTTCCTTGCCAACGGTCCGGGCGACCCTGACACTTGCGAGGATGCCGTTGTAAACATCCGCAAGTTCCTTGCAAACCCTGTTGTTCGTCCTTGCATGGGTATCTGTATGGGTAATCAGTTGCTTTCAAAGGCTGCAGGAGCAAAGATTTACAAGCTTAAGTACGGTCATCGCAGCCACAACCAGCCGGTTCGCATGGTTGGCACGGAGAAGTGTTTCATCACCAGCCAGAACCACGGCTATGCAGTAGACTCTGATACTCTCGGTGCTGATTGGGAGCCATACTTCGTAAACATGAACGACGGCTCGAACGAAGGAATCCGCCACAAGAAGAATCCTTGGTTCTCGGCTCAGTTCCATCCAGAGGCTTGTAGCGGTCCTGTAGATACAGAGTTCTTATTCGATGATTTTGTTAATTTGCTGAACAAGTAGTTCAAAACAGCTAAAAACAGAAAAATGAAACAAGAAAATATAAAGAAAGTATTGCTTTTAGGTTCCGGCGCGCTGAAGATTGGTGAGGCCGGTGAGTTCGACTACTCTGGTTCACAGGCTCTGAAGGCCATGAAGGAAGAGGGCGTAAAGACTATTCTTATTAACCCTAACATCGCCACCGTGCAGACAAGCGAGGGCGTTGCCGATCAGGTTTACTTCCTTCCTGTAACTCCATTCTTCGTTGAGAAGGTTATCGAGAAGGAGCGTCCAGACGGCATCCTGCTGGCTTTCGGCGGACAGACTGCCCTGAACTGCGGTGTGGCTCTGTATCAGCAAGGCATTCTTGAGAAATATAATGTTCAGGTGCTTGGTACTCCTGTCCAGGCAATTATTGATACCGAAGACCGCGAGCTCTTCGTTGAGAAACTTAACGAGATTGATGTCAAGACTATCAAGTCTGAGGCTTGCGAAAACATCGAGCAGGCACGCAAGGCTGCTGCCGAGCTTGGCTATCCGGTTATCATCCGTGCAGCCTACGCACTTGGCGGCTTGGGCTCTGGCTTCTGCGACAACGAGGAAGAGCTGAACAAGTTGGCTGAAAAGGCATTCTCATTCTCTCCTCAGGTTCTTGTAGAAAAGAGTCTCAAGGGCTGGAAGGAGATTGAGTATGAGGTGGTTCGCGACCGTTACGACAACTGTATCACGGTTTGTAACATGGAGAATTTCGACCCGCTCGGCATCCATACAGGTGAGAGTATCGTAATAGCTCCTTCTCAGACTCTTACAAATTCAGAATATCACAAGCTTCGTGCTCTTGCAATAAAGATTATCCGTCACATCGGAATCGTGGGTGAGTGTAACGTTCAGTACGCCTTCGACCCTAAGTCTGAGGATTACAGAGTTATCGAGGTTAATGCCCGTCTGAGCCGTTCATCTGCCCTTGCATCTAAGGCTACCGGCTATCCTCTGGCATTCGTTGCTGCCAAGTTGGGTATGGGCTACGGCTTGTTCGAGTTGAAGAACTCAGTAACAAAGACAACAAGCGCTTTCTTCGAGCCTGCTCTCGACTATGTGGTTTGTAAGATTCCTCGCTGGGATCTTGGCAAGTTCCACGGCGTAGACAAGGAGTTGGGCTCTTCAATGAAGTCGGTAGGCGAGGTTATGGCTATCGGCCGCACCTTCGAGGAGGCTATCCAGAAAGGTTTGCGAATGATTGGCCAGGGCATGCATGGCTTTGTTGAGAATAAGGAGATTGAGATTGCAGACATCGATTCAGCATTGAAGGCTCCGACAGATAAGCGTATCTTCATCATTGCCAAGGCTTTGCGTCAGGGCTACACAATCGACCAGATTCATGAGCTGACAAAGATTGACAAGTGGTTCTTGCAGAAGCTGAACAATATCCGTCAGACTGACAACGAGTTGCACGCTTGCAAGAGCATCAATGTTCTTGACAAGGAGTTGCTCCGCAAGGCTAAGATTCAGGGATTCACCGACTTCCAGATTGGTCGCGCCCTCGGTCTTGAGGCTGAGATGGAAAGCGAGCAGGCAATCATGGTTGTAAGAAACTATCGTAAGATGCTCGGCATCGTTCCGGTAGTTAAGCAGATTGATACGCTTGCAGCCGAATATCCTGCACAGACAAACTATTTGTATCTTACATATAGTGGCATAGCTAACGATGTCAAGTATCTTGGCGACAAGAAGAGTATCGTAGTTCTTGGTTCGGGTGCTTATCGAATCGGTTCGTCTGTAGAGTTCGACTGGTGCGGCGTTCAGGCTTTGAATACAGTCCGCAAGGAGGGTTACAGAAGCGTTATGATTAACTATAACCCTGAAACAGTTTCTACAGACTACGATATGTGCGACCGCCTATACTTCGACGAGTTGACATTCGAGCGTGTGATGGATATCCTCGAGCTTGAGAATCCTCACGGCGTGATTGTCTCAACTGGCGGTCAGATTCCAAATAACCTTGCTATGCGTCTTGATGCTCAGCGCGTGCCATTGCTCGGTACAACAGCCCAGAGCATCGATAATGCCGAGGATCGCGACAAATTCTCTGCTATGCTCGACCGTATCGGCGTAGACCAGCCGGAGTGGAGCGCGCTTACATCTATGGAAGATGTAAACAAGTTCATCGAGAAGGTTGGCTTCCCTGTTCTTGTGCGCCCATCTTACGTGCTTTCAGGTGCTACGATGAACGTCTGCTCAAATCAGGACGAGTTGGAGCGTTTCTTGAAGCTTGCTGCAAACGTGAGCAAGAAGCACCCAGTCGTTATCAGCAAGTTCATGCTTAACACCAAGGAGGTTGAGATGGATGCCGTTGCCAAGAATGGCGAGATTATAGCATACGCAATCAGCGAGCACATCGAGTTTGCCGGAGTACACTCTGGTGATGCAACAATTCAGTTCCCTGCTCAGAAACTGTATGTCGAGACTGTGCGCCGAATCAAGAAGATTTCGGGTCAGATTGCCAAGGAGTTGAAGATTAGCGGTCCGTTCAACATTCAGTTCCTTGCACGCGACAACGAGATTAAGGTTATCGAGTGTAACCTTCGTGCTTCGCGAAGCTTCCCATTCGTAAGCAAGGTTCTGAAGATTAACCTCATCGAGCTTGCAACAAAGATTATGCTCGGTCTTCCTGTTGAGAAGCCAAACAAGAGCTTGTTCGACTTCGATTACGTTGGAATCAAGGCAAGTCAGTTCTCATTCAACCGCTTGCAGAAGGCCGACCCTGTTCTTGGTGTAGATATGGCATCAACTGGCGAGGTTGGCTGTCTTGGCGAGGATTCAAACTGCGCTCTGCTCAAGTCAATGCTTTCTGTCGGCATGCGTATTCCAGAGAAGAATATCTTGATTTCAGCCGGAGATCCTAAGCAGAAGGCAAGTATGCTCGACAGCGTGAAGCTTCTTGTAAAGAACGGCTACAAGATTTTCGCAACAGGCGGTACAAGCCGATTCCTTTCTGACAATGGCATCGAGAATACTCTTGTTTACTGGCCAAGCGAGGAAGGCAAGCAGCCACAGGCGCTTGATATGCTTCACAATAAGGAAATCGATATGGTTGTGAATGTTCCTAAGAACCTCACGGTAGGCGAAATCGGCAACGGCTACAAACTTCGTCGTGCTGCGGTAGACTTGAACATTCCACTTATCACAAATCCACGCCTTGCAAGTGCATTTATCAACGCTTTCTGTACAATTAAGCTTGACGATCTTGCAATCCGCAGTTGGGAAGAGTATAAGTAAGCATACATTTACGATAAAAATCAAGGGCAGTATCATTGCGATACTGCCTTTTTTTGTGCATATTGGGTGTTGAAACATGCTTTACAACATGTTTATTCTTGACTAATATCAATAATTTACTAATTTTATGCTAAAAAACATAGTTTTATTTGCATAGTTTAGAAAGTCGTCGTATCTTTGCAATGTCAAAAGGAAAGAACAACAGTTCAGAACTCGAGACAAAGATAGGTAAGATAAAATATAAAATAAGGTAAAAATTGAGTAAAAAATTGGATAAGATGAAGAAGATAGTTTTGACAGCGGTAGCTGTATTTGGATTTGCGGCAGCAGGTATGGCAGAGGATAAGGATGCTAACACTGCAAAGATTAAGGTTAACACTGCTAAGTTGTGTTCTTACTTGAACCTTAGCGCATCACAGTATGATACTGTTGACGAGATTAACGCTTATTTCGAGAGCCAGATGGACGATGCAAATCGCATGGCAGATGACTCAAAGAAAGCTGCAAAAGTTCGTAAGGCCGTTATGGGCAACTGCAAACTGATGAAGGAGAACCTTACAAAGGAGCAGTATGCTAAGTACCTTGAGGTAATCAACGTTACCTTGAACAATAAGGGACTTAACGACTATATGAAGTAATTTTATTTGAAGGTTATAGTATTTGTATTAAGGTTATAGTTAGTAATTTGGTGGAGGCGCTGTGAAGCATCTCCACTTTTTTTGTTTGTCCTAATCTGATTCCTTAAATCATAGCATTGAAGATTTTTCTGCTAAAATACAGAAAAATGAAAATTTTGCATTATATTTGCAAAGTAACGTAATATAAAATTTAGAAGATTCAATATTATGAAAAAAATAGCATGTTTATTATTGGCCACAACCTTTGTGTTCGCAATCGTTGGATGTTTTAGTGTGAAGGAAAAAGCGCCTGCTCCAAAGAGTAATAATACGAACCTTCCAGCCATCAGGGTTGAAGGAAAATGCTTTATGAATGCCTATGGCGATACAGTCGTATTTCGTGGCGTGTGCTGTTCCGACCCTGTAAAGTTGATTCGCGATGGAAAATGGGACGAGCATTATTTCGAAGAGGCATCGAGCTTCGGCGCAAACGTGGTTCGCTTTGCCGTTCATCCCGAGAATATCAACAGCATGGGATGGGATTCGACCTTTGCAGCCATCGACAAGGGAGTTGAGTGGGCGAAAAAGCACAAAATGTACGTCGTAATGGACTGGCATTCAATCGGTAATCTGAAGGACGAGAAATTCTTCAAACCGATGTATAAGACAACAAAGGCCGAGACTTTCAAGTTCTGGAAGGAAGTAGCCATAAGATACCGCGGCGAGACTGCCGTTGCCCTCTACGAACTTTTTAACGAGCCGACGACGAATGCAGATGTCGATCTTGGTTCATGCCAGTGGTATTCGTGGAAGAATCTGATGGAAGAACTTATCGACACAATCAGAACATACAATCCAGAGGCGGTTTGCATGTGTGCCGGATTCAACTGGGCGTACGACCTTACGCCAGTGAAGACGAGTCCGATTGACCGCAAGAATGTGGCATACATCTGCCATCCATATCCAATGAAGCGTGAGAAACCTTGGGAGGAAAAATGGGAAAAGGATTTCGGCTATGTGGCAGAGAAATATCCTCTGTTTTGTAGTGAGATTGGCTATTGTCTGAAGGACGAGAAAGGTGCGCATATTCCGGTTATCTCTACCGATGAGTATGGTGTGGCAATAACCAAGTATCTTGAAGAAAAAGGCGCATCGTTCACGGCATGGTGTTTCGACCCTGACTGGGCTCCGGTTCTTATTACCGACTGGAATTATACGCCGTCAACGCAAGGCGTGTTCTTCAGAGACTATCTGAAAAGGGTAAACAAGAGATAAAAATGCGAAAAACAAGAATGGAATATCTGTAACTATTACATTGTTACCGTGGTTACGAGTATGTGGGTTCGTTGTAACAAACAAGTATGCCTTTTGTTACATGCTATTGTTTGAAGGCTGCGAATTCCGTAACTTTGTAATCAAAATTTTATAACCAATGTACAAATCTTTAGTTACAGCATTTCTGTTTATGGCGAGCGTGGCCTCGTTTGCTGCGCCGCGTTTCGTTTCTTTTAAATCAGAAAAAAACACGTTTGCAGTTGCCAGCAAGGGCAAGGCTCTTAACATTCTTTTTGACAAGAATGACGATGAGGGTGTTGCTATGGCAGCAAATAATCTGTGTGCCGATTTTGAGGCCGTTTCGGGTAGTAAGGCAAAACTTATTGATAGTCCCGAGGCACAATGTATCATTGTCGGTACGCTCAATTCTAAGTTTATCAACCAGATTGTAAAGTCTGGCAAGATTAGCGAGAAGAACATCAAGGGAAAGCACGAGAAGTATCTCCTTCAGGTTATTGACAAGCCGATGCCGGGCGTAAGCAAGGCTCTTGTCATTGCAGGAAGCGATAAGCGTGGCGCAATCTATGGAATCTACGAACTTTCGCATCAGATGGGTGTTTCGCCTTGGTATTGGTTCATGGACGTTCCAACGAAGCATCACGATGATGTATTCATAAAAAAAGGAGTTTATACCGATGGTGAGCCAAAGGTTGAGTATCGCGGCATCTTCATAAACGATGAGTGGCCGGCATTCGGCAACTGGGCTAATGAGAAATTCGGCGGTATAAACAGTAAGTGCTATGAGCATATTTTCGAGCTTGTTCTTCGTCTGAAGGGTAATTTCATGTGGCCAGCCATGTGGGGAAGCGCATTCTTCGATGATGACAAGCAGAACGGTGTTCTTGCCAACAAGATGGGCATCGTGATGGGAACATCGCACCACGAGCCTATGGATTTGGCTCAGCAGGACTGGAAGCGCCGTGGCACAGGTGCATGGAACTACGTCAAGAATGCCGATGGCTTGAAGAAATTCTGGCAGACAGGCATCGAGCGCAGCAAGAACTGGGAGACAATCGTAACCGTTGGTATGCGTGGCGATGGCGACGAGGCAATGGACGATACGGGTAACATCAAGCTGCTGAATCAGATTATCGACGACCAGCGAAGCATCATCGAGAAGGTAACAGGCAAGAAAGCCGAAGAAACTCCGCAGGTGTGGGCACTATACAAGGAAGTGCAGGATTATTATGACAACGGAATGAAAGTTCCTGATGACATCACGCTGCTTTTGTGCGATGACAACTGGGGAAACGTACGTCGTCTGCCTGCCCTCGACAGCAAGCCTCGCAAGGGTGGCTATGGAATGTACTATCATTTTGACTATGTGGGTGCTCCGCGAAACACAAAATGGATTAACACCAACTCTATTCCAAGAGCGTGGGAGCAGCTTAATCTGACTTATAATTACGGTGTTAAGAAACTCTGGATTGTAAATGTCGGCGATCTCAAGCCGATGGAATATCCAATCACATTCTTCTTGGATATGGCTTGGAATCCCGAGGCTTTCAATGCCGGAAACATCACGGCTCATACAACAAATTTCTGCAAGGAAGTCTTTGGTGAAGAGTATGGCGAAGAGGCTTCTCGTCTTTACAGAGAATATGCTCAGCTTATCCATCGTGTAACTCCAGAGCTTCTGAATGCAACGACTTATTCGCTCGAGAATGGCGAATGGGAACTTGTTGCTGGTCAGTTCGCACAGCTTAAGAACGATGTCGAGGCACTCGAAAATAAACTTCCTACCGAATACAAAGATGCTTATTTTCAGTTGATTGGCTATTCTGTTAAGGCAATGGCATCAATCTACAATATGTATTATGCTCAGGCAATGAATCATAAGATGGCTCGCAAGCGCGATTTGAGCGCAAATGCGTGGGCAGATTGTGTCAAGAAATGCTTCGATTATGATACCGAGCTGAAAAATCAGTATCACAGCATCGCCGGCGGCAAGTGGAATCATCTTATGGACCAGTCGCACATCGGCTACCGGTTCTGGAACGAGCCGGGACCGTACAACGTAATGCCCGATGTGGTTGTGTTCGGTGGCAAGTATAACGGAAGCATCAGTCTTCCAGAGCCAGTTAAATTCAAGCAGGAAGTGCCGGAAATTTATCGAACCGGAAAGAAGCCTTTCGCCTTTGCCGAGGCAGACAGCTGCGTGAGCATCGAGGCTGAACATTATTCGCGTTGCAAGAACGGCTCTGCCAAGTGGACAGTGATTCCTGAGGTTGGCAGAACGCTGAGCGGAATCACGACGATGCCGGTAACAGCCCAGCCAAGCAACATGTGGCTCGAGTATGATTTCGAGACTGTTTCGGAGGCTGACGCATCTGTCGTTATCCGATTTGCTCCAACGCTGAACTTCAACAATACCGGACTTCGCTATGCCATCAGCATTGACGGTGGCGAGGAGAAGGAACTGAACATAAATGGCGACTACAACGGCGAGCTTGGAATGATTCAGGCAATGCAGTGCATCGACAGTAAGTCGCAGTTCCACATCGGAAAGGGTCGCCATACGATGCGCATCCGTCCGCTCGACAATGCTCTTGTGTTCGAGAAAATCATGATTTACCTCGGCGGAATGAAGAAATCGTTCCTCGGTCCGAAGGAAACATTCAAACTCTAAAAAAATATATTAAGAAAGAAATAGGATAATGAAAAAATCATTTTTATTTGCAGCCTTGTGTGCCGTTGCTATCGGCGCGAGTGCTCAGAAATGGACGGGAACATGGGCAACAGCCATGGAATATACAGGCAAGGGCGATATGCCAAAAATGAGCCTGGCAAACACATCTGTCCGTCAGATTGTGCGTCCGTCAATCGGCGGTGTTGACAATACTTTCCGTATGGAACTTGGCAACGAGTTCGGCTCGGGCGATGTTGAGATTAAGGCGGTGTATGTTGCTCCAGCTAAGGATTCGTGCAATATCAATGCAAAAGAGGCTGTGTATCTGACATTTGGAGGAAAGAAGAACGTTGTTATTCCAGCCAAGGGAAAGGTAGTTTCTGATGTCTGCAAGAAGGGTGTCAAACCTTACACAAATCTTTGCATCACAGTATGTTACGGTGCGAAAGTTCCTGAACATGCGACATCGCACCGTGGTTCTCGCACAACATCATACATTGCACAGGGCGAAGTTAAGCCAAACAAGCCTTTCAAGACAGTTGAGAAGGTTGTGCATTGGTACAATATTTCGAAGATTGAGGTCAAGTCAGACCTTTCAGCCATTGCCATTCTCGGAAACTCTATTACCGACGGTCGCGGAACAACGACAGACAAGCAGAACCGCTGGCCCGACATCATGTCGCAGTCTCTTGCTGACATGCAGAAGCCTTATGGCGTGTTGAATCTCGGCATCGGTGGAAACTGCGTTCTTTGGGGCGGAATTTCCGAGCCGGGAATGATTCGTTTCGACCGCGATATTCTTGGTCAGCAGAATGTCAGCAAGCTTATCATCTTCGAGGGAATTAACGATATTGGCTGCTCAAACGGAAAATACGACGAGATTGTGGCAAAGCTCATCGATGGCTATAAAGTGCTGATTGACAAGGCTCACAAGGCTGGAATTAAGGTCTATGGAGGAACAATCACTCCGTTCAAGGGCAACGGATGGTACAGCTACTTCCACGAGGCTATGCGTCAGACTGTTAATGAGTGGATTAGGACATCTGGAAGCTTCGATGGCGTTATCGACTTCGACCAGCTTGTTCGCAACCCTGAGCATCCCGATTGTCTGAAGAAGGAGTTCAGCGACGACTGGCTTCATCTTAATCCTGCTGGCTACAAGGCTATGGGCGAGTATGCAGCAAGTATTGTAAAAGATTAACAACAAAGGATTTATGCTTACACTTTATCTTGCTCGCCACGGAGAGACAGAAGAGAATGTAGCACAGATACTGCAAGGTCATCTGCCCGGTCATCTTACCCAAAAAGGTAGGGAACAGGCAGATGGCCTTTGCCTTCAGTTGCAGAAAAGCGTTTCGGACAAAATCGACGTGCTTTTGAGTAGCGATTTGCAGCGATGTCTGGACACGGCCGCGCCTGTGAGTCGCTATCTTGGCAAGCCGATTGAAAAATGCAGCCTGCTTAGGGAGCGCGACTGGGGAAGTCTGACGGGGGCTCACATTCCAGACCTGAAAGGTCGCGAGTTTCCAGCCGATGTTGAGTCGGTTGAGCAGATGTTCTCTCGTGCCGCCCAATTCCTCGAGTACATCAGTCGTGAATACGACGGAAAGTGCGTTCTTGCCATCGGACACGGCTTGTTCGACAGAGTTATTCAGGCTTGTTTCGACGGCTGTACCATCGCCGACATTCCTCGCATGGGCAATGCCGAAATACGCAAACTCGTCATTCCGTCGGACTACAAAAACAGTCTTTCGGACAACAAAAATGACGTTGAGAAAGCAGATAATTAAAAAAAATGCTTTTCAACATAAACCATAACTTTAATACATTTTGCTAATATATTGAACAATACTATTGTTACAAAAAAACAATAGTCGCATTGTTAAAGAAACTTAAATTTTATTATCTACGAATTAACATTTTTTATAGATTAAACGTGGATATTTTTAATTAAAGTTTAAAATATAAGCATTATATTTGCAATCGAAAAACGGAAAACATTATTAAAATCTATTAACAATGAGCATTACAATTCCACGAGGCTACGCAAAGTATGTTTGCGCATCTCAAGATCTTATAGACTGGGCTGTCAACTTTGGTTTAAAAGACGGAATGTATAAGGTAGACAAGTACAGCGTTGAATACAATTCGGCACATCAGCTGTTCGTTTACTATTATAAGCGTAAACCGCTCGATACCGACAAACAATTACCTGCCGATGTAAGAGTACTTTTTGAGGATTAGTCAGTAATCCTCAAAAAGTACTTTAAATTTTCCGAAAAACTATGCAATAATAACAATACTACAAAAACAAAAACGACAATGTTATCTAAAGTTTACGGGGCTTCGGTGCAGGGAATAGAGGCATCGACAATAACTATCGAAGTAGACGCATCGCGCGGAATAAAATTCTTCCTTGTCGGTTTGCCCGATGTAGCCGTTCGCGAGAGCCACGAACGAATAATGACTTCCATAACTCAGGTTGGAATAAAACTTCCTACAAGGCAGATTGTAATCAACATGGCTCCGGCCGACATCAAGAAGGAAGGCACGGTGTTCGACTTGCCCCTTGCCATCGGCATTCTGGCGGCTACCGAGGTTCTCGATGTTGCCCAGAGTAAACTTGATAAGTATATGATAATGGGAGAGTTGGGACTCGACGGAACTCTCCAGCCCATTCGCGGAGCTCTTACAATGGCCTTGAAGGCGAAGCGCGAAGGATTTGCGGGCATAGTTCTGCCGAAAGTAAATGCGCGCGAGGCTGCCGTAGTTGGCGGACTTGAGGTCTACGGCGTTGAGTCGTTGTCGGAGGTTATTGATTTCTTCAGATGTGATGTACCGACCATCGAGCCGACCATTGTAGATGCAGCCGCCGAGTTTGCCGCCGCGCAGGTTGATACGCCTTTCGATTTTGCCGATGTAAAAGGACAGGAGAGCGTGAAGCGCGCTATGGAGGTTGCAGCAAGCGGCGGTCATAACCTGATAATGATTGGTCCTCCGGGAGCTGGAAAGTCGATGATGGCAAAGCGGTTGCCGGGCATTTTGCCACCGCTGTCGTTAGCAGAGAGCCTCGAAACCACGCAGATACATTCAATTGCCGGAAAAATCGGCGGAAACACGTCGCTCATTTCGCAGCGTCCGTTCCGTTCGCCGCATCACACAATTTCGCAGGTCGCGCTTGTCGGCGGAGGCGGAAATCCTCAGCCTGGCGAGATAAGTCTTGCGCACAACGGCGTTCTTTTTCTCGACGAACTTCCCGAACTATCCCGAACGGTTCTCGAAGTGCTTCGTCAGCCGCTCGAAGACCGGAAAATCACCATCAGCCGTTCAAAATACAGCGTAGAATTTCCGTGCTCGTTCATGATGATTGCCAGCATGAATCCGTGTCCGTGCGGATATTACGGCGACCCTCTGCACCATTGCGTGTGCTCGCCGGGACAGATTCAGAGATACATGAATAAGATTAGCGGTCCGTTGCTCGACCGCATCGACATTCATTGCGAACTTCAGGCGGTGCCGTTTGCCAAACTCTCGCAGATGCAGCCGGGCGAGTCGAGCGCAGCCATCAGAGAGCGTGTGGTGAAGGCTCGCAAGATTCAGGAGGAGCGTTACAAGGATTTCGACGGAATTCATTGCAATGCCCAGATGACCGAACGCATGATTCATCTGTTTGCCGAGCCGGATGCGGCATCGATGGAGATGCTTCGCAAGGCAATGGAACGTCTGAAACTGTCAGCCCGTGCCTACAACCGAATTCTCAAGGTTGCGCGCACCATTGCCGACCTCGAAGGCTCGGAGAAGATAAAGTCCAACCACATTGCCGAGGCAATAGGCTATCGCAGTCTCGACCGTGGCGACTGGGCAGAAAGAGGTGTCTGAAAAAAGTGAAAGTTGAAAATAAGACGCAAAAAGATTGGCTTTTCCATTTTTTTTGCGTCTTATTTTTGTGCTTCGTTTGTTTTTCTTCTGATGAATATTTATATTCTGATTTTTATATCAGATTAGAAGAACAATTCTTTTACTTGAGTGAGGAAGATTTTGACAAATTGATAGTTTCGTATTTTGACAAACTAATTAAGTTGAATAAAATATAAGCATTGTCGGATATTACGCCTTTGATATTGAAGTTTTTTCTTACTTTTGCAGCGTTTTTTTTAAAATACAGCCAAACAACAGAAAATATGAATCGCAGTTCGCAGATAATCAGGACAAGTATAGTTGGAATTGTGGCAAACGTGCTGCTTGCCGGCTTCAAGGCTGCAATAGGCGTATTGTCGGGCAGCGTTGCCATTGTGATGGATGCCGTAAACAATTTGAGCGATGCCTTGTCGAGCGTAATCACCATTGTCGGGACAAAGCTGTCGCAGCGTCCGGCAGACCACGACCATCCTTTCGGCTATGGCAGAGTTGAATATTTTAGTGCCATCATCATCGCCGTAATCGTCTTGTCGGCAGGCATCACATCGCTTATCGAGTCGGCAAAGAAGATATTCAGTCCAACCACGCCAACATACGGCACGGTTACGCTTGTGGTTATCGTCGTTGCCATCGTCGTAAAGCTCATTCTGGGATTCTATGTAAAGCGCAAGGGCGAGGCTCTGGACAGCGATGCACTTGTGGCATCGGGTTCCGACGCGCTTTTCGATGCTTTCATCACGCTCACTACGCTTGTTTCTGCCGGTCTGACGATGCTTTTCGATGTTTCTTTAGACGGAATTCTGGGCGTTCTTATTTCGGCAGTCATCATAAAAGCCGGAGTAGAGATGCTTAAATCGCCTGTAAACGAACTTCTTGGCTCGCTTCTGTCTGCCGATTTCACGAAGAAGATTAGGCAGGAGATTGCATCGGTCGAAGGCGTTCTCGGAGTGTACGACCTTATTCTGCACACCTACGGGCACGACGTGATGATAGGCTCTGTTCACGTTAGTATTTACGATACGAAGACGGCTCACGAGATTCAAGGGATAACGCGTAAGATAAACGCCATGATGTACGAACGGCACGGTATTATCATGACCATTGGCGTGTATGCCGTAGCCACGGGAGCAAACCGAAGGGCTGAACTTCAGTCTAAGGTGATGCAGACTCTGGCGGCTCATGCCGAGATTGTTCAGGTTCACGGATTTTATTATTCTGAAAAGGAGAATTTGCTTTCTGTCGATGTCGTTCCCGATATTTCCGTTCACGACGATGCCGCGCTTGTGGCCATGCTTACCGCCGAGGTGCAGCCGCTCGTTCCGGGAATGGATGTATCGATAGTGGTAGACCACTTTTACTGCGAGTAGAAAGATTGTTTGAACATGTGCTGAGATGGGAAAATTAGTGAGGTTAAAAGATAACAAAGGGATAATTTGCGGAATATTGGCAGCGGTGTTTTACGGAACTAATCCGCTGGGCGCGCTGCCGTTGTATGCCGAGGGCGTGAACACATCGTCGGTGCTTTTCTACCGTTTTTCGGTGGCTGCGGCAATCTTGGGCATACTGCTTGTGTTAAAGCGCAAGCCATTAGGCGTAACGCTGCACGAATTTAAGGTGCTGATGACGCTCGGCGTTATGTTTGCCGTGTCGAGTATAACTTACTACCTCAGTTTCAGATATATGGATGCCGGAATTGCATCTACCATTCTGTTCGTCTATCCTGTTTTGGTGGCGGTTATCATGTCGATATTTTTCAAGGAGAAGGTAACGAAATCTACGATATCGTCGATAATCCTGTCGCTTGCCGGCATCGCCCTGCTTTATAGGGGAGGCGAGGGCGCAACACTCAGCACGGTGGGCATTGTACTTGTGCTGATGTCATCGCTGTCGTATGCGCTTTACATAATTTATGTTAATCAGTCGAGCATCCGGATGTCATCACTAAAACTCACGTTTTATGTTCTGATTTCGTGCATGCTCACTCTCTTGCTTTTTTCGTTCACATCGCCCGATTTGCATTTGCAGTTTCCGCCGTCGCCTCGCGCTTGGTTCTTTGCATGCTGGCTTGGCGTTGTGCCAACGATTCTCTCACTCGTCCTCATGACTATTGCCGTGCACGAAGTAGGGGCAACTCCAACGGCCATAATGGGCGCACTCGAGCCTCTCACCGCCGTGGCTGTGGGTGTTCTTGTGTTTGGCGAATCATTCTCGCTAAGGCTCGCCGTAGGCATCGTCCTTATTCTGATGGCGGTTGTTATCATCGTTGTTGGAAAGAACTTTCATTTTCGAACCATCGGGCACAGATTGTCAAAGCTTCTTCGGAAAACATGGCGATGGAAGTCGTGAAGAATAGATTTCCTGCTTTCAACAGTATATATTGTTGTATAAAATTAAAAGCCAATGATTATTCATTGGCTTTCATACAATAGCCCTGCTCATCGCAAGGCTAAGGCTCCCCAGCTTCGCGGGCTGGTTTCAATGGTCGTATCTCCCATGCCACAAAAGTACGCATTAAATGAGTAAAAACAAATTTGTTTTTCTCGTCAGTTTCCTTTCACGAATCATCAACTCCAGCGAACACCGAATATCGCCAAGGCAACGGCAAGTGTAAAGAGCACGTTGAATGTCTGTGCACCAACGAATGCTAATGTTGCTTTTTTATTTTCCTTATTGATGAGAGCACGGAAATCTGTTTCTAGTCCAATCGAAACAAATCCAAGAGTGAAGAATAGTGTTTGAAGCGCCTTCAGACTTTTGCTGAGTGGAGCGTATGTCTCGCCAGCGAAGAACAGCGAGAATACCAGCGATGCAAGGACAAAGCCAATGACAAACTTAGGAAAACGCTCCCATAGAAGATGAGCCGATGGCTTCTGACCGTCAAGTCCTGTCTTGTTCTGACTTGTGGCTGCCCAATATACGGCAATGGCAAAAGCAGCAACACCAAGTAGCACGTTCTGTGAGAACTTTACAATTGTGGCGGTTTTCACGGCTTCGTCGCCGTAAATCGTACCTGTGGCAACCACAGCTCCCGTGGTGTCAATCGTGCCGCCAATCCATGCACCGGCAAGAGTGTCGTTCAGTCCGATGATATGTGCGAGGAAGGGCATAAGTACAATCATCGGAACGGCAATGACGAGCACCAGGGAAACAACGAATGAAAGTTTCTTGGAGTCGCCCTTGATGGCACCGGCACTGGCTATGGCTGCTGCAACACCGCAGATAGACACGCCGCTCGACATCATCAGCGCAAGTTCTTTGTCAATTTTTAATTTGCGGAACAGCCAAAATGCAAAGTTCCACACAGTGAACACAACGATAACGGCCTGTATCAGTCCAAGTGCTCCGCTCTTTAGCAAGTCTTGGAAGAAGATGGTTGTTCCCAACAGAATGAGGCCTATCTTTACATAAAGTTCAGAAGCCAGAGCCTTCTTTATCCACTCTGGAGTTCCCCAGACATTGTTGATAAGCAGACCAATGATTAGCGAGAAGATGACAGCCTCCAGACCGAGGTCGTTAACTGCCGAATTACCGCCGATGGTGAGGGCTGTAACGGCAATGGCGAAGAGTGGCAGAAAGCCGACTGTATCTTTGATGCTCTTGCCTTGAAGCAGAAAAATTACAGTTATGGCAACGTAGCTGATGATGCCGAATGTGATTATGCCTATAAGATTTTGGCCGGTAAACACGTTGCCGAGTTCTGTCAGTCCGCTCCACGCGTATTTTACGGGTGTGGCCACCCATCCTGCCGATACAAATGCGGCAACGGCAAGCACTATGACAAGCAATCCTAAGATTGTTGCAATCCAATCTTCCGAAAGATTAAAATTCCTATTCTTACTCATGGTTATTCTTTTATAAGTTATTGTTTATTTCGGCTTCCAGTTGCTCTTTTGTCGCTTTCCCACGATGTTCCCAAGCAATTTTTCCATGCTTGTAGATGCGCAGGGTTGGGAGAGTCTTGATGCTTTGAGTTTTTACGACATCGAGATTCTCATCGAGTTCAACTCTGACGACTTTTACCTTGCCTTCGTACTTGTTCTTTAGTTCGTCGATTGTAGGCTGAAGTTTAAGACAGCCAGGACAGTGGCGAGAAGCAAAGTCAACAAAGACAATATCGTTGTTGCTGAGCAACTGCTCAAATGCCTTTGGACTGAATTCTCCCTGCTTTGCAGTAGAGTAGATAGGGTAGCCGGCGCCAACCCATCCGGAAATACCTTCGGGAAGGTAATAAACCTGAGCGAATCCTTTCTCCTTCAGCTTCTTTGCCAACGATACACTTCGGCCTGGTCCGATAGAGTAGGTAATGGTGAGCACGTTTGGATCGAGTGATTTTATGACATTGTCTAATGCAATGCTGTCGTTTAATGATACCTGAACAGCTCCGTGGAGATGGTTGACCGCATATTCAGAAGCTCCTCTGGCATCGAGAATCTGAACCTTGTTTGCTGAGACGATTTTCTCGTGCAAATCTTGGGTTGAAACAGTCTGTTGCAGCTTCTGGGCAGAAGCTGACAGACTGATAATCAAAGTGCATATGCTAACATAGATAGAAAAATGTTTCATATCATTGATATTCGTTAATACTCGGAATCTTATTTTTTGTCGTTGCCATAAGGATTGCGCTTTTTGAAGAAATCTTCGAAACGGTCAAAGTTTTCCACTCCATTTTCCTTTGCCCACTTATCGTATTCTTTCTGTAGACGCTCTACAATATCCTTATGGGAAGAAGCTACATCGTTGTTTTCGCTTCGGTCTTCCTTAATGTTATACAGCTCGGTTGTTTTTGTACGGTAGTTGTATACAAGTTTCCAGTCTCCGTCTCTCACAGCACTGTTTCCTGCGCGTTCCCAAAACAAAGGAGATGTGCGCTGAACACGGTCATTCTTGCCAAACAGAACAGGGGTCAGGCTCTTGCCCGGGAGTGCATTCGTAGAGTGTCCCTTGTATGTTTTGGGATATTTTGCTTTTGCAAGGTCGTAGAACGTTGGGGCAAGGTCAATTATGTGACCCACGCCATCAACAATCTTTCCTGCTGGAATGTGTCCCGGATACCAAGCGATGAATGGTGCGCTTATTCCACCCTCGTATGGAGCGTTCTTATACTCACGCCATGGCGAGTTTCCGGCTTGCGACCAGTTGCTGTTCTGGGTGTGCCATGAACCAGCCGTACCAACTTCGCCTGACTTATTTTGCTCGAGTGTACGGGCATCGCTACCTCCCTGTGCGCCATTGTCCGACAAGAAGATGATTAGCGTGTTGTCATATCGTCCTACTTCCTTTAGTTTTTCGCTAATCTTGCCGATTTCCTGGTCTACGCGGTCAATCATAGAGGCGAACACCTCCTGTCTGCGCTCGTAGAACTTCTTTTCTGATTCCGGAAGAGAAGCCCATTCTCTTACGCGCTCATCGTGCTTTGTGATGGTTGTGTTGCCGTCGATAACGCCAAGTTTCTTTGCATTCTCGAATCTCTTTTGGCGTAGGACGTCCCATCCTTCGCTATATACACCCTTGTATTTCTCGATATCCTCGGGGAGCGACTGCAACGGCCAGTGAGGCGCGTTGAATGCAAGGTACAGGAAGAACGGATTATCCTTCTTTGATGCCTCGTCTATAAAGTCGAGAGCATGATTGGTTATGCTTTCGGTGAGATATTCGTCCTTTTGCAGTGCAACACGCTTGTTGTCGAGGTAGAGTGAATCCCGGAAGTAGTTGATACCGCCGCCGCGACCATTGCTTTGAATGCTCTGGTCTTTTGGAGCAGCATAATAGTCATGACCACCACGGCCGAATCCATAGAAATGGTCGAATCCTCGCTGGTTTGGCAACTGGTCTGGCTTGTCGCCGACATGCCATTTTCCCGAAATCAGTGTTGTATAGCCTGCCTGCTGAAGCACTTCGCCAAAGGTTAATGACTCCTTGTTGAGGTAGCCTTGATATGGAGGCAGGCCAAGGTCTACATCGAAGTAGCCTATTCCTGCCTTATGCGAGAACTGTCCTGTTATGAGTGACGCTCGGGTTGGGGCACTTATCGAGTTGTTGTAGAACTGTCGGAAACGGATTCCCTGACTTGCCAGGCGGTCGAGGTTCGGCGTGTGGATATCGGATGCTCCATAAGGGCCGATGTCCGAAAATCCAAGATCGTCGACTAATATTAGTATGATGTTTGGACGCTGGTCGTTCTGTTGTGCACTTGCCATTGTTGGCGCGAGTGATGCTGCAAATCCTGTAGCAAGACCTAATGAATTCAATGTTACGATATTCTTCATAATTTTTCTTTTTTATTCCCAGTTAGGGTTTTGTTTTATATTTGGATTTAAATCTATCTCTCTTTGAGGAATAGGGAAGTGAATGTGCTTAGGCTGAGCCTGAGTCTTTCCGGCAGCCTTGAGCATTTTAACGTAGTATTCCGAGCCTCGTCGGGCAAGGTCGAACCAACGCTGATGCTCATAGATGAACTCTTTCCGGCGTTCCTGAAATACTGAGTCGCGGAAATTGTCTTGCGACAGCGATGGGGCAATATCCTGAAGCTTTGAACTTCCTGCACGCGAGCGTACTTTGTCTACAGCCTTGTAGGCCTCATCCGTTGGACCGCTCAGTTCATTCAGAGCCTCGGCATAGATGAGCAGAATCTCAGAGTATCTGAAATAAGGAAAGTTTACAGACGACTCTTTTGGACTGCTGATTGCATTCTCATCGTGATATTTATTCAGAAGAGGAACTCGCAAATGATATGTTTTGCCATCTGTCGGGCTTACAACGTCTGTTACGAACGAGACATCGCGACGCTTATCTGTTGACTCGAAACTATTGTAGAGGTCGCTTTCCTGATGATATGCGTCTGCATTTTCACCACTAATTCCGGGAACTTCGTTTGTTGCCGAACGGCATGCAAGATAATTGCCTACATAATTTGAGTAGCCTTGGTATTGTACCGAGAATATATGCTCCTTGCCATTCTTCGTGGCTGGGTTGAAGGCATCTGCAAAATCGTTGAATAAATCATACCAGCCAGTATCGATTACTTCCTTTGCCTTGTCTGCTGCCAGCTGCCATTGCTGGCGAGTTAGATATACCTTGGCCAGAAGAGCCTTTGCCGAACCGGCTGTGGCGCGGCCTGCGTCGCTGGATGAATATTCGTTGGGAGCAGGCAACTGTTCCGCGTCCTTGAGGTCGTTGATAATCTGTTCATAGACTTCATCCTCTGTAGCTTGTCTTACGTTTAAATTCTCGGTTGTGAGTGTTGGCGTTTCGTGAAGAACAAGAGGAATATATTTGAACCACCTCACAAGGTTGAAATAGTGCAATGCTCTGAGAAACTTAGCTTCGTTTACAAGTCGCTTTTGTATATCGGCTGAGATGTTTTCGGCTGGAATGGCTGAAATCTTGTCGATGGCTATGTTTGCGCGGTTAATGGCATCGTAGCTTTCCTTCCAAAGTTCTTCCATACGATTGTTTGACGCGTCGTGGGTAAGATTAGAAATCGCCCTGACGTGTGAGTTTCGTGCTCTTGGTCCTGCCTCATAGTCGTCGGTTGCCATCTCAACTCCGATTTGGATTAGTCCGTTATAAAGCGACTGTCCGGCATCAAAATGCAGTGTTTCATATACTGCGTTCACAGCAGAGATTGCATCGCTCTCTTTTGTGTAGAAATTCTCGGCAACCAGACTTGATTTAGGCTCTTCATCCAAACTTACGCATGATGAAAGTGAAATGGTTATAGTGCCGATGATAAATAATAGTCTTTTATTTTTCATGTAAAATCCCTTCCTTAAAAATTGATTAATAAGCCGAAATTATAAGAACGTGCTATCGGATATATTCCGTAGTCTGTGCCTTGTGATACAGTGTTGTCGCCAGATGTTACTTCAGGATCGAAACCTGTATACTTTGTTATTGTAAGAAGATTGGTGGCTGAGACATAGAGGCGTAAGGCAGATATGCCGATGGCTCTTACAAATCTTTTGTGGAAATTATATCCCAAGGTTACATTCTTTACTCTTACAAATGAGCCATCTTCTACAAAGCGGTCGGAGAAAATTGGCGCAGGGTCGAGTTTTGCTCTTGGCAGAGTGGTGCTCGGATTCGATGCCGTGTACCTGTTGACAGCTTCGGCCGCAGCATTCTGCTGACCTGTGTACAGCGCCAGATATTGTGCATTTTGGTTGAAAAGTTTATTCCCAAACTGGCCTGTAATCTGAACATTCAGATCGAATCCTTTATATTCGAAAGAGTTGTTCAAGCCAAAGATGAAGTCAGGCTGTGCATTGCCAATATCTGTACGGTCGCCAGAAGTGGTGTATGTCTTGTCATTGTTAATATCTTTATATAGCTGGTCGCCCGCAACAGGTTGTGCAAGACCTGTGTATGTTCCTTTAGTCTCAATCTCATCGGCTTGCAATATGCCGTCGGTTACAGAGCCATAGAATGTACCCAAAGGCTTGCCTACTTCTACGATATAGTTTCCGCTTATATACGATGTTGCGCCGTTACCGAGGCTCAGCACCTTGTTTCGGTTTAACGAGATGTTGAACGATGTGTCCCACTTGAACTTACGGATGAAGTTGTGGCTTGTGAATGAGAACTCGAATCCCTGATTAGATACAGAACCGAAATTCTGGAGCGATGAACTAAATCCCGATGTCCATGGAATCTCAACGCTAAGAAGTAAGTCGCGAGTTTTCTTATAATAATAGTCTGCACTAACAGACAAGCGTCCTTTGAAGAGTTCGGTATCCAGACCAAGGTCGAATTGAGCCGTACTTTCCCATCCGAGCTGGCTGTTTGATATGCGTGCCGGGTTGAAACATGTTACTTTCTGTCCGAAATAGTATGAAGAGCTGGCAAGTGTTGCAAGCGACTGATAGTTTCCTATCTCCTGATTACCTGTAATACCATAGCTTGCTCGCAACTTTAGGCTGCTGATGGTTCGTGATAATGGTGCAAAGAAATCTTCCTTGCTTACAGCCCATGAGCCTCCGACTGATGGAAATACGCCCCATTTATTGTCTTTGCCAAATCGTGAAGAGCCATCTGCACGCAAGCTCACAGAAGCAAAATATTTTTCCTTGAAATTGTAGTTTACACGGCCAAGGTAAGAAATCAGAGTATTTTCACTCTCTGATGAACTTGGTGTCAGTGCAATTGAGCCACTCTCCAGACTGCTATACTTCAGCTCGTCAGTTACGAAATTTGAAGAACCTGTTTTGGCAGTTTCTATGTGGTCCAACTGTTGTGTGAAACCAAGCAAGGCGTCAAAGAAATGATTCTTTATTCCAAAGTTGTATGTCAGTGTGTTTTCGTTAAGCCAAGAATATCGGTCTACAAAACCCAACTTCGCAATACCGTCAGATGAACTTCCTTCGTAGATATACGATGGCACATAGTTGCTTTCTTTTGTACTTTCAGAATTAGCACCAAACTGAACCTTTAGCTTAAGGTTCTTTATTATTTCCCATTCGGTAAAGGCCGTTGCCAGGATGCTATTCTTTGTATTCTGATTTGTCTGTTCTTTTAGCGAGGCTATAGGGTTAGACAATTCCATTTCAAAAGGGTTTCGCAGTGTGTAGCTGCCATCCGGCTCGTATATTGTTGCTGTTGCAGGCATAAGGATTATACTGCTTACCACGCCATTTGGGGCAACATTGGCTTTTGAACGTGCAAGCGATACGTTTACGCCTACATCAATGGTCTTGGAAATCTTTGCAAAGATATTTGCACGACCGCTAAGACGTTTGTAGCCTGTGTTGATAACTATACCGTCCTGATTGTAATATCCGCCTGACAGGGCATAGCTTATCTTGTCAGAGCCACCTGTTATCGAAAGCTGATGGTTTGTCTGAATGGCATTGCGGAAGGCTTCATCCTGCCAGTCTGTGCCATTTCCAAGGGCATCAATTTCACTCTGTGTCTTATACTGGTATTCACCAAGATTCGGATATGTTTCAGCCAGCACTTCGTTTCTTAAGATGGCGAAGTCGCGGGCACTGATAACATCATATTTCTTTCTTAATGACTGCCATCCCACAGAACCTTCGTATGTTACTTTTGTCTTTTGGTTGAACGAACCTTTTTTTGTCGTAACAATTACAACGCCATTGGCACCGCGAGAACCATATATGGCAGTTGCCGAAGCGTCTTTTAGTACTGTCAGCGATACAATATCGCTTGGATTTATTGATGCCAGAGGATTTATGGCAGAACCCGTTGTTGCTCCGGCTGATGTATTGTTGCTGTAGATAGGAAATCCGTCAATAACATACAATGGCTCGTTTCCGCCTTGAACAGAGCTTCCGCCGCGAACACGGATGCTGACGCCGCCACCCGGCTGTCCTGTAGTAGGAGTAACCTGAATGCCGGCAGTACTTCCTCCGAGTGCAGAGTTGAAGGACGAGGCTGATATCTTGCTAAGATTATCCACATTCACAGCCGACACCGCTCCAGTCAAGTCGGCCTTCTTCTGCTTGCCGTAGCCAATTACGACAACAGTCTCTATGGCGTTGAAATTCTCGTTTAGGGTTACTTCTATCTCGTCGTTTGTAACTTCATAGACATCTATCTCCTCATTGTTGTAGCCTGTATAGCTGACAACAAGGGCTGTAGGAAAACTGCTTACGTTGATTTTGAATCTGCCGTCAATGTCGGTTGTCGTACCTGCGGTAGTTTTGTTGTCGCCTTTAATGCTGACATGCGCGCCAATAATCGGTTCTTGCGTGCGTGAGTCTACCACCTTTCCCTTGAGTGTTTGGGCAAAAGTGGTGATGCATCCCCAAAACAGCAAGACTGCAATCAGCAGATAACGAAGAGTCTTAACTTCTTTTTTTACCTCATTCATAGTCTGTTTTTCTTTAATAATGGTTGTTTGTTCGTAAATTCTAAATGTGTTTGTCGGATGCAAAGGTAGGGCGATTTCTCGTGCTGTGAAATCCCAGCCTCGTGGTATTCAGGCTACAAAAGTTCGGTATGTCAGATGTCTGTAAGCTCCCAATATTGTGGCAGATTTCTCCCCACAGTTTGTTATTTATAATAAAAACTCTTTGAGAATGTGGACTTTTTTTGGTTTTCTGTAACCTGCTTTTCAAAATATTTTATATTTTTGTGGAGATTAAAACAATGCAGTTGTCATCGTTCTAATTTCTAAGTCCTTTCAGAAATTTAATATTTTGTTAAATAAAAACCATTGTCTTATGAAAAAAGTATTATTAGCCGTTGCTATGCTTATTTCGCTTACAGCATGCAGCGAACAGAAAAAAAGTCAGAACAACGAGAATGTAAATGTAAACGAAAAGGTGCAGGCGAAAGATGTTGAAGGCCGAAAGAATTTCGGAGCACAGCACCCGGTAATCACTCCGCTGCCTTGCATCATGATTGCAACTTACGACGAGAATCAGGTTCCCGACGTGATGATGGCTGCGTGGGGTGGCCAGTGCGGAATGAATCAGATTACGTTCGAACTTTCGGCTCACAAGACAACGAGCAACATCCGTCTGAAGAAGGCTTTCACCGTAAGTTTCGCCACTGCCGACGATATTGAGCAGTCAGACTATTTCGGTCTGGTAAGCGGAAACGATGTGCCGAACAAGGTTGAGCGCGCCGGATTCACGGCAAAGCCAAGTCCAAACGTTGATGCGCCAATCATCGAGCAGTACAAGCTTACGCTCGAGTGCCGCGTCGTTTCTATGGAGGACAACGACAGAGGCGGAGCGCGCGTCGTGGGCGAGGTGGTAAACTGGAGCGCCGACGAGAGCATCCTTACAGATGGCAAGGTTGACCTCACTAAACTCAAGCCTGTTGTCTTCGACTCATCTTCTAACGCATACCGCGTGGTGGGCGACAGCGTAGGTCAGGCATGGGGCTCTGGCAAGAAGTTCAAGTAAAAGCCGAAAAAAATATGTTTTGTTTTTTCTTCTTCAAATATTATGTTTAATTTTGCACTCCGAAAAGAAAACAAATAAAATCAATAATATAGATGGGAGAAAATAAATACAAACGAACCTTGGTTACGTCAGCCCTTCCTTATGCCAACGGCGGCGTGCATATCGGCCATCTGGCAGGTGTGTATGTTCCTGCGGATATCTATGTGCGCTATCTGCGCCTTAAGAAGAAGGACGTGATGTTTATTGGTGGCTCTGATGAGCACGGCGTGCCTGTTACTATTCGCGCAAGAAAAGAGGGCATCACCGTGCAGGAGGTGGTAGACCGCTACCATAACATTATCAAAGACTCGTTCGAGAAATTTGGCATCAGCTTTGATATATATAGTCGCACAACAAGCAAGACTCACCACAAGTTTGCGAGCGACTTCTTCAGAACTCTCTACGATAACGGCAAGTTCATTGAGCAGACATCAGAACAGTATTACGACGAGCAGACAGGTCATTTCCTGACCGACCGTAATATCCGCGGCGAATGTCCTCACTGCCACGCTGCCGACGCCTATGGCGACCAGTGCGAGAAGTGCGGCTCAACACTGAGCCCTGAGGAACTTATCAATCCATACAACGCCGAGAGCGGAAATCCGCTGGTAAAGAAGGCTACAAGCCACTGGTACTTGCCGCTCGATAAGGATCAGCAGTGGCTCGAGAAGTGGATTCTCGAAGACCACAAGGAGTGGCGTAGCAACGTGTACGGACAGTGCAAGAGCTGGCTCGACGGCGGTCTGAAGCCTCGTGCCGTTACACGCGACCTCGACTGGGGTATTCCTGTGCCTGTTGAGGGTGCAGAAGGAAAGGTTCTTTATGTGTGGTTCGATGCTCCTATCGGCTACATCTCAAATACAAAGGAACTTTGCGATGCTCATCCGGAGCGCGGCAGCTGGGAGACATGGTGGAAGGATGAATCAACACGCCTTATCCACTTCATCGGAAAGGACAACATCGTGTTCCACTGCATCGTATTCCCTGCAATGCTTAAGGCTCACGGCGGCTATATTTTGCCAGACAACGTGCCAAGCAACGAATTCCTCAACCTTGAGGGCAACAAGATAAGCACAAGCAAGAACTACGCCGTATGGCTCGACGAGTATCTGGTTGACATGCCGGGCCGTCAGGACGAGTTGCGCTATGTTCTTACAGCCAACGCTCCAGAGACAAAGGACAACGACTTTACTTGGAAGGACTATCAGGCTCGTTGCAACAACGAACTTGTAGCCGTTTACGGAAACTTCGTGAACCGCGCTTTGCAGCTCACTCAGAAGTATTACGACGGCATCGTTCCTGCATGTGGAGAGCTTAACGACTACGACAAGCAGACTCTTGCTGAGTTCAAGGACGTTAAGGAGAAACTCGAGGCTCTGCTCGAGGCATTCAAGTTCCGCGATGCACAGAAGGAGGCTATGAATCTTGCCCGAATCGGTAACAAGTACATCGCCGACTGCGAGCCTTGGAAGGTTGTCAAGACCGACCCAGAGCGCGTTAAGACTGTCATCAACATAAGCCTTCAGCTTACGGCAAATCTTGCCATCGCATTCGAGCCGTTCCTGCCATTCAGCAGCAAGAAACTCCGCGAGATGATTAACATGGAGACATTCGAGTGGGATGCCCTCGGAAGCACCGACTTGTTGCCAGCAGGCAAGCAGCTTGCAAAGCCATCTCTGTTGTTCGAGAAGATTGAGGACGATGTAATCGACGCTCAGATTAAGAAACTCGAAGACACGGTCAAGGCTAACGAGGCTGCAAACTACAAGGCTGCGCCGGTTAAGGACTTCATAGACTTTGAGCAGTTCGAGAAACTCGACATTCGCGTGGGCAAGGTTCTTGCTTGCGAGAAGGTAAAGAAGAGCAAGAAACTCCTGAAGTTCAGCATCGACGACGGAAGCGGCAAGGAGCGCACAATCCTTAGCGGTATTGCAATGCACTACGAGCCAGAGGAACTTGTAGGCAAGAACGTTCTGTTCGTGGCAAACCTTGCACCTCGTCAGATGATGGGCATGGAGAGCTGCGGTATGATTCTGAGTGCCGAGAACTTCGACGGTTCGCTTAGCGTAACATCTGTTTTGCGCGACGTTAAGCCAGGTTCACAGGTTGGATAATACTTAGTAAAATCTGAAATATAAAAATAGGGAGCGGATTTTTCCGTTCCCTATTTTTTTGCATAATAGTGCAGAATTTGTCGCCATTCCCAAAATTACTATTCTTACGCTTGACAACTGAATATTAAGAACTTAACCATATTGGTGGGCTACCTTGATAAACTATTGTGGCTTATGTACGGCTTACCTGTGGCTTGGATGTTGCAATGAAGAAGCTACCTTCCGGCTTGTTTCTCCGAACCTTGAACGTACCTTCCCCGTAGCTACCACGTACCTACCACGTACCTTCCGGCTTACTTGCCTCTATGTTGAATCTTACTTTCTTCTACCTTGAAAGTTGCTTTTGGGACAGTTTCCTGCATAACGATTCATTATTTCGCATATTATTGCAAAATCGCGCAGAACACACGAAAAAGCCGATATCTGTTATTTCTTCTTTGAAACCTTAGCCAGAAGCCATTTATAGCCGATGGCGAGAACGAGAGTTACGGCCATGTAGGTCAGCGCGGCAAGATAGGGCGATCCGCTCTTTCCCCAGCCAATAGTAAAGAGTCGTATGCTTGGGTGGATTACGAACACATAGCTCGACAATGCACCGAGCCATGCCAGAGCATTTATTCCCTTCGGGTGGACGAACTTTATGAAGCACACCGCCATAACCACCACGAAGAACGGTGCGGCAAGCCAGCTAAGTGCATTGAAACAGCACAGCACGGTTATTCCGGCAGCAGGAACTGCCATCCATCGGTTAAACGGAATAGGGTAGCGAGCCATCCACACGCCCATGCAGAATGGCAGGAGCGAGCCTACGAAGTTGTAGCGAAGATACTGAATGGCATCGTGCTGTCCCGGAGCGTCGTAGAACATTGCCACTGCCTGAAGCAGTATAGACGTTACGATGCTGATGCTAAGAACTCGCCGTCCGGTTCGCATTATCAGCAGATAGTAGAAAAAGTAAAGCTGAAGAGTGAGCGAGAAGTACCAGTATGGACCCGGATAAACGTTCTTGTCGGGATTTGGCAGAAGATTGACGATGTAGGTGAAGTTGCACAGAACATCGAGCACGTTCCAGCGACTGCAAACCGAGTAGTTGTGATAGTAGAAGTCGGCAACGAAGAAGAGAACGTAGGCAAGAAGCATCAGCTTCCAGAACTTCAGAAAGTTGTACGACGTGAACTTCATGAATGACGGAACAGGCTTTCCGCTCTCGTATTTCTTTACCATTCCGTAGCCGCTAAGAAACACAAAGACAGGCACGCCGTAATGTCCGAAGTACGAGAAGAAATCGATAAGCAAGTTGGGATTCAGCTGCTTTACATGCTCGTACATGTAGTATGTCTTGTAGTAATTGTACTGATATTCGTTTTCGGATACGGCAAACGGCAGCCAGTGGAAGAAGTTGTGCAGTGCAATGAACAAGATTGCAATTCCTTTCAGCGCCGCGCTTTCCGCCCGAGTCAATTCAATGTGTTTCATTTTTCTTTTTCTTGATTGTTATATTGTGCAAAAATAAGAAAAAACGCTCAACTAATCGGGATTTCCGTGCGATTTATGACTATGGGTGTAAAATAAAACATCAAATAATGTTCGCCAATGGTTTCAGTGCCGTTTTTTCCTTAAAAAAGTACGTTTTGACAATATATTTTTTCCGTTGGTAAAAATATTTTAGTAATAATTTCTTAAATTCACAAAAAAATTGCAATTTTGCAAATTGGTATGTATTGGTTAGAAGCATTAAAATTTTTTGAAATATTAGAGAAGGGATTGCTGATAGGTGTGATTGTGTCAGCTCCGATGGGCCCTGTTGGAATACTCTGCATTCAGCGTACGCTGAACAAGGGCAGATGGTACGGCTTTGTAACGGGATTAGGTGCAGCAATAAGCGATATGCTCTATGCCTTTATCACCGGCTTTGCATTGAGTTTTGTGGTTGATTTCATTGAGAATGAGCGCAACATGTTCTACCTCCAGCTTGTGGGCAGCATTCTGCTGTTCATCTTCGGCGTGTACACGTTCAGGAGTAAGCCCGAGAAGAATATCCGCCCATCGTCGAACAAGAAAGGAACACTTGTAAACAACTGTTCGTCAGCATTTTTTATTACGTTGAGCAATCCGCTCATCATATTTCTGTTTATAGCATTCTTTGCACGGTTTAATTTTGTTGTGCCCGAGAGCGAGAAAAATCATGAACTTTTACAGATTGTGGGCTTCATAAGCATCTTCATAGGCGCGCTGGCATGGTGGCTGTGTCTCACATACTTCATCGACAAGGTGAGGACAAACTCCCAGGAGAAGACCATCTGGATTTTGAACCGCGTGATTGGTGTTATCGTTATGATTGTGTCAATTCTCGGCTTCATTCTTACATGGGCCGGACTGTCGTTCCACTAAAAAGAAATCAGATATGTATATTGCTAAGAAGTTGAGAGAGCAGAATATCTGCGAATATCTCATATACATGTGGCAGATTGAGGATATAATAAGAGCGTATAAGTTCGACATCGATGCCATAAAGGAAGGATACCTCACAAAGTTCAACCCAACCGAGCAGCAGATGGCCGAACTTGTTGAGTGGTACGAGAACCTTATCGAGATGATGCGCAGCGAGCAGGTGATGGAATCAGGCCACATCCAGATAAACAAGAACGTGATAATCAACCTTACCGACCTTCACGACAGTCTGCTGAAGAGCGACAAGTTCCGTTTCTATTCGCAGGCTTACTACAAGGCTCTGCCTTACATTGTGGAGATAAGAAACAAGGGCGACCGCAAGGATATTTCGGAGATTGAGAACTGTTTTGACGCGCTCTACGGCGTTATGATGCTCAGACTTCAGAAGAAGCCGGTGAATCCCGACACCGAGAAGGCGGTTAAAGACATAACCACGATGCTCGGAATGTTGAGCGACTATTACACACAACAGAAAAAAGGAGAATTGGAACTATAATATTTTTGAAAAGAATGAAGAATATATTGATAACAGGCTGCAACGGTCAGCTTGGAAACGAGATGCAGCTTCAGGCTGCCAAGAATACACAATATAACTATTTCTTTACAGATGTAGCCGAGCTTGACATTACAAACCGCGACGCGGTAATGGCGTTTGTCAAGGATAACGAGATTGACTGCATCGTAAACTGCGCAGCATACACAGCCGTAGACAAGGCTGAGGAGAACGAAGAACTTGCCAACTTATTGAACAACATCGCTCCAGGCTATCTGGCCGAGGCGGTAGAGACACGCGGAGGCGCGCTCATTCAGATTTCTACCGACTATGTGTTCGACGGAACGGCTCACATCCCATACAAGGAAACAGAGCCAACATGCCCAAACAGCGTGTACGGTCGCACAAAACTTGCCGGAGAACAGAACGCTCAGGCACATTGCAAGAACACGGTCATCATCCGCACGGCATGGCTGTACTCAATATTCGGCAACAACTTCGTAAAGACGATGATTCGCCTTGGCAAGGAGAAAGAGCAGCTTGGCGTAATCTTCGACCAGATAGGAACTCCTACATACGCCGGTGACCTTGCTGCCGTCATCATGACGGTAATAAACAAGGGCATCGTTCCCGGAGTATATCACTTCAGCAACGAAGGAACAATTTCATGGTATGACTTTACAAAGGCAATACACCGCATAGCCGGCATCAGTACCTGCAAGGTAAATCCTCTTCACACCGAGGAATATCCAACTCCGGCTGCGCGACCACATTACAGCGTTCTCGACAAGACAAAAATCAAGCAGACATACGGCATAGAGGTGCCTTATTGGGAGGAAAGTCTTGCAGAATGTATTGCTAAACTCAAATAATTTTATTAAATGAACGAAATAGAAAGAAGACGTACGTTCGCGATTATTTCGCACCCTGATGCCGGTAAGACAACCCTTACCGAAAAGTTCCTGCTCTTCGGAGGTCAGATTCAGGTGGCAGGTGCAGTTAAGAATAACAAGATAAAGAAGACTGCAACATCCGACTGGATGGAGATTGAGAAGCAGCGCGGTATCTCGGTTACAACATCCGTGATGGAGTTCGACTACGAGGGATACAAGGTAAACATCCTCGATACTCCTGGACACCAGGACTTTGCCGAGGATACATTCCGCACGCTTACGGCCGTAGACAGCGCAATCATCGTGATTGACGGCGCAAAGGGCGTTGAGCAGCAGACACGCCGACTGATGGAGGTGTGCCGTATGCGCAAGACTCCGGTTATCGTGTTCATCAACAAGATGGACCGCGAGGGACAAGACCCGTTCGACCTTCTCGACGAGATTGAGGAGCAGCTTCAGATTAAGGTTCGTCCTCTTTCATGGCCTATAAACCAGGGAGCTAAGTTCAAGGGCGTTTACAACATCTTTGAGCAGCAGCTCAACCTCTTCACTCCAAACAAACAGAAGGTTACGGAGAAGGTGGCCGTAGATATTCACTCTGACGACCTTAACAATCAGGTGGGCGATGCCGATGCCGAGAAGCTTCGTGCCGACTTGGAACTTGTAGACGGTGTTTATCCAGAGTTCGACGTAAATACATATCTCGATGCCGAGGTTGCTCCTGTGTTCTTCGGCTCGGCCTTGAACAACTTCGGTGTTCAGGAGTTGCTCGACTGCTTTGTTAAGATTGCGCCAAGTCCGCGCCCTACAAAGGCAGAAGAGCGTCAGGTCGTTCCTACAGAGCCTAAGTTTACAGGTTTCATCTTTAAGATTACTGCAAATATCGACCCAAATCACCGTTCTTGTATCGCGTTCTGCAAGATTTGTTCGGGCAAATTCATCCGCAACAATCCTTACCTGCATGTGCGCAACGGCAAGACAGTCAGATTCTCTTCGCCAACACAGTTCATGGCGCAGCGCAAGAGCACAATCGACGAGGCTTATCCGGGCGATATCATCGGTCTGCCGGATAATGGAATCTTCAAAATAGGCGATACACTTACAGAGGGCGAGGATTTGCATTTCGTTGGTCTGCCAAGCTTCTCTCCTGAGATGTTCAAGTATATCGAGAATGCCGACCCGATGAAGACAAAGCAGCTTAACAAGGGCATCGAACAGCTTATGGACGAGGGTGTTGCGCAGCTTTTCGTAAACCAGTTCAACGGTCGCAAGCTGATTGGTACGGTAGGACAGTTGCAGTTCGAGGTTATTCAGTATCGTCTTGAAAATGAATACAATGCAAAGTGCCGTTGGGAACCTGCCAGTCTCTACAAGGCTTGTTGGATTGAGTGCGACGACCCTGCACAGCTCGAGGCGTTCAAGAAGCGTAAATATCAGTTTATGGCGAAAGACCGCGAGGGCAGAGACGTATTCTTGGCCGATTCGAACTATGTTCTGCAAATGGCACAGAGCGATTTCGACCATATAAAGTTCCACTTTACAAGTGAGTTCTGATGAATTACAACGAAGAAATAAAGAAAGCGGTAGAGGTGATGCGCAATGGCGGCATCATTCTCTACCCAACAGATACCATCTGGGGCATCGGCTGCGATGCTACCAACGAGGAGGCTGTTAAGAAAGTCTATGAGATTAAGAAACGCGCTGATTCAAAAGCACTTATCTGCCTTGTAGACAGCGAGGCGAAAATCGATTTCTATGTAAAGGACGTTCCGCCAGTGGCATGGGATTTGATAGAGTTGTCAACCAAACCGCTGACCGTAATCTACGATGGAGCGCGCAACCTCGCCCCAAATCTTCTTGCCGAAGACGGAAGCGTGGGCATCCGCGTTACAAACGAGGAATTCAGCAAGCAACTTTGCTTCAGATTCCGCAAGGCGGTTGTCTCAACAAGCGCCAACATCAGCGGAGAGCCTTCGCCAAAGAGTTTTGCTGACATCAGCGACGAGATAAAGAATGCTGTCGACTACATTGTCGGGGTGAGACAGAACGAGAAGGGCGGCGCGAAGCCGTCGAGCATCATAAAGCTTGGAGTTGGCGGAGTGGTGCAGGTAATAAGAGAATAACTAAATCCGAAAATATAATCATTCTTAAACAATGACGATTGACGACCAAACTGAGTTGACAAGGTTGGAGAGATTCATCCAATGGCGCGAGAAGAATATACCCGACAAGAGGTTCATTCTTCTCCTTAGTTTCATTGTGGGTATAGGAACGGCGTTTGCCGCGCTTATACTAAAGACTCTTATTGGTAACATAGAGCATTTGCTAACAGAGCGCTTCGATTCAACTGGAGCGAACTGGCTGTATTTGGTTTACCCGATTGTGGGTATCTACATCACAAGTTGCTTTATCAGATATATTGTTAGGGATGATATCGGGCACGGAGTAACAAAGATTCTCTATGCCATCTCGCGAAATCAGGGAAAGATTAAGCGCCACAACACTTGGACGAGTGTCATTGCCAGTGCCATAACCATCGGTTTCGGTGGTTCGGTCGGAGCCGAGGCGCCAATCGTGCTTACGGGTTCTGCCATCGGCTCAAACCTCGGAAGCATCTTCAAACTCGAGCACAAGACTCTGATGCTCCTTATCGGATGCGGTGCGGCCGGTGCCGTTTCCGGAATTTTCAAGGCGCCGATTGCCGGACTCGTCTTCACCCTCGAGGTGCTGATGATTGACCTTACAATGGCGTCGCTCTTGCCGCTGCTCGTTTCGTGCGTTACAGCTGCAAGTTTCACATATCTCTTCAACGGAACGGAGGCGATGTTCCGCTTCCACTTGGACGATCCGTTTCAGGTTACTCATATTCCGGCATGTGTGTTGCTCGGTATTGTGTGCGGACTTGTTTCGCTCTATTTCACGAGAGCGATGAATGCCTACGAGGATATTTTCCGCAAACTGAAGAAATGGTACGTTAAGTTTGCCATCGGTTCGGTTGTTCTGGCGGCTCTCATCTTCCTCTTTCCTCCGCTCTATGGCGAAGGTTACGAGACTATCGAGCTTCTGCTCAACGGAACGAACCTTGACGATTGGAACGAGGTTATGAAGAACTCGCTCTTTGCCGGCAGCGCGCGGTTGCTGATTCTGTATCTTATTCTGATTGTGCTATTTAAGGTTTATGCTTCGAGTTCGACCAACGGCGCAGGCGGTTGCGGTGGAATCTTTGCGCCAAGTCTGTTCCTTGGCTGCGTTTCTGGCTTCATTTTCTCACGATTGTGGAACTCGTACATCGGCGGATGGTTCTTTATTCAGGAGAAGAACTATGCTCTTCTTGGCATGGCCGGACTGATGAGCGGCGTTATGCACGCGCCTCTTACCGGAGTTTTTCTGATTGCCGAACTGACCGGAGGCTACGACCTCTTCATGCCGCTGATGATTGTTGCGGTGTGTGCATACCTCACCATCATCATCTTTGAGCCTCATAGCATCTACTCAATGCGATTGGCAAAGAAGGGCGAGCTTCTTACGCACAACAAAGACCGTGCAATATGGACTCTGATGAGCCTCGATACGGTTATCGAACATGTGTACGACCCAGTTACAGTAGGAATGAATCTGGGCGACCTTGTAAAAGTGATAAGTAACAGTAAACGAAATATTTACCCGGTTGTCGATGGCGCAGGTCATCTGCTTGGAATGGTAAAGATGGACCAGATTCGCCATCTTATGTTCCGCACCGAACTTTATCAGCGTTTCCGCGTTGAGGGACTGATGATTCCTTGTCCCGAAAAACTTCTTACAACCGACACGATGGAAGAGGTTATGCAGAAATTCGAGAAGAGTAAGGTTTGGCATTTGCCAGTTGTCGACGGCGATGATAAGTATGTCGGTTTTGTATCTAAGTCGCAGATATTCAGTACTTACAGACAAGTTTTGGCCGACATGTCGGAAGATTAGTATTAACCCCTAAAAACACTTGAACATGACGAAAGAAGATTTGCGTATAGTATATATGGGCACTCCCGAGTTTGCCGTTGAGAGCCTGAAACGCCTTGTTGAAGGCGGATATAACGTTGTTGGTGTGGTTACGATGCCCGACAAGCCGATGGGACGCCATCAGGATGTTCTTTCGGAAAGTGCGGTAAAGAAATATGCCGTAGAGAAGGGCTTGAAGGTGATGCAGCCTGTAAAGCTGAAGGACGAGGCTTTTGTAGAAGAGCTACGCAGTTTGAAAGCTGATTTGCAGATAGTTGTAGCCTTCAGAATGTTGCCAGAGGTTGTGTGGAATATGCCACGCTTCGGCACGTTCAACGCTCACGCATCGCTTCTGCCTCACTATCGCGGAGCAGCCCCAATCAACTGGGCTGTGATTAACGGCGATACGGAAACAGGAATGACAACCTTCTTCCTGAAGCACGAGATTGACACGGGCGACGTTATTCAGCAGGTTAAGATTCCTATTGCCGATGACGACAATGTGGAGGTTGTTCACGACAAACTGATGGCTTTGAGTGGCGACCTCGTTCTCGAAACCGTCGACAACATAATCGCAGGCACAGTAAAGTCCATACCGCAGAGCGAGATGTGCGATTGCACGGAACTTCGTCCAGCTCCGAAAATCTTCAAGGAGACTTGTATGATTGACTGGAATAAGACAACAAAGCAGGTTTACGACTTTGTGAGAGGCTTGTCGCCATATCCAGCAGCATGGACAACTCTCGTTGCTCCCGATGGCAAGGAACTTGTTATGAAACTTTTTACAACAGAGAAACTGATAGGCGAGGGTGGAATGGTAGGTTCGGTTCGTACCGACGGAAAGAAGTCGTTCGATATTGCTCTGAGCGACGGCTATCTTCGCATAAAGGAACTTCAGATTGCAGGAAAGAAGCGCATGGATGTAGAGAGTTTCCTCCGCGGATTTAAACTTAGCAACGAATTTAAAGTGAAATAAAGTTCTCGGATTCTTTCAGAACAAAAAATGCAATTCGCCAGTTTCCCGAAAGTAATTCTGGCGAATTGCTTTTTTATTCTTTATGACTGACAGTTTTTTGTATAGGCACGATTATATTGCTCTTTTTTTCGTTTTATATTTCTTTTTCTTTCGTTCCTATCTTTCCAATAATAATATATTCTAGAAACTGAAAAATATACAACGGCGATAAACAAGCATACACAAATAATTTCCCAATGGCATTCTTTTGATTTTTTAGCTTCGAACACCTCGTTGTTTGTTTTGTCATAGTATAATTTCATTTTCATTATAGAGTTGTCATTGCATTGTTTTCTATTAATTGCAACATCATATATTTGATTGTTATACGAAATGATTAAATAATAAATTACATTCATTTTGACTTGTTTTTTAGTAACACCCTGTATGGTGTACTCCTTTATTGGTTTCTCATTTTTTACGATTTCATACTTTGTTATATATCTATTTATTCCAATATAACAAACCACAAAGAAACCAATTGCCAAAAAAATCAGAATTATATGCATAAATATAATCCTTAAACAGTCAAAAAATTTTCTGTGTCTTGGAATAATGAAGTGTTCAAAAATATAAGAAATCAAGAACCACCCAAGTACCCAAACTAATAAAATAATCCAAAAAAGCATTTTCTTTTTTTGTTAGTATTCGTATCTAATTTTTCCCAATTCGGCAGTCTTGTGCTAGCGCGAAGATATTGCCAGTATCAATAAAACTACGAGAATGTGAGAAATTTTTCATATCAGAAAGTTTCTAAGCAGATTACTCCGCTATCGTGATGCAAATCTAACAGAAAAAGAGGGTAGAAGCAAAGAATATTTGCTAATTCTGTGCTTATTTAATGTTTATTAACAGAAGTAGTCGGCTTACTGCTGTAAACGAGATGAGAGAAGCATTATATTGTGCTTTCTGATTAGTCATTTTGGCGTATTTATTGTCGCAAACGACTTATTTTTCAAATCAGACTAAAAATTTTAATTAAATCGTTTGCGATATAAATTATTTTCTCTTATATTTGCAAACAGAAAACATCGCAAACGATATAAAATAGTAAGATATGGCAAAGATTTATGATTTCAAGGCTTTAACAAGCAAAGGAAAGGAGATTGATTTCTCTCAGTTTGAAGGTAAGGTGCTGCTGGTTGTAAACACAGCAAGCAAGTGCGGATTCACACCTCAGTTTGCAGGACTGGAGGAGTTGAACCAGAAGTACAAAGACAAAGGTCTAGTAATCATCGGCTTCCCATGCAACCAGTTTAAGGAGCAAGATCCGGGTACAGACGGTCAGATTGAGGAGTTCTGCCAGATTAACTACGGCGTTACCTTCCAGATTATGAAGAAGACCGATGTGAACGGCGCAAATGCTGAACCAATCTTCGAGTACCTCAAGGCTCAGGCTCCAACCGAGGAGTATAACGGTTTGAAAGCAAAGGCTGCCAAGGCTCTCTTCAAGACTATCAGCAAGAGCGTTGAGAAGGACAACGACATCAAGTGGAATTTCACCAAGTTCCTTATCTCGAAGGACGGCGAGACAATAAAGCGTTACGCTCCAACCACAGAGCCTAAGGACTTTGAGAAGGACGTTGAAGCAATGTTGGCATAGTTGAGACGAGCAACGCGACGGCGCAAGAAGACCACGATTAAATCATCGAAACATTAAGGAAACAGGATAATTATGGCAACAAACGAGACATTTGATTTGAGAGCCTACATGAGCAACAGCATCCGCAACATCATGGCGAAAGCCTACAAAAGCGTGCTGTCAAATCCGCGCGAGGCAAAGTTCGCCTACCGCATGCAGACGCTCTTTCAGAAGTCGGAGAAACGGCGCAAGAAGATGCTGGATCAGGAAGAACTGGAAGTGCCGCCATTCCTCATCAGCAGCATCTCTACCACATGCAACCTGCATTGCAAAGGATGCTACGCGCGCAGCAACGGAATTGCCGAGGACGAGGAGGCCAATCAGAAAGCGACTCTGACTCCCGAACAATGGCAAACCATCTTCAACGAAGCTGCCGACTTGGGCATCAACTTCTCGCTTATTGCTGGCGGTGAGCCTTTCATGAGGAAAGACATTCTTGAGAAGATTGCCGAGGTGAAAGACATGATTTTCCCAATTTTCACCAACGGAACGCTCATCGGTCCTTCTTACATGAAATTCCTGAAGGAGCATCTCAACTTGGTGCCCATCATCAGCATCGAAGGAACGGCCATGGGTACTGACGAGCGCCGAGGTCAAGGAGTCTTCAAGCGTGCCATGCACTCTATGGAAATGCTGAAGGAAGAAGACCTGTTTTTCGGCACGAGCATCACAGTAACCACAGAGAATTATCGTCTTGTTACTTCGCCACAATTCATCGATACATTGCGAGGATATGGCTGCAAAATAGTGTTTTATATAGAATATGTTCCGACGGAGAAGGGAACAGAATATCTTGCTTTCGACGACGAGCATGTGGCAGAAATGGAAGCCCTTTTGGAGGAGCGGCGTAATGCCTATGCCGACATTATCTTCCTGTCATTCCCCGGCGACGAGAAGGCTCTTGACGGATGTCTTGCATCTGGTCGTGGATTCTTCCACATCGGTCCTGACGGCTCGGCCGAACCTTGTCCGTTCTCGCCTTTCAGCGACAGCAATGTTGCCACAATGGGCATCCGAAAGGCACTCCAGTCGCCTCTGTTCCGCAAGATTCGCGCGGCCAAGGCACTCGGCTGGGAACATACTGGCGGATGCACGCTCTTTGAGCACAGAGAAGAAATAGAGAATATGATAGTTTAAAAACAAAGAAAGAACATGAAAACCGCAATCCGTTATTATAGCAAGTTCGGTCATTCTGCCCAGATGGCGCAGGTAATTGGCGACGTGATGGGCGTGAAGCCCGAAAGTATAGAAACGCCGTTAACCGAAGAGGTGGATATTCTCTTTGTTGGTGCAGGATTATTTCTTGGCAAGGTTAATGGTGGCATCAAGGATTTTGCCCGCTCGCTCAATCCGCAGAAAGTAAAGAAGGTGGTGTGTTTCGGCTCATCGGCAATCATTAGTTCGCCCGTGCCTCAGCTGCGCAGCATTTTCGAGGAATTGGGCTTCAACGTAGCCACAGAGTCATTCTCTTGCTACGGCTCTATGGGACCTATTCATGGCGGACATCCCAATGCCGACGACCTGCAATCTCTTCGGGAATTCGTAAGCAAAAATTACAAATAGCTGCAAAAAAAACTTCATATTCTGTAAGATTTTAAGTTATTTGCTTATATTTGCAGATATGATGCGTTGAAAAATAACAAATAATCAGAAACCTTTTTTAAATAAAGAATTATGGAAACAAAGAAATCAATTGAGGCTTTACAGTTTTTCGTTACCCATTTGGCTGAAGGTGCTATCGTTCACAAGCAGCAGGGCATGATTTTCAAGTCGCAGGGCTTCAGCAAGCTCGGACAGAAGTATATCGACCACTTCAATGAGGAGATGGGCTGGGTTGAGAAGTTTACAGAGCGAATCTTGGATCTTGGCGCTGCCGTTAAGTTCGAAGGCATGAAGAGCCGCGACCTCATCTGCGACCCTATTGAATATGTAAAGGCCGACTGCGCCATCCAGCAGCCTGGCGTTGAGATGCTGATGACATGCATGGAAGGCGTAAAGGACGATCCGACCACTTACGACATCCTCAAGGACTATCTGAAGGACGAGGAAGAGGATCTCTACTGGAGTCAGGAGCAGGTTGAGCTTATCGAGAAGATTGGCACGCAGAACTGGCTTGTATTGCAGTTGTAATAACCCCCAAAATAGTTCTGGATTATGAAAGAACAAGTATTGAAATGTATGCGCGAGGCTGGTAAGCCCGTTTCGGCAGGCGATGTAACAAAGGCTCTTGGGGCTGACCGCAAGGAAGTAGACAAGGCTTTTGCTGAACTGAAGAAAGAAGGTTCGATTGTGTCGCCCGTGCGATGCAAGTGGGAACCAGCCAAATAGCCTATGGTATTACTCGTAGGCCTACTAATACCCCTGTTGGGAACTATGCTCGGTGCGGCATTCGTCTTTCTGATGAAGGACGAAATGTCGCTTCGTCTGCAAAAGACGCTGCTTGGCTTTGCATCGGGCGTAATGGTGGCTGCGTCGGTATGGTCGCTGCTTATTCCGTCTATGGATATGGTTGCAGACAGCGGACGATGGTCTGTAGTTCCTGCTGCCATAGGATTCCTGTTGGGAATAGGCTTTCTGCTGCTGATTGACGAACTAACGCCACACCTGCACATTGGCACGGACAAGCCCGAGGGAGTGAGGTCGCATCTATCAAAGACAGTAATGCTTGCCTTGGCTGTTACCATCCACAACCTGCCTGAAGGAATGGCCGTTGGCGTTGTGTTTGGAGGAGCAGAAAGCGGCATTTCCAACATTTCGCTGGCAAGTGCCGTGGCGGTATCGCTGGGTATAGCCATACAGAATGTGCCCGAGGGAGCAATCATCTCCATGCCGATGAGGGCAGCCGGAAATTCAAAATGGAAATCGTTCCTCATAGGCTCATTAAGTGGCGTGGTTGAACCTGTCGGAGCCGTTGCCGTCTTGCTTTTGGTGTCGTTGCTGATGCCAGTATTGCCTTACATGCTTGCCTTTGCAGCCGGGGCTATGATTTATGTCGTTGTAGAAGAACTGATTCCTGAGGCATCGAGCGGCAAACATTCAAACCTCAGCACTATAGGCTTTGCAATCGGCTTTGTGCTGATGATGATACTTGACGTTGTTTTAGGATAAGATAAAAAACAGAAAAAGGGAGCAAACGTTTTACGGTCTGCCCCCTTTTTCCCATCAGAAAGTACTATTTAATCTCAATAAACTTAGTTTCTTTTTCCTTCTCCTCCTCGGTCAGTTTCGGAATCTTGATGTCAAGAATACCGTTGTTCATCGAAGCCGAGATGTTTTCCTTGTCGGCATTGTCGGGAAGAGTAAGGCATTGTTCGTACTTGCTGTAGCTGAACTCGCGACGCAGGTACTTCTTGTTCTTCTCCTGCTCTTTGTTGTCGCTCTTCTTCTCCATTGCAATTACGATGTCGCCATCTTTTGTAAGCGAAATGTTGAAGTCTTCCTTGCACATTCCCGGAGCAGCAACCTCAATTTCGTAGTTCTGCTCGTTTTCTGTAACGTTGATGGCTGGCGTTGTGCCGCTTAGCCTTGGCACGGAAACCAGATTGTCGTTAAAGAAATCGTTAAAGATTGATGGTAACCACTCTTGATTGCGTGTTGAATAAATTGTAGGCATCATAGTTAAATCCTCCTGTTAAATTGTTAGACATTTAGTTAGGGTTGTTGTGGATCTGTTGCCTTGTTGGGGACTGGTCTTTCAACCTTTCACAACAAATGGTGCAAACGTTGTGCCAACTGACAAAAATGTCATGAAAAATATTTCCAGTCGAGAAAAAATATTATTTTTGCATAGTTTTGAAACTAAAAAACAAACATCAAAATGAAAAAAACATTATTCTTTATCGCAATTACTACGCTACTATGCGGTTGCAACGCGCAGCCAACCATTACGGTTACTCTCGAAGATGCAGCCAACGATACCGTTCGTGTACAAATGTTAAAGGCTGATTTGAGCGACGCCGAATCGCGTACGCCCGAGATAATTATTGCCAAAGATGGCATGTTCTCATATTCTTTGCCCGAAAAATCGGATGTGGCGCGCGTAGCCTACTTCTCTTACGCAACAAAAACGGGCGAGGGGCAGAACAACGGAATCCTCTATCTTGTGCCGGGCGAGAACGGAACTTATTCGGCAAACATTACTTTAGGAAAATACGACGGTTCAACCTTCTACAAGGATTTGATGCAGATGATAGAAAGTTTCTATGACCTAAACGCGCTGATGGCTGAAATTCAGCAAGATGCGATGAACAGGCTCCGCAAAGGCGAGGACAGAGCCGTTCTTGCTGCCGAGGTCGAAGGCAAGCTGAACGAGCTTATGGCAAAGTCTGACGAGAAGGCCATCGGCTACATCAAGACTCATGCCGACAACGATGTTTCTGCCATCGTGCTTACCAGAATTTACGACTACAAGGCAGCCAAGGAAGCCCTCGGACTTATTTCGGACAAGGTGCGAAACGGCAGATGCCGCAACTTTGTAAAGGCTATGAAGCAGAGAGCCGAGATGATGGAGCGCGAGGAGGCCGGAAAACTGAAGGAGGGCGACATCGCTCCCGACTTTACGCTCAAATCAATCAACGGAAAGAACATCTCGCTGTCGAGCCTGAGAGGAAAGTATGTGATGCTCGATTTCTGGGGCTCGTGGTGCGGCTGGTGCATAAAGGGAATTCCCGATATGAAGGCTTGCTATGCAAAGCACAAGGCTAAACTCGAGATTCTGGGCATAGACTGCAACGACCCTGCCGACCGCTGGAAAAATGCCGTGGCAAAGCATCAGCTTCCGTGGCTTAACGTAAGGGCAGACGAGGGAAGCGACATCTTTACGAAATACGCTATACAAGGTTTCCCAACAAAGATTATACTTTCGCCAGAGGGCAAGGTGGTAAAGGTGTTCGTGGGCGAAGATCCGCAGATGTACAGGTTCATCGACGAACTTCTTTCAAAATAAACCATTCCGACAACTAATATCATTAACACTATAGATAAAATGAAAAAAACATTCTTGATTCTAATGCTTGCCCTTACTGCTATTGCAGTAGGGGCGCAAAACAAAAAACAGATTATCTGGAACAATGTGCTGACGGGCTATTCGGTTGTCCCACGCGAGTATTTGAATGTAACAAAAGTAACGATGGCCGACGACCGTACGGAAGTGTCGTTATCCTTCAGCTTTAAAGGACAGAAACCGCAGATTGGCTTCTCGCAAAACACTTTCTTAGTAAACGGCGACAAAAAAAAGGCGTACAAAGTCAAGTCGGCTACCGTTATCGAACTTGGCAAGCCGTACAACGTAACGTCCGACACGCTTGACCTTGTTTTTACCTTCGAGCCTGTTCCGGCAGATGCCAAGATGCTTACGTTTTTTGATAAGGATTTCGGATTCGTTATTCAGAACATTCACAATTCCGACTTTGTTCCCGAAGGCATCACGAACACTTACTGGCGCAACAATGCCACGGGCGACTGGCTCATTGGCATAGCAAAGAAGCATCTTATTTTCGACAGTAAGATTTGGGACATCGAGAGCAGAACCGAAGAGAAAGGCGGCTACACAATAAAGACGACCGACGGCAAGACCGTTAAAATAGGAAAGCTGAAGAAAGGCGTCCGCACCATTGCCATAGACGGCAGAAAGCCTGTTGCGTGCAGCCCGATTGTAACGAACTATCTGCCCGACTATCCGAAGAAAGACAACCGCAATGGCTTTGTTGATACCAACTTTGCCAATGGCGACAGCGTTACGATAGTTGGCTGGCTGAAGGACATGCCTCCTCATGAATGGAAACAAGGCAAGGAATTTAAGATTGCTTACAACGACATATTTACCCGCACCCAAGAGTCGTTCTATACAAAAATGGACTCTCTTGGCAGATTCACCCTGAAGTTTCCGCTTTTAAATACGAGCATGATTTATTTGGATTGGAAGCGGACAAATATCGCAGCCGTGGTAGAGCCGGGAAAGACTTACTTTTTTCTGAACGATTTCGAGAACGCCCAGAAGCTTTTTATGGGCGACGACGTGCGAGTGCAGAATGAATTTGCTGCAGCAAAAAATCATTTTACAATGAGTTATCTTAATGAAGATGATTTTGAGGCATCAGAAAGTGGCGCAATGGCATATAAACAGAAAGTTGACAGCCTGACAACGCATAGATTGGCAGAATTGCTGGAATATGTTTTGCAGCATCCCAACATTTCGCAACGCTATATCGATTTGATGACCTGCGATTTTAAATCGCGTCAGGCTGAAGCTCTGATGCAATTCCGCTATCGCACAAGGACATTGCCGCAAGAATATGTAGATTATGTAACTAAAGAGTTGTTTGGCAGAAAATACATGCTTGGTAGCGATTATACGTATTTTATGCGCTATTTCTTTGAATATCAGAACGACAAGCACAACGACCGCTCTGTTCCTGCAATGTTTAAATTCTTGAAAGAGAAGGGCATAACCTTTACCGACAAGGAGAACAAATTGATTGAGGAATTTCCCGAAAAACTTAAGAACGTTACCGAAAAAATAGATGCAGCCAAAACGGACGATGAAAAGAGAGCCTTAGCAAATACTTTCAATTCGTCTGAGCACGTTACGGTTATAGAATCTTTGTTGAAGAAGCACAATGAGCAACTTTCAGTATTGGGCTACAGAAATATTCTTGCAGTAATAGATTCGGTTTGTGGCGGCGACAAGGTTTTGCGCGACATCTGCATAACGCAGTTAATTTACAATGATGAAATTATCAATCTGAAAAAATCTCTTACTCAGTCGCTTCTGGCGTTTATAGACAAGGAAATCCAGCTTCCTTCAGCAAAGAAATTCCTGATGGCCGAAAACGAAAAATTCCGCGCATTCGAGCAAAACGGTTCAAATCTGCCAGTCTTCAAGTCGGCAGACAATGTTGCCAACATGAGCGACGGCGAGCAGATTCTGCGCAGAATAATTGAGCCGTACAAGGGCAAGATTATCCTAATAGATGTTTGGGGCACATGGTGTATGCCGTGCAAAATGGCTCTCAAAAATAGCCAGGAAGAGTTTGAGGCTCTGAAGGATTACGATATTCAGTATCTGTATTTTGCCAATAAGAGTCCCGAGCAGTCTTGGAAGAACGTGATAAACGAGTATAATGTTACGGGCGACAACGTGGCTCACTACAATCTGCCAGCCGACCAGCAGTCTGCCGTTGAGAATTTCCTTAAGGTACATAGTTATCCTTCTTACAGGCTGATTGATGCTGATGGCAATATTATCGACATGGATGTTGATGCCCGCGATTTTGAAGCCACAAAACAGATTCTTGATAAACTAAAGAAATAACTTCGCGTGAGCGCATATAAGAAAGAGGCATACATCGAAAAATGTAAAAGTTAATCGATGAGCCTCTTTCAAAATAAACCATTTTGACAACTAAACCATTTATAAAATATAACTTAAATGAAAAAAACACTTTTGATTCTAATGTTTGCCATTGCTGCTATAGCAGTAGGGGCACAAAACAAAAAACAGATTATCTGGAACAATGTGCAGAACGGCTATTCGAATGCAGGCGATTATGTGAAAATCACCAATGTGGCGATGTTCGACGACCGTACTGAAGTATCTTTTTCTCTCTACTTTAACGGAGAACGGCATGAGATTAGTCTCTCGAAAGACATGTCGCTCTATGCCGATAACAACGAGAAGAAGGCGTACAAAGCAAAGTCGGCTACCGTGATTGGATTTGACAAGCCGTACAAGATGACATCCGACACGCTGAACTTTGCGGTTACTTTCGAGCCTGTACCTATTGATACAAAGATGCTTATGGTTGTTGAGAAGAAATGGGGACTTGTTGTAACCAACATTCACAATGCCGATTTTATTCCCGAAGGCATCACGAACACTTACTGGCGCAACAATGCCACGGGCGACTGGCTCATTGGCATAGCAAAGAAGCATCTTATTTTCGACAGTAAGATTTGGGACATCGAGAGCAGAACCGCGGAGAAAGGCGGCTACACAATAAAGACGACCGACGGCAAGACTGTCAAGATTGGAAAGCTGAAGAAAGGCGTTCGTACCTTCGCCATAGACGGCAGAAAGCCTGTTGTGTGCAGCCCTATTGTAACAAAAAGTCTGCCCGATTATCCGCAGAAAGACAACCGCGAGGATTTTGTAGATAACGATTTTGCCGATGGCGACAGCGTTACAATTGTGGGCTGGCTTAAAGATATGCCGCAACACGAATGGAATGCAGGAAGGAAGTTTAAGATACGCTTTGATAACATCTTTACCAGCGAGCAAGAGACATTCTATACAAAAGTGGATTCTCTTGGCAGATTCACCCTGAAGTTTCCGCTTGTATATACGACCACAGTTGATATGGACTGGCATACGGACTCGCATTCAACTGTGGTGGAGCCGGGAAAGACTTACTTTTTTCTGAAGGATTTTATGAATAACCAGATACTCTTTATGGGCGACGATGTACGATTGCAGAACGAGGATGCCGGATATAAAATCTTTCATTTTCTTCCAAAAAATCTTCATTGTGGTTCTTTTGAGTCTTCGGAAAACGGTGCAATGGCATACAAACATCAAATTGACAGTCTGATAGCGAGTGATTTAGCTAATTTTCAGAAATATGCAGAACAACATCCAAACATCTCGCAGCGATATATCAATTACTATACCAGAAAAATGAAAGCGGAGCAGGGTAATCTGTTGATGTTATTTATCACTCGCATGAGTATGTTGCCACAAGAGTATGTCGATTTTGTAACCAACGAGTTGTGGAACAGAAAGTACGCTATCTGTAGTATCTATGATACATTCATACACTCATTCTTACAGTATCAAAACGATAAGTGCAACAACAGACCTGCGATGCTTAAATCCCTGAAAGAGAAAGGCGTAACCTTTACGGACGAGGAAAACAAAATAATCGATGAATACCCCGAGGTTTTTAAGAATATTGTTGATAAAATCTATGCTGCAAAAACCGATGAAGAATATAGAAAATGGATGAATTTCTACGAATCTTCGAAAGAGATTGCAGTTGTAGATTCGCTGTTGAAAAAGTACGACGAACAGATTTCTCTTATGTGCTACAAAAACACTTTTGCCTTAATCGATTCTGTTTGTGGCAGCGACAAGATTTTTCGTGACATTTGCAGAACTCAGCATCTTTACAGCAATGCATTCTTTTCTAAACAAACGTCTCTGAATCCGTGGCTTCAAGAATATGTCGATAAGGAAATTGAACTTCCTTCAGCAAAGAGATTTCTGATGGAGCAGCACAAAAAATACCTCGCATTAGAGCAGAATGAAGTAAATCTGCCAGTCTTCAAGTCGGCAGACAATGTTGCAAACATGACTGACGGCGAGAAGATTCTCCGCAAGATAATAGAGCCTTACAAGGGCAAGATTATTCTGCTCGATGTTTGGGGCACATGGTGCGGTCCATGTAAAGCTGCGCTCTCGCACAGCAAGGAGGAGTTCGAGGCATTCAAGGATTATGACATTGTGTATCTGTATCTTGCAAACAACAGTCCGGAGAAGGCTTGGAAGAATGTGATAAACGAGTATAATGTTACGGGCGACAACGTGGCTCACTACAATCTGCCAGCCGACCAACAGTCTGCCGTCGAGAATTTCCTGAATATTAGTAGTTTTCCATCGTACAGAATTATCGATACAAAGGGAAACATTATCGACCTTAAGGTTAATGCCCGCGATTTTGAAGCCACAAAACGGATTCTTGATAAACTGAAGAAATAACTTCGCGCGAGCGCATAAAAAAAGAGGCATACATTTTTCGATGTGTGCCTCTTTTTTATCTGTTATTCAGCCGAAATGAAGTTCCATTTGCTGTTGTCGCTCTTGAAATCGTATTTTGCAAGGGTAGGAGTGCTGTCGGCTACCGAATAAAGGCAATATTCGGTATTCACGCCGTCCTTGCCCGGAATAGCCTTCGGCATTATTCTGAAAGTGCCATCGGTAAGTTGTTCTATGCGCCACAGTTGGTTGTCGGCTCCCGTAAATTTCTCCTCGGTTGTAACCTCCATGTCCTTGGTCGAAGCCAACGCTCTGTCTGTTCCGCTAATCTTTATGGCGAAATAAGGGTTAGACAGATATCCGCCAGCCTCAGGAACGGCAACGATAGTCCAATGCTGGTGAGGGCGATACATATAGTCGCCTGCGCGCACATCGATGTTGCCCGACGGCCATGTTTGCTTAACCTCGTCGAGAGTCTGGTTTGGAATCTGCTTCAGCGGCTCGTTAAGGTCTATGCGATGCCAAGCTGCGCGCTCCTGATTCATTCGCACGAAATCGACGGCAAGTTCGAGGCTGTAGCCGCGTCTTTCCGACGCAATCTGATATGTTCCCTCCTTGAAACTCTCGCCAGCCACAGGCCAGCCGTTGCGCCACAGCAGAGGGCGGATTCCAAGTACGCTTCGTCCGCTTCGGTCGAAATCTGCCTCGAAATGGCACGACATAATCTCAACGCCCTCGTCTATGATGGTTCTGCCAAAGTGTCCCGGGCCGCAAACTCTCTTTCCGGCTGCGATAACCATCTTTCCGCCGCCGTTCTTCATGTCGCGGCCAACGTTGTCGATGTAAGGGCCTGTAACCTTCTTGCTTCGTCCGCAAACTATGTTGTAAGTTGAGTTTACGCCGTCGCAGCAGGTGCCGTGAGTTCCAAGCAGATAGTAATATCCGTCGCGGTAGATGAGGTCGGTAGCCTCGCAGTCTATGGCAATGTCGAGTTCCTTGTTACCCTTTACGCGCTCGCCAGTCTTAGGGTCGAGCTCAATCAGACGGATGTTTCCGAAGTAAGTGCCGTAAGACAGCCACATTCTGCCGTCGGTTGGGTCGAGAAGAACTCCGGGGTCGATGGCATCGCAGTCTTCAAGACCGTCTGACGAAGCCACCTCGATTGGCTCGGTATATTTAAAGTCGGGCGATTTCGGGTCGAGCGACTTGTTCCACATCGTCAGGATTCGGCCGTTATGTCCGCCGCCAAGTCCACCTCCTGTTGCTCCGTAGATTACCAGATAACGGTCGCCAATCTTGATTACATCGGGTGCAGCTCCGCCTCCGGGACGCTCTGCTCCGCCGTGCCACGACCATCCGTCTTCTGAAATCAGTCCTCCTCCGCCAGTTCCGAAGGTGAAGTATTTTCCGTTGCTCTCGGCAATGGTCGATGGGTCGTGAATGTATGGCTGTCCTGCCTGTGCAAATGCCTTGTTTATGCTTACTGCCGAAGCAAGCAAGAATGCTGTTAATGATATTTTATAAAGGTTCATTTCCGTCTACTTGTTAGATATTGTGAAATTTGTGATAGGGTTGCCGCTTTCGTCGATGAAACGGACGCAGAAGTCGCTCATTCCCGGGCCGTTGATAATCATGCCGCGCAGGATGTTTGCGCCTTTCTTAAGCGATACGCGCTTTGAAGTGCCGTCGTCCTTAACCATTCGTCGGTCTCCCGTGAGAGTAAGGATTTCCGAATTGTTAAGCAGCCATTGCGATGCTCCGTTAGAGCCTACGGCAAGGCGCACGTTGTCGATGTCTTCGGCGCAGTTTATTACCGTTACCACGTTGAAGAACACGCCGTATTCTGGCTTTCCGAGCATCGTTGAAAATCGGAACAGCTTGTTGTTGTAGCTGTTGCTCTCGAGATGATGCCACATCAGTTTCTGACCCGAAACGACCGTTGTCTGCTTGTCGGCAGGCAGTTTCTTCATCGGCACGATGTGCTTTGCGAATGTCTCCTTCAGATAGCTGTCGGTAAAGACTACGTTGCTGCGGATGTCCATTTTTTCAGGCTCAAGAATGCTCCATCGGCGAATGAATCCGTCGGCATCGGGAGTCGATTTTGCTTCTGCCGGCTTCTTGAAATAAACTGGGCGAGGGTCGTTGGTAAGCGATACCCAGTCAACCTCGACAGGCGCATCAGCCGACTTCAAAGTAAGCGTCATGTCCGAGATTCCTTCGGGAAGCGTTCGGGTTTCGATGTTCACATCTTCCCACTTGTCGCCGGTGCTTTCTACCGCCAAGTCGGTCTTGAAACCGCCAAGGCTAAGTGTGAATACGGCTTTTCCCGATGACTTCATGCGCAGACACACGTTCTTAGCGCACGAGCTCTTCATGTTTACCTTATTGTATCTAACCCATGCTCCAGCCGATGGGAACAAGGTTTTCCAGCCAAGGAAAAGATTCTTCTTGTCAAGATAGTCGATGCTTGCTCCGCCGCCAATTTCAGAATAGCGGTCAATCTGAACAGGCTTTCGGGCATCGCTCACGCCCACGCCGCGAAGGGTAGGAATAACCTCCTGAATCGTTCCGTCGGCGTTGAAGAAGAGAGAATCGACGCATACAGAGCGGTTCTTGTCGAACGATGGCGAATAGTCGTTATGATGATAGAACAAATACCATTGGTTGTTGAACTCGACGATAGAATGATGGTTTGTCCAGCATCCAGTCTTCGATTCTTTCATTATCAAGCCCTTGTATTCGTAAGGTCCCATCGGATTGTCGCTCATGGCGTATGCCAGACATTCCGTGCCGTCCTTCTCGCGCACCCAAGGGTAGGTAAGGTAGAATTTTCCGTTGCGCTCAAAGGCGAAAGGTCCTTCCTTGAATCCTTCGGGAAGGTTGGCTATGCGTTGCGGCTTGCCTTCGATACTCAGAAGATCGTCTGACATCTTTGCAACCACCAGGCCGCCTCCGCCCCAGAACAGATAGCTCTCGCCCTTGCTTGTCTGCAAAACGCATGGGTCTATGCCCATCACGCCCTCGATAGGCTTCTGCTGCGGCTCGAATTTAGGCCAGAAAAGGTTGTTGGCAATAGCCACGCCGATGTTGAATCCTCGTCCTTCCTTCGGAGCGTCGGGGAAGAAGAAATAGTACTTTCCGTCCTTCTCAACGCAGTCGGGCGCCCACATCGAATAGCCGTCGGGCTTTCCCCAAGGCACTTGCTCCTGCGAGAGGATTATGCCATGATCGGTCCATTCCGTAAGGTCGGTTGACGAAAACATGTGATAATCTGCCATGCTGAACCACTTCTTTTTCGGTTCAACCGGACTGATGATGTCGTGCGACGGAAACAGATACAGCCGTCCGTTAAACACTCGTGCTGTAGGGTCGGCGGTAAACTGATTCGTGATGATTGGATTTTGTGCTCTGACCGCGGTCGAAGCCAGCACAGCCAATACAGGTATCAGAATTTTTTTCATGCTGATAGGTTATAATTTTGGTTTAGTTAACTTTCCAGATTTTAAGGGAGATGTAGTCTTTCGTAGCCTGCGGCTCGCAGATGAAAATGGCATCGTTCAGCCAGTTGTACTTGCTGTCTTGCGGAGCTTCGAACTTCGGAACGGTACGGAAGTAGAACTCGTCCTTTCTTCCGATGAGTATTCCGACGTTGCGAACGTGGATGAATACTCCGTCATCAGTCTGAATGCTGTAGATTGCCTCAAGTTCCGTGCGTCCGTTCTTGCGGTCTACAAGCTGATAGTCTGCTCCTCCGCCAATCACTTTTCCTTTAATCGAAGGTCCTTCGAACGTTCCTCCTGTAATCGGAATCACCACGCGTTCGCCGTGTGATGTCTGGCCAACGGAATAGGGCGCGCTACACGTTACCTTCAGTTCGAAGACGTATTCGAGATTCGGAGAATTTTTCTGCGCATTCATCGGTGCCGAGCCTATGAGCATCAGCACAACTAACAGAATGTAATTTTTCATTGGTATTTCTCAGCTGTTATTTAGTATTTGTATATTTGTATGTCGGCGCAAAAGTACAAAAAACTTTGGTTCTGTCAAATAAAAAAACTAATTTTGCTCTGCTAATGTTAAACAACCAAATATAATGCCGGAGAATAAACTGGAATTTAATCAATTCTATCTGAAAGATGTGTCGTTTGTCAATCTGATGAACAAGCGCATCTTCAACGTCCTTCTCATCGCCAATCCGTACGATGCCTTTATGCTCGAGGATGACGGGCGAATAGACGAGAAGATTTTCATCGAATATTCCGAACTTGGACTAAGATATCCGCCTCGGTTCACGCAGGTCTCTACTGCCGAGGAAGCTAAGAAGGTGCTCGAGACTATCTCGTTCGACCTTGTAATATGTATGCCGGGAACCGACAACAACGATGCGTTCGACATAGCGCGTCCAATCAAGCAGCAGTTCCCCGACATCACGCTTGTGGTGCTCACGCCGTTCTCGCACGGCATCACGCGCCGTATGCAGGACGAGGACCTCAGTATGTTCGACTATGTTTTCTGCTGGCTCGGCAATACCGACCTTCTGCTTTCAATCATCAAGCTTATCGAGGATAAGCAGAATCTGAAGCACGATACCGAGGTTGGAGGAGTGCAGATGATTCTGCTTGTTGAGGACAGCATCCGCTTCTATTCGTCGGTTTTGCCAAACCTCTACAAGTTTATCCTTAAGCAGAGCCAGAACTTCGCAACCGAGGCTCTAAACGCGCATCAGGCCACCTTGCGAATGAGAGGAAGACCGAAAATCGTGCTTGCCCGAAACTACGAGGAGGCGAAGGCTATTTTTGATGAATACAAGAACAACACGCTTGGAATCATTTCCGATGCCCGCTTCCCTCACAACGGCGTCGAAGACCCCGAGGCAGGCTTCGAATTTCTCGAATATGTCCACAGTCAGGACGAGTTTATTCCGCGCATCTTGCAGAGTAGCGAGAGCAATAATGCCGAGATTGCTTACAGCAGGAATGTCGACTTTGTAGACAAGAACTCGAAGGCGATGGCGCAGGATTTGCAACGCATAATCTCACGCCGTTTCGGTTTCGGCGACCTTGTTCTGCGCAATCCAGAAACGCTGGAGGAAGTTGCCCGAATCCACAATCTGAAGGAACTTCAGGACAATATTTTCACCCTTCCAAAGGAGTCGCTTCTCTATCATATCTCTAAGAACAACGTGTCGAGATGGCTCTGTTCGCGCGCTCTCTTCCCGATTTCAGAATTCCTGAAGCACATTACTTGGAAGAGTCTTCAGGATGTGGATGCGCATCGCCAAATTATCTATGATGCCATCGTAAAATACCGCAAGATGCGAAACAGGGGAGTGGTTGCCGAGTTCAAGAGCGACCGCTTCGACCGCTTCTCAAACTTTGCCCGAATAGGCGACGGCTCGCTGGGCGGAAAAGGACGCGGCTTGGCGTTCATCGACAATATGGTTATACGCCACGAGGAGTTCCAGAGCTTCGAGAATGCTCAGGTGGCCATTCCAAAGACGGTGGTTCTCTGTACCGATATTTTCGACGAATTCATGGAGAGCAACAATCTGTATCAGATTGCCTTAAGCGATACTTCCGACGAGAATATTCTGGCTCATTTCCTTCGCGGAAAACTTCCGCAGAAACTCCTCGACGATTTGTTCGCATTTATTGATGTAGTTAAGTCGCCAATCGCCATCCGCTCGTCAAGTCTTTTGGAAGATTCACATTATCAGCCGTTTGCCGGAATCTATTCAACCTACATGATTCCTTATGTAAACGACAAGTACGAGATGGTGCGAATGTTGAGCGATGCCGTCAAGAGTGTATACGCATCTGTCTACTATCAGGACAGCAAGGATTACATGACCGCTACGCGAAACGTCATCGACCAGGAAAAGATGGCGGTAATTCTTCAGGAAGTTGTTGGAACTCAGTTCGGAAACCTCTTCTATCCGCACATTTCGGGCGTGGCTCGCTCGCTTAACTATTACACAATCGACGACGAGAAGCCCGAGGAGGGTGTTGTGAGCCTCGCTCTCGGTCTTGGAAAGTATATCGTAGATGGCGGAATGACGCTAAGGGTTAATGCCTACCATCCCGACCACATAATGCAGCTTAGCGAGACTGAATTTGCCTTGCGAGAGACGCAGACATCGTTCTACGCCCTCGACATGAACGATGTCGCTAAGGATTTCAAGGTGAACGACGGATTCAATATCAAGCGAATTCTTGTCAGGGAAGCCGAGAAAGACGGCTCGCTCAACTACATAACGAGCACTTTCGACCCTTACGATCAGGTTATTCGCGACGGATTCTACGAGGGTGGCCGTAAAATCGTATCGTTTAGCGGAGTGCTGAAATACGACGTGTTCCCGTTGCCTAAACTTCTTCAGCTTGCACAGGAATATTGCCAGAGCGAGATGCGTCGCCCGGTTGAAATAGAGTTTGCAGTAAAGCTTAATCCCGACAAGACTGGAACGTTCTACCTTCTTCAGGTGCGCCCGATTGTCGATGCAAAGAAGGAACTGAAAGAGGATTTGACAAAGATAAGCGACGACGATGTGCTGTTGCGTTCGCACAAGTCGCTCGGCCACGGCATAGTAGACGATGTGTTTGATGTTGTTTATGTCAAGACCGAAGGCTATAATCCTGCTAATAATCAGATGATTGCCTACGACATAGAGAAGATGAACCGCAAGTTCCTCGAGAGCGACACGCACTATGTTCTTGTTGGTCCGGGACGATGGGGCAGTAGCGACGACTGGCTCGGAATTCCTGTAAAATGGCCGCACATCTCGGGTGCAAAAGTCATTGTCGAAGCCGGTCTTACCGATTATCGCATCGACCCGAGTCAAGGAACTCACTTCTTCCAGAATCTGACATCGCTCGGCGTGGGCTATTTCACGATAAACGACTATCTTGGCGATGGAGTGTATAACCAGAAGTTCCTTGATAGTCTTCCGGCAGTCGAGGAAACGCAATATCTTCGCCACATCCACTTCGACAAGCCTATCGTCATCAAGATGGACGGTTTGCATAGCGAGGGCGTTGTAATGCTTCCGGAGAAAGATTAAAGGCACAAGAAACAGTCCGAATCGTCCAAGCAAAGGCGGTTCGGACTTGTTTTTTACAATTATAATGACAAAAAAGTCCGCAATCGCTAATGATTACGGACTTTTAAAAAATATAGAAACTTCTTTTTTACTTAATGATTTCAAGCTCCTTGAAGCACTTCTTCAAGCGGTCAACGCCAAGGTCAACCTGCTCTTTTGTATGAGTAGCCATAAGTGCGAAGCGAACCAAAGTATCCTGAGGAGCGCAAGCTGGAGGCACAACTGGGTTGATGAATACGCCTGCCTCGAAAGCCAACTTTGTAACCTCGAAAGTCTTTATTGGGTCGCGAACATACAATGGGATGATTGGAGACTCAGTCTCGCCAATCTCGAAGCCCTCCTCGCGGAAACGCTTCAAAGCGTAGTTTGTAACATCCCACAAGTGCTGCTGACGCTCTGGCTCGTTCTGGATGATGTGAAGAGCCTCGCGAGCTGCTGCCGTAGCACCCGGAGTAGCACTTGCCGTAAAGATGTAAGTACGGGTTGTGTGGCGCAGATAGTTCATTGTGTACTTGTCTGTTGCACAGAAGCCGCCGATAGAAGCAAGAGACTTAGAGAATGTACCCATGATGATATCAACATCATCAGTTACACCAAAGTGGTCGCAAACACCTCTACCTTGCTTTCCGAACACACCGAAGCCGTGAGCCTCGTCAACCATCAGGCTGGCGTTGTACTTCTTCTTCAGCTCAACAATCTTGTCAAGCGGAGCAAGGTCGCCCTCCATAGAGAATACACCATCAACAATGATGAGCTTAATCTGGTCTTCAGGAAGGTTTGCAAGCAAACGCTCAAGAGCCTCCATGTCATTGTGCTTGTACTTGAGAGTCTTAGCAAATGAGTTGGAGCATCCGTCAACGATAGAAGCATGATCGCGGTCGTCGCAGATGAAGGTTGCGTGTCGGTCTCTACCGATAGCCGAGATGATACCTGCATTTACAGAGAAACCGGTTGAGAAAACCATGGCTTCGTCCTTGTGCAGGAACTCTGCAAACTCCTTCTCAAGAGATACATGAATGTCAAGTGTTCCGTTCAAGAATCTTGAACCTGCGCATCCTGTTCCGTACTTCTTAGTAGCTTCGATAGATGCGTTGATGATTCTCTGGTCGTATGTCAAACCCATGTATGAGTTTGAACCAAACATAAGAACCTTATGACCGTCCATAATTACTTCCGTGTCCTGTGGACTATCAATTTCGCGGAAGTATGGATATATACCTAATTCCTTATATTTCTGAGGTTCGGTATATTTACTAAATTTTTCTTGTAATAAACCCATAAATCAATTTTCTGTCGGGACTAAACCCATTGTTTTTCCGCTGTGTACATTTTTACGAACACAAAAAACTGTGCAAAGATAGTAAGAAATCTGACTTGTCGAATAAAAATGTAGAAAAAAATACAATAGCGACTAAAAGTCAGCCCCTTTTTTCGTCTATTCACTTATTTTGTTATAATTTTGTCACCTCAAAAAGATATCAACTCATATATGATTATAAAAAAGGTAGTCTTTATTGTCAATCCTATATCCGGAACAAAAGGCAAGGAAGCAATCCTGAAACAGATTGAGTCATCACTCGACAAGAACAAGTACACATACGAGATTAAGAAGACTGAATACGCAGGACATGCGGCGATACTTGCCGAGCAGGCAGCGAAAGACGGCATTGATATTGTCGTTGCCATTGGCGGAGACGGAACAGTAAACGAGGTTGCACGCTCGCTTACGCACACCAATACGGCACTCGGCATTATTCCGTGCGGTTCGGGAAACGGACTGGCAAGGCACTTGCAGATTTCGATGGAGGCAAAGAAAGCCATCGACATCATAAATAAAGGTGTGGTTGAAAGTGTTGATTATGGCAAGATAAACGGACTGCCGTTCTTCTGCACATGCGGAGTTGGCTTCGATGCCTTTATCAGCGCAAAGTTTGCTCAGGCAGGAAAGCGAGGACCGCTTACTTATCTCGAGAACACGCTTCGCGAGGGTGTAAGATACAAGCCCGAGACTTACGAGATTGAAGACGAGGCTGGAACACACAAGTATAAGGCGTTTTTGATTGCCTGCGCCAACGCTTCTCAATACGGAAACAACGCTTACATCGCCCCAAATGCATCTATGAGCGACGGACTTATGGATGTTACGGTAATGGAGCCATTCAATATGCTGGAGGCAACGGCTATTGCCCTTCAGTTGTTTACAAAGACGATAGAGAAGAACAGCTGCATCAAGTCGTTCAGATGCAAGAAACTGACTATCCATCGCAGCAAGCCCGGCGTTATCCACTACGATGGAGACCCCGTGATGAGCGATGCCGATGTTGAGGTTGAGATGATTAGCGGCGGACTCAAGGTTATTGTAAATACCGAAGCCAAACCGATGGTTTTCAACTTTGTGAAGACATTCTTCGAATATGTCAATCTCGACGCTTTTCATACCGAAGTTATCGACAAGGTAAGGTCGGAGATTGTCAGGACAAACCGTAAGATTCTCATTCTTAACCGAGACATTCTCAGAAAACTTACGAAACAGCAGAACAAACAGCAATAAACAAAAGAGGCGGAATCAAATAAAAGATTCCGCCTCTTTTGTCATGCTAACATTTATGTGTTATCTTAACTTAAAAATCACAGGGAAGTAGCATTCGCACCTTACTTTTTGCCCGTTCAGCTCGCCCGGCTGCCAGTTTGGCATTTTTGAGAAGATACGCATAGCCTCTGCGTCAAGATCCGGGTCAACCGACTTTACAACGCCAATGTCGGTAATCGAACCGTCAATCTCAACCGTAAAACCAACGGTTACTTTTCCCTGAACTCCTTTCTCCAATGCTTTCTGAGGGTATTCAAGGTGTGATGCTATATATTTCATACAACTTTCAGTCCCCCCCGGAAATGTAGCTGGAATGTCTACAATCTGGTAGACCTTGTCGTCCGACTGTGCTACCGACACAGTAGTGCAAGAAAAAAGGCCTGCAAGAAGTAATGCAATTACTTTAAATTTCATTTTGATCAAGATTAAAGTTTTTTTATTAAAACTCAACTTTTACTATTCGGTGCAAATATACAAATAAATTAAAAAAAATGTAATCTTTTTAAAGAAAATATTATGCCATCAAGGTATTTTATTGGGAGAATCAGCATTTTAGCGCAGATAAAGTTCCTTCAGATTGTGCTTGTCGTGGAATCTGGCAAGATCTACATAGCGTTTTATGCCCTTTACTCGGCCCGTCTCGCTATACTGCCAAATCGTGTACGTACCCTTTCCTCTAATCGCGGGCGGGCAGTCGCTATATCTGCCGATATACAGATGATATCTGTTGAACTCGGGGGCGAGGATGTCGTTGTAATGCGACATGGTGCTATATATAATAGGTTTCTTGCCATAGTATTTCTCGAGCAGAGATACGAATTTTTTCAGAGCCTTGCGTGTTCGCTTGATGCTGTAGCCGTCGCATGTCTCGAAATCGACCATCGGCACTAGGTCCTGTTTTTTCTTGGGGGCGTGTTTTATGAAATTCTTGAACTGTCGTTCGGGCGATGATGTCATGTGAAAATAATGGTAGCTTCCCACCTTGAAGCCAGCCTTTCGCGCACCTTTCAGATTGCGGCTGTATTCCGGGTCTACGAAGTCTTCGCCCTCGGTTGCCTTTATGTAAACGAATTTTATCCTGCGGTTTTTCTTTACTTTGTTCCAGTCAATTTTCCCGTTGTGGTGCGACACGTCTATTCCGCTGTAGTTGCTGCTCGGAATAGGAGCTGTTAGTTTGTTTTTCGTTCTTTTTTGCGCGCTTAGCGTAAGGAATGAAAGCAGACAAAGTATAACGGTGAAAATATATTTTGCAATTCTGAATCTCATGCGTGTAAAAAAATTCGTGCAAATATAGCAAAAAGAGAGGTTATAACCAAACAAATAACGAAAAAAGAGCCACTTACAAGAAGCGACTCTTTTTTTCATTACTCAAGTAATTTGTTCTTTCTCGAAAATTATTCATTCAATCTTTATTCTCTGTTACCCTTTGAATCTTTTTGTTCAATCTTTAACCTCTTCAATTAAAACTTAACTTTCCTTTTTGTATTATCCTTACAATCTTTAACCTTTGTAACACCAGTAATATTATCCTTTTTTTATACAATCTTTAACCTTTTGTCTCTTTTTGTTGTTGCAAAGATATAGCTTCCGCATTATACGTGCAAACAAAACAATGTTTTTTAGCATAATAATCGGCATTTATTGATTTAAATCAACCCGATTTTTACTTGCAACGCGGATATCCCTTATTCGTCCTTGCTTTTTTCATTTTCAACTTTGATGGTCAGTCTGTCGTCGCCTTCGTTGTAGTCGGCAGAGATGGTTGACCATTCCGGCAGAGAATTGTTCACAAGCAGGTCGGCAACATCGTCCTCTACGTAGTTTTCGATGGCTCGGCGCAACGGACGTGCTCCGAACTGAACGTCGTAGCCTTTCTTGGCGATGAATTTCTTTGCCGAATCCGAAACACGCAAGGCAAACTTCATGTCGAAGATGCGCTTGTGGAGTTTAGACAGCTCAAGGTCTACAATCTTCAGGATTGCGGCCTCGTCGAGTTGCTGAAACTGTATTATCTTGTCTATTCGGTTAATGAATTCGGGCGAGAACTGCTTGTTTACCGCCTTCTTAATAACCTCGTCGGCCTGTTCCTTGTTCAGTTCGCCGTAGTTGAACGAGAATCCGAGCTGATGGCTGAAATCCTTCAGCTTGCGTGTTCCAACGTTCGATGTCATGATGATGACGGTATTCTTGAAGTTTACCGTACGGCCTTCGCTGTCGGTCAGTCGGCCGTCGTCCATCACTTGCAGAAGGATGTTGAAGATGTCGGGATGCGCCTTCTCAATCTCGTCGAAAAGCACGATGGAATAAGGATGACGGCGCACTTTCTCGGTCAGCTGTCCGCCTTCCTCATAGCCCACATATCCAGGAGCTGCGCCAACCATTCGGCTAACGTTGTACTTGTCCATGTATTCGCTCATATCTATGCGGATTAGCGCGTCTTCCGTGCCGAACATACATTTTGCAAGTTCCTTGGCAAGATATGTCTTTCCGATGCCGGTAGGACCTATGAAGAGGAACGAGCCGATAGGGCGGTTAGGGTCTTTCAGTCCCACGCGGCTGCGCTGGATTGCGTTCACCAGATTGTCGATGGCGGTATCCTGCGCTATTACGTGCGACTTAAGCGTCTGGCGCATATCCTTAATGCGCACGCTCTCGTCCTTTGCAAGTCGCTGGATTGGTATTCCGCTCATAAGCGAAACGGTTTCGGCTATGGTGTCTGCGTCTACCGTCATGCGTTTCTTCGACAGATTTTCCTTCCATCTGTTCTTCTCCTGCTGAATCTCGTTTTCGAGCATTATACCACGGTCGCGGAAGCTTGCGGCAAGTTCGAAGTTCTGTTCCTCGGCGGCGTTGTTCTTCATCCTCATAACCTGCGCCAGCTCCTCTTCCTTCTTTATTATAGAGCTTGGAATGTCGTCGATATGAATCTGAAGTCGTGAGCCGGCTTCGTCGAGGGCGTCGATGGCCTTGTCGGGCAGACATCTGTTTGTGATGTACCGTTCGGTCAGCTTTACGCACGCTTCTACGGCAGCATCGGTATATTTAACGTTGTGATGCTTCTCGTAATATTCCTTCGTCTTGTTCAGTATTTCTATTGTCTCCTCTATGCTCGTAGGCTCAACCATCACCTTCTGAAAACGGCGTTCAAGAGCGCCGTCTTTCTCTATGCTCAGTTTGTATTCCTTTGTAGTTGTTGCGCCTATGCAACGTATTTCGCCACGGGCAAGGGCTGGTTTCAGAATGTTTGCTCCGTCCATGCTTCCGCCGCCTGCGCCCGAGCCTACAAGGGTGTGTATCTCGTCTATGAAGAGGATTATGTCGGTATTCTGCTTCATCTCCTTCATTATTGCCTGCATGCGCTCCTCAAACTGTCCGCGGTACTTTGTTCCGGCAACCACGAGCGAGAGGTCGAGGGTGTAGATTTTCTTGTCGAGCAGCTGCGGAACGATATGCTTCGACGCTATCTTCTGTGCCAGACCTTCGACGATGGCGCTTTTGCCCACGCCGGCCTCGCCTATAAGTATCGGATTGTTCTTCTTTCGGCGGCACAGAATCTGAATTACGCGCTCAATCTCCTTCTCGCGGCCTATAACGTTGTCGAGCTTGCCTTCGGCAGCCTTCTGCGACAGATTAACGGCATATTTGTTCAGGGTAGGGGTTGCCTTTGCCTGCTTCACGCTTCTCTGCGCAGGTGCAGAGCCGTTTCCGAACATTGGCTGGCTGGCGTTTTTAGAGAACGAATCGTCGTTTTCGTCAAACATCTCGTCCTCGTCGTCAATCTCGTCTTCTTCGTAGTCGTACGACGAATCGTCGGACAGGTGCATCTCGTCTTCTGCACCTTCGTTCTCGATGAAGGTAGACAGAGACTCGTATGTAAGATTATATTTGCTCAGCAGGAATGTGCCGATGAACATCGAGAATTTGAGCGTTGCCAGAAGAACGTGGATAAGGTCGGTAAACTCGTCGTCGAGAAGATACGCCTCGTCCTCGGCAGCAGATATGTATCGCATAGACTCGGACGTGAGCACGCCTTCCTCGCCGTTGTTGCCAACCTCGAGCACGTTTGATGTGTGCAGATGGCTTGCCATGTTGCTGATCACATCGGGAATGTTAACGCCGAACGACTCGAGTATGCTGTTGATATACTGATTTTTCATCGTCAGCAGCGTGTAGAAGATGTGCTCTGGCTTTATCCCTCCGCCACCAAATGTCTTTGCCGTTTCCTTGCTTTGTTCGAGTAGAGTTATGCACTCCGGAGTATATTTTGCTTCCATTTTATTTCGTTTTGTAAATTTGTGAACTGCAAAGATAATATTATTATTTAAGATGTAAACAAACCTTTTGTTTTTTATTGCCTATTTGCCGCGTTCCAAAGTCCTTAACTGTTTAAAAATATGAAATAAAGTCCACAACTGTTAAGATTTGTGAAAAAGTTTTGCCGTTGTGCCGAAAACCGGTAGTTTTGCTTTTGTTTTCAATAAAAAACAGATGATGAGGAACAAGATTGTATTGCTGTTCTCACCCCGAGAAGTCTGCCAAGAAATGGAAGGAAGAAGCCAAATGCGTAGATTTTGTTAGGATTGCACCACAGAACAGATATGCAGATATCGACTATCTCCAACTCAAGGGATTAACATTGCAAGACGTAGAAAAACTTTACGGGCATTATAATTATGCACCACTTGAAAATGCCAAATTCGATAATTCTGAAACAGTAGAGGATCTTCTTCTATGTTTACCTCGTTATTTTACAAAATCAGATTATCCTGTTGTAATTTCAAATTATGATTGGTTTCGGCATCCCAAGATAAGCAAAATGTACCAAAAGGTTAATGAACTATGAAAACTTCGTTACCACGATGGTAGTTTAGAAATATACATGCGAGTTTATTTCGTCGAATATGAAGGCGAACTAATCGCATTTAACGCTTTTCAGAATGATCGCAGAAGATTGCACTTTTTTAGAATAGAAGCAAAGCATTAAGAACTAAACAATAGAACAACATGCGCAAACTCATATTATTTTTCTTAATCTGTCTGTCTCTCAACACCTTAACATCGTGTGGCGCAGGCGGAGACAACATCACGTTGGAGAATTTCGAATTGTACAAATCAGACTTGGACAACCTGGTGAGTCTCTTTAAGAATTCAATACCTTCGGAGATAAGAGAAGAGAAAAAAGTATTTTTCAGTCTTGGCAGAGAAGACGAATCTATTTCAATAGCCATAGACGAATACGCAAACGGAAAGAGAAACATTCGCGGCGGCTATTCCATAAAGAAAGGCGGTAAGGAATATCGGGAGGCATTAACGGACTTAGGATGGACAGAAGCAAAGGTAGATTCGATACAGAGCCTCCTGAAAAAAGTAAAATGCACGACGATAAGTACCGGAATATACAAATATTTCGACGTAGAACTTTGCAATTTCTACGACTTGGACTACAAGCCTTATTCGTATTCATACATGCATGTAAAACCGAATGTAGACTTAGATACAACTGACATCAAACCAGTTTTGATTTCTCCTTGTGGAGACCAATTCACTATTCGGTAAATATGGGAAAATAAAGTTGGAAAGACTCCATTGGATTTTGCCAAACAAGTAAACAATAAAAAAACTACTAAATAACATATCTTGACAAATAAACTCCTTTTACTTGTGAGATTTCAAGCAAGCCGCAAGTAAGCCGACGGTAAGGGGATGGCAAGGGGCAAGCAAGCCAGAAGGTTGCGGATAGCAAAGGGGTAGCTACGGAGAAGGTACGGGCAAGGTACGTTCAAGGTTCGAGATGCGAATATGCAAGCAAGAAGATTATTGAAACCAGTCAAGAGACGCATTAAAGTCCTCAACTCGCTGGCAACAAACATATTAGGCCTTACAGGAAATAAAAAAGCGTTTCAGTTTCAGTTGTTTCAATAAAAAACGGAGTGCAGTTTCTCTTTTATACACTATATATAACTAATTAATATATAGATATTTATATAGTAGAAAATAAAAAACTGGAACTGTCAAATAACAACTGAAACGACTGAAACTGAAACGATACAAAATACAAAACTTCTATTTATCAACATCTTACGATAAATTTCCATAGACATAAAACCCTTCAAAAAACACGAATTTCGTAAAATTTCTCTCTAAAAAGCCTCGTAAAAGCTCAAAATCCGATTTGTTTTGAGGTTATTCGGCAATTATTACTATTTTTGCAATAGAGTTTATTAACCTTTTACAAAAAGAATTTTTTATTCTCAACACGTTGCTATGATAAAAAAGATACTGAACATTATGCTGGTGCTTGCCATTACCGCAACAATATCGGCACAACAGACAACAGAAAAAAACGATAATCTGGAACACATTCATGTGCGTGGATGTAGGGCAGGAACGCCAAATCCCAAGATGCCGACACGCCATGCGCCGTCGTTGCAGGACAACTTGCATTATATTGGCAACCGCCGTCAGTTGGTGGTGCTGGCATCGTTTCAGGATCAGGACTTTGCAGAAGACCACGATGCCACATTGCAGACGTGGAACAAGATCTTCAACATGGAGAACTATGAAGAAGGCAGTTTTGTCGGCTCTGTACACGACTATTTCATGGCGCAGAGCTACGGACAGTTTAATCTTACGTTCGACCTCTACTTGGTTGAGTTGCCCGACGGACGCCAAAAGTACCGCAGCACCTACTCGCACGATGAAAACTCCCAGTACATGGTCGATGACATCGTTGATGCGCTAAAGACGAAGGATATAGACTGGAGCGTATACGACTGGGACGGCGACAACTTCGTAGACCAGATGCTCATAATCTATGCCGGTCAGGGCATGAATGCCGGTGGAGGCTCGGAAACCATCTGGCCACACCAATGGTGGCTGAGCCATCACTTGAATCAGGAGACAGAAGCCCCCAACGATTACCGCAGTTTCCGCACCGTCACGCAGGGCGACAATGAGTATCACATAGACTGCTACTGCTGCGTACAAGAATATATCGAAGACAGTTCGATAAAGACTTCGTTTGGCACTATCTGCCACGAATATACTCATTGCTTCGGCTTTCCCGACTATTACATTGGCAGCCTAAAGGTGGTTGGCGACTGGGATTTGATGGATAACGCATGCTACAACGGAAAGGGCTTCAGACCTTGCGGCTATTCGGCTCACGAAAGAATGTTGATGGGATGGCTCACACCTGTCGAACTGACCACTACCGCAACCATAACCGACATGCCGGCTCTGTCCGACGAGCCTGTGGCTTACCTCATCCGCAACGACGGCGACGAAAACGAATACTACATTGTGGAGAACCGTCAGAAAAAGGGTTGGGACAAAAGTCTGCCCGGCAGCGGCATCATCGTCTTTCACGTTGAATACGACAAGGATATCTGGAGCAGCACAGACGCCTATGCCAACACCTCCGACAAAAAACGGTATCAGATTTTCCCGGCCAACAACAAGCCGAAACATAGTTCTTCGGGCGGTTGGGCATACCCGTATATAACGAAAGACGCGCTTGGCAACGACTCTATTGCCAACAACTGCCTTACCAACACATCCGAGCCGGCAGCCACGCTGAACAATCCGAATGTCGATGGAGAAACGCTCATGTCGAAGCCAATCACCAGCATGGCTGTAGATGCAAGCGGTATGGCCTCGTTCGTGTTCATGGACGAAACTGCCACATCGGTAGGCAAAGTGCCCCTCAATCGAGAACAGGAGCACGATGCCGACGCCCCAATGTTCGATTTGCAGGGCCGACGTATGTTAAGGCCATCAAAGGGACTTTACATTCAAGGCAACAATCTGAAAATAATGAAATAAAAGCCTCACACAACCGCCATTTTTCAAAAAAATGTCCCGAAAACGTACACAAACGCATAACTGCTCGTATCTTTACATCATGACAGAATAACATCGTCTCGAAGGCATCTCGAATGATAGTCGCAAAATGGGCGGATAGGAGACTTGCAAAACTCTCCGGGAAGAGATGTTCATTTTTTCATGCAGACAGGCTCGTATCTGAAATAATTTATGTAAATTTGCATGAAATAACAAAATTGATAAGATGAGCTACGATATAATGATTATCGACCGCCATAATCGATTCAAAAACTGCAAGGATTTCCTGAAATGGTATGATGGCGTAACGCAATGGAATGAGGCTGTTGACTATGACGACTATTCGCATACAACCACAAGGCTGAAAGAATGGTTCTTGAAAATGAAGGACATCGTTCCGCCGCTCAACGGAGCGTTTGCACCCAGCATGGACGACTTCGGCAAGGGCAGGTATCAGGAGGCGGACTATTGCATAGCAAGCGAATGTATCTATGTTGCATTGGCATATTCGGATGTCGACGAGGTTAAGAAACTGGCCTTCGGACTGGCAAAAGAACTCAGTCTGTCATACTACGACATCAGCGGTTCTAACTGCCTCCACAGCCCCGACGGAAGAGTCCTCGACATAACTTGTCAGCTGCAACAGCGCGAAATGCTTGGCAACGCATGCCGGGCCACTTACAAGCACAGGGCAAAGATTGCGGGCGCGGCTATTGTCCTTATCTTTCTGCTGAATATTGCGTGCTCTTTCATCTTCAGGCCGTATATTGCTGCAATCATACCCATAGCCGTATTATGGTCGATGAACTTAGTCCGATGGGTTAGGCGGTCAGCCAAGGATGTGGTAAAAGCCTACAAGCAGATGCCGGCTGAAGGACAAGACTCTGGAAATGCCGACGGACAATGGCAGCATGACATGCAGTTTGACGACATTCTTTGGAATTTCCAGACGGGAAAGTACGAGACTATCGAGGAATTCCGGGCAGCCCTGATTGACTATAACGCAAACATCACGAGTAAGCCGATAGGCAATCTGCTGGACGCAAGGGTAGAATCAGCCGGAAAGAGCATCGACAGAATAGAACTTGACGAGTTTCTCGAAGATGCCGGAGTTCCGTCGTCCGCCATAAAAGTCCGCTTCACCCCCGACGACGGCAAATCGTTCACGATGCTCGAGCTTCTCTTCAAGCTGAACAACGAGCTTAGCCCTCTGCTTCAAGATACAGATTTCATATTCTTCGAGGGCATACGATGCTACAAGTCGGAAGACGGCACTTCCGTCTGCCAAGTGTCGTTAGGCAGCTAATCCGGCAAAAGAAAAACGTGATACAAATGCAACGATATGGCTTAGAGGACCAGCCTGACAACAAAATTTAACATCAATTTAACATCTCTTTACATTTTTTAACATTTTATTTCATGCAAAAGAAGTATCTTTGTATGCTTAAAATGAGCTGAAAAGCCGCTTAAAATTGAAATGACGGCATATTTTAGAAGTAAAATTTATAAAAACAAATATAAATGGCTGAAGTAGACAGAATTAGAAAAGTCAACATTGAAGAAGAGATGAAATCTTCTTACATCGACTACTCTATGTCAGTAATCGTGGCGAGAGCTTTGCCGGATGTAAGAGACGGTTTCAAACCGGTTCACCGCCGCATCCTTTACGGAATGGGCGAGTTGGGCAACACACATGACAAACCATACAAGAAGAGTGCGCGTATCGTAGGCGAGGTGCTTGGTAAGTACCACCCACACGGCGACTCATCAGTTTACGGAGCGTTGGTGCGCATGGCCCAGAACTGGAACATGAGATACACTCTTGTTGACGGTCAGGGTAACTTTGGTTCGGTAGACGGCGACGGCGCAGCAGCAATGCGTTACACCGAGGCGCGTCTGTCTGAACTCGGAGAGGCAATGATGCAGGATCTTGAGAAAGAGACTGTAGATATGTCTCCAAACTTCGATGACACGCTTAAAGAGCCAACCGTAATGCCTACACGCATCCCTAACTTGCTGGTAAACGGAGCAAACGGTATCGCCGTAGGTATGGCTACAAACATTCCTACACACAACCTTTGCGAGGTTATTGACGGATGCGTGGCATACATCGACAACAACGAGATCGACGTAGATGGCCTGATGCAGTACATCAAGGCTCCAGACTTCCCTACGGGAGGTTATATATATGGTATGGGCGGTGTACGCGATGCCTACGAGACTGGTAGAGGCCGCGTGGTTATGCGCGCCAAGGCCGAAATTGAAAGCGATGTTACACACGACAAGATTGTCGTTACCGAGATTCCTTACGGCGTAAACAAGGCTGAGCTTATCAAGTCTATCGCCGAGATGGTTATCGACAAGCGCATCGACGGCATCAGCAACGTAAACGATGAGTCTGACCGCGAGGGTATGCGCATCGTGGTAGACGTAAAGCGCGATGCCAACGCAAACGTGGTCCTGAACAAACTGTTCAAGATGACTGCCTTGCAGAGTAGCTTTAGCGTAAACTGCATCGCACTTGTTCACGGCCGTCCACGCCTGCTTTCTCTTAAGGAGTGCATAAGCAACTTCGTAGAGCATCGTCACGATGTGGTTATCCGCCGCACCCAGTACGATCTCCGCAAGGCTCAGGAGAGAGCACACATCCTCGAAGGCTTGATTATTGCATGCGACAATATCGACGAGGTGGTACACATCATCCGCGCATCACGCGATGCTGCTGCTGCCGTAAACGGACTGATGGAGCGCTTCGAGCTTGACGAGACTCAGGCTAAGGCAATCGTCGAGATGCGTCTGCGCCAGCTCACAGGCTTGCAGATGGAGCAGTTGCACGCCGAGTACGAGGAGTTGCAGAAGATGATTGCATACTATCAGCAGATTCTTTCAGACAACGACCTTTGTATGAAGGTTATAAAGGACGAGCTTCTTGAGGTTAAGGACAAGTATGGCGACAGCCGCCGTTCAGAAATCGTGCTTTCTGCCGATGAGTTCAACCCAGAAGACTTCTATGCCGACGACGATATGGTTATCACAATATCTCACCTCGGCTACATCAAGCGTACTCCTCTTGCCGAGTTCCGCGCACAGGCTCGCGGCGGCGTAGGAGCAAAGGCAAGCACCACACGCAACAGCGACTTCATAGAGTACATCTATCAGGCTACAACCCACAACACGATGATGTTCTTCACTAAGAAGGGACGCTGCTACTGGCTCAAGGTTTGGGAGATTCCGGAGGGCAACCGCACATCAATGGGACGCGCTATCCAGAACATGCTCAACATCGAGGCCGACGATGCCGTAAACGCATTCATCAACGTCAAGAATCTGAACGATACCGAATATGTGAAGAAGCACAACTTGGTATTCTGTACTAAGAACGGTATCATCAAGAAGACAAGTCTTGAGCAGTATTCACGTCCTCGTGCAAATGGTGTGATTGCAATCAACATCCGCGAAGACGACCGCGTGGTAGACGTAGTTCTTACAAACGGCGACAACGAGCTGATGATTGCCAACCGAAACGGTAGGACAATTCGCTTCAACGAGAACACATGCCGCTCTCTCGGCCGTGTATCAACAGGTGTCAAGGGTATCATCCTCGACGAGGACGGCGAAGACGAGGTAGTTGGAATGATTTGTCTTGACGATCCAGAGAACCAGACTGTAATGGTTGTCAGCGAGAAGGGATTCGGTAAGCGAAGCGAGATTGACGACTACCGCATCACCAACCGTGGTGCAAAGGGTGTTAAGACGCTCAATATTACCGACAAGACTGGTAAGGTGGTGGCTATCAAGGCGGTTACAAACGACAACGACTTGATGATTATCAACAAGAGTGGCGTAACAATTCGTCTGAAGGTTGCCGACGTGCGCATCATGGGACGCGCAACTCAGGGTGTCAAGCTCATCGACCTCTTGAAGCGTAACGACCACATCAGCAGCATCTGCAAAGTTTCTGCTGCCGACGAGGAGGAAGAACTTGAGGAGGGCATCGACCCAAATGAGATTGCCGACGACAACGCTCAGAACGAGGCACCTCAGGATGCAACAACAGACAACAACGTCGAAGAGTAAATTTTGAAACAGCAGGCGGAAGGGCGGTTGAAGCATACCGTCCCACGCTTGATAAAATAGAAAAGAACGTTTAATTTAATAAATCTAAAAATGAAGAAAGTATTATTGTCAGCATCTCTAATGATGCTTGCTGGTGTATCTTTCGCACAGGTTGCAAATATCAAGCAGGCTAAGGCTGAAGCCGACGGCAAGAACTTTGCCAAGGCAGAGTCTCTTATCCTCGATGCAACTAACAGCCCTGAAACTAAGAGCAATGCAGAAGCATGGCACATTGCAGGTTATGTTCAGTCAAAAATCAACGACGAGGAGAACCAGAAGATGTATCTTCGCAAGCCTTACGACACAACCAAGTTCTACAACAGCGTGTTGAAGATGTACGAGTTCTGGTCAAAGTGCGATGATCTCGAGGCTGTTCCAGATGCAAAGGGCAAGGTTAAGTTCAAGCACAGAAAGGACAACGCAGCCCGCATGAAGGTAGACCGCGGAAACCTTATCAACGGTGGTATCCACTACTTCAACGCTCACAAGTATCCAGAGGCTCAGAAGTTCTTCGGCGCATATGTTGACGAGGTTAACTTGAAGATGTTCGAGAAGGAGAATCTTGCAGCAACAGATACTCTTCTTGCAACTATCGGCTACTACGCAACAATGGCTGCAATGAACAACAAGGACTATGATGCAGCTATCAAGTATGCAGCTTATGGCGCTAAGTCAAAGAACTTGGAAGAGGCTAAGAACAGTATCCAGTTCAAGGCAGAGTCATACAAGCAGAAGGAAGACGAGGCTAAGTATACCGAGACTCTTATCGAGGGTATGAAGACATTCCCTAAGGAGGCTCAGTTCTTCTTCGGTAGCATGGTTGACTACTACAACTCTAAGAACCAGCCGGAGAAGGCTATGAAGCTTGCCGACGACATGCTTGCTTCTAACCCTAACGACTACTACAACTTGTTCATCAAGGGTTACTTGTTGCAGTCAAACAAGAAGTACGAGGAGGCTATCTCTTACTACAAGAAGTCAATCGACGCTAAGGACGACTTCGGTACAGCCTACACTTGTATCGGTAACTGCTACGAGTTCCTTGCTCAGGAGTATGGCGACAAGACTCCAACTAACAAGTACGACAGAAAGGAGTTCAAGGAGTTCTTCATCAAGGCTCAGCCATTCTACGAGCAGGCTCGCGCTTTGAATCCAGAAGACAAGACTCTTATCCAGGCTCTCTATCGTGTTTACTACAACACAGACAACGAGGCTAAGACTAAGGAGTACGAGGCTCTTATCAACAACTAATATTCGTTTAACAACGATAGTATTCACAAGGCAGGCGCGCATGACGTCTGCCTTTTTCTTTTGTTTTCTTGTTTTTATTCAAAACAATTCGTATCTTTGTGGCAACTCTATATCATTAAAAACTTGTACTGCTAACTATAATGTGTACTATTAAATCGAATTATTTCTATCTCACCAGTCACGACGACGAGAAGCGGCTTGGTGCGTGGATAAATACCGTTGGCTTTCAGGAGATTCCTGCCGGAAGCAGCTATCCGGTAAGCGAGCATCCGGCAAGCTATCTGTTCAGCGTGAAGAAGGGCAGGGTGCTCAACGAGTACCAGCTTGTCTACATAACCGACGGCGAGGGCATCTTCATTCCTAATCTCGACGACCCCGACTGCGAGGAGGTACATATTAAGAAAGGTACAATCATCCTGCTTTATCCCGGACAGCGGCATACCTATTATCCGCTTCAGAAAACCGGATGGAAGGAATATTTCATCGGATTCGAGGGCGATTTCTTCTTCAATCTGATAAAAAGAACATATCCGGAGCAGAAGAACTGCTGCTTCAACATCGGTCTGAATTCTGAAATAATTCAGTTGTTTCTGAATGCCTTGTCGATGGCAGAGAACAAGTTCTCACATTTTCAGGATTGTCTTGTCGGAATCACGTTCCACATCTTCGGACTGCTGTTCATCGCCGCCGACAATACCGATGACGTTAGTTTCTCGACAAAGCAGAAAATTGAGCAGAGCAAGATTTACATGAACGAGCACATCTCTGAAATGATAGACTGGGACGTGCTTTCGAGAGAACTTGGCGTAAGTTATTCGTGGTTCAGAAAGGAATTTAAACTGATTACCGGCGAATCGCCTGCCAAATATTTCGCCGCCTTGAAGATTAAAAAAGCCCAAAAACTGCTTGCAGAAGAAAGACTTACGGCAAAGGAGGTGGCTTATGAGTTGGGATTCCCGTCTCCCGAACTGTTTTTGAGCAACTTCAAGCGGTTTACCGGGCAGACGCCAACGGATTTTAAGAACAGTAAACATTAAAAAGTACATGAGGATAAACAGATTTGGATATACTTTAACATTCTTATTAACTTTAGCGTCATCATCTGACATTTTTGCACAAAAGGCTGAGCGAAGTCTGCAATACTTTCCCGAAGGAAGAGGATTTGTCTGCTACAACGGAAACAACAGATTTACACGCGCACTTTATGGAGGACACACAAACTTCAGACTTGAGACAAGCGACCGACCGGTGTTCGCTATTTTTTCGAAAGAGTACAAACGGAACATCCAGTTCTTTCTGCATCTGGCAGACGGCAAGAGGCTGAACTTCGACGAACTGGAACTTTGTACAGCATACTACTTTCCCGGACAGAGAAAATATTACATAAGAAACTCATCGCTCGGAATCGATATTGACATGACGGCTATGTGCTGTTACGACAACGACGAGGCTATCTGGCGGATTGTCTGCAACAAAATGCCAGAAGGCTCGCATATAAGCTGTGTCGTTTCGATGATTGAGGCGAAACATCTTTACCGAAATGGCGACATGGGCGTAGAAACCACGCCCAACTTTTTTGAGGCTTCGAAGGAGCACGAACCGCTAATGACAACCGAGATAAAGCCAGAAAAGGAAATATATATAAGATATAACGATGGTTCGGTTGCAAAGATGCCTCTTAACGATGGGAAAATGCTCTTTGCCGTTACTCAGTTACAAAGTAACCATCTTGCCAATCAAGTAGTTATAAATACTCCAGATAAATTTCTTAACACTCTTGGCGGTGTCCTTACAGCTGCTGCCGACGGTATTTGGGATGAAAAAGTGTGGTTGCACGGGGCTGTGGGATGGCGTGTTCAACTTCCGGGGTGGAGAGCGGGTTACTCGGGCGACTGCCTTGGATGGCACGACCGCGCCAGAACGCACTTCGACAACTATGGCGAGAGCATGATTACCAACATCGAGCCTAAATACGGTCATCCTATGCAGGATGCAAGCCTTAACTACGCAAGAGCCGAGAAGAAATGGGGCACGCAGATGTATAGCAACGGTTACATCACGCGTCATCCCAACAGCACAGACCAAATGAACCACTACGACATGAACCTGTGCTACATCGACGAGCTTCTGTGGCATCTCAACTGGACGGGCGACTTGGAATATGCGCGCAAGATGTGGCCTAAAATTAAGTTGCATCTTGCATGGGAAAAGCGAAATTTCGACCCCGACAACAATCATCTGTACGACGGCTATGCGTGCATCTGGGCAAGCGACGGCCTTTATTACGATAGTGGCGATGTAACTCACTCAACATCATATAATTATCGTGCCAACAAGATGGCTGCGGAGATAGCCGAGTTGATAGGCGAAGATGCGACTCCATACCGCAAGGAGGCGGACGAGATTCTGAAGGCGATAAACAGCAAGCTATGGATGAACGACCGTGGTGTATGGGCCGAGTTCAACGACTACATGGGACTGAAACGTCAGCACGACACTCCTGCCGTTTGGACGGTATATCATGCCATAGACAGCGACGTGGCAACTCCTTATCAGGCTTTTCGTGCAACCGAGTATGTTACGAACAACATTCCGCACATTCCCATAAAATCAAGTGGAATGACAAAGGATGACGAGCTGATAAACGCAGGTGACTATGCCACAATCTCGACATCAAACTGGATGCCTTACAACTGGAGCATAAACAACGTGGCTTTTGCCGAGGTTATGCATACCGCCCTCGCATATTTTCAGGCAGACAACAAGGAGGCTGGCTTCAAGCTGATGAAGAGCAGCATTCTCGATGGAATGTATATGGGCAGTTGTCCCGGAAACATCGGTCAGATAAGCTATTACGATGCTGCCAGAGGCGAGTGCTATCGCGATTTCGGCGACCCTGTGGGAATGGCTTCGCGCATGGTAATACAAGGTCTGTACGGCATAAAGCCGGATGCTATGCACAAAAGACTTAGCATCAATCCCGGCTTCCCAAAAGAGTGGGACAATGCCGACATCACCACGCCCGACATCAGCTACAGCTACAAACGTAACGGCGTGTCGGACAAATACGAAATCAAGCATAACTTCGAAACGGTCGATACTGTAACCCTCCGTATTCCAATACGATACACGAAGTTCGACATCAAGAATACTTGTCAGATTCTCGACTATAAATGCGACAACGCAAGTTTCAACCAGCCTCATGTCATCTTCAAGCTTCTTGCCAAGGCAGGACAGAAGATTAGCATCGAGCTGAAAGGCAAGGGCGACGCAATAAGCAACAGAAAAGCCAAGGTTGTTAGACAGAATACAGGATTGGCTCTCCTTCAGCAAGAGAACAGGGCATGGTGGGTTGCCACGGCGATAGACGAGAGCGAGAGAGACATGGCATGGCTGCTTTCGGGTCAGTTTACCGATATTGATGTTGATTCGCTCGAGCCAATAGACATCAGCAAGCATTTCAACGCAAATGTAACCGACATATTCAGAAACAGATACGAATCGCCTCGTTCGCCATACACCACGCTTACGATTCCAATCCACGGATATTCGGAATGGTGCCATCCAAAAGATACGGTAAATATCGACGACAGCGGCTTGCGTAATGCGATAAAAGACAGTCTGTTCATCGCTCCAAACGGAGTGAAATGGCTTTCGCCTAAGGACGGAAACAACATCGTCTACACTTCGTTGTTCGACAACTATCCAAACGAATCGCTCATAAGCGTAAACGGAAAGGCATCGCACGCCTACCTGATGATGGCAGGCTCTACAAATCCGATGCAATGCAACATAAACAACGCCGTTGTAGAATTTCTGTATACAGACGATACAGTTCAGAAATATCCGCTTTATAGTCCTGTAAACTGGGCGCCGATAGAGCAGGCATTCTTCGAAGACGGACAGGCTTTCGACCGACATGCCGAACCGCAATATCGTCTTTGTCTGAAAACCGGTAAGGTGAGCAGCAATCTGCAAAAGGAATTGGGCGTTAAAGGCGCTCAGATTATGATTGACGGCGGCGCAGGAATCATCCTCGACGTTCCGCTCGACAAGAGCAAACGGCTGAAATACATCAGATTACGGACATTGAGCAATAATGTGGTTGCCGGACTGATGGGCATCACGTTGCAACGATAAACAAAAAAGTCGGGTTCCAAAATAAAGGAATCCGACTTTTTTATATTTCTGAATAAGCTTTAAATCTTCAGATTAAAGCCAAGATAGAATGTTCTCGGAAGGGCAGGGCCGTAGATATATCCTGCATCCTTGTCCATGCCTCTGTCCAAATCGTTCTGATACTGGTTGAACATATTCTTTACACCTGTGCTGAACTCAAGCGTATAGTGCTTGTAAAGATGAACCTCGTAAGAGATCTTTGCACCCATCTCGAAGAAACTTCTTGTCTGGACTTCCTCATCTTCGGCAATATATCCAGCCATGTGCTGAACAAGCATGTTGCCCGTAATCTTGCCGTCTACCGTGAATGATAGCGGATGAATAGGGCTGTATCTTACGAGGAAGAAGCCGTATTTGTCTGGAGTGCGGAACATTCGTCTCTGCGGCTTGATGTTAGGGTTGTCGCTCCAAGTAAAATCGTCGAGATAGCGGCTTCTTTGCAACGTTACGCCTCCCTGAAGCATGAAAATCTTTCGGTAGCCGACTTTTCCCTCGATATTGATTCCGCCAACGTATGCGCCCGATGAGTTTACGCGAGTGAGCAGCAGATTTCCTTTCTCGTCATGACCGTTTTCTGTCAGGGCAAACACATCGTTAAGACGGGTGTAGAAGCCTTCGAGAGTAAGGTTTGTATCCCATTTTCCGAAGTGATGATAAAGGTCTGCGCTACCGCTGATGCTATGCGAGTATTCTGGCTTCAGATTTGGGTCGATGCTGATGAGCGAAACCTCTCCGCCAACGGCTCCAACGTGCAAATCCTCGTCGTATGCCTGTGGAGCTCTGTATCCGCTTGCATACGAGATGCGGAATATCACGTCGTCGACAGGAGTGTATCTGATGTTGGCTCTTGGCGAGAAAACCACGTTGTTAAGCATGTTGTGCTTCTCCATACGTGCGCCAAGGAGCATGCTAATCTTCTCGTTTTTCCATTCGTTCTGCAAGTACCCGCCGGCAATTTTTACATCCTGTCTCATATCGCGTCCGTAGCCGAGAATACGGTCATGCAGATGATTGAATGTGTATTCGAGTCCCGCGCTTATATCGCCTTTCAATCCCTTAACAAAAGGGTAAGAATAGCGGTATTGAGTTCCGCCTACAGCCGTGAAATCCTGAGTTCGGCCATAGGCATCTGGATTCTTGTTCGTGCCGAAATAACTCTCGCGGCCAATGTGCTGAAGACTGCTGTAGAGTGAGAGATAATGGCGGTCGTTAGGCGAGTAGTAGTCCCAACGTAGCGAACCGGCATCAATATTGTGTCGAAGCTGCTCAGCAAGGTCTGTCTCGTGTGCCGGAAGGTCGATGTTACATCCGCCTCTTCGATACTCGCCAACATGATGATATTCGGCTGTAATCTTCGCATAGTCAGATGTCTTGAAGAAACTTCTGAGGCCAGCCGTAGTGCTGTTCAGCAACGGGATGTTAGAGAAGCCGTCGCCATTGTGGTCGTACTGCTTGCGGTTGCGCTGAACGCCGAAGACAAACAGTCCCATGTTGCTGTTGTCGGTAATAACCGATGCGTTGAAGGCGGTATTTATGTCGTAGCTGTCCTTGCCAACCAACGAAGAGTTGTGCTGCACGTTTACGAAGTTACGCGTAGGCTCTTTGGTAATGATGTTTACAACGCCTCCGATGGCATTTGCGCCGTAAAGAGCCGAACCGCCTCCGCGGATTATCTCCACGCGGTCTACCATTCCGGCCGGAATCTGCTCAAGTCCGTAGACCGATGCAAGCGATGAGAAGATTGGACGCGAGTCCATCAGAATCTGCGAATACTGGCCTTCAAGTCCGTTGATGCGAAGCTGCGGCAATCCGCAGTTCGAGCATGTCTGTTCAACTCTCAAGCCAGTCTGATAGTTCAGGACATCGGCCATGCTGTGGGCGTTTGTCATCTCGAACAAGACTGGAGATATCACGTTTACGATGCTTGCAGCCTCCTTGCTTTTAGTCTGATATTTGTTTGCCGTAACCACAACGTTCTCTACCAAGAAAGATTCCTCGCGCATTTTAATATTCAGTTCAAGCATCTGGTCTTTCTTCAGATTCACGGTGCGCTCTTCGGTAATGTAGCCCATGTACGAGAATACAACGGTCTGCTGTCCTACGGGGATGTCTTTCAGAAAATAGTGTCCTGTTTCGTCTGATATTGTGCCGATGGATGTTCCCTTCAGCTTAACTGTAACGTAACGCATACATTCTCCCTGTTCATCTGCCACATGACCTAAGATGTGTGCATCCTGACCATACATAGTCATCGCCATGAGGGAGGTAATAATCAAAAAAATAAATCTCATATAATAAGTGTATTGTGTTTTGTCTTTTACGAGCGCGCAAAGTTACGAAAAAAAACTCAAATATAATTAGGTGGCAATATCTATGTGCCTTATTTTCCGGCCAAAAGAAAAAGGTTACGCCTAAAAAAGCGTAACCTTTTCATAATATCTTACTCCACAACCGTGAAGCCGTATTTTTTCAGAAGTTCCTTGTACTCGTCGGTTTCCTTATATTTGTCGAGCCATTCGTTAAGTTCTCTGAGCAGACCCGTGCTCGACTTATGTACCGCCCACGAATAGAACTGATTGAAACTCAGTTTCTTGCTAAAATCAAGTTGAGGATAGTCGGCTGTATATTGTCGGGCGATATTCGCATCGCATACGGTATAGTCTATATCGCCGTGGGCAACGAGGGCGAGAAGCTGTTCCGTTCCGTATTTGTTTATCCTGCCGATGTTTACGTTTGCCCCTATTTCGTCTTGCAGATTCTCAAGTCGCATTATGTAAGGCGAACTTTTCGGAATGTAGAGCGTTCTGTTTTCGAGTTCCATCGCGCTTTTAACGTATTTTGCCGAATCGTCGGGATTGAAAGCCCTCTGAACCAGCACCAGACTATTTATGCACACCGGATTTGTGAGCACGAAAATCGAATCTTTCTCGGATGTCTCGACCATCGGGATAGGCGAGGCGATGAGGTCGCAAGTGCCTTCCTGTAACTGCTTGTACATCTGCTCGTATGAACTCGAGGCATTGATGCTCAGCGTAAGGCTGTGGCTCTCGGCAAATGCCTTTATCAGTTCGTAGTGAAAGCCCGATTCGCCGTTTTCGCCAGAGAAGTAGACTCCATCGGCATACTCGCACGTTACCTTAAGTGTGCCAGCTCTCTGGATGCGCGCGTAATCGCGGTTCAGAGCAATTCTCTGCACAAACAGAAACAGTCCTGCAAAGGTAAGGACAACGGCACAAAGGAGCGTAATCTTAATAGTCTTCTTGTGCTTTCGGATTTTTTCAATATCAATCATAGAAGTTCCAAGAAAGACCGAACCTCAGCATACTTGGATTCATGGCATAGTGAGGAACAGTAAAATTCATCGAATTGCCTGAACCTTCGAAGAGGTTGGTGTATGTTATATAGAAGCGCAGACGCTTCAGGAAGAAATTCATGTAGGCATTTGCAAACGGGAAACCTCCGATTTTAACCCTGTCAGCCTCGTTCTGGCTCTGGTTCATAAACTGTCCGACGATTGGCGAATATTCGGGAGCGTAGTACTTCGTGAAATACTTCAAATCGACACCCATCTGCAACTTCAGAACCTTATGCGACAAAGCTACATCGACATAGAGATTATGGTAGAAGTTCCATGATGGCAGAGGAATGATATTGTCATCCTTCGTGTACTGATATGTCACCTCGTTATCAAGATGGAACACGCCAACCTTGAAATTCTGCTCGAAAGTTGCGCTCACAATCTGAATACTTTTATCATACTGCCCAACGGCAACGCTGTTGTTGTAGGCTGTAATCAGACCGTTGTTATCGCGCTTTATGTCGCTATCGTTATAGAAATATGCGTAGTTCTCGACGTTCTCGACTGCGGCCGTGAGGCGAGTGCGAGTACGTTCCGACGACAGAGTTCCCTGCAAGCGCACTCTCGTTATGTTTTTGAGCGAGAATGGATTGTCTCTGTCTGTTCCCCACGATTTCAGACGCGAACTGAATGTAGTCATATAGTACGATGGCGCGCAGTTTTCGATGAGTCCGCTAACGTGAAGTCCGAGCGTATCGTTCAGAACCTTCACGTTCAAATCGGCATTTCCTCCCAGATTGTACTCCCCGAAATTATCGCCCGTAATGCCATATTCGCCTGTAACATTGTAGTTTACATGCTCGCCATGTGCTCGTACCAACTGACCGCCGATTCTCACGTCATTCTGAGTCTCGTACTTCATCGTAGGGTCGATGTACGAGCTGAAAATATGCTTCGATGTATAGTCAGGGAACAGATATTCCACGCTCTTCGTCTGTCGCCAAGTCTGATAGCCGAATCTGCGGAATTCGTGCGAGATGAACGCCTTTATTCCAGCCACGGCATATTTGTTGAATCCTTCGAGAAGGCTGATGGCAAAAGTATTCTTCACGAGCAGAGTCTTTGCCTTGTCGTCGATGTCATCGCCCAGCAGTTTACTCGGGTTGTAGATGCTGTCGATAAAGTTAGCAGGAATCTTGCTGCCGACAAGAACATGATCGTTATTCTGAATGTCGAGCGTGTGAATGAAACTCGTAACCGGCACAAATTCAAGCTTTTTATTAACCGAATCGCCAACCTCACGATGAAATCCGAGATTGTATCGATGGGTGAGGAATATCAGGTTATTGTCGTTTCTCTGCCAAAGATTTCGCTCCAGATAAGTTGGAATATCAGTACTCTTGTACGACCTCGAGAAACGAGAAGGGTCGATGATGTAATAATCGTCGGTAAGTCCACCATTCTCAGCCATTTTCATATGATTATGACTGTAAAGAAACTGCATCTGATACTTGTCGCCAAGATGATAGAGATGCAGCGAACCGTTCATGTATGATGATGACTGACTAACATAGAAACCTCGCGAATACAGATAGTCGAACTTGAAACCGCCGCCCCAATACTTGTTGGCACTTGTGGCAAACTTTATTGTTAGCCTGTCGTCGCCGTCGTTCTTATCGCCTGCGCTATGATAAGTTATATTGGTATATGGCGATTTTGTATCGGAAAACAGATAATTAGTCGGCTTTGTCATGAAGAAGTCGAGAGGGTCGGTAAAGAACATGTGCGTAGCGTTTTCTCGCTCCATATAGACACGCGAGATACGCGGAGCACCAAGCGTTCCGATATGGTTGTAATGTCCCTTCATTCCCTCGGGGAAGACCGTATTGTAGAAGTTTATTCGGGCCGTGTCGGCATCGACGGCTGTTCTGTCGCCAAAACGTCGGTCGATAGTCCATTGCCTGACATCCACGGGAACAAATTTATCATCGTCGTGACGAAGACTGTCTCCGTTGTCAACTCGTTCACCATACTGATCTGTGACGACCGTTCCGTCACTATTCAACAGACTTTGTGCCGTCGCAGAGACTGGTGCGAGGGCACAAAAAAAACATATATAAAAAAAATTCTTCATATTTCTGTGCAAAGATAGTGCAAAATAATTATATTTGTAAATCAAATACTTGTAAAATTATGAAAAGGCTTCATTTAAAACGTATATTCATATCGATTTGTTGTTTCATTATCGCTTCAAATTCAATAATTGCAGGCGATATTTATGTTGATGCGAAAAACGGAAACGACAAAGGAAACGGCACTTTTAATGAGCCAGTAAAAACATTGGCACAAGCATTTAGAATTGCACGAGAATGGCGCAGGCTGAAATCGGCCGATGCCAACAACGGCATTACCATTCATCTTCGCAAGGGAATACACTATCTCGACGAACCACTGTTCATTCGTCCTGAGGATAGCGGAACGCCGACTTCGCCTACAATAGTAGACGGAGAAGGTTCGTGGATCAGCGGCGGAGTAGAACTGAAAAATGGCGTTAAAAACAACAATATCTACGAGTTCGATGCTCCGATTATTGGCACTCATCCGCTCGAAATAAGACAACTTTACTACGCCAGACTTGGAATAAGTCGCGCCACAAACATTCAGAACGGCGGGGCTTACGACCGCATAATAGATTTTGACAAGGAAAAGCGAGAGATAGTTATTCCGACTCCTGCCAATATCGAAGATTTGAAAAAAGAAAAGCAGATTGAGATGCACATCGTTCAGCGGTGGGCAACGGCAACTCTCCGCATAAAAGATATGATTGTAGAGGGCGAGAAGACTCGCGTAACATTTCACGAGCCCGAAAGTCGCATAGAATTTGAACATCCGTGGCCGCAACCGGTTGTTGGCGGAGAGAACGGAAATTCAGCCTTTTGTCTGAACAACGGCTTGTGCATGGTTGATGAGCCCGGCGAGTGGTATCAAGACCTTTCGACCCACAAAATATACTATTGCGCCGAGCCTTTCTTCGGAAAAAAATTGTTCAAAAAGACGAGCGAGAGCGCAGATGTATGTCCCGAGGGGCTTGTCGCTCCGGTGTTGCAGACTCTGGTGAAAATCGACGGAACTCTGTCGCGCCAAGTCAGCAACATCATTTTCAAGAATGTTACTTTTGCTCATAGCGCGTGGCTTCGTCCGAGTCATTATGGAAATGTAACCCTGCAAGGCGGATTCCCGATTATCGATGCCTACAAACTCCAAGTTCCGGGATTGCCAGAAAAGGCATCGCTCGAGAATCAGGCGTGGATTTGCCGTCCGGGAGCGGCAATCTCAGTAAGAGGCGCAAACAACGTTACGTTCAGCAACTGCAACTTCAACTATATGGCCTCGACCGCCATCGACTTTGAGTGGGGATGTAAGAATTCGACTGTTCAGAATTGCATCTTCGAAAGCATCGGCGGCACGGCTGTCATGGTCGGGGCATTCCCATCGGGCGGATTCGAGACTCACGTTCCGTACAAGGCTGCAAATGCCGGCGAAATCTGCTCAGGAATAACTATAAAGGAAAATCTGATAGTCAGCGCAACAGGCGAGGACTGGGGCTGTGCGGCAATAAATGCCGGCTACGTTTCGGGAATCAACATCGACAGCAACACGATAAACCATTGTAACTGGAGCGCAATCTGCGTGGGATGGGGATGGACGGCTCAGAAATCAGACATGATGAACAACCGCATAACAAACAACATCATAAAACTCTTTGCCGAACAACTTCACGATGCCGGCGGAATCTACACGCTTAGCAATCAACCTAACTCCGTTATCAGCAACAACATAATAAAGGGATACGGAGCTGCGCCTTATGCTTCGAACGACAGAGTGTTCTACATCTATTGCGACGAGGCTACAAACGGCTTCGTTATCGAGAACAACAACTGCACAGAAGAAAAATTCGGCACAAACCAGAACGGCAAGAATATGAAATGGCGCAACAACGGCAAGAAAGACACTTTGCCGGTCGAGGCACAATAATCAGAGAAACCGCTGCTGCAAGAAAGTAAATATTTCAAAAAAGCGTTTCTGTTTGTCAATATTTATTATCTTTGCACTATGGAAGCAAAAGAAAGAATCGAGCAGCTCCGAAGAGAGTTGCACCAGCATAACCACAATTATTATGTGCTGAATGCACCAACAATCGGCGATGAAGAATTCGACCACCTGATGCGCGAACTTCAGGATTTGGAAAACCTTCATCCCGAATTTTTCGACCCCAACTCGCCAACGCAGAGAGTGGGAAGCGACATCAATACAGAGTTTACTCAGGTTACTCACAAGTATCCGATGCTTTCGCTTGCCAACACCTACAATCAGCAAGAGGTGGCCGAATGGTTCGCCCGCGTGAAGAGCGGACTCGAAGGCGAAGATTTTGAAATTTGCTGCGAGATGAAGTACGACGGACTTTCAATCTCGCTCACTTATATTGACGGCAGACTCGTAAGAGCCGTTACGCGAGGCGACGGAACGCAGGGCGACGACGTTACCAGCAACGTGAAGACAATCAAGAGCATACCTTTGCAACTTACAAACGGCGGATATCCGCACGAGTTCGAAATCAGAGGCGAGATTCTGATGCCGTGGAAGGTCTTTGACGAACTGAATGCCGAGCGCGAGAGAAACGACGAACAGCTCTTTGCCAATCCGCGAAACGCCGCTTCGGGCACGCTTAAGTCGCTCAATTCAGCACTTGTGGCATCGCGCAAGCTCGATGCATATCTCTACTATCTTCTCGGCGAAGAAATCCCGGCCGACGGACATTTCGAGAATCTGGCCGAAGCAGCAAAATGGGGCTTCAAAATCTCGAAGGGAATGAAGAAGGTGAAGACCATCGAAGAGGTTTTCGACTTCATAAACTATTGGGACGAAGAGCGAAAGAACCTTCCGGTTGCAACCGACGGAATTGTTCTGAAGGTCAATTCAACACGACAGCAACGCCATCTGGGCATGACTGCAAAGTCGCCAAGATGGGCAATAGCATACAAATTCAAAGCCGAGCGCGAATGTACTCTGCTGAAAGATGTCATCTATCAGGTCGGACGAACAGGCGCAATAACTCCGGTTGCCGTAATGGAACCCGTTCAGCTTGCTGGAACGACAGTTCAGCGGGCATCGCTCCACAACGCCGACGTAATAGCAGAACTCGGATTGCACGAGCACGACTATGTCTACGTTGAGAAGGGCGGCGAGATTATTCCGAAGGTTGTCGGTGTTGATGAAAGCCGAAGGAATCCCGAAAGCATGCCGATAAAATTCATAACCCGATGCCCGGAATGCGGCGCGGAACTTGTAAGATACGAAGGCGAAGCGGCTCACTATTGTCCTAACGATGTAGCGTGTCCGCCTCAGATTAAAGGCAGGATAGAGCATTACATAAGCCGAAAGGCAATGAACATCGACAGCCTCGGCCCGGAAACCGTTGACGATTACTACAAGCGCGGACTCATTCACAATGTTGCCGACCTGTATTTAATAGAGGTGAAGCAGATTATGGGCTTCGACGGAAACAAAATCCGAAGTGCGAACAAGATTGTGAGAAGCATTCGCGAAAGCTGCAATGTGCCTTTCGGGAGAGTTCTGTTCGCTTTGGGCATCCGCTTCGTGGGCGAGAGCATAGCCAAGATTCTTGCACGACATTTCAAGAGCATCGACGCCTTGCAGAAAGCCACTCTCGAAGAACTCACCGACATCGAAGGCATAGGCGTTGCCATAGCCGAAAGCGTAATCAGATATTTCCGCGACCAGCGCAACATCGAGATTATCGAGCGTCTGAGAATGTACGGCGTTCAGATGGAGATTTCGACTCAGGCGCAGGAAGGCGCATCTAACAAGCTCGAGGGCAAGAGCATCGTAATCAGCGGCGTTTTTGCAAAACATTCGCGCGACGAATACAAGCAGATGATTGAACTTCACGGCGGAAAGAATGTCGGAAGCATCTCGTCTAAGACAAGTTTCATTCTCTGTGGCGAAAACATGGGCCCATCGAAACTCGAGAAAGCAAAGAAATTAGGTGTTCAAATGATGTCGGAAGACGATTTTTTGAATTTAATTGAGTAGATTTATAGGCTATAACAAAAAAATATATTACTTTTGTCGTCGAATTTATAACAAAGTGTAACTTCAAGGTATGGTTAAAAATATATTCAGGGGTATGGGCGTAGCCTTGATTACTCCTTTTAAGGCAGACTTTAGTGTTGATTATGAGTCGCTTGACCGTTTGCTCGACTATCTTATAAACGAAGGTGCCGATTTCTTGTGTATCCTTGCCACAACGGGCGAAACGCCTTGCCTCTCTGCCGAAGAGAAGGCAAAAGTGAAGAACCTGATTGTTGAAAAGGTTGCAGGTCGCATTCCAATCCTTATGGGCTGCGGAGGCAACAACACAAGAGCAGTTGTTGAGGAACTGAAGAACGGCGACTTCAGAGGTATTGACGGAGTTCTGTCTGTTTGTCCATACTACAATAAGCCATCGCAAGAGGGTTTGTACCAGCACTTCAAGGCAATCGCGGCAGCAACCAACCTTCCAGTTGTTCTATACAACGTTCCGGGACGCACAGGCGTAAATCTTGCAGCCGAGACGACACTTCGACTGGCACGCGATTGCGAAAACATCGTAGCCATCAAGGAAGCCTCTGGAAACTTCACCCAAATTGACGATATTATAAAAAACAAACCTGCCGACTTTGACGTTCTCTCTGGCGATGACGGAATAACATTCCCGCTCATCACACTCGGAGCAACAGGCGTGATAAGCGTTATTGGAAACGCACTTCCAAAGGAGTTCAGCCGAATGGTGAGACTTGCGCTTAACGGCGATTACGACAGCGCGAGAACCATACACCACCGCTTCACAGAACTGTTCAGTCTTCTGTTCGTCGACGGAAATCCGGCAGGCGTAAAGGCTATGCTTAACAGCATGGGAATGATTGAAAACGTTTTGCGTCTGCCACTTGTTCCAACAAGAATTACGACAATGGCGGCGATAAGCAAGATAGTAAGGGAATTGCACATTAAGTGCTGATTTTTTTCACATTTTATTTTTTAGCAAGCTCCGATATCAAACAAAGGTATCGGAGTTTTTGTCAATAGGATTGATTATGACTAAATATGCAATAAAAATAACCTTAGCAATGCTTTTGTGCTGCAATTCGATGCTGGCACAAAAGATTGAATCGGTCTTCGTGACGGAAGACAACGCAGCCCTTCGACTAACACCAAGCGAAAACGGCGAGCTGATAACAAGAGCTCCGCGCAACACACCATTCAGAATAAAAGAGAAACTTGACGGCTGGTATCTGGTCGAGGAATTCTACACAAATTGCCGATATTATGTCAGCAAATCGCAGGTTGCATCGCTCGATGTGCGTGGCGACAGTATTCAGATTCCCGAAGGAGCGTACACTAAGAATCTTGTCGAAGGCGTTGGAAGAAGGCGTGCAAGAATCGAAATTGCGTGGACGCTGAAAGCCGATTCGGCAGCGAATAATGCAAACGGCGTGATTGTAAGCTACAAGAAAACGACAAACGGAAGACTTGCCGACCAAGCCGTTTTCAGAGGAAAGATGCTAAATTCATGCACCTTGCTTTGTGAGGAGAAGTTGACAGCGAACGGTCCTTCACAAAAAACGCACAAACTTTTCTGGTACGTTCAAGGATGCCTTTTGTACAACGGACATTCTTACGCATTGAAGGCTGCAAATCCTTAATTTTCAAGAAGAAGTCGAGTCTTTGCCCTGTCGGGCTTTCCGGTTTCTGTCATCGGAAGGGTATCGACCGCAACAATATCCTTTGGTTGCCAATATTTCGGCAACGTTGAGATGGCACTTTTCAATAGTGCCATTTTCTTTTCTGTCATACTTGCATCAACAAGCATAACGACTTCTTGTCCAAGCACTTGATGCGCGCGCCAGCTTATTCTGAAACCATCTTTAAGACCGGATTTTTCGGTCAGAAGTCGCTCAACTTCCTCAATCTGAACCTTCACGCCCCCCGTGTTGATTGTGTTGTCCTTTCGCCCGATGATTCGGAACTGACCGCACTCGTTTATTTCAGCTATATCGTTGGTAATCAATTCTTCGGGACAAACTTCCGGTGCATTTATCACAAGAGTTCCTTCTTTGCTTATGCTGATTTTTACGCTCGGAAACGGAGTGTACCAAAGTGAGGCTTCCTCACCATTCAGCTTTCGGAGAGCGATGTGCGACAGAGTTTCGGTCATTCCGTAGGTGCTCCAAACATTGTTGGGGAATGATTTCAGAACTTCGGCAAGATGAGAATCAATCGCTCCGCCTCCGATTATGAGTTGCTTTATTTGTTTTAGTTTTTCCGCCTCTTCAGGAACTTGCAGACTTTTAATGACTTGCATCGGAACCATTGCCGCGAATGTCGGAATCTCAACGATATCTTTCAATGGGTGAGAGGAAGGTTCGACGCTTATCAGACGCAGCCCACGCTCAATGCTGCGCACCACAACCATCTTTCCGGCGATGTAGTCGAGCGGCATACAAAGCAATGCCGTTTCGCCCGACTTCAATCCAAGAAAATCGCATGTTATGCGGGCACTTGCAAGCATTCGATTCTTTTCGACAAGCATCTCTTTCGGCTTGCCTGTAGAGCCCGACGAGCGAACCTTAACAAATGCCTTGTCGTCGTTCCATTCGCTGTAAAAGTCTGATAATGTCATGGTTTGTAATAAAGTCTGTCGCCCTCGATATACAGCGGATAATCAATATTATTTGTGAACAGCATTCCTGTACCAAGTCCTTGTGGCATAGGCGTTTTATCTGGACGCGATTCTTGCATCGTGGCACACCAATGGGCAATGGCATTCAGTCCAACGTTGCTTTCGAGAGCCGATGTTGCCCACCAGCCGATGCCTCGTTCTTCGGCAAGGCGAATCCACTCTTCTGCGCCGCAAATTCCGCCATGCAGCGATGGCTTCAGAATGATGTATTGCGGTTTGATTGTGTCGAGAAGTTCAATTTTCTCGTCCAACGTATTGATGCCGATAAGTTCCTCATCGAGAGCAATCGGAAGGGGAGTGGCGGCACAAAGTTCGGCCATTTTCTGCCACTGACCTGCCTTAATTGGCTGCTCAATAGAATGAAGATGATTTTCTGCAAGAAGTTGAAGTTTCTGCATGGCATCGATGCCGAAAGCGCCGTTGGCATCTACACGAATCTCTATCTGTTCGGGTGAGAAACTCTCCCTAATCATTCTGATAAGCGAAAGTTCGTTGTCGAAATCTATCGCACCGATTTTCAGCTTGATGCAACGGAAGCCGAGACGCATTTTCTCTTCGATGCGACGCTTCATCTCGTCGAACGTGCCCATCCAGATCAAGCCGTTGATGGTGATGCCTCTTTCGCCATGCGAAAAGGCAGTCGAAGAAAGAGCCGTACTTCCGCCAGCATTCATCTGCATCACGACTGATTCTAAGCCGAAAAGCATTGACGGATATTGGCGCATCTCTTCTTTCAAATCATTGCTGAGTCTGAAAATCGTATTTTGCGCATTGATTTCAGTCTCAAACTTTTGTGCAAAAGGACGAAGAACATCCTCATAATCAGCGATATCATCGCAACTAAGCTTTGGAAGAGGTGCACATTCTCCAACGCCAAGTATCCGTTCGCCATCGCGAACCTCAATGTACCACACCTTTCTGACTGTGTAGATGCCTCGCGATGTGCCGGCCGGCTGCTTGAAGTTGAGCGTGTATGGTCTGACGGAAACTTTCATTACGGAATGTATGGATATTGGTCGAAATCTGGGTCACGTTTCTCCAAGAATGCCTTTCCGCCTTCCTGAGCCTCGTCGCTGAAATAGTAAAGCATGGTTGCATCGCCAGCAAGTTCCTGAATACCAGCCTGTCCGTCGAGCTCGGCATTCAAACCGGCCTTTATCATTCGGATGGCGATAGGACTGCGCTTCATTATCGTCTTAGCCCAATCAACAACTTCGTCCTCGAGTTTGTCGAATGGAACGACTTTGTTCACAAGTCCCATTTCGAGTGCCTCCTGAGCGGTGTAGAGTTTGCAGAGATACCAGATTTCACGCGCCTTCTTCTGTCCGACAATGCGCGCAAGATAAGACGAACCGAATCCGGCATCGAAACTGCCGACTTTCGGACCTGTCTGGCCGAATTTTGCGTTCTCGCTCGCAATCGTGAGGTCGCACACAACATGCAGAACGTGTCCGCCACCAACCGCAAAACCGTTTACCATTGCAATAACAGGCTTCGGAATTGAGCGAATCTGCTTCTGCACATCAAGAACATTCAAACGCGGAATTCCGTCGGTGCCTACATATCCGCCGCGACCTTTAACATGCATGTCGCCGCCGCTGCAAAAAGCCTCGGTCTTCAAGCGTTCTTCTTCGGTCTGACCTTCTTTCAGGGGGCTGTGAGCACCCGTCAGGACAACGACGCGCACATCCTTCGCCTCGCGACAATAATACAGCGCATCGCTGATTTCCCACGTTGTTCGTGGCGTGAAAGCGTTTCTGTATCGTGGTCGGTTGATGGTTATCTTTGCAATTCCTTCGAAGAACTCAAAAAGAATTTCTTCGTATTGTTTGATTGTCTTCCAATTTCGTTCCATATTTTTATTGTTTTGAGATATGTTCAAAATATTTGCAGAATTCGTTTTTGCTCGTCTCGCTATCGATAAAAAGTTCGAGAATTGAGGTGTGAGAATCCTCGTCGTCCATAAATTTTCGGAAAACATCTTTTAGTTCCGAAAGATTATCCGCACGGAAATATTGGGCGTTAAATGCCTTAGCGATATGCTCTGCGCCAGCAGAATGTTTTCCGGCGATGTATTCCTGATAAGCCGAAGCCTTGTCAAGCCCTTTCAGATTTCTGAAAATCTGGCCGAGATGATTGTTGAACACTACAATTCGCAATTTATTGAGCGATTTCTGCATATTCATGCTATCCTCAAGCCAAAGGGCATTGCTATCATAGAAGAAAGCAAGGTCGCCAACCAAAAGGAGCGTGTCTCTTCCGCCAAGTCTGAAACCTTGTGCCGCCGAAACGCAGCCTTCAATGCCGTTTACACCACGATTACAAAGTACTTCGGAATACGAAGCATCGAACATCTGAATATTTCTGACCATACTGCTGTTTGCCACATGAACGGCAAATTTTCTGTCGATATTTCCAGAAATAAACTTCAATGCAGAAAGGTCGCAGAACGACGAGAACGAATAATTATCCGCTTTCACCTTCAGATTATCCGAAAGTTTTTTCCAGTTTTCAAAGTAAACTTTATCAGTATCAATTAGTTGATGTTCAATAACTTTGAGCGCGTTTTCAGCAGATGTTCTTACAAAATGCGTAGCGCATATGTAAGTGTCGGGCAACGAATAATCGTCGCACACAAACTGAACAAGTCGCTCGGGCGATGCGTTACGAATGAAATTCTTCAGTCTCTTGGAAACGATATGTCCGCCGAGAACGAATACCACATCAGGCTTCAGAGCATTGTCGGCAGAATGGGCACTCAGAACCTCGTCGAAATTACGCAGAACATTAGGGCAGTCGAAGCCGATATTCGACAGGTATTCTGCACATACAACGATGTTTTTATGCTTGATTACAAGCGAGTTGAGCGCAGAACGACATTCGTTCGCTTCCTCGGCACTTAATTGTCCGATTATCACCATAGCCTTAGCCAAATTCCCGACGGAAAAATCAACTTTTACAGACGAATAATCAGCCTCGGAATAAGAAATCAGCCTTTCGTCCGGCAGATTTTCAATGCTGAAATCGAAGAAAGGTTCGGTAATAGGAACATTTATCTGAACGGGACCTTTCTTGCGGTTCATCTCAATGAAAGCCTCGTTTATCAGTCGGTTACAAGTCCATGCGAACTCGTTATTCTCGGCAGAATCGTCCCAATTCGGTTCGAGAAGCTGAACGCATTTGTGAACCATTCTGCCAAACGCTCCCGGCTGCGGAAGAGTCTGTCCGTCCATTTGGTCGAGCCATCTTTCAGGGCGGTCGGCCGTAATGACGAGCAACGGCACTTTCTGATAGAAAGCCTCGGCAACCGCAGGAGCAAGATTCAGCACCGCGCTGCCCGACGTTACGCACACTGCCACGGCGCGCCGGAGAGACTGAGCCAATCCGATGGCAACGAAACCAGCGCATCGCTCATCAGTAACCGGAATGCAGTTCATTCCAGCCACGCTGAAGTTGTTTGCCAGCGGCGAATTTCGGCTTCCGGGGCAGATAACCACATCAGTTATGCCAGCCTTCAGCATCAGAGCCGTCAGTTGCAGAGTGTTCCTCTTGTTGCAATACATATTTAAAGTATCTTTTTTATCGTTTTCAGTTTTTCCTCGGTCTCGTTCCATTCGCTCTGAACGTCGGACTGACGTAGCAATCCGCCGCCAGCATAGGCAATTCCTTCGGAAAGATTGGCGCATCGCAGATTGACGTAGAGGTTCGTAGTTCCCGAAGAATCGAGCATTCCGACGATGCCAGAATAGTACGAACGGTCGTAGCCCTCGTTATTCAGAATGAAGGCGAGAGCCTCGTCTTTCGGCAGTCCGCACACGGCTGGAGTAGGATGAAGGCTGCTGATTATATCGCCAAGAGAGCACGAAGGCTTTGGCGAGAAGTGAAATTCGCTTTTCAGATGAACCAGATTTCCGGCTTTCGATGTGTAAGGTCCTTCTTCCTCGATGACCGTTGCCAACGCACTAAGGCGCGAACGGATGTAACTTGCAACAACCGCCTGTTCTTCTTTGTTTTTCTCGCTCCAAGCAAGGTCGCGAATGTCCTTGTCGGCAGCCGGCATCGTTCCGGCGAGCGCAACGGTTCGGTAGTGCGATTTCTCGCCCGAGAGCAGAATCTCGGGAGTGCAGCCAAGCCATATTCCCGTTGCGGGAGTCTTGGCAAGATAGACCATCATTCGCGGATAGGCTGCGCACGCTTTCAGAAACGAGTTGAAGGCATCGGACTTTTCAATCTGAATCTTCTCGCATCGCGAAAGAACGAGTTTCTCGAAAATCCCATCGTTCAATGCCTTGCTGAATTTTCCGAAAGCCGACTTGTAGCGTTCGTCTGGCAAAGCCGTGTTTTCTATCTCTTTATCAGCAAGATAAAGATTTACTTCTGTATTATATTTACAATGTAAAATTCTGTCGGGCGAAATTACCACGGTAGGATGCTTTTCCGACTCGACAAACGGCATCATTACAAAGCCATCGGTTGCCGGAGAAGCCTTCTGCCCGTCTTGAATCACGACCGTAAACTCATCGGAAAAAGGCAGACGGTAGAGCGCAACCGACTCTTCCGAACCAAACAATTCGGCTATGTCTTTCAGCTCGTCGGTCATTGTTTTTTAGGCAGAATGTAGTTTGTAACTCGCTCTGTAGAAATAAGTTTGCCGTCCTCGCCGACAATATCCACGTTCCACACATGGCTCGTTCTGCCGGCATGAAGACATGTTGCCCGGGCGTAGACTTTTCCTTCGGTTGCCGACATTGCAATGTGATTGCCCGTAACTTGCGCTCCGCAGACAATTTTCTCGTCGTTTACAAGATAGAGCGAGCCAAGTCCGGCAACAGATTCGGCCATCGCCAGCGACGCTCCGCCGTGCAGAATGCCAAAATACTGTCGGGTGGCATCGCAAATCGGCATTTCTGCAAGAATTATATCCTCATCGGTAGGCAGAAATCTGATGCCCATTGCCCCGAGCATCGTATTTTTCAGCCTTTCGTTTACATCATCGCAAAATTCCTGTGTAAGCATCTTTCCTTATTTTTCTTCTGAGATTGATTTGTTTATCTGGTCTATGTAATCGAGCAGTTCTTCGCGTCCGAGACGAGATTCGCTCGATGTGATAAAGTAAGGCGGAAGCTCTTCCCAACTCTGCTTTATCTTTGCCAGATATTTCTGAACGTTGCTTTTGTTCTTGCCGTTTGTCAGCTTGTCGGCCTTCGTAAAGACGATGGCAAACGGAATGCCGTTCTCGCCGAGCCATTCCATAAATTCGAGGTCTATCTTCTGCGGTTCGAGTCTGATGTCGATGAGCAGAAAGAGGTTAGCCATCTGCTCGCGCGTGAGAATGTAATCCTCTATTATCTTCGTGATTTTCTCCTGAGTTTTCTTGTTGCGCTGTGCGAATCCGTAGCCCGGGAGGTCGACGAGATACCAGCTTTTGTTTATCAGGAAATGGTTTATCAGCAAAGTCTTTCCCGGAGTTGCCGATGTCATGGCAAGCTTCTTGTTGCGCGTAAGCATGTTGATAAGACTGCTCTTACCAACATTAGAGCGTCCGATGAAGGCATATTCTACTTTTCCGTCGGTCGGACATTTTTTCACATCAGCGTTACTGATTACAAATTCTGCAGATTTTATTTCCATGTCAAAATATTATGTTGCAAAATTAACAAAAATAAAGCAGATTTTGCCTATGCAACCGCCGATTTGTCTTTATTTTCTCCCATCGATGCCAAAAACAGCCCTGCAAACGTAATCAAACCGTTTATCATCAGCATCTCGTAGCCGAATTTGTATCCGAAGGCATTATTCACAGTTGTGTCGATGAAATAGCACATAGCGGGCGATGCCACGGCGATGAACGGAACGAAATTCTCCTTCGGCTTTCTCTTTGTGAACAGTCCGAAAGAAAACATTCCAAGAAGCGGGCCGTAGGTGTACGAAGCCAGCAGATAGATAGTATCGATAACGCTTTCGTTGTCTATCACCTTGAAAAGCAGGACGAATGTGCAGAACACAACCATCATCACAACATGCACACGCTTTCTCACGGCGTTGTTATGCGGAGTGTCGTCGCCTTTGCCGAGAATGTCCACGCAAAAACTGGTCGTCAGGGCGGTTAGGGCAGAATCTGCGCTACTGAACGCCGCCGAGATAATTCCGATGGAGAAGAAGATGATTGCCGATGTTCCCAACATTCCGCTAACCACGAACTGCGGCAGAAGCTGGTCGCCTTTCTCGGGCAGAGCAATGCCGTTTTTCTGCGCAAGGATGATGAGCAGAACACCGAGCGAGAGAAACAAAATATTCATCGGAATGAAGAAAAAGCCGTATGCGCTCATGTCCTTCTGCGCATCCTTCAGATTCTTGCAGGTGAGATTCTTCTGCATCATGTCCTGATCGAGCCCCGTCATCACCACAACGATGAAGATTCCGCTCAGAAACTGCTTTACGAAGTGCTGCTTGCTGCTCCAGTCGGCAAACTCGAACATCCGGCTGTGCGAATCCCCGGCAATGGTCGTAATCGCCTCGCCAAGATTCATATCAAGCTGATTTATAGCCTGAAAGATAATGATGCACGTTGCCGCAATCAGACAGAAGGTCTGCAAAGTGTCAGTCCATACGATTGTCTTGATGCCGCTATGACGCGTATACAGCCAGATGAGCAGAACCGTTGCCACCACCGTTGCAGCATACGGTATTCCAAACTGCTCGAAAACGTACATCTGCAAGATAAGGCATACGAGATAGAGTCGGGCAGCGGCACCGAGCATCTTCGAAAGCAGGAAGAAAACCGAGCCTGTGGCATACGAAACTGCCCCAAAGCGTCTTTCTAGATATGTGTAGATGCTTGTCAGATTCAGCTTATAGTAAACAGGCAGAAGAACGAAGGCAACTATCAGATAACCCGGAAAATAGCCGAGCACCATCTGCATGTAGGTCATGTCGATGCTCTGAACCCATCCGGGGCACGACACGAGCGACACGCCCGATAGCGACGCGCCAATCATTCCGAAAGCCACCAGATACCACGGCGACTGCCTGTTGCCTCTGAAAAAATCGGCATTTCCCGACTTTCCTTTGGTGAATGTCGAAATCAGCAGAAGCACGCCAAAATAAACCAAAACCGTAAGTAGAATGTACAAGCCGCTCATTTTTTACATTTTTAGGCGCAAAGATAGCTCTTTTATTTTATTTCCGTCCGAAAAAAACTCTCTTTTCTGACAGTTCAAAACTATATTCACTTAATTATTTATACGAATTTGGCATAAAGAACATTCTGCAACAATATACAAAACAATGAATCATTATACGAAGAATAGCCCCAAAAGCAACGTTCAAGGTACGGGGTGTAGCTACGGGGAAGGTACGGGAAAGCAAGCCGAAAGGTTCGGGAAAGGTTCGAGATGCGTATACTAATGCAAGCCGGAAGGTAGCTTCTGCATTGCAACATCCAAGCCGCAAATAAGCCGCACATACAAATCAACAGACAGAATAGAATCCTTAAAATCAGCATGCAGTCCGCTACAAAAGTAAGAATATTATTGAATTTATGCCGAACTGACATATTTATTACTATTTTTGCAAACCGAAACAGCAAATAACAAAGTGGAACAACAATATCCGTCAATACTTTTGGAGAAGGCAGTGGGCGAGTTCTCGCGTCTTCCCGGCATAGGCCGAAAAACGGCTCTGCGACTTGTCTTGCACATGCTAAGGCAAGAGAACGAGTCGGTAGACAACTTTGCAAACGCGCTCGTAACACTGAAGCACGAGGTGAAATACTGCAAGGTGTGCCACAACATCTCAGATACCGATGTGTGCCAGATCTGTTCAGACAGCCGTCGTGACAAGTCGCTCATCTGCGTCGTAGAGAACATCCGCAACGTTATGAGCATCGAGAACACGCAGCAGTTCCACGGATTGTACCACGTTTTGGGAGGCGTTATTTCGCCAATCGACGGCATCGGTCCGGGCGACCTTGAAATCGACTCGCTTGTAGAGCGCGTAAAGGCCGGCGGAGTGAGCGAGGTTATTCTCGCCCTCAGTTCTACTATGGAAGGCGACACGACAAACTTCTACATCTTCCGAAAGCTTGCCGACACGGGCGTGAAGATAAGCGTTCTCGCCCGAGGAATAAGCATAGGCGACGAGCTCGAATATACCGACGAGGTTACGCTCGGACGCTCTATCGTAAACCGAACAACATTTACAGGAAACACTTAAAAACAATATAATTATGGATGATTTAAAACCAAAATTAAGAGCATTAAGAATGTTGTGGATATTCATGTGGATTTACCCAGTCATTCTATTGTTTATATTAAAAGACATGCGTTTGGATGATGCAACAACCGTGTATATTCTGCAAATTATAGGTATAGCCGTAACAGTTGCTGCAATTCCTATTTGCTACAAATTCTTCGATTCAAAATTTGCGCGCAAGGCAATAGAAGAAGCTGGAGAAAGAACCCCTGGCTTATTAGCGATTCGTGTAAACACGCTATTTTTACCTATCATGGTAAATTCCATATTCTATCCCATGACTGGTTCGCAGTCATCTCTTTTCTGCATCGGAATTTTACTTTTGTTCTCTCTGACAATCTGGCCTACAGAAAAGGATTTTGACAAAGTAGAAAAATAGAATACGATTATGGGCGATTGCAAAGACAAAGACTTCGTGAAGAATCTCAGAATTACATGGTGCGTTATTCTGCTAATCGGAATAGCCACCATTGCCGTATCAAGACCCGTTTACATATCGAGTTCGGCAGTCGTAAACGCCGTGCAAATTGCAACGATTGTGCTCACGATTATATCATTGTACACTTGCTACAGATTCTTCAACCTGAAGTTTGTGCGCAGCAAGATAAAAGATGAAAAATCCCTGCAAAAATACGCAAGATTCAGATTCGTAATTCTGTACATCACCTTTGCAATCGCCACATTTATGTATTGCATATCTCTTTCACAATCAACACATTTATGTGTTTTATTTACAGTATTACTTTATCTGATTGTTTGGCCTACAGAAAAGGATTTCAACAATAAATTAACAGCTAAATGAAAAAACTGCTGCAAGACGAAACGATAAGGCTGAGGGCACTCGAATTGTCCGACATCGACGAGTATTACAACTGGTGCAACGACAGCACCGAGTGGCACTCGTCGGACATGACTGTTCCTGTGTCGCACCAAAGCATCATCGACTACATAATGAACAACAACGCCGATTTCTTTTCAGACGGCGAAGCGAAGCTCGCGATAGAAGATTTGCAGACGAAAAGAATCGTCGGAATGTGCAGCCTTACGAGCTATGACCGATACAGCAACAAGGCCGAAGCTGGCATATTTATTTCTCCAGATAGCAGAGCACAAAACTTTGGATATAAGGCCATTACGCTTCTTGCAGAATATGCCGCCATTCGTCTGAACATCCATCAGCTTTATGCCTACTGTCTTGATAGCAACGATGCGAGCAAACGCCTTTTCAAAAAGTGCGGTTTTGAGCAGAGCGGCCTATTAAAAGACTGGTTCAGAGTCGGTAAAAACTATGAAAACGTAATTATGATGCAAAAAATCATTGACAAATAGTGCTCATTTACTAAACATTTACTACCTTTGCAATCAGTATTTAAGTGAATCTATAGATTAGAAGTGCTAAGAATTTGCAAATGAAGAAAAAATATACTAAACCAACTTGCTGCACACTGTGCCTTATCACAGAGGCCAAACTTATGGCTGCAAGCGACGGCTATGCTGGAAACCTACCAAGCAACCCTATTAACGGAAATGTCCCAGGCATCTCCGGCGATAAGATTTTTAGCTCCAAACCTTCAACACCAAAACGAATAGGTTTTTAATCATGAAGAAATTTCTTGTTTATGCCCTTGCCGCATGCTGCACCATTGCACAGTCGTGCTCGCAAATCGACATTGATACCGAACAGAAAAGCGAAAACCAGCAGAATGGTCTTGATAAGATTTTCCTCGACATGAGCTTCGGAGGCTCGGAAGAGGAAGGGAAAGACACGCGCATTGGCCTTCAGTACGGCATCAAGGCGAAGAGGCCCGACTTTTATTGGGAGAAAGGCAACCGCATAATGGTCAAGGATGTATCTTACGACCATCGCTACTACGGATATTCGCACGACACTCTCGTAATCGACAATAATCCGCAGAACGACAAATATGCGCATTGCAGCGGATATGTCCACGCCAAGGTGAACGACGAGGTGAGAATGTTCTATCCTCACGATTTCAAGTGCCGTAACAAATATGGCGACATGCTTGCCGCAGGCCGCGAAAACGACTACGAGGCTATCAACACGGCTCACCAGACAATTCTGAAACTTGATATTTCGGGACAGAACGGTTCGTTCAGCAAGGACGGAAAGTTCACCAACGAACTGATGTATATGCGTTCGCTGAGATACAGCGTCGTTTACGATGATTGGTACGACCAGTATTATCTTGGAAGATACAACAAAATAACGGGCAAGTTGCAGAAGCTCGACCCAAACAATTCCGACGACCGTTTCTATCCGCTTGTCTCTATCGGAACATTCCGTTTCTACGATACGAACAACAAACGCATCAACCTGAAGAATGCGCAGGTTACAGTTCTTAACCAGAAGGTCAAGGCTCTCTACAATATGGACGAAGACCCGATTGACTTAAATCCGTCATCGGGAGCAAGTAATCCGGAGATGGAATATACCGAAACGAAGGACTTGATTTTCACCACGAACGGTGCCGACGATGCCAACACGAACTACGGAGACATCGACCTCGTGTTCTTCCCTGATATGGACAGAAAATCAATCGACTTCCTGCTCATGAACAATCCGGGAACCGAAGATGTTCAGTTCTACGAAGGCTCGTATGCCGAAAGTTCAAACATACGCTTTGCCGGCAAGTTCATCGGAACATCCGACGGCTGGGCAAAGGTGAAGATGAAACAACAACCTCGCTACAAAGTAGGATATTTCTACAACCGCGACGGCTCAATCTCTGAAGAGGCACATTATCCGGTGGGCATCGTCTTTGCACTTTCCATGACAAAGGACGGTCCTATCGACCCAACGCTCACATACGGTCCTCACTGCCGAATCATCGCACTCGAAGACCTTGCAAATGCCAGTGGCAGCACTGAGTTCCTTTGGTGCGGAAGCGAGAACGACGTGGCTGAGGAACTCGAGAATGTAGTTGGCACTACAACAGATTACTGCGGACGAGACAACACCGAGAGCCTCTTTAACTACTGCAAGCAGATGGGCGACTATACCATCTACGAACAGGCTTGTCTGGCTCACAACTACGCTCCGAAAGACCGTCCACAGGACAAGGGACAGTGGTATCTGCCATCAGTAGGAGAGTTGAGCTACATGACGAAGGATGTAATCTCAGAACTTTCATACTCATTGCAGGCTCTGTCGGATGCCACTCTGTTCAGCTTCAAGACAAGCGGAACAAAGCACGAGTTCTACAACTATTGGACATCGACAGCATCAAACAAAGGACGCGCGTTCTTCTACAACCCAAACAACTACAGCACTACGCTTGCATACCGCAACCTCAAGTGGGGCGGACAGGCTCCAAGCTATCATGCGCGCGCTATTCTATCAAAGTAGAAATAAAAAAACTAAATATATAAAAGATGTATAGAACACATACTTGTGGAGAGCTTCGCCTCTCTGACGCAGGTAAAACAGTAACCTTGGCGGGCTGGGTGCAGAGAACCCGCAAGATGGGAGGAATGACGTTTGTTGACCTACGCGACCGCTACGGCATCACTCAGCTCGTGTTCAACGAGGAGAAGAATGCCGAGTTGTGCGAGAAGGCTAACAAGCTTGGCCGCGAATACGTTATCCAGATTTCAGGAACGGTTAACGAGCGCGAGAGCAAGAATACAAAGATTCCTACAGGCGAGATAGAGATCATCGCATCAGAACTCAACGTACTTAACGAGTCAATGACTCCTCCTTTCACTATCGAGGAGAACTCTGACGGCGGCGACGATATCAGAATGAAGTACCGTTATCTCGACCTCCGCCGTTCAAACGTACGAGCAAACATAGAACTTCGCCATAAGATGACAATGGAAGTGCGCCGTTATCTTGACAGCAAGGGCTTCCTTGAGATTGAGACTCCAATGCTTATCGGCAGCACGCCAGAGGGTGCACGCGACTTCGTCGTGCCTTCACGCATGAATCCGGGACAATTCTACGCCCTTCCACAGAGCCCTCAGACATTGAAGCAGCTTCTGATGGTTGCCGGCATGGACCGCTACTTCCAGATTGTAAAGTGCTTCCGCGACGAGGACCTTCGTGCCGACCGTCAGCCTGAGTTCACTCAGATTGACTGCGAGATGAGCTTCGTAGAGCAGGACGACATCATCAACCTGTTCGAGGGCATGGCAAAGCACTTGTTCAAGACAATCAGAGGCGTTGAGCTTACAGAGCCATTCTTGCGTATGCCATGGGCAGAGGCAATGAAGCGTTTCGGTAGCGACAAGCCAGATATGCGTTTCGGCATGGAGTTTGTTGAACTGAAGGATTTCTTCGCAGGCAAGGGCGACTTTGCTGTATTCAACGATGCTGCCTACATCGGCGGTATCTGCGCAACAGGTTGTGCGTCATACACACGCAAGCAGCTCGACCAGCTTACCGACTTCGTCAAGCGTCCTCAGATTGGCGCAAAGGGCTTGGTTTACGCACGCGTTCAGGAAGACGGCAGCGTGAAGTCATCGGTAGACAAGTTCTACACTCCAGAGGTTCTTGCAGGATTGAAGGAGCAGATGAACGCTCAGCCGGGCGACCTTATCCTTATCCTTTCGGGCGACGATGCAATGAAAGTGCGCAAGCAGCTTTGCGAGCTTCGTCTTGAGATGGGCGAGCGTCTTGGTCTTCGCGACAAGAACAAGTTTGCTCTTCTCTGGGTTGTTGACTTCCCAATGTTCGAGTGGAGCGAGGAGGAGAACCGCCTGATGGCAATGCACCACCCATTCACTCATCCAAAGGACGAAGATATTCCATTGCTCGACACAGACCCTGCAGCAGTTCGTGCCGATGCTTACGATATGGTCTGCAACGGTATCGAGGTCGGCGGAGGTTCAATCCGTATCCACGACCAGGCATTGCAGGCTAAGATGTTCGAGATTCTCGGATTCACCCCAGAGAAGGCTCAGGAGCAGTTTGGCTTCCTGATGAACGCGTTCAAGTACGGTGCGCCTCCTCACGGCGGTCTGGCTTACGGTCTCGACCGTTGGGTGAGCATCTTCGCAGGTCTCGACAGCATCCGCGACTGCATCGCATTCCCAAAGAACAACAGCGGACGCGATGTTATGCTCGATGCTCCGGGCTTCATCGACCAGAAGCAGCTCGACGAGCTTCAGCTTGCTCTAAACTTGAAGAACGAGTAATAAAATATCAGGAATCTCCCGACATCCTTTTGTTGGGAGATTCTTTTGATTTCTTCGAAAATATTCATTTATGAGAATAAACTATTTATACATTCTTACGATTGCACTTTTACTGATAAGTTGCAGAAACAGAAGCATAAAAGATGTTGACAGAACGGTTTCTGCTCCCCAAAAGACAGAATCCCTATCATCAAAGATAGAAGCCTTTGTTGACTGGAGTAAAACTCACAAAAGTTCCGAAATTAAACTTGACACAATATCCTACAAAACATCACAATTTTTGACATTCAAAAAGGACGGCAGTTTTCTTCTTAACAAACTCAACTTGATATCGGAAGCAAATCATAAAGCGGCGACGTGCTCCAACTACAAGGATTGGGAATATGTCGAAGAAATATCTGTAAACTATTACAAACGTAACGAATTTATAAGTTTCTTATATACATGCACATCATGGAGTTTCCATCGACAATACGATGAGATTTGTTACACTTATATTGTTTTAGGCAATAAAGTATACGAAGTTACGCTGGTTGTTACGCCAGAACTTAAAAAAATTGTAGAAAGAGCAGTATTACGTTTTGATGAGAACTGCCGTGCAAGATATTTGGCAGAAAGTACAGAATATGGATTCTGCATTGATTCTGGAAAAATCCTTATCCGTCCAATTCCTTGTTCAATTTTTGATGAAGAAGATTATTGCTATTGGATTGACATTCCATTTAGTAAAAATCTAAAATTCAAACTGACTGATACAAACGAAATAATTGAAGAATATAGAAGAATTGCATATCCAGAACCTCAAAACTAACATGACAGACATGATAAAACCGATATACATATTGATGATTCTTGCAGTTATCACTTCGTGCGTTTTTACAAAAGACACAGAACGAGTTGTTACAATCGACAACAATGAAAAGGCTGTCGGTTGCAACTTGTTTGAGCTCATTGACAGCCAAACATTTAAGATTGACAATATAATCTATTCGCTAAATAATAATCATCTCGAAATTACGGGATGCGATAAAAGATTTGAAGGAAAAGCATATTTTATTTCTGCGTTAAACTATCACGGAACAGTATACAAAACAACAGTTATAGATTCACATGCTTTTTCAAATTGCAAAACACTTACCGACATCGAAATTCCCAAAAGCATAACGCACATCGACGAATTTGCATTTTATGGCTGTAAAAGCCTAAAGCAAATATACATTCCGTCAGGTGTGAAGTACATTGGCGTTTTGGCTTTCGATTCTGATTTTCTGACATCCATATCTGTCGATGAAAACAATCCAACATACGACTCGCGAGAGGATTGTAATGCGATAATCAGAACCAAAGACAATTGTCTGATAAAAGGATGCTGCAATTCAACGATTCCCAGTAGCGTAAAAAGCATAGGTGCTGCCGCATTCTCTACTTGCAAGGGACTGAAAAGCATAAAAATACCGAGTAACGTCCAGTTTATTAATGAAGCAGCTTTCTTCGAATGTACAAATTTAAGGCAAGTAGAATTTTCTGAAGGTCTGAAAGAAATATCATCAAGAGCGTTTGACGGATGTTGCAACCTGCAATCCATATTTATTCCTGCCAGCGTTGAAGAACTACACGAAGATGCTTTTATGCGTTGCAACACACTAACGTCGATATCTGTAAATAAAGCCAATCCGATTTTTGACTCACGAGAAAATTGCAATGCTATAATACGAACAAAAGACAACCGTTTGGAAGTTGGAGGCGGGCTAACGAAAATTCCAGAAGGCATAAAGTCGCTCGGTATGTTGGCATTTGAAAATCGAACCAATTTGAAATCGATAAACATACCAGCCAGTTTAGTCGATATTTGTGGAAACTATTTTATTGGATGCGTTGCGCTTAAATCGATAACAGTAGACGAAAAAAATCCGTTTTACGATTCGAGAAACAACTGTAATGCAATTATATATAAGAAAAACAACAGTCTGATAAGCGGCTGTGCAAACACAATTATCCCAAACGATGTTGAATCTATCGCGCCATCGGCATTCGAAGGATGTAAAATGCTTACACACATCGAGATTCCAGACAATGTAAAAGATATAGAATCTGATGCCTTCGCTGAATGTACAAACCTGAAGGAGTTCAGTTTTCCTCGCAAAATAAAAATCATACATTCTGTTTTTAGAAACTGCGATAGTTTGGAAACAATATTTTTACCTCGCGAGGTTACAAAAATAGATTGCGAATTTAAGTATTCGTGCAAAAATCTGAAAAGAATCATAATTCCAAAAGGTTCACGGCAGAAGTTTGAAAAACTTCTAGAAAGGAAATACCACTATCTTATTGTTGAAAAACAATGGCATTCCCGAAGGAATCCCGAAACAAACCCGAAGGAAGTCACTTAGGTTTAAAAGAAGATAAAAGTTTCGACAAACTAACAAACAATCAGCATAGTAGGATGGCAAAACGGCAGGCAATCCTTGTCTATTCTGCACAATAATCTTTTCATTTTCGTAGGATAACTCTTTTGAGATTCAATGGTTTTGTATTATCTTTGCCACCACAAAGTAATTTATTTGTTTTCATGAAAAGAAAATTGTTTTTTATCTCAGCAGCAATGCTTACAGTTTGCGCGCCGATGTTTGCACAAAACGAAGTCGGTCAGCAGACAGAGCAGGAGGAACAAAATGTTCAGGAAACACGCGTTTCTGCCTCAGAGCAAATTCAGTCGGTGCTGAAAAACTACCAAGATTCACTTTCGAGTACAATCTACAAGTTCAGGACTGGAAGTGATGCCGATGCGTTCAACACACGAATGAATCCGTACGGATACAAGATGTTTGTTCCGTACACCTTCTACAAATCGCCCGTAACGCAGCAGATGTCGCTTAATTCAGACTCTGGCAACGAGAAATACTCGCAGGTGATGGCGTTTGCCAACAAGCATCTGCTTAACACATACATGCACTTTCCTGATAACTTCGCAACAACAGAAAACGAGCTGAAGGATGTGAAGGTAAACATGGGCGAAGTGAAGAAACGCAACATAAAAGTAAGCAAACTTATTGACAGCGACGCTTCGAGTGATGTGGGAAAAGACAATGCCTTGGTAAAGAAGCCTAACTTCTGGAAATATACGGGAAACGTGGCGTTGCAGTTCACTCAGAGCTACATATCTGGAAACTGGTATCAGGGTGGTACAAGCTCAAACTCGATGCTCTCTAACTTCAAGGCTACGGCGGTTTACGACGACCAGCAGCGAATCTCGTTCGACAACGCGCTCGAACTTAAACTCGGATTCATTCAGCAGGAGGGCGATACAATACACAAGTACAAGACAAATTCCGACCAGTTCCGTCTGACATCAAAGCTCGGTTACAAGACCGCAGAGAAGAGCGACTGGTACTACACTCTCCAGCTTGAGGCATACTCACAGTTCTGCTCGGGTTACAAGACTAACGATTTGAAACGATACTCAAGTTTCCTGTCTCCGGGAAAACTGGCGTTCTCTCTCGGTATCGACTACAAGAAGACTGGAAAGAAAGGCGAGGTTTCCGTCCTCTTGTCACCAGCAACATACAACTTTACCTGCGTAACCGACTCGCTTGTAGACGAGACGAGCTACGGTCTGAAGGAAGGCAACAAGATTCTGCACGACTTCGGTTACAAGGTTCAGGTTACTTACAAGTATGAGTTCTGCAAGCAGATTTCGATGGAAGGCCGATTCTATGTGTTCTCAAACTATCACAAACTTGAAGGCGAGTTGGAGCACACATTCAACTTCCAAGTCGGAAAATGGCTTTCTACGAAACTCTATTTCTACCCACGATTCGACGACAATCGCACACGCGTAGACGGCTACAACTACTGGCAGATGAAGGAGATGCTCAGTTTCGGTCTTAACTACACGCTGTAAAAATATTTCAGATAAACAAAAAATCGGTCAAGTCCAATGATGATGGATTTGACCGATTTTTTTTGTTTGCAGCAGAAGAATCTTCTTAGTGAATTCTTCTGCAATAATACTCGTATCTCTGATTTATCTCCTTAACGAAATTGTAGGTTTCTCCGCCTCGCAGATATCCTGCCTTGCAAACAGGATCGGAGAAATATTTGCGCTGCGATTTAAGCAGGACGAAGTGCCCCACATCTTCCCACAACTGCGGGTCTTTGCCGTGTTTTTTTGCCAGAGCCTGAGCATCGCGGATGTGCGTGTATCCGGCATTATACGCCGCCAGAATAAATTTGATGCGCTCCTTGCGATTCTTCACATCCTTGAAAGTCTTGTCGAGCGTGGCGATGTATCTTACCGCACCCTTCACGCTGTACTCAACATCATTCAGCTTATCCGACGGAATGCCCATTGCGCGCGCCGTTCGTGGCATTAGCTGCATAATTCCGCGTGCGCCAGCCCACGACACCACATCGGGGTTGAATTTCGATTCCTGATAGGCGAGCGACGCCAACATTCGCCAGTCCCATTTAATATCCTCGGCATACATCTTGAAATACATATCGTACTTCGATATGTGGCCGGTCGTGATATCCATAATCGGGTTATACATCTGGTTTATCTGCGCAAACTCAAAGTATTTGTGAATACTAATCTGATATTCCCGTGTGTTGATGTTCGCCTTATGCCACTTGTCGGCAGCCTCGGCAAGCAGCGGAGTATCCTTTCGGGTTGCCCACGAAGCATTCTGGTTAAGGCTGACTTCCAAGCTGACGTCGAGCTTTGTGTTAAACTGGGCATTGATGCGCGCAAGGTCGTTGTCGCAAATGGTATAGTCTATTTTGCCTTCTGCCACCTGCTGACACAAGTCCTCTACGCTCACTTCCTCGTTGTAGACGGGCTGAACGTCGATGGCATTTCCGCCCAGCTCCTGATTAAGATTGTAGAGGCGCGTAAGATACTTCTCGCTCTTGGCATACACCTTCTTTCCCACGAGCTGAGTTACATCCTTTATAGTGTTGCTGTCCTTGCGCTGAACCAGAACCTGATGCGTTACGTTGCGCTGTCCGCAGTAGGTGAGATAGCGACGGTACTGCTTTGTTACGGGCAAGTTGTAGACGATGATATCAGCCTGTTTGTCAAGCAGTTTCTGAACCATCTCGTTCTCGTTGCTCGCCACAATGATTTTCAGTTTCAGATTGAGCGACTTAGCGAAGCTCTTAGCCAGTTCGTACTGAAAACCCATTATCTCATCGCGATAGTTGAAATAGCTGGCAGGGCCGCTCATGGTCAGCACCCTCAGTTCGCCACGCTTCTGAATGTCGGGAAGGTCGAGCGTTTTTTTCAGTTCAACCTTTTCGTTCTGACTGCTGTCCTTTCGGTTGTAGTAGACAAGCGTAACCGCAGCAATGGCAACCACCGCCACGGGCAGAAGCCGTTTGTCGAGAGTCCTTGCTATCGCCACGAGCCTTTTCAGAAACCCGACTATGCGCTTAAAAATATCTTTCATAAACAATTAGTTTCTTTTTGCGTGCATTCTGTAGAAATTATGTCGGCTGCGGATTTGCTTAACGTAGTTAAACGTCTCGCTTCCACGCATATAGCCATATTTTACTGAAGCATCATTATAATACATCGGTTTGCTGAGCAGAAGAACGTACTGGTCTACGTTTCCTTGCCAGACATGCGGATTTTTGCCGTGTTTCTGAGCCAGAGCCATTGCGTCTCTGATGTGATGACTTCCGCCGTTGTACGAAGCCAGAACGAAGTTCAGACGCTCGTTGCGGTCGTGAATGTCGCTGAACGTTCTGTCGAGTTTGCGCAGATAGCGCGTTGCTCCGGCGATGCTCGATTCCGGGTTCATCAGCTGGCTCTCGTCTACGCCAACCGAAGCCGCCGTTGCCGGCATCATCTGCATCAGTCCCTGAGCTCCAGCCCACGACACGGCATTCGGGTTGAAACTACTTTCCTGATAGGCGAGCGAGGCTAGAAGACGCCAATCCCAGTCAATCATGGCGGCATGCCGCTTAAACAGTTCATCGTACTTGCTGATGATTCCAGCCTTCATGTTAAGCATCTGAGCCGCTGGCTTGCCACGATGAACGGGGCGGAACAGCAATCCTTCGAAATACTTGCGGTGAAGCATCTTCGACTCAGGCATCGTGCCAGCCTGAGCGCACCATTCGCTTACCGACTGCCTAAGCAGGGGAGCATCCTTGCCGACCGTCCACACCAGCGAATCGCGCTTTCCGCCTGAAGAATGAGAGATTATCATGTCAGCCTCGCCGTTCTCGAGCATCTTCTTCAGTTCGGGCATCGTATCTGCCACCTGAACGCGGATTCGTGCGCCGATGCTGTTGGCATAAAGTGCAGCCATCTCAAACTGATAGCCAAACTCCATTCCGCGAAAGCTGAAATAATCGTAAGGACCGTAGAGCGAGGCTACTATCAGCTCGCCGCTTTCCTGTATCTTGTCAAGGTCGAAATGTTCGTTCTGAACATCATCCGTAGTTTCTTTTTTGTCGAAGAAGGCACTTTTCTGCTGTTCTTCTCCGTTGTTTCCGGCGCACGAACAAGAAAGTGCCACAAGAATTATTATTGCAATTTTATGATACATGATGCAAAAATATATAAATAAGCAGAAAATCAGTCTAAAACAGTCTGGATTTTTCAGAATATCAAGCAATTTTGTCATTTTGTAAATATCAGAAGAAAATGATAATGACAAACTTACGGATTGTAAGATACGGAATTTCTCTTGTCACCTGATTATATAAAACAATGTCTAAGATTATGATTTTTAAAAATATTTAGTCTTTTTTGTTGCAGATTAAAAAATAATCACTACTTTTGCAACCGAATTAAAACAAAGTATAAAAGAAAATGACATTTACAGCACACCATCATTTCCATCATGGAACCAACGGGTAATCGGTGGGCTGTTTGTCGTATACATACAGAGAGATTTGAATCAAGGCTTGCCGATTTATGATTGGCGAGTCTTTTTTTATATATTAAAATCAACCAAGTAAAACAAAAAACAAACATCAAAATGTTAAGAATAGCTGTACAATCAAAAGGTCGTCTTTACGAAGACACAATGGCACTTCTTGCCGAGGCAGACATCAAAGTAAGTTCGTCAAAGCGCACACTTCTGGTGCAGTCGCCAAACTTCCCGATAGAGGTTCTCTTTCTGCGCGACGATGACATTCCGCAGAGCGTTGCAAGCGGCGTTGCCGACCTTGGAATAGTAGGCGAGAACGAGTTTGTTGAGCGTGCCGAGGATGCCGAAATCATCCGCCGTCTGGGTTTCAGCAAGTGCCGTATCTCACTCGCAATTCCTAAAGCTATCGACTACAAAGGCGTTGAATGGTTCAACGGAAAGAAGATTGCCACTTCATATCCGGGCATTCTGAACGATTTTCTGAAGAAGAACAACATAAAGGCCGAGGTTCACGTCATTACGGGTTCTGTTGAGATTGCTCCGGGCATCGGACTTGCCGACGCCATCTTCGACATCGTAAGCTCAGGCTCAACACTCGTGAGCAACAATCTGAAAGAGGTTGAGGTGGTGATGAAGAGCGAGGCTCTGCTCATCGGCAACAAGCAGATGGACGAGGACAAGAAGGCTATTCTCGAAGAGCTTCTGTTCCGCATCGAAGCCGTAAAGGCTGCCGAGGACAAGAAGTATGTGCTGATGAACGCCCCAACCGAGAAACTGAGCGAAATCGTCGCCGTTCTGCCGGGAATGAAGAGCCCTACCGTGATGCCATTGGCTCAGGAAGGCTGGAACAGCGTTGCTACCGTGCTCGACGAGAAGTGCTTCTGGGACATCATCGGCAAGCTGAAGGCTCTTGGAGCACAGGGCATCTTGGTTCTTCCAATCGAAAAAATGATTCTGTAAAACACAAACACAAGATGAAAGTAATAAAATATCCATCGCGAAGCCAGTGGAACGAGATTCTCGAACGCCCAGTAATGAGCATCGACAAACTGCGCGACACCGTAAACAGCGTACTTTCAGAGATAAAGTCGGACGGCGATGCAGCCGTTAAGAAATACGAGCTGATGTTCGACAAGGTTGAGCTTGACAATCTGCAAGTTACAGAAAGCGAGATGTCCGAGGCTGAAAAGCTGATAGACCCGAAACTGCGCGAGGCTCTGGTGCTTGCCCACAGCAACATCAGCAAGTTTCACGAGGCACAGAAGTTCGAGCCGATAAAGGTCGAGACTCAGCCGGGCGTTGTGTGCTGGCAGAAGAGCGTTGCCATCGAGAAGGTAGGACTATACATTCCGGGCGGAACAGCGCCTCTGTTTTCAACCGTACTGATGCTTGCAACCCCTGCAAAAATAGCTGGTTGTAAGGAGATTGTGCTCTGCACGCCTCCGTCAAAAGACGGAAAAGTAAATCCTGCCATCCTCTGCGCAGCAAAGGTTGCCGGAGTAAGCAAGATCTTCAAGATTGGCGGCGTTCAGGCAATCGGAGCGATGGCTTACGGAACTGAAAGTGTCAGCAAGGTTGACAAGATTTTCGGACCGGGTAACCAGTTTGTCATGGCTGCCAAGCAGCAGGTGAGCCTTAGCGACGTGGCTATCGACATGCCGGCAGGCCCTTCGGAAGTCGAGGTCTTGGCCGATGCGCAGAGCAATCCAGTATTCATCGCAGCCGACCTTCTTTCACAGGCCGAGCACGGAGCCGACAGTCAGGTTCTGCTCGTATCAACAAGCGAGGAACTTATCGAGAAGGTTCAGGAAGAAGTAGAGAAGCAACTCAACCAGCTTCCGCGCAAGGAGATTGCCGAGAAGGCTCTCCAGAACAGCCGTCTGGTTATTGTAAAGGATATGGAAGAGGCCATCGAGATGACAAACGAATATGCGCCTGAGCACCTCATTCTGAGCAATGCCGACTATAAGGAAGTGGCCGAGCGCATCACTCATGCCGGCTCGGTATTCATGGGACAGTACAGCTGCGAGAGTGCCGGAGACTACGCATCGGGCACAAATCACACTCTGCCAACCAAGGGATATGCCAAGGCCTACAGCGGCTTGTGCCTCGACAGTTTCGTCAGAAAGATGACTTTTCAGGAACTATCTGCCGAAGGTGTCAGAAACATCGGCCCGGCCGTCGAGATTATGGCAGCCAACGAGCAGCTTGATGCTCACAAAAATGCAATGACAGTAAGATTAAAAACTGTGTAACATGAAGAATCTGAAAGACTTAGTCCGACCAAACATATTTGCACTCGCACCGTACAGTTGTGCGCGCAACGAGTTCAAGGGGCTCAACGCATCGGCTTATCTCGATGCCAACGAGAATCCCTACAACAGCGCGGTAAACCGCTATCCCGATCCTCTTCAGCTTGAAGTAAAGGCTCTGCTCGCACCGCTTAAAGGCGTGAAAGAGAGTGAGATATTCCTCGGAAACGGCAGCGACGAGGCAATCGACCTCGTTTACAGAATCTTCTGCCGTCCGGGCAAGGACAACGTGGTGGCAATAGAGCCAACTTACGGAATGTACGAGGTTTGCGCCGACATAAACGATGTGGAATATCGCAAGGTGCTGCTCGACGAGAAATTCGACATCTCTACCGAAAAAATTCTTGCTGCAACCGACGAGAACACGAAGGTAATCTGGTTCTGCACGCCAAACAATCCGACGGGCAACAGCCTTAATCAGGCAGAGATTGACAAGGTTCTGAAATCGTTCGACGGCATCGTTGTTGTAGACGAGGCTTACAGCGACTTCTCGGCAAGTCCGCTATACCGCAACCGCCTTGCAGAATTCCCAAACATCATTGTTCTGAACACGTTCTCAAAGGCGTGGGCAAGCGCTGCAATCCGCCTCGGAATAGCCTTTGCAAGTCCTGAAATCATCGCTTACTTTAACAATGTAAAGTATCCGTACAACGTGAATATCCTTACTCAGAGACAGGCAATCGACATTCTGAAAAACCGCGAGAAGGTGGCAGAGTGGGTTAAGATTATCCTTTCTGAACGCAGCAGACTCATCGAGGAGTTCGGCAAACTTAGCATCTGCAAGAAGATTTATCCGTCGGATGCAAACTTCATTCTTGCCGAGGTGAAGGATGCCAACGCAACATACAACTATCTGATAGAAAAGGGTATAATTGTGCGCAACCGCAACAAGATAACTCTCTGCAAGAACTGTCTGAGAATAACCGTGGGCACTCCCGAAGAAAACAACGAACTGATAAACGCGCTGAAATAATATGAAACAGAAGATTCTATTCATAGACAGAGACGGAACGCTGATAAAAGAGCCTGCCGACGAGCAGATAGACTCATTCGACAAGCTCGAATTCGTGCCCGAGATGTTCCGCAACCTCAGTTTCATAAAGTCGCATCTCGACTTCAAGTTCGTGATGGTAACGAATCAGGACGGACTCGGCACGCCGGCAAATCCTTCGGAGAAATTCTGGCCGATACACAACTTCGTGCTTCAGTCGCTCAAGGGCGAAGGCATCACGTTCGATGCCGTTCACATTGACGAGCATTTTCCCGAGGACAACTCGCCGATGCGCAAGCCCGGCACCGGAATGCTAACAGAATACATCAACAGCGACGAGTACGATATTGCCGGAAGCTACGTTATTGGCGACCGCGAGACCGACGCACAGTTGGCGCGAAATCTGGGCTGCAAAGCTCTGATTCTTGCCAATCCAGCCCTAACGTCGGGCGACCCTTCGAACAGTTTCTCGGCTGCAAAGCCAAAGGCTCAGGACGCCGACGGAATAACATACGTTGAGGACTGGAACAAGATTTCGGAACTGCTCTTTGCCGGCGAACGCATAGCCGAGGTGAAGCGAACAACAAAGGAAACCGACATCTACGTAAGACTGAACCTAGACGGAACGGGCGTTTGCGACATCAACACCGGACTCGGATTCTTCGACCATATGCTTGAGCAGATAGGCAAGCACGGCAGCATGGACTTGACCATAAAGGTGAATGGCGACCTCTACGTTGACGAGCATCACACCATCGAAGACACCGGTCTGGCTCTTGGCGAATGTATTCTGAAGGGCTTGGGCGACAAGCGCGGAATAGAGCGCTACGGCTACTGTCTGCCAATGGACGACTGTCTGTGCAGCGTTGCGCTCGACTTCGGAGGCCGTCCTTGGCTCATCTGGGATGCCGAATACAAGCGCGAGAAGATAGGCGAGATGCCTACCGAGATGTTCTTCCACTTCTTCAAGAGCCTTAGCGATGCCGCCAAGATGAACCTTAACGTGAAAGCGGAAGGCGACAACGAGCATCACAAGATTGAGGGCACTTTCAAAGCCCTTGCAAGAGCCTTGAAGATGGCTGTAAAACGCGACATCTACAAGTATCAGCTGCCTTCGAGCAAAGGAACGTTGTAAAAAATATCAAAAAGAAGGTTGCCTCTTTTTTCTGAGAGTCAACCTTCTTTTTATTCAGAAATTAAAATAATGTTTTCGCAAGAAAATCCGTTTTTATATCTTTGCAGAAAAACAAACCATTTTCTTATGAGAAAAGTACACATCTTATTTTTACTACTGTTATTTGCAACACTATGCAAAAGTAAAACGGTTGCAGATTCTGACTCCATCTATTTAAAACCAGAAATTCCCGCACAATACGAAGGAGGCACTTTGGACTTGATGAGTTATTTGAGCAAGAAAATGGCTGACACACATTGCTATTCGCATGCGCATATTATCGCCCAAATCATTGTGGAGAAAGACGGAAGCATCTCGAATGTGAGAGTCCGTCGTAACTTTTCGGATTTGACAGATTCTGAACTTAAAACAATCATATACGAGATGCCAAAATGGAAATGCGCCGTCCACAACGGACAGAAGGTGCGTAGTTATACCTTCATAAACTTACATGTTACCTTTCAATTTTCAGAGGAAGAAATAAAGAAGAGAGAAAGAGAATGCGACTCTATACGAAGCAGCAGCCAATCAACAAATTTAGAAAGATAAGAATCATCAGCTACTCATAGAAGGCAAATAACATCGTTGTTTTTAATCCAAAATTCAGAAGATTTAATAACACGCAAAATTGATAAAAAAACATCGCTGCTTTTTCTTTCAAAGTCTTAAAATTTCTTAAAAAATATGTATTTTTGCACGCAGTAAGAGAGATTATTTTTATGGAGCATATAACTGATATCCAAATCCAAGAAAAAGCTGATGAAGTTTTCAAGGTATTAAAAGAAAGAGGGACAACTGAACAGGAAATCAAAAAAGTAATAAGTTCGTACAGACTTGCAGCCGAGGCACACTACGGCCAGAAACGCAAGTCGGGCGAACCGTACATTGTTCACCCCATAGCCGTGGCAAAAATCGTGGCTAAAGAACTCCAACTCGATACCGACACCGTTTGCGCAGCGTTTCTGCACGACGTGGTGGAAGACACGCCATACACCATCGACGAAATCAGAGACCAGTTTGGCAGCAACGTGGCCTTCCTCGTAAAGGTTGTAACAAAGCAGAAGAAGGCAAACTACGAGATGTCAAAGCAGCTCGACAACTTCAAGCAGATGCTCGACTCGGTTCAGTACGACATTCGCGCCATTCTTATCAAACTTGCCGACCGAATGCACAACATGCGCACACTTAGCAGCATGAAGCCCGACAAACAGATGAAAATTGCCGGCGAAACGGATTATTTCTATGCTCCGCTTGCCAATCGTCTCGGACTGTACAGCGTAAAGACCGAACTCGAAAACCTGAGCTTCAGATACCGATGTCCGCACGAATACAACAAGCTCGAAACGCTCATTCAGCAAGACAAGACGGCATCCGAGGCGATGCTGCAAAACTTCAACTCCAAAATCTCCGACATTCTCAACAAAAACAAAGTTCCGTTCCGCATCTATACCGAATACCGAATGCCTTACAGCCTTTGGCGAAAGATGATAAAGAGCGGAAAGGATTTTAAGCATCTGGAGAACAGACATATAACGCATATCGTTTTCCCCGATATTCTTCCAGAAACAGAGAAGAACACTTGTCTGAAAATCTACTCGCTTCTGACCGATATTTTCAAGGAAAAACCGGGCGGAATTGCCAATTATATCGACTCTCCTAAAGAAAACGGCTACCAGAGTTTTCATGTAAAGCTGCTGTCAGACCACGGAACATGGGAAGAAATTCACATCAGTTCGGAGCGAATGATTCGCACTTCGCAGCTTGGAGCAATGGCAGACAGAACGGAAAACAACATCCGCAAATGGATTGAAAAATTCAAGTCGGTTCTGAAAGATGTCGCGCTCAACAGTCAGGAGGGCGGCTTCATCGAGAGCGTGGTAACTTCGTTCTACAACGACGACATAATGGTCTTCAGTCCTAAAGGCAGACCGGTTGTTCTGCCACAGCGTGCCACGGCGCTCGACTTTGCGTTCGAGATTCACAACCGAATTGGCGAACATGCCCAATATGCACGAATAAACGGCCGTGTATGCTCGGTAAAAACGGTTCTGAAGCGCGGCGACTGCGTTGAGATTGGCGTAAACGAGAACTGCCATCCGCAAGACGATTGGATTAAGCACGTTCTTACTTACAAGGCAAAGCGTTTCTTAAACTCATACATTAAGAAGCATACCGTTGCCAAGACTTATGAGCGATGTACGGTCTGCAATCCGCTTCCGGGCGATGAGCTTATCGGCTTCAAATGTCTGAATTCCAAACTGATAACCATTCATCGGCGCAACTGTTCGAGAGCCATCAGCCTTGCTTCGAAGGACGGCGACTCGATTGTTTCGGTAGATTTTTCGGAAGACGAGAACGTGCTCTATCCGGTAAAGATAAGTATCATTGCAATAGACCGTTATCATCTGCTATGCGACCTTATCGACTGCATCACAAACGTGCTGAAATTGTCTATCATCAGCCTAAAAACCACGACCATCGACCAGATTGTTAATTGCACAATAGTCTTCTCGGTTCATTCGTACAACGAGTTGCAGCACATTATACGCAACATCTCGGAAATTAAGGGCGTGGACGAGGTTCATCAGGAGAAATGCGAGATTCAGTAATCAGATTCTGACGATGCGGTCGGCATGAGCGTTGGCAAGAGCCGACTGATGCGTTGAGAGAAGCACAAGCTTATGCTCGTCGTGCGCAATCTGCTTTAGCAGAAGCATGATGTCGAGCTGGCTCTGCTCGTCGAGAAAGGCTGTAGGTTCGTCGAGAATCAGAACTTCACATTCCTGCGTCAAAGCCTTGGCTATCATGACCTTCTGACGTTCTCCGTCCGACAAATCCGAAAAGTATGAATGTTGTTTGTGCGCAAGTCCAACCTTGGCAATCATCTCTTCAACAATCTCCTTATCGCGACTTGAAAGTCTGCCGAAATATCCCGTGTGAGGCTGTCGTCCGAACGAGACGACTTGTTCAACTGTAATATTATCAACCTGAACCTTATCTGTAAGAACTACTCCAACAAATCTGCTTATCTGTCTGAATGTTAATCCGTTTATATTTTTCTCTTCGAGAAAGACCGAGCCTTTTATCGGCTTCAGAAATCCCGAAAGCGTGCGAAGCAAAGTCGATTTTCCGGCTCCGTTTCTGCCAAGCAGACAGACGAGTTCGCCTTTCTCGAACCGAAGATTGAGGTCGCTCGCAACAAGCTTCTTTCCGTAGCCGATAGTAAGATTTGAGGCCGAAAGAATTCCGGCGCGGTACGTATCTTCGGAAGAACGGGAAGCCGACTTGCCCAGCGACAACGAAATGCGGTTTTTGTATCCGCTGAAAATGACGTACAGAATTACGGGCACTCCAATTATCGGCGTTACAGCATTAACGGGCAACGTTGTGCCTTTGCCCGGCAGAACGCATAGGAAATTGCAAAACAAAGCTATCGTACTTCCGCACAAAAGCGTATAGGGCAGAAGCGTGTTGTGATGAGAAGAACGTAAGGCGATGCGCGCCAGATGCGGCACGGCAAGTCCGATGAACGAGATTGGACCGCTAAAAGCCGTCGTAACCGCTGTAAGAAGTCCCGTGGCAACGAGCAGCAACTGATAGGTGAACTTTATGTTCACGCCCAGATTGCGCGCATAGTTATTGCCCAGAAGCAAGGCGTTGAGCGGCTTTACAAGCGCAACAGACAGAATCCACCCGACGGTGGTGAAGACAACGAAAATGGGTAGCTGTTCGGTGGTTACGCTACCAAAACTGCCCATTCCCCAAAGAATGTACGAATGAACGCCTTGCTCGTTGGCAAAATAATTAAGAAGCGTGATACACGAAGAGGTGAGAAAGCTTATTACGATGCCCACTATGAGCAGAAGCAACTCGTTGGTAATAAACGTAGCAAGCAGAAGCAAAATGCCGAGCACAAGCATAGAGCCGAGCAAGGCAGCCACGATAATCACAACCCAGCCTTTGCCAACGATGGCGAGCGTTGTTCCGCCAAAGCACAACAGCACTACCGCCACGCCAAGACTCGCCCCCGAACTGATGCCGAGAATAGAAGGGTCGGCAAGATGGTTGTGAAAGGTTGTCTGCAACATAAGTCCGGCAACGGCAAGCGAGCCGCCGCAAAGCAGAGCCGTAACCGCCTGTGGCATTCGCGAGTGCAGAACGATGAACGTAAATGCCTCGTTGTCGCATCGCCCTTTAAACAGGATGTCTACGATGTCGCCAAAAGGAATGTTTACCGAACCGACAAACAGATTCAGCACAAACAGAACGGCGAGCAACAAGCCGGTAAGGGCGAATTTTAACGTGGTGCTGGATAGTGGCTTATACTTCATATCGTTAAACATCTTCTTCTATAATATTAATGTCCTTTGATTCAAACAACACCTTCTTGTATATATCTTTTGTTCCTTTGGGAACGTAAAGGACACAGTGTTCACTTATTTTTGCATAGAACAAGAGATTTTCGGAAACTATTTGTTCTATATTTTCCTTAATACCAATATGTATTTCCTTAAGTCCTGAGCAATATGCCAATGACCGAGAATGCATCTTTTTTACTCCATATTGTATATACAGAATTTCTATTTTCAAACATTTCTTAAAGCAATAGGGCTTTAATTCTGTTACAAACGATGGGACGACAACTTTTGAAGTTTTTCCACACGGACAAATTATCAAACTTTTCATATCCTTTGTATAAAGAATCCCATCATAGCTGGCATAATAAGGGTTTTCTCTATCTACCTCAATGCTCTTTAAAGACATACATTTTGAAAAAGTATCAAAATCTATAATTTTATTTACTTTTCTCGGGATATAAATACTTTCAAGACCACATGCTGGAACATCATCACATCCTAAAGAAATTCCTTCACCAAAAGCGTTGCGTCCTACAAAAGTCAGATTTTCAGACAGTCTGATTTTTTTCAAACTTGTGCATCCAGTAAAAGCATAAGCTCCTATACTTTCCACCGTATCGGGCATTACGACAGAAGTTATTTTATCACATTCGGCAAAAGCATAGTCGGGAATTCTCACAATACCGTCGGGTACAACAAATTCGCCTTCTGTCGTTCTTGGGACACGAGGAAGGACGGTCTTACTTCCTATCACATTAACCCTATCGTAATTTAATAGGTCTACATTATATTCTTTCAACTCATGTAGAAATTCACCTATTTCTTTTGTATCGCCTTCGTTCTTCAACCTTTCATAATTCACATTAAAAAGTCTTGTCAGTTTCTCTGGATATACCCATTCAAAATGATAGCAGTCTGGTTCATAGCAAAATAATGCATTTCGGTAATATAATACCACAAACATTAAAAGGTCATAAAACTCCTGCAATGTTACATCATTGTCTTTGAGAATGTCAATATAATCACTTGACAGACGATTATACAAATTTTGTTCTCCCAATATTTCTATACAATTATTAAAAGACAAATAATGTAAACGCTTTCCATCACTATCATTATAGAAATAATACTCGCCCTTGCCAAAGAAAAAATCTCTGACTTCGTTTCTTCTGATTGCCTTTATGTAATCATCTATATATCCATCCATAATTTTACTCAGAAACAGGTTTGTAATAACGTGGCGAATAGCCTTTTTCCACCAAGTCAGGGTTCGAGATGCTTACGAGATCCTTCAGCATGATGTCGGGGCGGAAAGGGGCTTCGATATAAATAAGTTCGCTTGTCGATGCGTTGTAGACCTTTCTGTTGGCAAAAGCCTTAAACTGGCTGTATTTTGCATTCTCGCCGAGCATCTGGCGGTACGAGAAAGGCGAGTCGTGATAGACAACCCACACGTCGGCATCCTTCGATTTCGACAGAACCTGCTCGAACGAGAGCGGCTTGGACATCTCCGTCTGCTGCTTGAACGGATAGTCAAATCCGGCATCGCCAAACAGCTGGCCATTGGTGCTATTGCCTCCCGGAGTGTACCACACGCCCTGATACATCAAGCCGGCAAGAATCGTCGGTCTTTTCTTGGTCTTTGCAACCTTCTGCTTTAGGGCGAAATAGTTTTTCTCGACAACCGAGAAAAGCGAATCGGCCTTTTTCTCGCACCCGAAAAGAATGCCGTAGAAGCGCATCCATTCGGCTCGCGCAATGGCAGAAACCTCGGCATAGTCGGCACACTCAATAATCGGGATTCCAATCTGCTCAATCTTTCCGTAACTTGTGTTGCCCTCGAAAGGCGAAACCATCAGCAAATCGGTCTTGTTGGTTATAATTTGCTCTATATTCGGGTTCATTCCGTTGCCGAAATCCTTTATTTTTCCGTTTTGTATAAGATCCTGAACTTCCGGCAGATTCATATACTGGGCATCACAAACGCCGCCGATTCTGTCAAGCTCGCCAAGCATGCTAAGCAGTCCGCAATGCACGCTGCTGAAGATTGCAGCCCTCTCGCTCGGCTTTCTTACAACCGTTCCATCAACTCCGCTCACATCTACCGTCGAATCGTTTGGAATGATGTATGTATGCAGAACCGCACCTTCCTTCCAAGGGTTTGCAAGCACAGCCTTCCGATAGTTTTCATAACGATATACCTTTATGTATTTCGCGTATTTAAAATTCAAACTATCAATAGGTTTATCATTGTTTGTTAAAGTATTACTTCCACAAGAGCATAGTGCAAGCAGAACGTAAATTGCGGTAAGCGTTTGTATTATGTGCTTCATCTTAAAAAATTATTTTTTGCAAAGATAATATTTTTTGTGCATTAAATTGTATTTTTGCGGACTCGTAAAATTGTAATGAAAACAGATTCCGACAAAAAACATATAGCCAAATCAATAAGTCTGTTCGGCGGACTTCAGGGACTTAGCATCTTGTCCGGCCTGATTAGGAACAAGGTCGTGGCAATTCTTTTAGGACCAGCCGGAATGGGCCTTATCTCGCTTTACAACAACATCGTAAACCTGCTCAACAACGTGAGCAATCTGGGCATCTCGTTCAGCGCGGTAAAGCACATTTCTGAACTTTACGAAGAGGACAATCGCGAAGCCTTGCTTAGATACATAACCGTTGTGCGCGGCTGGACAATCATCTCGTCGCTCTTCGGACTTGCGTGTGGAGTTGCTTTGTCACCCCTGTTCAGCTATCTGCTGTTCAACGACCTGTATCATAGCATACATATCAGCCTGCTGAGCCTTGCTGTTCCGTTCGGGATTGTTTCGGCAGTAGAGATGGGCATTTTGAAGGGCGTGCGCAAGATTCGCGAGATGGCATACGCATCCGTGGCGATGGTTGTTGTGTCGCTCATCGTCGTTCTGCCAATGTACTATTTCCTTGGCATGAAGGGAATTATGCCTTCGATTGTTGCCATGGGCTTTATAACGATGGCGGCGGCAACACATTTCTCGTTTCAGGAGTTTCCTGTTTTTGTCCCGCAGAAGATAAGAGAAATAACAGGTATTGAGCGTTTTCCGTGGTACATGGGCAAGGCCGAAAATACCGTAGAAATCGAGGTTAGGGGAGTTATTGGCGAAGGAAAGCCGATGATAAAGCTCGGCATCGCCTTCGTAATCGGAATGTGCGCCACATCGCTTACCGAAGTCTGCCTGCGTACAGCCCTTCTGAAACTTGCCGACATCGATACCGTAGGACTCTACAACGCAGGCTATCTGATAGTTGTAAACTATGCCGGAATGGTTTTCTCGGCAATGGAGAGCGATTATTTTCCGCGTCTGTCTGCCGTAAACAAAGATGCCGAAAGATTCAATAAAGTGGTTAACAATCAGGCTTTTGTATCACTTCTTATCATCTCTCCGGGCGTGATAGCCTTTATGTTCCTGATGCCGTGGTGCTTGCAACTTCTGTTCAGCCAGAAGTTTCTCGTCATAACCGGAATGTTGCAGCTTGCCGCCCTCAATCTGTATCTGCGCTCCGTAACGCTTCCGGTAGCATATCTCAACCTTGCAAAGGGTGAAAGTCGTGCATATCTGATTCTCGAAATATCTTACGACATATTCTTCCTCGCATCCATGCTCGTAGGCTACAGCATGATGGGGCTTACCGGAACGGGACTGGCAATCACCATCTCCGCCATCTTCGACTTCATCATCGTTGTGGCATGGTGCTCTGTAAAATACGGCTTCAGGCTTGAGAAGAAAGTCATCATCACGCTTATAATCAACATCTTGATTGGACTGGCGGTATATCTTTTCGTATCGGGATTAGTCAGAATCTGACACCTCTTACATCAGTTTATTTCCATTTCTCGATTATTTTATATATTTTTGCTTCTCAATTTATCAAAAATGCAAGTACAGACTTTAGAAATACCAGAAATTGTTGATGAAAGAGGAAGCCTCTGCTTTCTTGAGGGGCTGAAACATATTCCGTTCGAGGTGAAAAGGGTTTTCTGGACAACCAAAGTTCCCGAAGGCAAGGACAGGGGCGGACACGCGCACCAGACGAATGCAGAAGTAGTCTTTGCCATAAACGGAAGCGTAAAGATAAAGACCGACGACGGAAAGGAGCAACTGGAATTTGTTCTCGACAAGCCAAACATCGGACTTGTAATTCCGCCAAACGTGTGGGCAGACTTGACTGAGTTTAAAGAAAATACTGTACTTGTCGTGATGGCTTCGGAAGAATACAGCGAAGTTGGCTATATACATGACTATCAAAAATTTAAGCAGTTGTATGGAAGGGATTAGTATTGTAAGATACACAAACGGGCACTTTGACGAATGGAACGATTTTGTCGATTCGTCAAGAAACGCCACCTTCCTGCTAAACCGCAACTATCTTGACTATCACAAAGATAGATTCTGCGATGCGTCCGTAATGATTTACGCCGACGGCAAGCTGCTTGCCCTTGCGCCTGCCAATTTCGACAAGGAATCTGCCACAATCTGGAGTCATCAAGGGTTAACATACGGCGGCATCATCACACACAACGACATGACGGGCGCCAAGATGCTCGACATCTTCAAGGCTCTCTGCCCATATTTCAAAGAGCAATATAATGCCGTGGCATGGATTTACAAGCCATATCCGCACATATACGCAAGCTATCCGAGCGAAGAGGATTTGTACGCCCTCTTCAAAGTCGGAGCGCAACTTGTTTCGCGTCAGATTTCGTGTACCATAAGCCAAGACAACAAACTGCCTTTCAGAACCCTCCGAAAGCGAGGCATGAAGAAAGCCATGCTAAGCAACTACGAAGTGAAAGATGACGATTTGGAAGGTCTGAAAGACTATTGGACGGTTCTCGACGATGTGCTGACAAACTGTCACGGCACTCATCCGGTACACAGCTACGAAGAGTTGTCGCTACTTTCTTCAAGATTCCGCAGGAACATAATTCTGCACACCGTGGCAAACCCGGAAGGCAAGATTTGTGCCGGCGTATTGGTCTTCCTAAGCAAGATGGTGGCACATGCGCAATACATAGCCGCCAACGATGAAGCAAAGCACAACGGCGCGCTCGACCTTCTATTCTATCATCTGATAAACGAAGTGTACCCGGATGTCCCGTATTTCGATTTCGGCATCTCTACTGAGCAAGGCGGCAAGGTTCTCAACGAAGGCCTTCTGTTCCAGAAAGAAGGATTCGGCGGAAGAGCCGTTTGCTACGACATGTACAAGATAAATCTGTAAATAAAGAATGGCTCAAGAAATAAAATTTTTCGACTTAAAGAAGATTTCAGATTCGTTTGAACCCGAAATGTCGGCAGCCATACAGAATGTTGTCGCCAGCGGATGGTATCTGCAAGGGCAGAGCGTAAAGATTTTTGAACAAGAATTTGCCGACTATTGCAACTGCAAATATTGCGTCGGAGTGGGCAACGGTCTGGACGCCCTCACGCTCATTCTCACGGCATACAAGCATCTTCTGGGCTGGAACGATGGCGACGAGGTTATCGTATCGGCAAACACCTATATCGCCTCAATCCTTGCCATCACAAGGGCAGGGCTAAAGTCTGTTGCATGCGAGCCTACATTAGATGACTATCTTATTGATGTCAAGCAGATTGAGGGACTTATAACCAGCCGCACCAGAGCCATCATGCCGGTACATCTTTACGGCAGATGCTGCGATATGGCAAGCATCACAAAAATCGCGCAAGAGCATAATCTGAAGGTTGTAGACGACTGCGCTCAGGCTCACGGAGCTTTATACGACGGCAGAAAAGTAGGCTGCCTTGCCGATGCCTCAGGATTCAGCTTCTATCCCGGAAAAAATCTCGGAGCCTTGGGCGATGGCGGCGCGGTAACAACCAACGACGAACTTCTTGCTGCAACCGTACGCCAACTGGCAAACTACGGTTCGGAACGCAAGTATGTAAACAAATACAAAGGCATAAACAGCCGTCTCGACGAGATTCAGGCTGCCGTTCTTTCGGTAAAGTTGAAACGACTCGACAAGGACAATGCAGCACGCCGTAGGGTGGCAGAAGCCTTTACAAAAGGCATCAGCAGCCAGTTTGTGACTCTACCATACATCAATGTATGTCGCGATTTTTCGGGCGATGAGCGCAACGTTTTCCACATCTATCCGATAAGATGCAGCCATCGCGACGAGCTTCAGAAGCATCTGAAAACCAACGGAATAAGCACGTTAATCCATTATCCTATTCCGTTCCACAGGCAAGAAGCCTACAAGGAATACGCAAACCTCAGTCTTCCGATAACAGAAAAGATTCATAACGAGGAACTTAGTCTGCCAATGTCGCCACTTCTGACAGAAAGTGAGATTGAGCAGATTGTAAATGCCGTAAACACCTTCAAACCATAAGAAAAGAGCATGGAAGATATAATTTCGGTTGTGGTCATAACCTACAATCAAGAAGAATATATAGCGCGCGCACTCGACTCAATACTGATGCAGAAGTGCAGCATTCCGTTCGAAATAATAATCGGAGAAGACTGCTCAACCGACAATACGGGGGAGATTTGCGCCCGATATGCCGAGCAATATCCCGACAAGATTACTCTTTTCAGAAACTCGCCAAACAAAGGACTTCTGAACAATTATTTCGACTGTCTTATGGCATGCCGCGGCAAGTACATGGCAGATTGTGCCGGTGATGATTTTTGGGTTGATGAATACAAACTCGAAAAGCTCAGAACGATTATGGACGAACATCCCGACGTTACTCTGGCGCATACCGGATATGCCGTGTACAACGAGAATACGGGTGTGGCAAGCACTCCGCTGGGCTATCAACCCGAGGCTTACATCAAGGACGGCAAGGCGATGCTTCAAGACATCATCTGCCCGAAAGTCCCGATGATGATACAATCCACAATGTTCAGAATGAAGCCTCTTCTTGAAGGCTACGAAGAAGATACGGCTCTGTTCCGTAACAAAAATTTGCCTTGCGAGGACATGCCTATCTTCTCGGTTCTCGCGTCAAGAGGAAAGGTCGCCTACATTCCCGACGTAACACAAAACTATTCAGTTGGGCACGACTCCCTGTCGAACAACGTCGATGAGGTGAAGCAGTTTCATTTTGTAAGGCGAATGGCAAAACTGACATCGTATCTTGCCGAAAAATACGGCATTGACGCCACGGCCTTGAACGAATGTTTGAGAATAAAGGCTTTCGCTTTGATAATGCACGTTTTCAGAACGAACAAACCCGAACTTTTGGCTGATTTTGACAATACAATACAAAGTCTTCATATACAAACAGATACAAAGACCAAGTTTCTGCGCCAAGCATTAAAATGCAAAATGTTATGGAAGACTCTTCTATGCGTCCGAAAGGCGTTTGTCCGTCTCAAAAAACGGGCTTAATCCTCTGTATAGCAGGCAGAAAAACGTGCAAAATTTTTATCCCCCAATTCCGGTTTGTCAGGAAATACAATATCCTCAAAGAGGCAGAACAGTCTTTCTGATTAAAAGGATATAAGTCTTTCTTTTTCAACCAGATAAGCGCATTGTTCAAATAGTCGTCATCCACACCGTGGAAAATCATTCCGGCAACCCAATCGAACGAAAGCTGACGGATTTTTCTTTCAAGAAGTCGGGCTTCTGACTGCGAATTGCACAAACTGTATAGCAAGCCGATGGTCTCTTTAAGGTTCTCCATGCGCCTTTGCAGATGCTCACCATCTGATTTTGTGGTAATTGAGCCGCTCCGCTTGTAGTAAAAATACACAACAGAATCGGAAATGCAGATAGTCTTTGCCCTCACCACAAGCTGCGGCGTAAAAAGTTCGTCCTCGTGCAGGAAATGCTCCTTGAAACGCAGTTTTTCCCAGCGTGAATGGGCATCGAGCAACGAGCGTCTGAAAACGTAAAGACATGCCGAAGCCCTAAGATTTGTGGTTTCGAGATAATCCTCAACGCTTTTCACAACGCGATTGCCAGCCTTAAAACTGCCGTGATGCGATGGGGCAGAAGTATATCGCAGGCCAAATGTCAGAATGTCTGCCGAATCGGCACTTTTACACCATTCAACGATGTATTTCATCGCTCCGTCTGCAATCGTATCGTCCGAGTCTACGAACATTATATATTCGCCGCGAGCCACATCTATTCCTGTGTTTCGCGCCCCTCCAAGTCCCTTGTTTTCCTGTCGGATATACCTTGCCGAAGGAAAATCCTTGAGAACTGCTTCCGGACTTTTAGCCGAGCCGTCGTCGATGAGTAGATATTCAGCCTCATCGACCAGAACATCCTGGCTCACAACGCTTTCCAGACATCCGCGAAGCAAATTATCGTCAATATTATAATAAGGTATGATTACGCTTACCAGAGTGCTCATTTCCGATTTTTAATTATGTCCGTAAAAATCATGTCGAGTTTGTTTGCCAGAACATCGTACGATGCAATCTGACGAACGTTCTGAGAGACTGCAAAGCCGTCGAAATCAACATTTTCACATGCCTTCTCCATGGCATCGGCCAAAGCCTTAACATCGTCTGTTGGCACAACCGTACAGCCGCCCTCTATGCGCAGGCTGCGCGGAGTTACCTCCGTTGCCACAACTGGGATTCCAGTGCTCATGGCCTCGAGAAGGGAAAGGGGCTGAGCCTCCGAACGGCTTGGCAGAACCAGAAGATTGCTTTCGTAAAGCACCTCTCTTACCTTTTCGCGCCCAACACGACCGTAGCAATGCACGTTTTCTACCCCGAACCGCCTTATCATCTTCTGCATTTCTTCCGAATCTGTCCCAAAGCCCAACACATCCAAACGGCTGTTTTTGTGTTTCTTACAGAATTCCTTGAACGCAGGAAGAAGAATATCGTATCCCTTCAGCGGAATGAAATTGGCAAGGCACACAATCCTGTACGGCTTTGCCGAAATCCACCAGTCCTCGCGCTTGCGATAGGCATAGAAATCAGTATCTATGGCGTTGGGCATCTCCTTCCAGCGATACTCCTTTCCAAAAATAGGAGCGAGGTTGTCTGTAAGTTCGGCAGCCACGGGCAGGACGATACTCGCCTCGGCGTATGCCTTCCGTATCAACGGAATCTCCCACGAACCGCATCCGCCAGTTTTGGCAATCTCGGTCGTAAAATTATAGCTTGACAGATGCTCTGTTATAACATAAGGTATTCCGTAGTCATGGCCTATGAGCATCGACGCATAGCCAGCCCAATGGGCGCAATGGGCATGTATGATGTCGGGGCAGCCATATTTCTGCACATAGTCGTCAAACATCTGCCTTACCGTTTTTACCCATCTCTCAACATTCGGCTTAATCATCATCGGAATGCCTCGCGTGTACGAATAGTAAACGCTAACGCCATCCATTTCCATCCATTTACGGCCGTAGGAATACAGACAGAAATCGGCAATGCCTTTCTTTACAGAAAGCTGCACGTTGCTGATTATCCGCACGGTATGACCGAACGAACTGAGTGCCTTTGCCTGATCGAGACAGAACTCTCCTCCGTAGGGCGGAAAAAACGATGGAATCTCAACTATATGCATCAATATTCGTTTAATATTTAAATGATGGCAAAGGTAGACATTTTTTTTCATTTCTTGTTGTATATTATAAATTTAATGTTATCTTTGCACACGAATTTTAGAATTTTATGAACAAAAAAGATGAAAAGATTGTTATTTACTAACGGTTTGTTATTTGGAGTATCTGCTGCAACATTCGCTGGAGGTCTGTTAACGAATACAAACCAGAATGTAGCATTTCTTCGAAACCCTTCGAGAGATGCAGCGATAGCTATTGACGGTGTGGTGAGCAACCCTGCGGGAGTTGCATTTATGAACGACGGTTTTCACTTGTCTGTAAACATACAGAACGCACATCAGACACGCGATGTAACTTCTACATTCGGACCATTTGTCTATGGCGACGGAAATACAGGCACGACAAAAAAATACAGAGGCAAGGCCGATGCGCCGATTGTGCCATCGCTCCAAGCTGCATACAACAAAGCCAACTGGAGTTTTCAGTTCAACTTTGCCATAACAGGCGGAGGCGGTAAATGTGAGTTCGACAAGGGTCTCGGCTCGTTCGAGAGTACGGTAGCCATGCTTCCTTTGTTGTCTCGTTCATTGCCATCGATGGCTGAAGGAATGGGATTGGGCACAATAGAAGGTATGCCGCTCATCGACAGCTACAAAATGGATACTTACATGCGTGGACGCCAGTATTACTACGGTTTTACACTTGGCGCGGCACGCAAGATAAACGATAACCTGAGCGTCTACGCAGGCGTCCGCGGATTGTACGGAACATCTAACTACTACGGATATGTGCGCGACATTCAGGTAAAGGTTGGCGACAACTGGTTGCCAGCATCCGAGACTTTCAAGAACTACTCGATTGCAAGCGCACAGGCATACGGAGCTGCAGCAGAACAGGCTAAGGTAGCTATGGCAGAGAACAAATTTTCTGAAGCTGCCCAATATGTCGAACAGGCAAAGGATGCCTACACAAAGGCTGTTTTGTATCAGGCTCTCGGAACGGCAACAGAAGATGTAACTTTGAACTGCGACCAATGGGGGCTCGGATTCGCTCCGATTCTGGGCGTTGACTATAAGGTTGGTAACTTCAACTTTGCGGCAAAATACGAGTTCAAGACTCGTATGAGACTGCACAACAAGTCGGCAAATAGCGCAAGCGCCGAAAACATAGCAGTTCTGGCAAAATACAAGGACGGACAGAAGGTTGAGGACGACTCTCCGGCATTGCTCACAGTTGGAGCACAATGGGAGATTATCCCGTCGCTCAGAGTATCGGCCGGATGGCATCACTTCTTCGACAAGGCCGGACACATGTACGAGCACCACGAGCAGAAGCTCGGAGGAGACACAAACGAGTATCTTGCTGGTGTTGAGTACGACATAAACAAGACAATTCAGGCAAGCTGCGGTTTCCAGAAGACTTGCTACGACTTTACCGACGACTACATGGAGGACATCAGTTTCAACGTAAGCTCTTGGACTTTCGGAGTTGGCGTTGGCATAAAGCTGAAGGAGAACATGAAGCTGAACCTTGCATACTTCCAGACAAACTATGGCGACTATATAACTGCCACAACTAACGACTTTAACAACCAGTCGGCAGTAGCAGCTGGCATCATCGCCCCAGTAGTTGCCAAACTGACAGAAAGCGAGGAAAAGGGAGCAATGGCAGCACAGGCTGCAAAAACAGCCCTTGTAAACTCTGGCTCGCTTGCAGGTTCAAACAGTTTCACACGCACAAACCGCGTGCTCGGAATTGGATTCGACATCAGTTTCTAAACTGATACACAATATTGTATACATGTTCATTTTTACGTTATAATTTAACCTCTCATTTTTAGTAAAGTGCCGGCTGTGAAGTTGGCACTTTTTTTTGCATTTGTCAGCCAAACCGAATCATCTGTAAAACGTTAAATAGATTCCGTTGGTTGCAACAAGCCTTATCGTTCTTTTACATTCTGCTACAACCCAGCCAATCACGTCAGAACCCAATCGGCACAAAGTCAGAAACAAAGTTTCGATCTCACGAAAAATTTATACATCGTTTTTCAAAGCCTCAGAATAACTTTTATTACCTTTGCACAGAAAAAAATAGACACCCCATGCTATATACTTTATTACCTCTAATATTAGCCTCGATTTTTGTTCCGGACATCATCATATACAAAGTCTTTGTAAAACGCAAGACACAAAAAATTCCCCTGCGCGTTCTGTGGTGGACACCATGCGTATTGCTCGCCGTCTCACTCCTAATTCTGACATGCAATATCGACTGGGAAGAAAAGGGACTGCTGCTCGAACAACAGATATTTTCCGAGACATACACAATTCTGTGGATAGCAGACATAGGTCCGAAGATATGCTTCTGCCTGCTGTACGCACTCCAGCAATGGTACGCCAACTACAAGCCAGCCATCCGCAAGAGCCGATTCTGGCATCCGTACACCTATGCTGTCATTCCGTCGCTCATCGGATTCTGCATGATAATAGGCGGCGTTGTCTACGGCTTCAGACACATCGTCATAAAAGAAGTGGAAATCTGCCACGAAGACATTCCCGAAAGTTTCGACGGCTACCGCATAGCCCAGTTTTCCGACCTCCACATGGGCACATACAGGCTCTATGCCGAGGATGTTCCGGAAAAGCTGCGCAACAGACTTAACGAAACAAATGCCGACTTGGTAGTATTCACCGGCGACATCGTAAACAACAGGGCAGCCGAGCTTGAAGGATTTGACTACAGGCTGAAAGGCATCAAGGCGAAAGACGGCATCTACGCCATAATGGGCAACCACGACTATTCTACATACATCTACTGGGAGTCGGCAAGAAAGCGAAAAGACAACATCCTCGACTTGCAGAACCGCATGGGCAAGCAAGGATGGAGGTGGCTTCTGAACCAGCACACAATAATCAGGAGAGGGCAGGACTCTATCGCCCTGATTGGCGTTGAGAACGACGGAAATCCGCATTTCCCGGCTCTGGCCGACCTTCCGAAGGCTACCGAGGGACTGAACAAGCCGATGTTCAAGATTCTGCTCAGCCACGACCCTACACATTGGCGCAGAGAGGTGCTCGACAGCACAGACATTCAGTTGCAGCTTTCGGGCCACACCCACGGAATGCAGATCGAGCTGTTCGGCCTGTCGCCAGCCAAGTTCATTTATCCCGACTGGGGCGGCTGGTACAACGAGGACAAGCGATGGCTTTATGTAAGCACGGGCGTAGGTGGAGTAGTCTACCCGTTCCGCTTCGGAGCATGGCCCGAGATTGTAGTCATAACATTAAGGCACAAGAGGAAATAAAATTCCCATTATATGAGAAAAATACAAACCAATACTCAAAGAGCACAAGAAAAGAAAATGTCTGCCGACATCCCTTTGTGCGGGAGATTGGCAGACATTGCTATTTGATTTTAGTGCTATATTTCAGATTTTCAGCATCTTTATGCTTTCTTGCGCTCAAGTTCCTGAAGATTTTCCATCTTCTTTGTCTCGAGGAATTCGTAGATTCCGCAAAGATGCTCGCGAACCTTCTGATTACCAAATTCGTACACCTTTGTTACCAGTCCGTCGAGGAAATCACGGTCGTGGCTTACCACAATCAGCGTTCCGTCGTAGTGGATAAGTGCCTGTTTCAGAATGTCTTTCGTCTTCAGGTCGAGGTGGTTAGTAGGCTCATCGAGAATGAGCAGATTAACAGGCTCGAGCAGAAGCTTGAGGATAGCCAGTCGCGTGCGCTCTCCTCCCGAAAGCACTTTGACCTTCTTCTCGCTGATTTCTCCGCCAAACATGAATGCGCCGAGGAGGTCACGAATCTTGGTTCGGATATCACCCTTCGCAATATCGTCAATTGTCTGGAATATAGTGAGTTCCTCGTTCAGAAGCGATGCCTGATTCTGCGCAAAATAACCGATTTTCACGTTGTGACCGATGGTGATAACGCCATCGTGCTTCAACTGTCCCATGATGCACTTTACCAAGGTCGATTTTCCTTCGCCGTTACGTCCTACAAAGGCAATCTTGTTGCCTCGCTCAACGGTCAGGTTACAGTTTTGGAAGATAACCTTGTCGTCGAAACTCTTGCCAACACCTTCCATCTGCACAGGATAAGTGCCGCTTCGTGGCGAAGGTGGGAACTTCAGATTAAGTGCCGATGTATCCTCCTCGTCAACCTCAACAAGTTCGAGTTTCTCGAGCATTCTTACGCGGCTCTGAACTTGATTTGTCTTTGAGTATGTGCCCTTGAAACGCTCGATGTAGTCTTTCGTCTCGGCAATCATCTTCTGCTGCTCCTCGTACTGCTTTTGCTGCTGTGCGCGACGCTCCTTGCGCAGTTCGAGATATTGCGAGTAGTTGACCTTGTAGTCGTAGATGCGCTGGCACATAATCTCGATGGTGCGGGTTGTGATGTTATCGACGAACTTGCGGTCGTGGCTGATTACAACAACGGCTTTTCCGCTCTGCATGATGAAGTCTTCGAGCCATCCGATACTCTCGATGTCGAGGTGGTTTGTAGGCTCGTCAAGCAGAAGCACGTCGGGGTTCTGAAGCAGAAGTTTTGCCAGTTCGATGCGCATTCTCCATCCGCCGCTGAACTCGCTTGTCTGTCGGTTGAAATCCTTGCGCTCGAATCCGAGACCGATGAGAGTCTTCTCAACATCTTCCTCAAAGTGAGTCATGTCGATGGCGTAGAATTTCTCGCTCAACGCTGCAACTTTCTCTATCAACTGCATATAATCATCGCTCTCGTAGTCGGTGCGAGTGGCGAGTTGGTTGTTGAGTTCGTCAATCTCTTTCTCCATCTCTTTCAGATGCGAGAAAGCCAGCGATGCTTCCTCAAAAACGGTTCGTCCGTCCTCTGTCATCAGATGCTGCGGAAGGTACGCAATGTTGCAGTCTTTCGGAGCAGAGACCTTGCCTCGCGTAGGCTGTCTTACTCCGGCCAGAATCTTCAGCATCGTGCTCTTTCCGGCTCCGTTCTTGCCCATCAGGGCTATGCGGTCTTTCTCGTTTATCTGGAATGATACATCTTTAAAAAGGCATGTGCCTCCAAACTCAACTGTTAGTCCGTCAATACTTACCATATATTGTTTTTACCTTATTTTCTTGATTTTACGCCGCGCCGCCGTGTAGCAACAGATAAGCCACAACTGCGATTATTACGATTATTATAGCCCACTTTATTATTGCCTTTGCAATCTTCCAGACAATAAACAGTACAAGCAGGGCAAGTGCGATGATTATTAAATTGCTCATGATTAAAATAAAATTTCGTGCAAAAATAACTCAATAATTGCTAAGCACCAAATAAATAGGTGTTTTTGTGCCGGAGGATTATGCTTTGCAAAACATCTTGCACGATGAAGATTTCTGCAAAAACTCTTTGCCATGATATCAAATTGCAATATATTTGCCGCACTAAAAATGAGAGGATAGAGGAATAGGAGAGTCCTCTTTTTTCGAGATTAGATTATACAACATGTACAAACGCAAAAATTAGAGGTAAAATATGACGTATTTAGGCGAAATTATATCGATACTCGTTGCGGTATCGTGGACGGCAAGCGCTATTTTTTCAGAATTGGCATCGAAGAAAATCGGCAGTCTTACGCTAAACGTGGTAAGAATGTCGATGTCGTTGTTCTTTTTGGCTTTAATCCTTTGGCTTACAGTAGGAAAGCCTTATCCGGTGTATGCCGATGCAAATACGTGGCTTTGGCTCAGTCTGTCGGGATTTGTAGGCTATGTTTTGGGCGATTATTGTCTGTTTAAGTGCTATATATCAATAGGTTCACGCTTTGGACAGTTGCTCATGACCGTTGCCGCACCGGTGGCAGCCGTAGCTGCCTGGGCTATACTTGACGAGAAGATGTCAGACACGGCCATCATCGGCATGATTGTTACGATAGCCGGTATTGCCATGTCCATCTTCGGAAAGAACGAGGATAACAAGGTTAAACTGAAACTTCCTTTGGTTGGATTGCTTTACGGACTGGCGGCTGCTACGGGGCAGGGCGTAGGCTTGGTTTTGAGCAAGTACGGAATGCAGTTTTATCAGCAGTCGCTCGAGGCAAACAATGCGTCTTTGGGAATGATGATGCCCGTTGCATCAACCATGATAAGGGCTATTATGGGATTTGTTGGATTTACGGTGGCGTTGTTCTTCTTCTCGCGAAGCGGATATACGCGCATAAACAACGCCGTACGCAATGGCAAGGCTATGATTTTCACTTTCTCGGCCTGTATGTTCGGCCCTGTAATAGGAGTGAGTCTTTCGCTCATGGCAACCTTATACACCAGCACGGGAGTGGCTCAGACAATTATGGCTCTTGCGCCAGTCTTCATTCTTCTTCCTGCGTATCTGCTGTTTAATCAGAAAATTACGGTGCTGGAGATAACCGGAGCTGTGGTGAGTGTTATAGGCGTAAATCTGTTCTTTATCCAAAGTCGATAGGGTAGAAAAAAGACTCGCGATCGTACTGAAAACTCAGTAGATTGCGAGTCTTTTTCGTTTATTTGTTCTTTTTTAGGAAATCTACAACTTGCTTTGCAAAGGCCTTCATTCCGGCTTGTGATGGATGACCGCCTTGCTTTTCTATGTCGTGAAGCAGAAGGCATGGAACACCGTAATGCTTGCTGATAACTTGCATTGTTTCTGTATGTTCCGGCTTCAGTTCGCTGTTTATGATGATGTAGAGTTTTGCGGTTGGATAGTTCTGGCGAATGTTGCTGACCATTCTTGCAAATGCCGGACGAAAATACCACATGTCGCTTTCAGTCCAGTTGGCATATTTGTACTCGCCGCAAAGCTCGCCAGTCCATGAGTCGTTAGTGCCACAGCAACAGAGAATTACGTCTGGCTCGCCCAAGTAAGGCACGCGTGTGTTGAATGAGCGGTAATCGTAGTTCTCGTTTCTGTATCCGTAGTAGCCAACGGTGCTGCCGCTCCACGAGTTGTTTGTTTCGAGCTTCCATTTCAACTGGTCTATAACTTGCCACCACCAAGTCTGTTCAACCTTTTTAACATCGTTGTTTTTCTTGTGCCATTTGCTGCCTTCGGGCGCATACCACGGTTCGTGTGTCGGAGGAATGTAGCCTTCGAAAGTCGAGTAGCTGTCGCCAAAAATCGTAACTCGTACAGAGTCTTTCTGTGCGCTTGCCGAATGTGAGAACGTCAGCATGCACACGCTGATAGCTAATGCTGAAAAAAATTGTTTCATCTTTTCTGTTTTATTTTATATAGTTTAAGATTTTCTGTTTCTGATTACAAAGATAGCAACAAAACCGTTACGACATTCCAAAATTCAGCGTTTTATTTTCTTTTCTGAAGAAATATGCGATTCCTCGATAAAGGGGGATGAATATTTCATAAGCCCTATTTAACATAATCGTGATTATATTAAGAAAGGCATAAATAAAAAAGATGGTAACGTGAATTACCATCCTTATAATATTGCGTGCTTTTTTTAAAGAACTGCAATAACTTCGACTTCGCACAGCGCGCCTTTTGGAAGCGACCTGACTGCGACAGCTGAACGTGCCGGAGCCTCGTGCTCGAAAAATTCGGCGTAAACTTCGTTGAATGCTGCAAAGTCGTTCATGTCGGCAAGAAAGCATGTTGTCTTGACAACGTTCGACAAACTGTAGCCGGCCGATTCGACCAGAGATTTTACGTTTGTCAAAGCCTGACGTGCCTGTGCCTTGATATCACCATCAACCAATGTTCCTGTCTTTGGATCCAATGGAATCTGACCTGATGCAAACAACATTCCGTTAACCTCGATAGCCTGACTGTACGGACCAATGGCAGCAGGAGCATTTTGGGTTGTAACTACCTTTTTCATTATATTCTTAATTTGTTTTTAATTATCCTGATGGAAAAGCTTTTTTATTTTTTTAAGAAAGAAACTAATTTCAACGCAAAAATACTATTTTTTTTTGACAAACAAAAAGTTTATACTAATTTTGCTGCGTTTTCATAAAAGGAAAACAGGAAAATGAAAAAAACAGAGTCTAACAACCAAAAAGTTTTCACTTTTCATCAGTTCAGTAAAAAGGGCTATTCGGCCTTTGCAAGTCTGAGCAAGCGTATACATATAGGTGTGCTGAGTGCGCTCACCTTGACGTATGCTTGTCCGCAGACGGCAACAGCCATGATGAGCGTGGCCGGCGTTGAGTCTGAATCTGCCGATGAAATGGACGAATTCGATTTGGAAGAAGAACAGACAGGTCTGTGTCTTCTGGCGGAGGACGTTCTCCTCTGCAACAGCGTTGCCGAAGCTGCGCAACGCCATTTGTGTATTAAGCAAAAAATAAGAGATGTTGATATCGGAAACTCTACCTTGAATACTCAAAGGGCAGAGGCACGATGCGGAGTAGAGGTGTCTACCCTATCTTATTTAATATCAATATTTTTTCTTAATATACAAAACGACTAAATGAAAAATAATTTTAAGTTGGCGACGATTCTCATAGGATTGTCTCCCCTATCTGTTGCTGCCCAGAATGTGGCAGAGTACAACATCGACGAAATTCAGGTAACAGGAACGCGAGCTCGCATGGATATGAAGAACTCCGTAAGAATGGTTCAAGTAATTGACCGTAAGCAGATTGAGACTTCATCGGCTCAGAGTGTAAACGACCTTCTGAAGCTTGTGGCTGGCGTAGATGTGCGTCAGCGAGGCACTTGCGGAGTTCAGACCGATGTAGGCGTGAACGGTGGCTCGAGCGACCAGATGACTCTCCTGCTCAACGGTGTGAACATCAGCAATCCGCAGACGGGACATCTTACCGTAGACCTTCCGGTTTCGGTTAATGATATTGAGCGCATCGAAGTTCTCGAAGGCGGAGCGTCGCGCATCTATGGCTCGTCGGCCTTCTGCGGAGCGATAAACATTGTTACCAAGCAGGAAAAGCGGAGCAACGTTGGAGTAAATCTGAGTGGCGGCTCGTTTGGCACGGTGGCTGGAGATGCGCACGTCTGCTACGTTTCTGGCGGAACGGCAAACCGCTTGAGCGGCGGGTATTCGAGAAGCGACGGCGGTATGGAAAATAGCGACTTCAAGAAAGGCCAGCTGTTCTGGAACGGCGGATATCAGAGTCGCGATTTTGATGTAAAGTGGCAGGCTGGCTTCAGCAACATGCACTACGGCGCAAACACCTTTTACAGCGCGGCTTACAACAATCAGTACGAGGAAAACAAGCGTCTGATGATGTCGGTTTCTGCCGAGACGAAAGGCAAGCTGCACTTCATGCCTTCGGTTTATTGGAATCGTTCGTACGACGATTATGTGCTGATTCGTACAAATCCGTCGGTTTATGAGAATTTCCATCAGGTTAATGTCTACGGAGCCGATTTGAGCGCGTATACCGACTGGCGTTTGGGCAAGACGGCTTTCGGCGTTGAGGTCAGAAACGAGGGCGTGTTGAGCAGCAGTTTGGGCAAACCGCTCGACGAGAAGATGTATGTCCGGATTCCGGGAAACGACGGTTTTTACACAAATGGCGACAATCGCACGAACATAAGCTGTTATCTTGAGCACAACGTGATTCTCGACCGCATCACAATTTCTGCCGGACTTCTTGCCAATATGAATACTGCTCTCGATTATCGCTATCGCCTTTATCCAGGCGTTGATGTGGCTTGGCGACCAGTTTCGGGACTGAAACTGTATGCTTCGTTCAATCAGGCTCTGCGAATGCCTACGTTTACCGATTTGTATTACAAAAGTCCGACAATCAACGGAAATATCGGTCTGAAACCCGAGAAGAACTCCGATTTCACCGTTGGTGCGAGCTATTCAGGCCCAGCCTTTCAGGTGCAGGCTAAGGCTTTCTACCGTCATGGTACGGACATGATTGATTGGGTTAAGTATAGTGCCGAAGATTCGTATCATTCAGCCAATTTCAACCTGAACAACATGGGCTTCGAAGTTGCGTCGGCCGTGAATTTCGGCGAGATGTGGGGCGAATCGTCTTTCTTGAAGAGGTTTTCGGCAGCATATTGCCACATTCATCAGGAGAGAAAGGACGATGCCGGAGTTTATCGCAGCAACTACGCCATGGACTATCTGAAGCACAAGCTAACGGCATCTCTCACCCACCGCATTGTCCGAAACATCGAGGCTCAATGGGATTTCAGACTGAAGAACCGAAACGGCAGTTTTGAGAAATACGAAGGCGGAAAGACGACGGGCGTTCTGACTCCGTTCGGAACGTATGCCGTGCTCGACTTGAAAGTTGTGTGGCAGCATAAGAATTGCGGCATCTACGCTCAGGCAAGCAATCTGACAAACCACAAGTATTACGACTTGGCAAATGTTGAGCAGCCCGGCCTTTGGCTGATGGGCGGCGTAAAGTGGAATCTTCCATTTTGATTGTACGAATTCGTAATTTATTGATACTGTTGATGTAAATCAATCCTCAAACAGAATCAAGACGTCTTGCACGAATCCAGAATCTGGAAGGCAGGACGTCTTTTTTATTTGCAATATTCTTTGTTTGCATCATCGACTTTGCATTTTCCTATGCCTTCATTCTTCGAAATGTTAAAAAATGGCGTTTTGGGTGCCAAGAGCATAAAACAGAGAGTTTTAAATTACGGTTAGTTCCCGATTTTTCGTACTTTTGCAATAAGTAATCTAAGAACCATAATTTATTAAGCGATGATCAACAAAATTAAGCACACTCGATGTGGTAACGAATTACTGCTTCTATTTGCTGTGTTTTGTAGTACTGCAAATGCTGAGAATTTCACATCTACATTTCCAAACACGAATCCAACCACGTTGTACGACGGCAACAATTCTACGGAGGTTACAAAAGAAGATCTTGAGAACGGTGTTAAGGACGAAAGAGGAGTTTTGTATAGCAAGGACGGCAAAAGACTGCTGAAGGCACCGGCAGACTTACGCGAGTATCGCGTGAAGGACCGCACCACGGTTATCTGCGACAATGCCTTTAAGATGGAAACGGGTTTCGGGGCTAACTCAGAACTCCGGAAGGTGGTTATTCCGCCAAGCGTTACGACTATCGGCAATAGCGTTTTCACTTCGTGCAAGAATCTTGAAAACATCGAAGTCGAGACATCAAACATGTATTTCATGAGCGATGGCGGAATCTTGTTCTCGAGCGACAAAAAGAGAGTAATCTGTTTCCCTGCCGGAAAGCAGATGCTGAAATATGCAATTCCCGAAGGCGTTACAACTATCGAGAAAGAAGCCTTCTGTAATTGCGTGAGCCTCGAATCGCTTACACTTCCAAGTACGATTACGACGATTAAGGAGAAAGCCTTTTTCGATTGTGCAAGCGTCAAGACATTCGATATTCCAAATCGTGTTACGACAATCGGCAAGAGCGCGTTCCGAGCATGCATCAACATAACGAGCATTACCGTTCCGCAGAGCGTTACAAGCATAAGCGACGAGGCTTTCCTTGGCTGCATGAGCCTAAAGACGGTAAAGCTTCCGCAGAATATCGACAGCATCGGCCTTAAGGTTTTTGCCGGATGCCGAAGTCTGGAAACCATCATCATTCCGAGGGGAACTTCTGAAAAGTTCCGCAGTATGCTTGCCGAGAATCTACATTCGAAACTAAGAGAAGAATAAACATAAAGAAGGCGATGAACATCAGAATTCATCGCCTTCTTTTTTTTGAGAGAATCTTTATTTCTTGTCGCCGTTCTCGATAATCTTCAGCAGTCGCTCGTTGATAGACTCGATTCTTTTGAGGTGCTCCTTCAGAATCTTGTTCTCGAGTTCGAGGTTTGACTGATAGATTGCCTGATTTTGCTCGTTGGCAACGGCTGCAACATCCTTTGTTTCTTCCTCAACATCTTCCTCGTGGAATACTGTTACCGGAACTTCGAGTGCTCTTGCAATTCGTTCGAGCACTCTTGGGCTTGTTGTGTTCAATTTAATAATTCTCGATAGCCTTGTAGGAGTTATTCCTGCGTCAACGGCAACCTGCTTGAGAGTAATTCTCTTTGTTGCGGCTATTGATTTTATCTTTGTCAGATTCATAAAAAATTGTTTTATATATTTACGTTTTTTTATTGTTATCGGCGTGCTGTGCGCCGCTCTCTCCTATCCTACTTCCAGTCGAGCTTCAGACCCTTTATCACGATGCCCGAACCGCCAATAGAGCCTGTGTGCTGAAGTCCGAAACCGCCGAATGTCGATGGCTCAACCATTGCCGTGATTGTGCCTTCTGCCGGTATTCCGAGGGTTTCGTATGGTACTTGCACCTTGTTTGTAAGGCTTGCTGTTAGCTTTTTGCCCTTCATCTCAACGCTTATGTGGCATCCTCTGCGGAATCCAGTAACTGCAACAGGGTCGCAAACCTTTTCATATTCGCCGTTAGTATACTTCAGGAACACCATCTTTACGGCATGGTTGTAATCCTTGTCGCGGAATATTCGGAGTGCATATCCGGTGTTTGTACGGTTGTTGTACATGATGTACAAATCCATGTACTGTCCGTTGCTTCCGGCGAATCCCTGACCAATCTCCTTGCAAGGGTCAATATCGAGCTGGATGGACATTGTCTTGTACTCGATGTGGCTTGCCGGAGTGAACATCATTCTTGCGCCTCGGTGTGCGAGTGTGAGTCCGTATGAGTTTGCCGCGCCGTCTGCTCCCATGTCGTAGAGCCATACGAGCGAGTCTTGGCGCTCAACCGGCCATTTGTACTCCTTTGTGTCGGCAGGCTTGTTAACGGTCATGGTCCAAACGCCGTCTACGATGTCGGGTTGCACCAGAGTTGGGAGATACTTCACGTTTACGTCGTAGCTAATCTGCTTTGGCGCGTTGTGGATAACATCCGATGTGTAGCTCCAAACCTGAGGGTTGGCTTCGCATCGCTGATGCTTGGTTGCAATCGATGCCTTGATGATGTAGCCCTCGTCGGCACGGGTAAGTTTGTATCTGTTATGCGGTTCGCCAACCACGTTTGTCGTGGCTGTCAGATACCACTTGTCCTTTACTGGCTTTCCGTCCTTGTCTTTAACGCATCTGTACCATTTAATCACACTCTCGTCGCGCAGTCCGCTTTGCAGATTCAGTTTGTAGTTAAGAACCAGCTCGTCCTTTACCCTCTTTAGCTCAGGAGTCTTGGTAAACTCTGGCGGAGGAAGCTGCCGCGGATAGATGTTGATTCTGGATGACGATTCGAGTCCGTTTGCCGATGTTACCTTAATGAAGGCTACGTTCTTCTCGTTTTCGTTCTCCTTTATTCCTTTTACGGTACATTTGCCTTGGTCGTCCTGCGTAATTCGCAGATATTCTTTGTATGAAGGTTTTTCGAAATCCCATGTCAGTTTTACCGGCATCGGGTTAATGAGGTCTGAGAACATGTAAGCTTTTGCTCCGATGTTAACCTCGTCTACTTCGTTCTCCAACTGTATACGTCGCTGTGTTACAGACAATAGCGTTGGCATTTTCTTCAATCCCTCTGTGTTCTGCTTCGTTGGATTCCAGTCGTCCTCTCCGCGCATCAGGTTGAATATGTTGTATGTTCCGTCTGCCAGTTTGTATGCTCTGAGCAGAGGCTTGTTGGTTATGTCGACCGGAATCCATGGACCTACCCAAAGTTTCATCGAGTCGCCGTTAACCGTATTGTTTGACAGATATGCTCGCATGTCAATCTGGCCTACCTGAGTCCAGTATATCAGTTCGTGTCTCAGGTTCGTAACCTTCCAGCGACAGTCAATCATCGTTGCCGGACCGCCCCTGCGCATTACGAAAGGCTTGTATTCGTCGGTCTTGAAGTCGCAGTTCAAGAACACAACTCCTGTCTGCATCGGACTGTACAGCGGTTTGTCCGTGTTGAACGTGAACTTGCAGTTCAGGAATACCGCATTTGCCGGGAGCGAGTTTTCTCCGCAGATGATTGAGCAGTTTTCGAGGAAATGTCTTCCGCCGTTTACGATGTTAAACGGACTCGTATTCTTTCCGCCCTTAAAGATGCAGTTTTTAAGGTGAATGCGGTCGCCCCTTACAATCGCAATCTTTGCACCCGTCTGCCTTTCCGTTCTCTTCTCGTGATCGAGGTCGTGGTTTCGGTTATAAACGAGGTTGATGGAGCAGAAGTTTCCGAAGGTCAGATCCTCCATCGTGAGGTCGTCGCCCACCCAGTCGAACATTGTGTACATTCGGTCTGCGCCGTATGCTTCTCCTCGGTTTCCTGCAATTACTACATCTTCCGGATTGCCGGTTATTCCTATCATGCTGATATTTCCAGCCTTTACTTCTATGCTGCTCGCTACTCCGCTGTTCGGGTTTTCAGGCTTGATAATCCTGTTGTCGTCTTTGTCGTCAACCCAGTAAACGTTTGGCGAGAAAAATATCTTTATCTTCTTCTTCAATCCGCCCTTGCGTACTTTTTCGGCAGTCTTCAGAGCATCTTTTACGTTGTCGAAGACATATTTGTCAGCCTCATTATCAAGTGCCAAGTCAACAAGATAGATAGAATCACATGTTGTTAATTTTTCTGTTCTGTATGTAAATCTATGTTGAGCAGAGGCGCTATTTGATAGTAAAAAGTTTGCAAGAATAGCCAAAAAAAGTCTTTTCATATTATCACACATTTGATGTTACAATTTATCGTGGTTTTATATTTCTTTTATCTAAACTGCACAAATATAAAAAATATTTTAAAATAAAAAGTTAAAAAATGTAAAAATTTGAATTTTGTGCGATTTTTTTATTGAAAAAGACCATTTTTGCCATCTTTATAGCATCTTACGGCTACGAAATAATTTGTCGGAGCACCTCAACTGCCGTCTCGACAGTCGGGATGTTTTTGATGATGATGCTGCGTTTTCCTGCGCCCGATTCCCTAAGCTGGCACCTGCGCGGATTGACTGTAATATAGTTGATAATCTTTCCGAACTCCTCGCTCTGGAAGTACGGACTTTCCGTATTGCTTACGAAGTAGAGGCTCATGCTGCCCTGCTTGAGCAGGATGCGTTCGATGCCGAGCTGCTTGCCTATGCGCTTGAGGGGAACCAGACGCATGAGCTCCAAGCCTTCCTGCGGCACTTTTCCGAAGCGGTCTTCGAGCCGTTTTTTGTAAGCCTCTACCTGCTCGTCGGTTTCAAGTCCGTCGAGTTCGCGGTAGAGCAACATTCGCTCGCTGCTGCTTGGAATGTACAGTTCGTGGAAGAGCATTTCGATGTCGCTTTCGATGTTACATTCGGTTACATATTCCGAAGCCTTGATGTCTTTCTGCGCCTCCTCGGCATAGAGGTCGGCAAACTCGTCGTTTTTCAGTTCCTTTACCGCCTCTTTCAGGATTTTCTGATAAGTCTCGTAACCGAGGTCGGCGATGAATCCGCTTTGTTCTGCGCCAAGCATGTTGCCAGCTCCGCGGATGTCGAGGTCTTGCATGGCGATGTGTATTCCGCTGCCGAGGTCGGAGAAGTTCTCGATGGCCTGAAGACGGCGGCGCGACTCCTGAGGAAGTACGCTAAGAGGCGGCGCGAGCAGATAGCAGAACGCCTTTTTGTTGCTTCGTCCCACACGTCCGCGCATCTGATGCAGGTCGCTCAGTCCGAAGTGCTGCGCCTGATTTATGATGATGGTGTTGGCGTTCGGAATGTCGATGCCGCTCTCGATAATCGTGGTAGACAGCAGAACATCGTAGTCGTAGTTGACAAAGTCGTAAATTATCTGCTCCAGCTGTTCGGGAGGCATCTGGCCGTGCGCCACGCACACTCTGGCCTCGGGAACATATTGGTTTATCAGTTTCTCAATCTCAACAAGACCGTTTATGCGGTTGTTTACGAAATATACCTGTCCGTTTCGGCTCAGTTCAAACTTTATGGCATCGGCAATAACCTCGTGGCCGTAGGTGTGCAGCTCGGTCTGGATAGGATATCTGTTTGGCGGCGGAGTCTGGATTACCGACAAGTCTCTTGCTCCGATGAGCGAGAACTGAAGCGTGCGCGGAATAGGCGTTGCTGACATCGTGAGCGTGTCTACGTTGGTCTTTATCTGGCGCAGCTTCTCTTTGGTGCTTACGCCAAACTTCTGTTCCTCGTCGATGATGAGCAGACCCAAGTCCTTGAACTTTACGCTTTTGCCTATGAGCTTATGTGTTCCGACAACGATATTAACCTCGCCGGTAGCAAGTTTCCTTATTATCTCCTTTGTGTCGGCGGCAGTCCGGGCGCGGCTAAGATATTCTACGGTTACGGGGAAATCCTTCATTCGTTTCTTGAACGACTGAAAATGCTGATATGCCAATACTGTTGTAGGCACAAGCACGGCAACCTGCTTGTTGTCGCAGCAAGCCTTGAATGCCGCGCGCATGGCAATCTCGGTCTTTCCGAAGCCCACATCGCCGCAGATTAGACGATCCATCGGAGTATCCTTCTCCATGTCCGCCTTTACATCGTTGGTAGCCTTCAGCTGGTCGGGAGTGTCCTCGTAGAGGAAGCTTGCCTCCAGCTCGTGCTGCATAAAGGTGTCGGCACTAAAGGCGAATCCCTTTTCTTCCTTGCGCTTGGAGTACAGTTTTATAAGGTCTCGGGCGATGTCCTTAATCTTCGTCTTCGTCCTGTCCTTCAGCTTCTCCCATGCTCCTGTGCCGAGTTTGTTGAGACGTGGTGGCTCACCGTCTTTGCTCTTGTACTTGCTCACCTTGTGCAACGAGTGGATGCTTACGAACACTACGTCGTTGTTGCCGTACAAGAGCTTTATCATCTCCTGCGTCTTGTCGCCGTTAGGCACGCGGACTAGGCCTGCAAACTGCCCTATTCCGTGGTCAACGTGTACGACGTAGTCGCCAGGCTCAAACTGGTTTATCTCCTTGAGCGAGAGAGCGACCTTGCCGCTTCGTGCCTTGTCGCTTCGCAGATTATACTTGTGGAAACGGTCGAACAGCTGATGGTCGGTAAAGAAGCACGCCTTAAGAATGTTGTCAGAATATCCCGAATGGATAGTCTTCTCGATGCCCGTGAATTCAATCTTTCTGCCTCGCGAACTGAGTTCCTCGAAGATGCTGCCCAGACGCTCAATCTGCTTCTTGCTGTCGGCAAGAATATATAAGGTATAGCCCTTGTCGAGATATTCGCTAAAACACGAATACACAAGGTCGAAATTCTTGTGGAAGATAGGCTGCTCGGTTGTATCGAACGATATGATGGCATCGTACAACTTTGTTTTCGTCATGCTTACGCCGTACTCAATCTTGCGGAAATCGAGCATGTCGTGCGCCAGTTCCGAGCCTTTCATTAGCAGTTTGTCCTTGCGGATGTCCTCGCCCTGCTCTATTACAGCCTGCTTTACGAATCCCTCTTCGTAGATTCGGTCTACAAACTCGGCTATGTAATCATCGTCGCGCATTACGAGCCATGAATCCTGCCCTACGAACCTGAAGAACGAGATGCCGTCGGTCTCGCTTCCGTTCAGTTCGGGCACGATTGTTACAGAATCGCGCTTCTCGCTTGAAAGCTGACTCTGTACGTCGAAGATTCTGATGCTGTCTATCTCGTCGCCGAAGAAATCGATGCGGTACGGATATTCAGATGAGAACGAGAAAATGTCGAGTATTCCGCCTCGCACGGCAAACTGCCCTGGTTCGTACACATAGTCGGTACGCTGGAATCCGAAGTCGATGAGCCTCTTCTCTATCTCGCTCATGCTGTAGCTCTCGCCCACCTTCATCTGGAACATCTGCTGCTGCATGTCGTCCTTTGATATCACCTTTTCGGCAAGAGCCTCGGGATAGGTAACAATCATCAGATTGCTCTTTGCGTCGGATTGCAGACGGCTCAGGACGTCGGTACGCAGAATCTCGTTTCCGGCATCCTTCTGATGGTATTTTACGGCTTTTCGATATGATGAAGGGAAGAAGAGAACATCCTTCTCTCCCAGAATCTGTGTGAGGTCGTGATAGAAATATCCGGCTTCTTCGGCATCCGACAGAACAAAAATGAAGTTATCCTTTATACCCTTTGCCCCTTTCAGGCAGCTCATCATGACCGAAACCGCCGAAGCGCACACACCGCTTGCAAAAATCTTCTTTACCGAAGGTTTTTGCATGGCATCAACCAGCGCCTTGAACGATGTATGCTGCTGGTAGCGACCGCTTAATTCACTAATATTCATAACTCGTGCAAAAATACAATATAAATTTCGTAAAAATGAAAAATAATGTCTATTTTTGCAACCTATTTTGTGAACATTATGGATGATTTGAACAAGATTGACAGTATTGTAATTATTCCGACTTACAACGAAAAGGAAAATGCCGAAAACATAATTCGGGCCGTGTTTGGTCTGGAGAAGAAGTTCAGTATTCTTATAATCGATGACGGGTCGCCAGACGGTACTGCACAGATAGTAAAAAACTTACAGAACGAATTTACCGACAGACTTTTCCTGATTGAACGAAAGGGCAAGCTTGGACTTGGCACAGCATACATCACGGGCTTCAAGTGGGCCATAGAGAAAGGCTATGACTACATTTTCGAGATGGATGCCGATTTCAGCCACAATCCCGAGGACTTGCCTCGACTCTACAATGCCTGCGCCGTAGACGGAAACGATGTTGCCATAGGCTCTAGATATGTGAGCGGCGTGAACGTGGTAAACTGGCCTATGGGCAGAGTGCTGATGTCTTATTTCGCATCGAAGTATGTGCGCCTGATTACGGGCATGAACATCAACGACACGACGGCCGGATTCAAATGCTACCGACGCAAGGTGCTCGAGACCATCAACCTCGACAAGATTCGCTTCAAGGGATATGCCTTCCAGATAGAGATGAAGTTTACAGCCTACAAATATGGCTTCAAGATTGTCGAAGTACCTATAATCTTCATCAACCGCGTGCTTGGCACAAGCAAGATGAGCAGCGGAATATTCGGCGAGGCCGTGTTTGGAGTGATTAGGCTCCGTCTTGACGGCTGGTTCAAGTCGTACAAAAGATAGACGGAATAACATCAGAGTTCATTATTGTTACATTGTAACGATGGAAAATCTTCAGGAACTTGAGCGCAAGAAAGCATAAAGATACTGAAAATCTGAAATATAGCACTAAAATCAAATAGCAATGTCTGCCAATCTCCCGCACAAAGGGATGTCGGCAGACATTTTCTTGTGGTCTTTGAACATTTGATTTTTTGCTTATTTTGTAACCTACACTTTCGACGACCATCCGTTTATGACAAAACGCGGCTGGGCTTCCATGAATCCTTCGAAATCAGTGAATTACAAAGGTTTTGAGCAGATTTGTCGGATAAAAGTGGGCGACAAATTCGTAACAAATTCGGGCATGCTCACACTTGTCTCAACTTCGGTTTCTCCAGAATCGCATACAACATACACGATTACAAAACTTTCTGACGGCAACTCATTCTATGCCAACGACTTGCTTGTTGGAGTTGAAGAAATGAAATAGAACAAGATGGAGTTGCGAAGTCCGATTTGTAAACCACTATCTTACTGACATTTACCCCATTTTACAGAATCCAACGCTTTCACGAGTCCGTTGTAGTCGAGCGATTCCATGCGAACCTTGCCAGGGGCAAAACTGCACGAATTCACCTTCTTGTCCCACGAAACAGAACAGAAGTTCGAAGGACGTTGGCATTTCAGCAGGCACGACGGACTTTGGAACGGTTTTCCGCCAGCCACAGAAGCCAGTTGTCGCGGCGTCGGAGTATTTGCAAATCGCTGAGGCACAAGGATTATCTGGTCGCTATTCAATATCCGGCTGAGACGCGCGTATACATCTTTGGAAGCCTCGATTTTGTCAGCCCCGACAAGCAAATTCAGTCCCGGTTTTATGCCGATTTCCGCTATTTTTTGCAGCCGTCGCTCCACCCTCGCAATCTCGGCTTCGTTGTCGGGCTGATGTATTGTAAGATGGATTTTATCCGACTTATGCAAAATGAGTTGCTCCCAGATTTCGGGCTTTTCGAGCGGAAGTCCGTTTGACGTTACAGACAAATAGCATTGCGTATAGAGCGCATCAATCACATCAAAAACGCCCTCATATTCAAATGGTTCGCCTCCGCCAAGAGATACCGCTTTTATGCCGTGGCCGATGCAATCCGAGACAAAACGGATCACCTCGTCGGGAGTCCAAACGGTGTTTCCATCGCGCGTGCTATGGTTGTAGCAGAACGAACATTGCTTTGAACAAAAGTTCGACAAATCAATAGAAAGCAGCTCTAACGTCATTCTCCCTTCAAATTTTTCATTTCTTCTTTTGAGATGATGTGCGGAATCTTTCTGCCACGATACGGCAACAGAGCCAGAGCCTCGATTTCTGCCTTGCGAGTTTCGGTTTCAGAGCGCTTGAAAACCGAATATTCAACTCCACAAATCGTTACCTTGCCGTTGCTGATATCGTATTTCTTAGACATTACCTCTTCCGACAGTTCGTCGAGAATCAGAACACGAGGCTTGAAACAGTCTATCTTGTCTTCGAGATAGCGATAGCTCTTCAGATAATATTCTTCGAGTTGCTTTCGGGATACCTTGCGTTCAACATCCTCTGGGAAGAATGTTCCTTCTTCCATCTTTCTATACGGAACTTTCGGCAAAAACGGAAGCCATATTGAATGTAGGGCAATCTCGCCGATGTCCTCGCGAATTGTATTGTCAATATTTCCCAAAGGACTTATTATCTGCGCAACCGTAGGGTTGCCCATTCGTTGAAATGATGCGCCCGTATAGCAAAAGCCACGGCACTCATCGCACTTAAAAATCTCTTTCTCAGGACAATAGTTTATAAAATTCTTAGCATCAAGATTTGTCAGAACATACGCTTTCGAACCGTCGGTCAGACTTGTGAGCGCATACTCGCAGCCGTCAATCTCTTCGGTTTCGGCATCAGCAAAATTGCACAGAGTCCATTCTGCAATCTGAAATTTATCCTTCTCGCTGAACTTTATCGGCAGAACCGGGGTGACTCTCCGCAAAGATTCGGGAAGCTGGCTCAGTTTGACTGGATTCTTCGGAATGTTCAGTCTTTCGGAAAGCATGTTTGAATCGAAATGCTGAGAAAAGACAAAATAAGGCAGATTGTCGAAATGCTTTTCGAACGTCTCTTTATCATCATCCCAGACACTTTCTACAAACATATCCTTCAGACTATAGACCCAGACGATAATATTGCGGTTGAGCATCTCTTGCAAGGCGTTTGGAGCATCTTTCGATAGATGCAGCCTGACTAACAGTTTGTGCACAAAATCCTTGTCTTGCAGACAACCAAGCGCATCAATCATATACAAGCCTCTTTCTTTCGACAAGCACTTTTCTATTTTAAAGCCCTCGTTTTTTGAAAGTTCGAGGAACTCGCTCTCCTTTGCCGTATCTATCTGTACAATACAGTTATAACTCCAGTCTTTTTCGGCTTCCGGACTGTGACGATTCTCCATCAATTCGTCAATCTGGTCGTCGGTCAAGGAGACTGAAGGTCTTGTCGGCTCTTCGTCGCACGAACCCAAAACGATACTGTCTATAACCGTTTCTTCTGTACCGCAAGGCACAGGACCGTTTTCGTTGTAATTTACTATCGCCACATTACCATCCTCATCGGCAACGTACCATGCTGTATCCATTGAGTGAGTTGCCGGATATTCCTTGTCTATTGTCATAGTTTTAATTTGATAATTTATCAGACAAATATAATCAAAAAATCTTAAATTTAGGTTATTGCAGAAAAGTTTTTTTAAACAAAAAAGTGCTGCATCGTCTGTTTGCGACCGATGCAACACTTTTGTTTCGAAAATACACGGAAATCTTGTTAATTCCGCGACCAATCTATGGTGTATGTTTGCGTTGGTTGTTTGTTGTCCTTGTTTATCGCTGAATGCGACCGTTGGCAGAGCCGCCTCGCAAGTTCTCCACCTCATCCTCGGAGATAAGGTTGAAATCGCCCGGAATGGTGTTCTTCAGAGCCGAAGCCGCAAGCGCGAACTCCAGGCAATGCTGCACATCTGTCGGATATTTGTATTGAGCATGAAGATATGCCGCTATGAACGCATCGCCCACGCCCATTGGGTCTACAACAGGCTCGATGTCGTAAATGCGAGTTGTGTAGAGTTTTCCTTCCTGATAAATCAAGCCGGTTAGCAGATGATGGTTCGTCGTAATCTGATTGCGCAGAGCCAGAACGAACACCTTGCAACGCGGATAAGCCTTCTGCACCTTCTCGCCCCAAGCCTTGTAAGCCTCTGTGTCAATCTCCTCATCGGCACTCTGCGCCTTGAAGCCGACCGGCTTAACGCCCGTTGCAATCTCAAACTCCTGCTCCGTACCGAACATTATGTCGCTGTAGCCAAGAATAGGATGCAAGATTTCCTCGGCCTTTTTGCCATACTTCCACAGGTTTTTGCGGAAGTTAATATCGCATGAGATGGTAATGCCTCTTGATGAAGCCTCGCGAACAGCCTCGAACGTTGCGTCGGCAGCACTTAGCGACATGGCGCAGGCAATTCCGCTCCAATGGAACATCTTGGCGTTGGCAAGAACCTTGTCCCAATCAATCATGCCAGTTGTAAGCGTAGTGAACGAGGAGTCGTTGCGGTCGTACACAACCGACGAGTTGCGCATTGCCGCAGCCTGCTCAAGATAGTATATTCCCAAGCGGTCGCCGCCGTACACAATATTATCAGTCTTTACATTGTACTTTTGAAGTTCCATGCAGCAAGCCTTTGCCACGCCGTTTTTAGGCAGACGGGTTACAAACTGCACGTCGTTGCCGAAGATTGCCAAAGAAACGGCTGCATTAGCCTCCGAGCCACCGAAAATACTATCGTAAGACACGCCTTGAGGGAATCTTAAACATCCCGGTTTGGACAGACGCTGTAGAATCTCTCCAAAAGTAACAATCTGATTTTTCACCTTTGTATGTATTTATGTTTTATGTCAGCAAAAATAAAACATTTTTTTGAAATATCAAATAGTGTGCGTACACAAAATAACAAAATAATTAAAATATTGCGTCTTTTGCAATATTTTAATTATTTATCGGTCGGTATTTCAGACCTTAATTCTTCTGTTTTGAATCTTCTTTGTTTTCGCCAACCTCTTCAGAATAATCGTATGGCTTGGCATCACGAGTTGCCTGTTCGTACAGAAGTTCCTCCTCTGTCTTTGGCGAAGCCTCGCGCTGGTGGCCAGACAATACAAGTATTGCCGCGATGCTGCAAATGGCAACAATAAGCAGGATTGCCAGAACGCGGAGGTTCAGGACTCTGCGCTTGGCATTGCCAGCCAGTTTGTTAAGCGATTCGGCTGACGAGCGTTCGGCTCTGTCGTAATTTTCGGCCTCCGAAGCATCGCCGGCAGCATCAACAGCAGCCTTCTGAGCAGTCTCTGACGATGCGTTTTTCGGCAATTTGGCAGACAAGGCATCTACCGACGCAAAAATCAGCTCAGACAAGAATCTTGTTGCTATTATGATGAAATATCCCACAACCGGGCACATTATCACGCCCTTCGTTCCGTAGTCGATAAAGCGGAAAAGGAATAAATCGACATCAAAAATTGAGAGGAAGACGTTTACCACGCAGCCCAGAACGCAGAACAACATTCCGTAAGCCTCGCCGCCTGTGCGCAGCAGATGGGCAAAAATAGGAGTGGTAACAAAGTACGAACCGTCTTTTGTTATTGTACTTAGTTCTCTTGAACGATACCACCAGATGCTTCCAGCCACCCAGCAGATTGGCACGGCCAGAAAGATAAGCATCAAGGCCAACATCAGCAGCTTACCCTCGGTATGCGACGACAAGAAACCGCTGTCGTATGCCTTGAGGAGCAAGTAGAGCGGAAAAATCATCGTGATGAAAGCAAACAGTCTATATATAATTGATATGGGGTCTTTAAAAAAGCTACCATTGTCTATGTATCGGGCCCAGCCTGAGACGGTTGAGTCTACCCTTTTATCGAGTTTTTCAAAGAATAATCCACCTGACATTTTCATAAATTACTGAATATTGGCTTTATACGCTTTTCTAAAAAATTGTGTTAATTACTGCAAAAGTAATATAATTTTCTTAATATGCAATAAAACGACACTCAATTATGCAAATTCGCTTAACTCAAGCCAGCGCATGCTCTTTTCGTCCAACTCATCGTTAAGAACTGGCAGACGCTTCGACTTCTCGGTCAGTTCGTCGACAGAAAGCGTTCCGCTGCAAAGCATCTCCTCGAGCGTTTTCTTCTCTGCCTCGAGTGCCTCGATATCCTTTTCGAGCTGTTCGAGTTCCTTCTTTTCCTTGAACGAGAGCTTTCGCTTGCTTTCTACCCTAACCTTCTGAGTCTTAGTTTCTTTCTGCTGCTCAGCTTTCTGCTTTTCGTTTTCAAAATGCTCCTTGGCATCTTTCCACTCACGATATTGCGAATAGTTGCCCGGGAAGTCGCGTATGTCGCCCTGACCGTTGAACACGAGCAGATGATCTACCACCTTGTCCATGAAATATCGGTCGTGGCTCACGACGATGAGGCAGCCGCCGAAGTTCTTCAGATATTCTTCGAGAATCTGAAGTGTTACGATGTCCAAATCGTTTGTAGGCTCGTCGAGCACCAGGAAGTTAGGATTCTGCATCAGAACCGTGCAGAGGTAGAGTCTGCGCTTCTCGCCGCCGCTAAGCTTGTAAACGTAGTTATGCTGCTTTTCTGGCGGAAAGAGGAAATGGTTGAGGAGCTGGCTTGCCGTAAGTTTCTTGCCATTGCCCAAGTCTATTACCTCAGCAATCTCGCGCACGGCATCGATAACCTTCATCTGCTCGTCGAATTTCATTCCTTCCTGCGAGTAGTAACCGAATTTTACGGTCTCGCCAATGTCGAGCGTACCGCTGTCTACGGTCTGCAAGCCAAGCAGAATCTTTATGAAGGTTGATTTTCCCGTTCCATTCTCACCCACGATGCCCATCTTCTCGTAGCGCGAGAAGATGTAGCTAAAGTTGTCGAGTATCTTCTTGTCGCCGAACGACTTACACAGATTATCTGCTTCAAAAATCTTATTGCCGATGTACGAACTTTTCTGATTCAGTTCGACCTTTTTGTCGTATGTTCTTTGCTTTGCAACCTTTTCGAGTTCGTAGAAAGCCTCTTCGCGATAGCGTGCCTTGTGTCCTCGGGCGCACGGCATCCGTCGCATCCAGTCGAGTTCGGTACGGTAAAGATTGTTGGCGCGTGCAATCTCGGCGTTGTGAGCATCGATTCGCTCCTGACGTTTCTCAAGATAGTAGCTGTAATTTCCTTTGTATGTGTAGATTACATTATCATCGAGTTCGTAAATCGTGTCGCACACGCGGTCGAGGAAATATCGGTCGTGCGTAACCATCAGAAGGCTCTGCTTGGCGCGGTTCAGATAGTCTTCGAGCCACTCAATCATGTCGAGGTCGAGGTGGTTGGTAGGCTCGTCGAGAATGAGCAAGTCGGGACGGTTTATCAGCACATTGGCAAGAGCCACGCGCTTAACCTGTCCGCCCGAGAGCTGCGATATAGGCTGGTCGAAGTCGCGAATCTTGAGTTGCGACAGAATGGCCTTGGCGCGGCGCTCGTAGTCCCACGCATCGTGCTGCTCCATCTGCGATATGAGCGCATCGAGCCCCGGATTTCCGGGTGTTTCAATACATTTCTCGTATTCCCTTACGAGTTCGGCAACAGCATTTCCGTTCTGAAAGCAAGCCTCAATGACGGTCAGTCCTTCGGGATAGACAGGAGTCTGTTCAAGATATCCGACCGTAAGATCGTTCCTATATATAATAGAGCCGCTGTTCTTTCCCTCCTTGCCGACAAGGACGCTCAAAAGAGTAGATTTACCCGTTCCGTTCTTGGCTATGAGGCCTACGCGCTGTCCCTCGGCAAGACCGAAGGTAAGATTCTCAAACAACACCTGATCGCCGAACGACTTTGTCAGGTTCTCAACTTGTAAATATGGGTTTACTGTCGCCATAAAAAGATGCTTTTTGTTAAAAGTTGTGCGAAGATAACCAAAAAATACAAAGAAAAAGTAGGTTGTTTGGATTTTTTTTATACTTTTGCATCGTTTATTGGTTATGGGAAACTTTCTACACCCTATACTTTACAATAAATATTTCCATTTAAATAATTTGATTTTAATCATAAATACTTAACGCGTAGGGGCTGATTTCAGCACCACGGTTTATTGACTTATGTATATAATATCGGAACTTGAAAAGAAAGATCTGACAGAGTTGCAAACAATCGCAAAAGAACTCGGTCTGAAAGGAATTTCTAAAATTAAGAAAGAAGATCTCATCTACAAGATAATTGATGAGCAAGCGGTAGCAACAGCTTCGCAGAAGGCTGAAAAAGCCCCTGCCAAGAAGAAGACAGCCGCTAAGACAAAGAAGGCTACAACAGCAAAGGCTAAGAAAGCCGACGAAGAACCGACACAGTCTAACGAAGATACTTCTGATTCTGTGGAAAAACAGGAAGAAAAGCCTACAGTAAAGAAATCAGCTCCAAAGAAATCGGCAAAGCAGGTTGAGGAGGCAGTAGCAGCAATGATTGCCGCTACCGAGAGCGTTGTATCGGCAACTCCAGAGGTGGCCGAGGACATCGTTGAGCAGCCAGCCGAGAAACAGGGAGAGCAGGCAGCCTTCACTGGCATTCCAGAGGCAGAGTTCGGCTCGGCAGACAAGGCACAGGCAGAGGCTCTTGACGAGCCTATCGACGTAAACGCTCCAGAGGCGGCTCAGCCAGCTGCGGAGTATGTCGTTCCAGAGTCTGAGTTCAACCCGGACCACAAGCCTAAGAAGCTGCTTGGCGACGACGGCGTTACATTCAGAATCATCAGTCTTGCGCCCGTTAATCCTTACGGCGAGCCAGAGGAAAGCTACTCGCAGTACAACGAGCCGGCAAGACCAGCCAACGAGCCTGTAGACTTCTCTCGCTTCGAGAATCTTGTAGAGAACAACGCACAGCCAGAATATCAGGCTGAGGCTTCATACCAGCCGGTTGCTGCGGCTCAGGAATTCGTGCCATACGACTTTGGCGACATCATCAAGGGCACGGGCGTGCTCGAGGTTGTGCCAGACGGCTACGGCTTCCTCCGCTCATCAGACTACAACTATCTGCCTTCGCCTGACGACATCTATATGAGCGTGTCGCAGATTAAGAGCCAAGGCTTGAAGACAGGCGATGTTGTTGAAGGAACAATCCGCCCACCAAAGGACGGCGAGAAGTTCTTCGCCATGGTCAAGGTTGAGTCTATCAACGGTCTTGACCCGGAGAAGATTCGCGACCGCGTGGCATTCGAGCACCTCACACCGCTGTTCCCAGAAGAGAAGTTCCGCCTTTGCGGAGGCAGAACGGAGAACATCTCTACACGAATCGTAGACCTCTTCGCTCCTATCGGCAAGGGTCAGCGTGCATTGCTCGTGGCTCAGCCAAAGACAGGTAAGACAATCCTGATGAAGGACATCGCCAACGCAATTGCCGAGAATCATCCGGAGGCATACCTTATGATGCTGCTCATCGACGAGCGTCCTGAGGAGGTTACCGACATGGCGCGTACTGTAAACGCCGAGGTTATCGCCTCTACCTTCGACGAGAGCGCAGAGCACCATGTAAAGATTGCCAACATCGTTCTGGAGAAGGCAAAGAGAATGGTTGAGAGCGGTCATGATGTCGTTATCTTCCTCGACTCTATCACACGTCTGGCACGTGCATACAATACCGTTTCGCCTTCATCTGGCAAGGTTCTTTCTGGTGGTGTCGAGGCCAACTCGCTTCAGAAGCCAAAACGATTCTTCGGAGCGGCCCGTAACATCGAGAACGGCGGTTCGCTCACCATCATCGCAACGGCTCTTACAGATACAGGCTCTAAGATGGACGATGTGATCTTCGAGGAGTTCAAGGGTACGGGTAACATGGAGCTTCAGCTCGACCGCAACCTTGCAAACAAGCGTATCTTCCCTGCCGTGAACATAATGGCTTCGAGCACACGACGCGACGACCTGCTGCATGACAGGACAACGCTCGACAGAATGTGGATTCTGCGCAAGTTCATTAGCGACCGCAATCCGGTTGAGGCCATGAGTTTCGTAAGAGACCGTCTCGACAGGTCGCGAAGCATCGAGGAATTCCTTGCAAGCATGAACTCATAAAAAATATTAAAAAGGCTTTTTCTTTGTGAGAAAGCCTTTTTTTGTCTTTATTTTTTGGCTGAAAAAATAAATTTACTACCTTTGTGTTAACTCTCAAATCCAACAGATGATATTATAATTAAAACTTAGAAAAGATGGATTTTAAATTAAATGATGTTATGATCAAGGGACTGAAAATCTCCTTTGTTATCATTGTTACGTTGATTTTATGGTTGCTACCATCTGAATCTTTCGGCATTGAAGGACTCACAATTATCCAGCAGCGCATGATCTCTATTTTCGTTTTTGCCGCCCTAATGTGGATACTCGAAGGAGTGTCGGCATGGGTTACGTCGGTACTCATCATTGTGGTCATGCTGTTTACCGTGAGCGACAGTGCCATTGTCCAGCTTATCGACCCGTCGATTTTCCCTGCCGACCAGCTTGTAGAAAACGCGAAGACCGGCGCTATGCAGCCTGTCGGACTCATCAGCTACAAGTCTATCATCGCCTGCTTTGCCGACCCAACGGTAATGCTCTTCATGGGCGGATTCGTTCTGGCTCTCGTGGCCTCAAAGAGTGGCGTGGACGTATCGCTTGCGCGAGTGATGCTGAAGCCTTTCGGCACAAACTCAAAGACCGTTCTGCTTGGTTTTATCCTTGTTACGGCAATCTTCTCAATGTTCGTGTCAAACACGGCAACGGCGGCCATGATGCTCACCTTCCTTGCCCCTGTGCTGAAAAGCATGCCCGAGTCTGAACGCGGCCGCATAGGTCTTACACTCGCCATCCCGATAGGCTGCAACGTGGGCGGAATTGCCACTCCTATCGGAACGCCTCCAAACGGCATCGCCCTTGGCGGACTGAAGGAGATAGGCATAAACATCGGCTTTGCCGAGTGGATGGCGGTAATGTTTCCACTGATGCTCGTAATCCTTCTTATCTCGTGGTTCATATTGCTGAACGTGTACAAATTCAGCTCAAACAAGGTTGAGTTCAAGATTGAAGGCGGCGCAAAAAAGGGCTGGGAAACAACCGCGATATACATCGTCATGGCAATAACCATCGCCTTGTGGATGCTCGAAAAGATTGTAGGCATAAACTCATACGTCGTGGCGCTCTTCCCTGTCGGCGCGTTCAGCGCCCTCGGCATCGTTACGTCGCAGGATTTGAAGCAGATTGACTGGGCTGTACTATGGATGGTTGCCGGCGGTTTCGCCCTCGGCGTGGGAATGAAGGATTCGGGCCTGGCAAAGGCTCTGGTTGAGTCTATTCCGTTCGGCACATGGAACGTGATGCTCGTTCTTGTGGGCAGCGGACTTATCTGCTGGTTCCTCTCAACGTTCATCAGCAACTCGGCTTCGGCTGCGCTCATGGTTCCAATCCTGTCGGCCGTTGCCAAGGGAATGACCGAGCAGCTTGCGCCTTACGGCGGCGTTACTACGCTTATCATCGGACTGGCTCTGTCGGCATCCTTCGCCATGGCTCTGCCTATCTCAACGCCTCCGAATGCCATCGCTTACTCTACCGGACTCGTAAAGACTTCGCAGATGGCGAAAATGGGCGTGGTAATAGGCGTAATATCGCTTGCTCTGGGCTACACAATGCTGATTTTCATCGGAAAGACCGGAATACTTGGATAGACATTCCGTATACACAATATCAAGGGAGAAGAAGCCACGGCGGTTTCTTCTCCCTTTTTTTATGAAGATGAATGTTGCTTTTGTTGCGCTAAAATATTATCTTCGCAGCCGAAAACTAATAAACAAAAACACATGCCAAGAGCACGAAACAAAGAAGACTTGCTGAAATTTGCAAGCGAGAACTATTCAAATCTGATGAATTTGATTAACAAGATGTCTGACAGCCAGATGAATACCCCATTCGATTTTTCGGACGACGAGAAGAAGAAAGAGGCGCATTGGAGACGCGACAAGAACGTGCGCGACGTACTCGTCCATCTTTACGAATGGCAGTTGCTGCTGCTCGGCTTCGTAGAGAAAAACACGAACACCAAAAGCGCAATCACATTCCAGTTTCTGCCAGCCGGATATTCGTGGAAGACTTACGGCGAAATGAATGTCGAGATATGGAAACGGCATCAGAATACCAGTCTTGACGATGCCATGAGGCTGCTTGCCGACACGCATCAGAAGGTTATGGCGCTGGCCGAAAAATTCTCAGACGAAGAACTCTTCACAAAGAAATATTTTCCGTGGACAGGTACAACCGACTTGGGCTCGTACTTCGTAAGCACAACATCGAGCCATTACGACTGGGCAATAAAAAAGATAAAGCTGCATTGCAAGAAAGTATCATAAAAATGAAGACAATAACATACTCAGACACACACGACTTTAAGGCCTCCGACTTAGAAGATCTGTTTCTTTCCGTGGAATGGTCGTCGGGGCATTTTCCCGAGAAACTGGTGGTGGCGATGCAGAATTTCAAAGTCGTTTATTCGGCATGGCACGGCGAGAAGCTCGTCGGAATGGTCTGCGCCATGGACGACGGAATCATGAATGCCTACGTCCACTATCTGCTCGTAAATCCCGAGTATCACGGACAAGAGATTGGCCGGACGCTCGTGGGCATGATTAAGGAGCATTACAAGGATTATATGCGCATTGCCGTCATTGCCTACAACGACGAACTGAATTTCTACCAGAACTGCGGCTTCGTCAAGAGCAACGACGCCTCACCAATGTTCATCACATCATTATGGACTTAACAACATACAGAAAATGAATACACAAACATGCAGCAGCCTCGACGAGGTTCGCTCAAACATCGACCGCATAGACGACTGCATAATAAAGCTTATTGCCGAGCGAGGCACATTCGTGTCGCAGGCATCGAAGTTCAAGAAGAACGAGGAAGGCGTGAAAGACAGTTCGCGCGTTGAGAAGGTAATCCAGAAAGTACGCGGCAAGGCTGAGGCCTACGGCGCAAATCCCGATATGGTGGAGAAGCTCTACCGCGAGATGATTGCAGGATTCATCAAGATGGAGATGAAAGAATTCCTGACTGCCAACGACTTATCGAACCCCGAAATTCTGCTGGGCAACCTCGGCAAAGTCCACACCACTCCGCTCGGAGCCGGCCGCATCTGCCGAAATCTGAAACTCGCCGACATCGACGCCGTTGATTTCTGCAAGCAGAAAATAGCATCCGAAGAATGTAAGATTTCGCGAGACGGCAAAAACTGGTATTGCGAGGCCGGCGATATCGTAATAACCGTAAACGCAAGCAGTTACACAATTATAACGGCTCACAGAAAATGACAGTCCGTCCACCCTTCAGCGAAATAAAGTCGTACGAGGACTTTTCAAAATTCTACTGGTACAGAGAGGAGTTGCAGCACATCTGCAAACAACTCGGCATATCGTCGTCTGGAACGAAAGCCGAACTAAACCAGAACATAGCAGAATATTTCAAAGGCAATATCGTAAGGCGCAAGAAGATTAAGAAAAGTCCAAAAGCGACGGCAACGGTCATTACCTTAGACACCAAACTGCTTGAATGTGGCTTCCGTTTCAGTCAGAAATTCAGGGACTTCTTTGCGCAGCAGACTGGCACAAAGAACTTCAAGTTCAACGCCGACATGGTGGCGACCGCCAAAAAGGTGAAGGAGGACAACGACACGGAGTTCACCCTCCGCGACATGCTCGGCATCTACCACGGCACGAAGGTGTATGCCAAGTACGACAATTCGTCGTGCCAATGGAATAAGTTCCTGAAGGATTTCTGCGCCGACGAGAAGAGCGCGCAGTTCTCCAACAAGCTGAAAGCAGCCTCTGTTCTGTGGAAGATTGTCCGCACCTCAACACGAGAGAAGGTTTATTGCAGCAGCCTGCTGGATGAGTTTGCCGATTTGCTTGATGAATTTCGGGTGAGGTGAGCTCTATTTTCTAAAACCCATCAACTCACTACCTGTCAGAAAGATAGGCGCACCATCAACATAATTACAGTCGAATTTACGATGAGCGGAAATCAGTCTGTGAATGTTAAAACGACCTATTGACACCTCTTCGTCAAAACGAAATATAAAGTAGTTTCCTTTAGGGTCTCTCGGATAAAGTGCCTGCTGCATTCTCTCTGCGGTCATTTCCGCATAATCGTGGATACGGAATACATGATATTTATTCTCCTGCTCGTGTTTCTCTTCGTAAAGAATGGCAAACCTTGGGCGCATTTTCCTTATTCTGCTCTTTGGCATAGAACCTTGACGATCTGGAGCAAGTCGCACGTTGTATATCAAAGAACCTTTGTCGTTCTTACCCGTTATCCAATTCCAATGTTCTTGGTCGTGATACAAGCCCACAACGAAGTAGTCATCCAGATAGCGTTCTACATGATATTCAGGCAACCAATCCTCCGGCACTGGCGAATAAGGATGCTCAGTTTGGTATCGCTCCACCTGCTGTTCCAACGACTTCTTGGGGTTCTCGCCCAGTACCACACTCTTTATCTCGAAGAATTCGTTAAGCAGATGATAGATGTCCGAATCTTTTGTGTCTGCCCCTTCACGTTTTTCCAAAGCAAGCGCATATAGGTTTCTGTCGCCATACGGGCGATATAGTTTGCCTTGCAATTCCTTGAAGTGGTCTTTGACGAATTGTTCGCCAGCCAAAGCATTACCTTTGCTCTTCAATGCAAAGAAGTCAAACTTGTCTTGCAGGACTTGCCTTATCTCCTTGCGGAAGATGTCGCGCACTTCACTCCTCCATGCTGCTTTCTCGCTTTGCTTGTTACGGGCATATAAGTAAAGTACATAGAGGAAGTTCACGTCGTAGTGTGATAGAATCAGCGTATCACGGTCGAACAACCGGTCTTCAAACTGGAACGACGTATAGGTCTGTGGAATAATCTCTCCATTTTCATTTCTGACAACTTCACCATTCTTTTTGAAAGGATGCCCTTCAATATTCTTACAGGCAATATATCTGCGCTCCTTATCTACAAAAGCTGATATAAAGAAGTTCGGTATCACATTATAGCCTTCTGTCAACGGGTCTTGCTCGTCGTCGCGCAGCCTGATTTTGCCGTACTTTTCTTTATCCTCCATGTATGCTTCTTTTTCCTCGTCCGTCCACCCTTCACGCTGTCCTTTCATGAAAAGGTCAATGTTCCATTGTATGACGTTTCTGGCATAGGTGTATTGCTTATATACCGATTCACGCCCCAACGAATGTCCCGCCTTATAGTATTTCGAATCACCAATATAGTATATTTCATCTTGCTGTTCGTTGCTATGCGTCAGCCCATAGTAAGTGTACATGTGGTCCACCCGCTTTCCGTCAGTCTGTTCTTTCAGTCCTCGTGGCGGATTCTTCTCACCAATAAGTTCGTCAATCATCGCTTCAAACACATGCTCAAAACTCTTAGCCAGCAGGTACTCCTTTTGATCGGCATTAACAGCTATTCTGTGGTTTGTCTCAAAAAAAGCAAAGCACAAGTCCCACAGATGCAAAGTTTTGTCTGCAAAATACTTGTATTTTATTTGTCTCAAGTGTATCTTGCCCCTGCCTTTCAGATAGTTTTCAAACTGATGTCCCTTTATCAGCTCGTAATTGCAGTTAATTGGCGTTCTAAAACCATATGTGGTATTCAGGTGGTTCAGAATACTGAAGAAAATCACGAACAACTCTTCTTCATAGTTAACCTGTCGCTTCTTGTTCACGGGGTCGAGGTATAGTATATCGTCTTGCTGAATCAGAGCCTGAGAATGGCTGATGGTTTTGCTCCAGTTTATCTTGTTTTGCCCCGAGTGCAAGTTCCTGATGGTGAACAGAAAGAAATTCTGATTCTCCTTATTGAAGCGAATAAGTGAAAGTATAATGTCCAGATATGTGTTTATCTCTCTTCTGCGACCCTTGCCTTCCTGTGGCAATTGGCGGTAGTAGATGGCTTTACTCTTCTGATTCTTTTTCCGATAGACATTCAACGAACGATATATCCATACAGCAAACTCATAGAGGAACTTTCTGTAGTCCTTAGGCAGATGTTTCTCTTGCCCTTCTTGGGTGATGATGTCTTCTGGCTTGATGTCCTCACCAGTTTCTTTACTCACCACATTAGCAAGCACCTCTTGCTTATTCTTGTCGGTCAACAACACTTTGGGCAAGATGAACACGCAGTCGCCAATACTCGGATTATAGTAATAACCGACATAGCTGACGCTGATCTTCTGTTCAACATCTTGCAAGGTGGTGATGCCTTCCAATACCTTCTGCACACTTACCACCTCATACTGGTGTTCCTCAAAGATTATCCTCATTACTTATCATCGCCTTTCCAAGCCATCACATGCTCAATGAACTGCTGCACCACATCATCTACCACGTTGCCGTCTTCATCGTAGAAGTCGGGGAAAGTCAGGTCTTCTTCTTTACCTTCCCCTGTCTTGTACTTGAATAAATTGGCATCATCAAATCCGTAATCCTTGAACACATCGTTCCACAAGTAGAACAGCACTTTCGATACAAAAGTATCAGTCGTAATATTCTTTTCTTCGTTTGCCCGACAAAAGAAGTAACCCAACTGTTTGTCTGCGCTGGAAGTCATATTGCTAATAATCTTGTTTATCTGTTTGATAAACTCATACCAATCCTGACCGTTGGTCTCAATCTTCCAATTCAATGGGATTTTCTTTCCGTCGGCATCAGTATCGTATTCTCCATTATCTTTTTTCTTATAGCCATTGGTTATCTTGATGTACTTCCATTCCCAACGGCGCTTGAAAGCAGAGTCAATGGGGAACAAACTCTGGTCGCTTGTGTTCATTGTGGCCCAGATATAGAGGTTTGGAGGAAGAATAAGTTCTTCTCCCTTCCATACAGATTCCTTTGGAAAGTTTTCTTTCTGTTCTTCAGTTAAAGCCCCAAAGCCTTCTTTCCTGTCTGAGCTCAGGAATTTTCGAATGTCATCATCTGGTGCAATTTCGTATTTTGAATAACCTTTCTCGTTCCTGTCAAGCAGCTGGAACAAATCGCCGAATATCTGAGCGCAGTTGCCGCGGTTGATTTCCTCAATTACAAGAAAGTATGGCTTCGGCATCTGTTTCCATGCAGCACAATAGGCTTTCAGAAATGCCTGTGGCGTGAAGCTATACACAATTTTGTTATCCTCACGCTTTGGTAACATCCTACAGAACTTAAGATACTTGTTGATTTCTACCCCATAGCTACCAGAAATTCCTGCCATTTCTAAAAGTTTGCTAACATTTACACTCATATATTCGCCATCGATATACGGATAAAAGTCGAGACAAAATTTTTGAATTCCACCTATTTTGCCCAATTGGCTGTCGTTGTAATATGTTCCGAACTTCTGAGCAAGGTCTTCAACCGAAAGATTCAGTCGTTGCGTAGAACCTACATCTGACATTTTGGGTTTGTAAGTTCCAACGAATGAAGCATAATCGCTGTCTGGGTGAAATGTAGTACGGGTATGTGGTACATTCTGCACAATTCTGTCTATAGTGTCAGACTTTCCCGTACCGGGTGCACCAAAGAATATTTGCTGAAGAGGGTGATTTGGAAAAACATTTACCATCGGGATGTTTTGTTATTTGATATTACTGAAGCAAAAATACTAATAATTTCGCTTAATAGCGTTCTTTTATAGATTTATTTGAGAAAATCCATGCATTAAAATGTTTTTTCAATTTTCAACTCTAAAATTTCAATTTATCCATGCCGTACCTTCCGGCTTACTTCCCCCTTACCATCCCCTTGTCATTACCTTACTATTGGCTTACTATCGGCTTACCTGAACGAACTCTGAGCGTACCTTGAACGTACCTTGAACGTACCTTCCCTCATAATACGTAATAAGGTTGCGGTTTAACAACCGCAACCTTACAGCATTCTATCCCATATTTTCAAAAGCAATCGACAAGCCTCTTCAATTTCCAATTTTCAACTAAAGAAATTGTCAATTGTCAATTATCAATTGTGAATTGCTTTCAACTCTCAACTAAAAAAATCATTTGTGAGTTGCGTTTTCAAAGGTAAGATACGGATATTTGGCTCTGTAATCCTTCAGATACTTCTTTTTTACATAGATTTTCAGATTCGGGCTGCAATTCTGGAAGACCGTCTCGTCGGCAATTCTCGTATTACCCTCAAAAATCACCTCTTCGAGCGCGTTGTTATCGGCAAAGCAATATTTTCCAACACTCTGCACGCTCTTAGGTATCGTAATGCTGCTGAAACTGCATCCCTTAAAAGCCTTTCCGCTTATCCACTGAACCGTTTCAGGGATGTAGATGCTGCGGATAGCCGTACAGTCCTCGAAGCAGTTGCCGCCAAGCGAAATGAGCTGCGGACCGCCAATAAGGATGAGGTTGACCCTCTTGCTGGTGTGGCGCGAGAACCTGTTAAGCGGCATGGATCTGTTCTTGTGATCCCAGCGAGGCATATTGACTACGCCCACGGTTACCTCCTGCTCGTTGCTGACCGTGGCAAGGTAATAGTTGAGATAATATTCCAGCTCGTCGAAGAAGATTACATTCTTTACAAGGAATTTCTTGCCGTGCCCAAAGTCGAGCAGAACCTTTCCGTCCTTTATCACAGTCTTGGTAACAACGGTAGTCTGCGCATGAGTATGCACAGACATCAGCATGGCAGCAAAGGCGGTCAATGCGATTTTGGCAATTTTCATAATTTTGGACTTTAATTAAAAACTTATCAGACGCAAATATAAGCAAAAAACAATAAAAAGCAAAGACAAGCTAAATAAATCGCCCGCTCACCTATCGAACTGTAACAAACCCGACATTTATAACGTTAATCTTCGGAAAACTCGCTAATAATTCAGGTTTATTTAGTACATTTGCATCCGTTTTTTATTTATTTCATAATCATGATGCGAATTGACATTATAACAATATTCCCCGAAATGCTTGAGGGATTCTTCAACTGCTCAATCATGGCAAGGGCGCAGAAGAAAGGTCTGGCAGAAATACATCTGCACAACCTGCGCGACTGGACTCTCGACAAGCACAAGCGAGTTGACGACTACCCTTACGGCGGATGCGCCGGCATGGTGATGCAGATTGAGCCGATAGACCGCTGCATCTCTGCACTCAAGGCAGAACGCGACTACGACGAGGTAATATTCGTAACGCCCGACGGCAAGCAATGGGATCAGCCTATGGCAAACAGTCTGAGCATGGCAAAGAACATCATCATCCTGTGCGGACACTTCAAGGGCATCGACTACCGCATACGCGAGCACTTCATTACAAAAGAGATAAGCATAGGCGACTACGTCCTTACGGGCGGAGAGCTGGCTGCGGCGGTAATTGCCGACAGCATCGTGCGCATCGTTCCGGGAGTGATAAGCGACGTGGAGAGCGCGCTGTCTGACAGTTTTCAGGACAATCTGCTTGCCCCTCCGGTCTACACCCGTCCGGCCGAATACAAGGGCTGGAAAGTGCCCGAAGTGCTTCTGTCGGGACACGAGGCAAACATAAGAAACTGGGAGTTTGAGCAGGCTCTTGAAAGAACAAAACGTCTGCGTCCCGACTTGCTGGAAGAAAAATAAGCGGAGTTTTGTAGTTTTTTTGGATAAAAATTCGCAGTTCTGCTTTTTTTGCTTTACTTTTGCAATTTGAATGTTTTCGAACAAAACAACGCAAAAATATAAAAATCGTGGCAAACACTAAGTACATTTTCGTCACAGGAGGTGTGGCTTCATCCTTAGGAAAAGGCATCATCTCCGCTTCAATTGGAAAGCTTTTACAAGCGAGAGGGTATAAGATTACAATTCAGAAATTCGACCCATACATCAACATCGACCCGGGAACACTCAACCCTTACGAGCACGGCGAATGTTATGTAACTGCGGACGGACAGGAAACCGACCTCGACCTCGGACACTATGAACGCTTCACAGGCATTCAGACAACCAAGGCCAACAACATCACTACCGGACGCATCTACAAGAGCGTTATCGAGAAGGAAAGACGAGGCGACTATCTGGGAAAGACGATTCAGGTGGTTCCACACATCACTGACGAGATAAAGAGAAACATACGCCTTCTGGGCAAGAAATACGACTTCGACTTTGTGATAACCGAGATTGGCGGTACTGTGGGCGACATCGAGTCGCTGCCGTTCCTCGAGGCTATCCGACAGCTTAAGTGGGAACTGGGCAAAGACGCGCTGAACATCCACCTTACCTATGTGCCGTATCTGGCAGCAGCAGGCGAGCTGAAGTCAAAGCCAACGCAGACATCCGTAAAGCAGCTTCAGGGAGTGGGCATACAGCCAGACATCCTTATCCTGCGCGCCGAGCATGAGCTGAGCAGCGACATACGCCGCAAGATTGCCAACTTCTGCAACGTAGACGAGGACTGCGTAATCCCTAACAACGACCTTCCGACAATCTACGAAGTGCCTGTGCAGATGCAGGCCGAAGGTCTCGACACAGCCATCCTAAGAAAGATGAACGTACCGGCAGGCCCTACTCCGCAGCTCGGCCCTTGGAGAGAGTTCCTTGAGCGCAGACACAAGGCTACGGAAGAGATCAACATCGCGCTCGTGGGCAAATACGACCTTCAGGATGCCTACAAGTCAATACTCGAAGCACTGTCGCAGGCCGGAACATACAACGACGTGAAGGTGAAGACTCACTTCGTGAACAGCGAGAAGGTAACTCCTGAAAACATAGCCGAGATGCTCGACGGAATGAACGGAGCTGTAATCTGCCCGGGATTCGGCCAGCGAGGCATCGAGGGCAAAATCATCGCCTGCAAATATCTGCGCGAGCACAACATCCCTACATTCGGCATCTGCCTCGGTATGCAGATGATATGTATCGAGTTCGCACGCAACGTGCTGGGCTATGAGGATGCCAACAGCAGCGAGATGGACAGCAAGACTCCGCACAATGTCATCGACATCATGGAGGAGCAGAAGAATATAACAAACATGGGCGGCACAATGCGTCTGGGAGCCTACGAGTGTATCCTGAAAGAAGGCAGCAAGACCTTCGAGGCATACAAGCAGACTCACATTCAGGAGCGCCACCGCCACCGCTACGAGTTCAACAACAAGTACAAGAAGGAGTACGAGCGCGCCGGCATGAAGTGCGTGGGCATCAACCCGGAGAGCGACCTCGTGGAGATTGTAGAGATTCCGTCGCTCAAGTGGTACATCGGAACTCAGTTCCACCCGGAGTACAGCAGCACGGTGCTCAATCCTCACCCTCTGTTCCTGTCGTTCGTGGCGGCAACAAAAGAGTGCAAGAAGTAATTATTTAATTTAAAATATGGATAAAAATACTGCCATCGGACTTGTTCTGATAGTACTTGTCTTCATCGGCTTCACATACTGGGGTCAGCCAAGCAAGGAAGAACAGGAAAGATACAAGAGACAGCAAGACTCAATTGAATTAGCAAAGCAGCAGGAAGCCAACATAAAGCTGAACGCTGCACAGCAGCAGAAGGCAAAGGCCGAAGCAGCCGCTGCCGACACTAACTCGGTTCTGTATGCCGCACGCAACGGCAAGGCGCAGGATGTAGTGCTGAAAAACGATAAGGTAGAACTTACCCTTTCAACAAAGGGCGGCGTGTTCAAGAAGGCCGTTCTGAAGAACTACAAGGATCAGCAGGGCAATGCAGACCTCACGCTGTTCGATGCACAGAAGGGCGAGACAACGCTCAACTTCGCATTCGCAGGCAAGGACGAGAACATCCGCACAGAGGAACTGTTCTTCACTCCTGTAAACGCATCAGACAAGGCCGTAACATTGCGACTTGAGACAGCAAAAGGCCACATCGACTTCAACTACTCGTTGAACGAATACATGGTAAGCCTTGACATTCAGGCTATTGGCATGGACGGATTCTTCGCCCCATCTGCCAAGACAGTAAACCTTGAATGGATGGAACTTGCACGCCAGCAGGAGAAGGGCTTCACATTCGAGAACCAGCGTTCATCGCTCACATACAAGGAGAAGGGCGAAAGCTCTGACTACCTTTCAGAAACTAAGGACGATGCAGAAGATGTGAAAGATGCTACCGACTGGATTGCATTCAAGAACCAGTTCTTCTCATACGTTATGATTGGTCAGCAGGACTTTAACAACGTCAAGCTGCACAGCACACTCCTGGCCGAGAAGAGCGGCTACCTGAAGGAGTACAAGGCAAGCATGGAGACTATGTTCGATGCTACCGGAAAGGAAGCAACAAAGCTACAGTTCTACATCGGCCCTAACGACTTCAAGACACTTCAGGCACACAACGAGCTGTCTAACGGCAAGAAGGACCTCGACCTTGAGGAACTTGTATATCTGGGATGGCCTCTTATCCGTTGGATTAACCGATTCTTCACACTCTATGTGTTCGACTGGCTCACAAGCTGGGGCATAAACATGGGTATCGTTCTTCTTCTTATCACCCTGTTGCTCAAGGCTATAACATTTCCGCTCGTAAAGAAGAGCTATATGTCATCTGCCAAGATGCGCGTGCTGAAGCCTAAGATGGACGAGATAAACGAGAAGTACAAGGACAACGACAACGCAATGATGAAGCAGCAGGAGATGATGGCTCTGTACTCTAAGTACGGCGTAAGCCCGATGGGCGGCTGTCTGCCAATGCTCATCCAGATGCCTATCTGGATTGCAATGTTCAACTTCGTTCCTAACGCCATCCAGCTTCGTGGAGAGAGCTTCCTCTGGGCTGACGACCTCTCTACCTACGATGACGTGATAAACTGGGGCTTCCACATTATCGGTATAGGCGACCACCTGAGCCTCTTCTGTATCCTGTTCAGCGTAACTAACCTGATTTACAGCACAGTACAGATGAAGATGCAGGCTAATATGCCGGGACAGAACGAGCAGATGAAGATGATGAGATGGATGATGTACATCATGCCTATCATGTTCTTCTTCTGGTTCAACGACTACTCTTCTGGTCTGAGCTACTACTACTTCATTTCATTGTTGTTCAGCGTACTCATTACTTGGGTTCTACGCAAGACAACAAACGACGAGAAGCTTTTGGCAAAACTTGAGAAATACTACAAGGAGAACCAAAACAATCCGAAGAAGCAGAGCGGCATGATGGCACGCCTTCAGGCTATGCAGGAGCAACTGCAGGAGCAGCAGAGAATGCAGCAGCAGAACAATAGAAAGTAAATAATACACGTTACACACAACCTTGTAGAGCCAATCTATTAAGGTTGTGTGTATTTTTGATACTATAACGTATAAATATGTATAAAAAATTAGCTCTAACTGTCCTTCTTGGCGGTCTTGCCATCGGTGCCATGGCACAGCAGCACGACGGCGCAAAGAAAAGACAGCCATTATTGACAGCAATGAAAGCAAAGGACATTAAGGTTGCCGACGGTCTGATGACTCCCGAAGTGCTTTGGGCTATGGGACGCATCGGCTCTTACGACGTGTCGGAAAAGGCAGGTCTCATTGTCGAGGACGTGACTTACTACAGTATTGAGAGGAACAAAAGCCAGCACGTCATCAAAACCATGAAACTCGACGGCTCGGACGTAAAGCAGCTCACTAAATCGGCCATGAGCGAGAGCGACCCTGTCTTCATTCAGAACGGCACGCGCATCGCCTTCCTTTCTGTCGGAACAAACCGAAAACTTCAAGTCTGGTCTATGAACACAGACGGAAGCAACAAGCAGCAGATGTCTAACGAAAGTGATGACGTTGAGGGCTTCATCTTCTCGCCAGACGAGACAAAAATCATTCTGATAAAGGAGGTAAAATACGGCAAGAGCACAGCCGACCGCCATCCCGACCTTGACAAGGCAAGCGGAATGGTGATAGACGACCTGATGTACCGCCATTGGGACGAGACTGTAACAAGCATACCTCACCCGTTCATTGCCGAGGTTACAGACGGCAAGATTCACGATGCCAGCGACATTCTTGAAAACGAGCAGTTTGAATGTCCGATGAAGCCATTCGGAGGCATCGAGCAACTGGCTTGGAGTCCTGACTCAAGAAAGATTGCCTACACCTGCCGCAAAAAGACTGGCTTGGCTTACAGCATATCAACAGATTCTGACATCTATCTCTACGACACAGCCAAGGGGCAGATTACAAACCTATGCAAGCCTGCCGATTACAAAGAGCCAGAGATTGACCCAACAATCTCAATGAAAGAGCAGAAAGTAAATGCTCAGGGCGAGTTGAATATGGGCTACGACACAAATCCGCAGTTCAGCGCCGACGGCAAGTACATTGCATGGCTCAGCATGGAGCGCAACGGATATGAAAGCGACCGTAACAGACTGTGCGTGTACGAGATTGCAACAGGCAAGAAGAGTTTCGTAACAGAGAAATTCGAAAGCGGAGTAGACAACTTTGCATGGCTGCCAGGAAACAAGAGCCTGTGCTTTACAGGCGTATGGCACGGATGCACAATGCTTTACACCGCCGACCTGAAGGGCAACGTTAAGAAGATTACCGACGGTCAGTTCGACCTGAATTCGGTAAAGAGCATAGGAAAGCGTTATCTCTGCAAGCAGCAGAGCATGAAGAATCCGACTGAACTGTTCTGGATTGATGCCAAGGGCAAGATGACTCAGGTATCGCACGAGAACGACCACATAATGTCGCAACTCAAGATTGGCGATGTTAAGCCAAGATGGGTTGAGACGGTAGACGGCAAGCAGCTTCACAGCTGGGTTATCTACCCTACCGACTTCGACAGCACGAAGAAATATCCGACGCTGCTGTTCTGCGAGGGCGGTCCGCAAAGCCCTGTGAGCCAGTTCTGGAGCTACCGCTGGAACTTCCAGATAATGGCAGCAAACGGCTACATCATCATAGCACCAAACCGCCGCGGTCTTCCGGGCTTCGGAATGGAATGGCTCGAGGAAATCAGCACAAACTACGGCGGCAACTGCATGAACGACTATCTTACTGCCATCGACGACCTGTGCAAAGAATCGTATGTAGACAAAGACCGTCTGGGATGCGTTGGCGCAAGCTTCGGCGGATTCTCTGCCTACTGGCTTGCCGGACATCACAACAAACGTTTCAAGGCGTTTATTGCACACGATGGCTTCTTCAATATGGAGCAGCAATATCTTGAGACAGAGGAGCTTTGGTTCACAAACTGGGATCTTGGCGGCGCATTCTGGCGCAAGGACAGCGAGGCCGTAAAGAGAAGCTACGCCCAGTCGCCACACCTCTTCGTCGACAAGTGGGACACTCCTATCCTCTGCATCCACGGCGAGAAGGACTACCGCATCCTTGCATCGCAGGGCATGGCGGCATTCAATGCGGCTAAGTTGCGCGGAATCCCTGCCCAGCTTCTGCTCTTCCCCGACGAGAACCACTGGGTTCTGAAACCACAGAACGGCGTTCTCTGGCAGCGCACATTCTTCGGCTGGCTCGAAAAATGGCTGAAGAAATAAAAAACAACATGATTATTAAAAATAAAAAATAGAAAGATTAAATTAAATGGCAAAAAATGGACACCCTAAAGGCCTGTACCTGTTGTTTGTGACAGAGATGGCCGAGCGCTTCTCTTACTACGGAATGCGCGCCCTGTTTGTACTTTACCTTGTGGCTGCCTTCTTTAACAGCGCAGACGCAAGTCAGATTTACGGTTCGTACACCGGACTTGTTTACCTTACTCCGCTGCTTGGCGGATACATTGCCGACCGCTATTGGGGCAACCGCAGAAGCATCATCTTCGGCGGAATGGTGATGGCTCTCGGTCAGTTCCTGATGTTTGCATCAGCATGCTTCGTAAAGCAAAGCATCACAACAGATGGCGGCGCAATCGACCCATCTATCGACAACAGTTTCTCTCTGTGGCTGATGTTTGCCGGTCTGGCTGCCCTCATCATCGGTAACGGCTTCTTCAAGCCAAACATCAGCACGATGGTGGGCGACCTTTACGAGCCAACCGACCACAGAAAGGACTCTGCCTTTACTATATTCTACATGGGTATCAATACCGGTGCGCTCATCGCTCCGCTTATCTGCGGTTCGTTGGCAAGCGACGGTAACTGGTTCAATCCGGGTGCGTTCAAGTGGGGATTCTTCTGCGCTGGCGTTGCCATGATTGTGTCAATCGTTGTGTTCATCTTCGGAAAGGACAGATTCCTGCACACTCCAGAGGGCTTGGCAATCGGTCTTGCTCCATCAAAGAGCGAGCTTCGTCACCAGAAGGATGCCGAGGCTGCTGAGAAGGCTGCAGAGATGCACGTTGACGAGAACGCAAAGAACTCACCTATCCGTCTTTGGGGCTGCATCCTCGGTGCTGTTGCTTTGTTTATTCTCTTCTCGCTGAATGTTGAGAACTTCAACGACTACATTTCGGCTGCAATCTATGCAATCTCTATCGCGTTGCCAGTGTTCATCATCACCGACCGAGGCCTTACAACCGTTGAGAAGTACCGCATCGGCGTTATCTACATCATCGCCGTGTTCGTAATCTTCTTCTGGAGCGCGTTTGAGCAGGCAGGCTCATCGCTCACAATCTTTGCCGACCAGCAGTGCGACCGCCACATCGGCAACTGGGAGATGCCAACAACTTGGTTCCAGAGCATCAACCCTATCGTTGTTGTATGCTTCGCTCCAATTATGGCTACATTGTGGGAGACTCTTGCAAAATACAAACTCGAGCCAGCATCGCCAGTTAAGCAGGCTATCGGCTTGGGACTTTTGGCAATAGGATATATCGTTATCGCTTACGCTACATCGGGCGTTTCTGACGGTGCAAAGACATCAATGTGGTGGTTGTTTGCCCTCTACTTCATTCACACCCTTGGCGAGCTTTCACTCTCTCCTATCGGTCTGTCAATGGTAAACAAGCTGTCTCCTGCGCGCCTTGCATCACTACTGATGGGCGTTTGGTTTATGAGCAACGCAGCAAGTAACATTCTTGCCGGCAAGCTGGCAACACTTCTTCCTGTTGCAGGCGAGCCAGCCAAGAGTTTCTGCGGAATTCAGATTGAAAACCTTACCGACTTCTTCACACTCTTTGCAGTGATGGCTGGCGTAGCATCAATCTTGCTGTTCGCCCTCTGCCCATTGCTCAAGAGAATGATGAAGGGTATAGACTAAAATAACACGAAAAACAATCAACTATGAACAGAATAGGATTTGACAACGACAAGTATCTGAAGATACAGTCGGAGCACATAAAAGAGCGCATCGCCAAGTTCGGCAACAAGCTGTATCTTGAGCTTGGCGGAAAGCTCTTCGATGACCATCACGCAAGCAGAGTGCTGCCGGGTTTCCAGCCCGACAGCAAGCTGCGAATGCTGAGTCAGCTTAGCGACACGGCCGAGATTGTAATCGTCATCAGCGCGGTGGATATCGAGAAGAACAAGATGCGCGGCGACCTCGGCATAACTTACGATGAGGATGTTCTTCGCCTAAGAAGCGAGTTCCAGAACCGCGGATTCCTTGTAAGCTCGGTAGTCATCACCCACTACAACGGACAGAGCAGCGCCGACGCTTACCGCGCACGTCTTGAGCGCATGGGCATAAAGGCTTACTTCCACTACACCATAGAGGGCTATCCTCACAACGTGGCGCTCATCGACTCTGACGAGGGATTCGGCAAGAACGACTATGTTGAGACAACGCGTCCGCTTGTTATTGTTACGGCTCCCGGTCCGGGTTCGGGCAAGATGGCGGTCTGCCTTAGTCAGCTCTACAACGAGCACAAGCGCAATATCGAGGCTGGATATGCCAAGTTCGAGACCTTCCCGGTATGGAGCTTGCCGCTGAACCATCCTGTAAATATCGCCTACGAGGCTGCAACGGCCGATTTGAACGACATCAACATGATCGACCCGTTCCATCTTGAGGCATACAACAAGATTGCCATCAACTACAACCGCGACATCGAAATCTTCCCTGTCCTTAACGCTTTGTTCGAGGGCATCTACGGCGAGAATCCTTACAAGAGTCCTACCGACATGGGCGTAAATATGGTTGGCTTCTGCATCCGCGACGACGATGCTTGCCAAGAGGCTGCCAAGGACGAGATTATCCGCCGATACTACACCGCCCTGAACCAGCTTGCAAGCGGCGCATGCAACGATAACGAGGTGTCGAAAATCAAGCTTCTGTTCAATCAGGCAAAGATTAGCACCGACTATCGCAAAACGACCGTTGCGGCACGCCAGCGCAAGGAGCAGAACGGCAAGCCATCGGCTGCCATCGAGCTTAACGACGGCACAATAATCACAGCCGAGCAGAGCGAACTGTTAGGTCCGAGTGCCGCGCTCATTCTAAATTGTACCAAGTATCTGGCAGGCATCAATCACGAGGTTAAGCTCATTCCGCAGAACATGATTGAGCCTATACAGAAGACCAAGACCGAATACTTGGGAAGCAAGAATCCGCGTCTGCACACCGACGAGGTGCTCGTTGCGCTATCGGTTCTGAGCCAGCACGACGACAACTGCCGAAAGGCTCTGGAAAAGCTTCCTGAGCTGCGTGGCTGTCAGGTTCACTGCACGGTGATGCTGAGCGAGGTTGACCGCAAGATTTTCAAGAAGTTGGGCGTTGGTTTGAGCTGCGACCCGGCAAAGAAAAAATAGTTTTCACAGAAAAACGAGAATAAAAAAACTCGCAACCGCCGTTTCCCGGATTGGTTGCGAGTTTTTTTATTGCCCAACAAAGCTATTCTTGTAAATATTTTGTTACGGCATTCTTCAAATCCTCTTGGAATGAATATTAGTTTTACGAAATTAACATAGAGAAAGGACGGCTGTCCAAAGGCAAACCGTCCTTATTTTTCCTTGCTCGAAATTAGAAAGGAAGGTCTGACGACTCGTCTGAAGCAAGCGGAGCGGCAGCTGGTGCAGCCGGCGCACTTGCTACAGGGGCAACCGGAGGAACCTCGGCTCCGTAAGCGGCAGCAGGCATAACGCCCGGCGCAGCCTGAACCGCTGGAGTTACTCTCCATGCGCGGATACTGTTGAACCAGCGGCCCTGATATTCTCTTGCGTCAATATCGAACGAAACTGTCAAATCCTGTCCTACCTGAATATTGAATTGTGCAATTTTGTCTGCTCCAAAAACGCTGAAACACATGCGGCGAGGATACTGTGAAGTTACGCTGTCCTCAATAACATATTCCTGAACCGTCCAGTTGTTTCCGTTTGCAGAAGTACCGCTTCTCTGTGGAAGCACGTGTGTAATTTTTCCTGTGAAATCCATATATAATATTATTATTTCATTTTTGAAATGTCTGCAAAAGTAACACTTTTTTTTAGTTGAAAGCATTCGCTCAAACATTTTTTTGAAAAATAACTTTTCTCTCAAAATTAATTCTTAACTTTGCGCTCATTAACTTAATCTTTAAAACAAAAACGAAGTATGAATTTCATAGTTTCAAGCAGTGTACTTAACGAGCACTTGCAGGCAATAGGACGTGTTATCGGCTCAAAGAGCTCAATCTCTATTCTCGAGTGCTTCTTATTCGAGGTCGAGAACGACACACTTACAGTAACAGCTTCAGATACCGAGACAACCCTCATAACAAAAGTTCCTGTAACAGATTTGGACGAGAAAGGCAAGTTCGCCATCACGGCAAAGACTCTTCTTGACGCTATGAAGGAGATTCCAGAACAGCCAATCTCATTCAAGGTTGACACAACAACCCTGAGCCTAGAAATCGGCTACCAGAACGGCGTTTACAAGTTCATGGCACAGAATGCCGACGAGTATCCAAAGAGCGCAGAGATGAACGGCACATCTATCGTAAGCTTCAACATCGCAGCCGACAACCTGCTTTCTGGCATCACCAAGACCATCTTCGCAACTGCCAACGACGAGTTGCGCCATGTGATGAACGGAATCTACTTCGACATCGAAACCGACAAGATTACGCTCGTGGCATCTGACGGACACAAGCTTGTAAGATGCGTATATCCAGAATACAAGGATAACGAGAAATCGGCCTTCATCCTTCCGCAGAAGCCGGCAAACTTGCTGAAGAACATCCTCGGAAAGGAAAGCGGCGACGTTAGCGTACAGTTCGATGACAAGAACGCTTTGTTCCTGCTCGAGAACTACTCTATCATGTGCCGTCTGATTGAGGGTCATTTCCCTAACTACAACGCAGTTATCCCAACTGACAATCCATTCTGCGCAACAATCGACCGCCAGCAGATGATTTGCGCCCTCCGCCGCGTGCTTATCTTCAGCGAGAAGACATCATCGCTCGTAAAGCTCGAGTTCGGCAACGACAGCATCAACATCTCTGGTCAGGACTACGATTTCTCAACATCTGCCGAGGAGAAACTTCCTTGCAGCTATACAGACAGTCCGCTAAGCATCGGTTTCAAGGGAACTCTGCTTCGCGAGATTCTCGACAACATGAACGGTCAGGACATTCTGTTCCAGCTTAACAACCCATCGCGTCCGGGCATCATCGTTCCTGCCGAGCAGAACGAGAAGGAACAGGTTTTGATGCTGCTCATGCCAATGATGCTTAACGACTAATACGCGGGCACAATGAAACTGAATCTTAAACGTCCACTCGTATTCTTCGACCTCGAGACAACAGGCGTAAACCTGATGAAGGACCGCATCGTTGAAATAAGTTGCATAAAGATTATGCCTAACGGCGACGAAGAGCGAAAGGTGCGCCGAATAAGACCAACCGAGGCCTATTTCGACAGCGCCACACAGATGATGCAAGAGCGGACAATGCACATTCCAGAGGCTTCGACAGCCATTCACGGCATCACCGACGAGGACGTGAAAGACTGTCCTACATTCAGACAACTGGCAAAAGGCTTGGCAGAATACATAAAGGGCTGCGACTTGGCAGGATTCAACTCGAACAAGTTCGACATTCCGATGCTTGCCGAGGAATTCTACCGCGTGGGCATCGACATTGACCTTAGCAAGCGCAACTTCGTAGACGTGCAGAACATCTACCACAAACTTGAGCGCCGCACACTCGTTGCAGCCTACAAGTTCTACTGCGGAGGCGACCTCGAGAACGACGGCGTAACGCTCGAAAACGGCGAAAAGGTTGTGGCTCACAGCGCACTTGCCGACACCATCGCAACCTACGAGGTTCTGAAGGCCCAGCTCGACAAATATCCCGACGAACTGCAAAACGACATCGAGAAACTTGCCGATTTCAGCAAGATGAACGACAACGTAGACCTTGCAGGACGATTCGTGTACAACGAGAACAAGGTTCCGACTGTGAACTTCGGAAAATACAAGGGCGAAAGCATCTTCAACGTATTTGCCAAAGACCCAGCGTACTACGACTGGATGCAGCGCGGCGATTTTCCGCAGGAAACAAAACATGTGCTCACACGCCTGCTGTTAGAGTTCAAGGAGGCGCAAAAAACAAAATAATATGCTTAAAGGAAAGAAGATTGTACTGGGCATAACGGGCAGCATTGCCGCCTACAAGGCTTGCTACATTATCAGAGGTCTGATAAAGAAAGGTGCTGAGGTGCAGGTTGTTATTACACCTGCCGGAAAGGAGTTCATCACTCCAATCACGCTGTCGGCACTGACAAGCAAGCCCGTCGTGAGCGAATTCTTCTCGCAGCGCGACGGAACATGGAACAGCCACGTTGACCTTGGTCTGTGGGCTGACGCAATGCTCATCGCTCCGGCAACGGCATCTACCATCGGCAAGATGGCAAACGGCATTGCCGACAACATGCTCATAACCACATATCTTTCGATGAAAGCGCCTGTTTTTGTTGCGCCGGCAATGGATCTCGACATGTTCGCCCATCCATCAACCCAGAAGAATCTGAAGACGCTCGAAAGCTACGGCAACACAATCATCGAGCCGGCATCGGGCGAACTGGCAAGCCATCTTGTTGGCAAAGGCCGAATGGAAGAGCCTGAGAACATCATCGCCCGACTTGAAGAATTCTTCGCCGCAAAATCAAATCTCAGCGGAAAGAAAATTCTGATAACCGCCGGTCCGACATACGAAAAGATAGACCCCGTGCGTTTTATAGGCAACTACTCTTCGGGAAAAATGGGATTCGCCCTTGCCGAGGAATGTGCCGCAAGAGGCGCGCAGGTTGAACTGATAGCCGGTCCGGTAACGCTGGGCGTCAAGCACCCGAACATCAACAGAATAGATGTTGAGTCGGCTCAGGAGATGTACGAGGCTGCAAACAGCCGCTTTGCCGACTGCGACGCCGGAATTCTCTGCGCCGCCGTTGCCGACTTTACTCCGGCAACGAGAGCCGAACAGAAGATAAAGCGTCATGGCGACGATCTCGTGCTTCAGCTAAAGCCTACGCAAGACATCGCCGCATCGCTCGGCAAGCAGAAAAGGCAGAATCAGGTTCTGGTTGGCTTTGCACTCGAGACAAACGACGAGATGCAAAACGCTCAGGGCAAACTTCAGCGAAAAAACTTCGATTTCATCGTAATGAACTCGCTGCAAGACAAAGGCGCAGGCTTCAGGGTTGATACCAACAAGATTACGATAATCTCGGCACAAGGCTCAACGCCCTATCCGCTGAAAAGCAAGGGCGAGGTTGCGTGCGACATCATCAACAATCTCGAAGAGGTCTTGAAAAACAAAGAATGAATCTGAAAATAAGAAATACAGCACGTTCAAGAAAGCTGCTACTTTGCGTGGCAGCTATTCTTCTTTGTATATCAGCACCATTGAGGGCGCAGGAACTGAACTGCAAGATAAGCATCAACCACTCGAAAATATCAAGCGCATCAACCGTATTCTCCACTCTCGAGACTGCCCTCACGGAATTTATGAACTCGCGCGAGTGGACAACGCAGAAATACAGCAAGATAGAGCGCATAAACTGCACCTTCAACATAACGGTTAACGAATATTCGGCAGCCGACGGCACGTTCAAGTGCGAGCTGATGGTACAGAGCACGCGTCCAATCTTCAACACCAACATCAACACCGTGGTTTACGGAAACAAGGACCAGAACTTCAACTTCACCTATCAGGAAAACGACCAGCTCGAATATCGCGAAGACCAGTTAGAAAGCAATCTGACAGCGATGATGGCATACTACGCCTACCTAATCATCGGGCTCGACATGGACACGATGGCGCCACTTGGCGGAACGGAAATCCTGCGAAAGGTTGAAAGCATAGTAAACGGCGCACAAAACATGAGCGAGGCCGGCTGGAAGGCTTATTCGGACAGCAAGAACCGCCATGCAATAATAAACGACTACATGGATCCGGCAATGGAAGCGTACCGAACATTGCAGTACAACTACCATCGCAAGGGACTCGACATAATGGCAACGAACTCAGAACGAGGACGAAACGAGATAACCGAATCGCTCGCGCTACTGAAACAGGCTCACAGCAGCAAGCCAATGGCTCTGTTGCCACAGATTTTTACTGATTACAAAAGAGACGAACTGGTAAACATTTACTCGAAGGGAAACAGCAAGGAGAAGGAAGAAGTATACACCCTCCTGTCGAACCTGAACCCTTCGCAGAATGATTTCTGGGACGCAATTATAAAGAAAAAATAAAATGCTAAAGAACCTTATAATACAGAACTACGCGCTTATTGAAAAACTCGACATCAATTTCGAAAACGGCTTTTCGGTAATCACGGGCGAGACGGGCGCGGGAAAATCAATAATCCTCGGAGCCATCGGGCTTCTGCTCGGTCAGCGAGCCGACACCAAAGCTATAAAGAACGGCGCGACAAAGTGCGTAATCGAGGCACATTTCGACCTCACGGCCTACGGAATGGAAGATTTCTTTACGCGCAACGAACTGGACTACGACCCAGCCGACTGCATCATCCGCCGCGAGCTTCATGCTTCGGGAAAGAGCCGTGCGTTCATCAACGACGTGCCGGCACAACTTCCGTTGCTGAAGGAGCTTGGCGAGCAACTTATCGACGTTCATTCGCAGCATCAGAATCTGCTTCTGAACAAGGAAGATTTTCAACTTAACGTGCTCGATATCATCGCGAAAGACAGCGACGAACTGAAGACATACAAGCAGCTTTACAAAGATTACAAAGCCGTTGAATCGGCTCTTGCAAAGGCTCTCGAAGAATCGGAGAAAGACAAGGCCGAAGAAGAATTCCTCCGCTTTCAGGTAGACCAACTCGCAGCTCTCAACCTGAGCGACCCGAACGAGCAGCAGGAAATTGAGGACGAAGTGGAAACGCTTAGTCACGCCGAGGACATCAAAGCCGAACTCTTCAAAGTTGACAGCATAATGACGCAGGAGCACGGCGTTCTCGACATGATAAAGGAATGTTCGCACAGTCTGGCAAATCTCGAAAAGATGACTCCGACGGTTGCCGAACTCTATCAACGCACCGAAAGCGCATACATCGAGCTGAAGGACATCAGCAACGAAATAAGTTCGCTCCAGGAGAGTCTGGAATACGATCCGCAGCAGCTTCAGCAGCTAAACGACAGACTTAATGAGATATACGAGCAGGAGAAGAAGCACCATGTCAACAGCCTTCAGGAACTGATAGACGTCTTCAACAATCTGCAAGAAAAACTCGACCTCATAGACAACTCCGAAGAGCACATCGCCGAACTGGAGAAGAAAAGAAGCGAAATGCTGAAAAAGGTTCAGCAGCAGGCAGATAAACTCAGCAGTCTGCGAACAAAGGCGGCAAAAGAAGTCGAAAAACAGATGATTGAACTTCTGAAACCGCTCGGCATCCCTAACGTGCAGTTTGTCATCGACTTGCAGAAGAGCACGAAGCCAGAACTGTCGGGCATAGACAAGGTGAACTTCCTCTTCTCGGCAAACAAGAACGGAACGCTTCAGCAAGTATCGGCAGTAGCGTCGGGCGGTGAGATTGCGCGTGTGATGCTGTCGCTCAAAGCGTTGATTAGCAGCGCAGTGAAACTCCCGACAATCATTTTCGACGAGATTGACACGGGCGTTTCGGGCAGCATTGCCGACAAGATGGCCGAGATGATGAAGAACATGGGACAGCAAAACCGTCAGGTTATAAGCATCACCCATCTGCCACAGATTGCGGCACAGGGAAAGAACCATTACAAGGTCTACAAAGAGGACAAGGACAACGGAACGGTGAGCCACATCATACAACTAACTCACGAGCAGCGAGTTGAGGAGATTGCGCACATGGTTAGCGGCGCAACGCTTACCGAGGCGGCTCTGAACAACGCAAGAGCCCTTCTGACTAACAACTGATAATAATCATTGAAAATGAAAAAAAATATACTTATCGCATTGTGTCTGGTAGCTTCTACAACAATGGCACAGACGCCCAAGTGGGCTGCAAAAATGAAAAAAGCGGTTTTCAGCGTCGTTACATACGATGCCGACGGAAAAATTATAAATAATACCAACGGATTCTTCATCAACGACAAAGGTATTGCACTGTCCGACTACCGCTCGTTCGAAGGCGCATCGAAGGCCGAAATCATCGATGCCGACGGCAACAAGTATCAGGTTAAGAACATCATCGGTGCAAACAACATCTACGACATCGTGAAGTTCTCGGTAGACCTTCCGGCAAAGAGCAAAATCACCTTCCTGAACCTCGCATCAGCAAAGGCCGAAAAGAGTCAGACGGTGTATCTTCTGCCATACTCAACGCAGAAGAACGTGGCTTGCCAGCAGGGAATCGTAGAAGAAGCATCGCTTGCCGCACAGAAGTACAGTTACTACACATTCAGCTTCAAGGGCAACGAGAAGTACACCAGCACGCCAGTTCTCAATGCCAACGGCGAGTGCATCGCCCTTGTTCAGAAGTGTGCCGACACTGATGCCAAGGTCTACGGAATGGATGTTCTCTTCGGCTCGGACATGCAGATTACAGCCATGTCTGGAAACGACCCTAACTTAAAGAGAATCAACATCAAATCTGATATTCCAGACGAGGTGAACGATGCTCTTGTTTACATGATGATGAATGCCGGCTACATGACCGACGAGCAGTACATCAGCATGGTCGACGACTTTGTAAAGAAGTTCCCGAACAGCCCTGACGGATATCTTCGCCGATGTAACTTCTATGTTGATACTCAGAAGTTTGAGCAGGCCGAGGAAAACCTGAAACTTTTCATCGAAAAGACCGAAAAGAAGGACGATGCGTGCTACAACGTGGCAAACGTAATCTACCGCAAGTGCCTGAGTTTCCCAGAGCCAGTATATAAAGACTGGACGCTCGACCGCGCGCTTCGCGAGATTCAGACAGCCATCGCACTGAACAAAACTCCGCACTACACCCAGCTGATGGGCGACATACTCTTTGCACAGAAGAAATACGACGGCGCATACGAGGCTTATCTCGACGTGTGTCACCAGCCTAAGGCATCTGCCGAAAACTGGTTTGCCGCATCGAGAGCCAAGGAGATGATGGGCGGCGACAAGAAAGAGTGCATCGCCTTGATGGACAGCGCATTGAATACATTCATCAAGCCTTATACATCGCAGGCTGCACCATTCCTCTACGAGCGTGCACAGCTCAAGGCCGAACTCGACATGAACAAGGAGGCTTGGGAAGACTACAACGAATGTCAGAAGGCACAGGGCATTCACATCGGCGCGGAATTCTTCTACCTTCGCGAGCAGACCGAGCTGAAACTGAAGATGTGGCAGCAGGCATACAACGACATCAACAAGGCGGTAGAAATCGCTCCAGAGGAGATTACATTCCAGCTCGAGCTTGCATCTGTCTGCCTGAGAGTAAACAAGATTGACGAAGCCATAGCAGCTGCACAGAGAGCCGCCGACATCGACGGCAACAATGCCGACGCCTTCAGAATCCTGGGATTCAGTCAGGCGCAGAAGGGCGACAAAGTCAATGCCAAGAAGAATCTTGAAAAGGCAAAGAGCCTCGGCGACGATAAAGCCGATGGCCTGATAAAAAAATTCTGCAAATAAAGTGAAGAAATTTCTCAGCCAAATAAGAGAATTCATCGACCGACATTCTCTTCTTGACACAAACGACAGAGTCATCGTCGCCCTGAGTGGCGGTGCTGACTCTGTCTGTCTTATCCACGTTCTGCAAAGGCTTGGCTACGAATGTGAGGCGGCGCACTGCAACTTCCACCTTCGCGGCAACGAAAGCATGCGAGACGAGAAGTTTGTCGCTACCCTGTGCCGCAATCTCGGTGTTACGCTGCACAAGACCGAATTCAGCACCGCCGAATATGCCGAGCAGCACAAGCAGAGCATCGAGATGGCGGCGCGCGAGCTGCGCTACGAATGGTTCGAGAAACTGCGCGTGCAGACCAAAGCCAAGGCTATTGCCGTGGCTCATCACATGGACGACAATGCCGAGACTTTCATGCTTAACCTTTCGCGCGGAACGGGCATTCAGGGATTGAAGGGCATGAGTCCGCGAAACGGTTTCATCGTCCGCCCTCTTTTATGCATGCATAGGGCAGAAATCCTCGGATTCCTACAAGAAATCGGACAGGATTTTGTAACCGACAGCACCAATCTTGAGGACATCTATCACCGCAACTTCATCCGCCTGCGCCTCTTGCCAGAGATGCAGACACTCAATCCGTCGGTAACAGATGCGATAAACACTACGTCGCAGCACATCGGCGAGGCATTTTGTATCTACAAAGAAGCCATCGAGAACTACCGAAAGCGACTTTGCCACACCACAGAAAACGTGCTGACCATCGACACGGCAGAACTTCTGAAAACGGTTTCGCCCAGAACGATTCTGTTCGAATGTCTGAAGCACACGCACATCAACGAAACGCAGCTCGACAATATTCTTGCAGCCGTAAAATCGTCGAACAGCGGAAGACAATTTCACACTGATACTCACCGAATTATGATTGAACGCGGCTGCATCGAGGTGGTTTCAGCCGAAGAGGAAAAGAACGATTCTCTGCTCGACGACTGGATTATAGAACAAGTTGATGCCATGCCTACGGATTTCAAGAGCATTCCGAAGACCGAGGCTTACATAAACGGCGACAAGATAAGCGGCGAGCTGACAATGCGCCGATGGCAGAACGGCGACCGTTTCTACCCTCTCGGAATGGACGGCAGCAAACTCGTCAGCGATTACATGACCGACCGCAAATTCAGTCGCACGAAGAAAGAAAATCAGCTTCTTCTATGCCACGGCAACGACATTGTGTGGCTGGTAAACGAGCGCCCAGACAACCGTTTTAAAGTTACGGACAGCTGCAAGCGGATTCTGCATATCAAAAGCAACAAATAATAACCTTTATTCTTGAAAACAATGAGAAAAAATCGCCTTTGCCTTAATACTTTTGCCCCTCTGCCTTTCTTGCTCTAAGAAAGGCAAGGTGGCACAAACGGTTTCCGATGAAAACGACAGTGCCTTATCTGTATGTGATAAAAAGATGAAACAGGCTCGTATAGTTACAGAGGATAAGTTCACCAAAAGCTATGTCGTAAAGATGAAGTGAGTTTCAACATTGTCGGGAAGTAATGACAGATGTTTTTTCATTTCCAATTTGGTCTATCCAGATTTCTTTAACGAGAATATCAGTCTTGCCGACTGGGAGAGCCTTAACCATTATCTCAACACGAAGCAACAGCTGAACGAGTCGGAGAAGATAACAAAATCGAAAATGAAAGAGTTGTATGAATCTTTGAGAGAGTATAGCCACGAATATGATGAAAACAAAAATCAGCATCAAGGAAACGACAGCATACGCTAAAATAAAAATCCGAGGCTCATTTTTCGGACGAGCCTCGGATTTTTTATCATAAATAAACTATCAATAAACAATCACCGGACTGTTTGGAGTTGTATAGTCGATAGTCTTGTCCTGACACTGCTGAATAGCCTCGGCATTTCCGCAACGTGCTGAAAGACTGTACATGCTGTTGGCATTCTTGTCATCGTAGTTGAAGGCATAGGCATCGCCCATAGCCTTGAAGATGTTGCCAAGAAGCTCGTCCTTAACGCTGTTGGTCTTAACATCGTTTATAGTCTTGCCAATCTGTCCGAAACGCTTTGTTGCAGTCTCGCGAAGCATCTTTACGCCAGCCTCGATGTCGGCATTAAGCTGCATCTCGCCCAAACGAGTCTCGGCAATAATCATAGGCTCGCCGCCGCAAGCGATGGTCTTCTGACAAACATCGCGAAGCTTGGTAGACAGTTCGCGTGCGCTCTCTGCATCAGAAGGACGAATCTTTGACAGAATGCCTAAAATCTTGATATAGTGCTTGCCCTTGTCGGCATCAGACATAGCCGACAAATCGAGCTTTTCGAGCTGTGCCACAGCCTCCTCGTAGAATGTCTGTTTCTCGTAGATTGAAGCCAAGAGAGTGTTGCCCTCGGCATCAAGTTCGTTACCCTGCTCCTGATAATGGCTCAATATTGACGCTGCCCTGTCCAAATCGTTAGCCTTCATTGCGGCTTTTGCCTGATTAAGCACAGGCTGCAAAGTGGCTGGATTTACCGGACACAAGGCAAATGATGGTTCAGCTATGGCTGCCATAGCCAAGAACGCAATAGAGAGAAGTACATTTTTTCTCATTGGATGGTTGGTTTATCGTTATTTATCAATAAAATTTATTTAGTATGACGGCGCAACTTTTGCAAAAGTTACACGCCGAGCTCTTCTTTTAAGAATTTGGACGTATGTCCGATGCCTTTCTCGACCATCTCCTCGGGAGTTCCGGCAAACAGAAGCTGTCCGCCGCCTTTTCCGCCTTCGGGCCCCATCTCAATGATGTAGTCGGCCATCTTTATCACATCGAGATTGTGCTCGATGATAACAACCGTGTTTCCACGGTCTACAAGCTTGTTCAGCACATCCATCAACACCCTGATGTCCTCGAAATGAAGACCTGTCGTCGGCTCGTCGAGAATGTAGAGCGTCTTTCCGGTGTCGCGCTTGGCAAGTTCGGTGGCAAGCTTAACGCGCTGGCTCTCGCCTCCCGAGAGGGTTGTAGACGACTGTCCGAGTTTGATGTATCCCAATCCTACCTCCTGCAAAGTCTTGGTTTTGTTGAGGATATTCGGAACATTCTCGAAGAACTCGCAAGCCTGATTTATCGTCATGTCGAGCACATCGGCAATGCTCTTGCCCTTGAATCGCACTTCGAGCGTCTCGCGGTTGTATCGCTTTCCGTGGCAGGTCTCGCACGGGATGAGCACATCCGGCAAGAAATTCATCTCGATAGACTTGTAGCCATTGCCTCGGCACGTCTCGCAGCGGCCGCCCGACACATTGAACGAAAAACGTCCAGCCTTGTAGCCTCTAATCTTTGCCTCTGGCAAATTTACAAATAATTCTCGAATATCGCTAAATAAATTCGTATATGTTGCAGGATTTGAGCGCGGAGTTCGTCCAATCGGGCTCTGATCCACGTTTACGACCTTGTCGATGTTCTCTATTCCCTCAAACTTTTCGTACTCTAACGGATCGGTCAGAGAGCGGTAGAAATGCTGCGACAGAATAGGCTGCAACGTGTCGTTTATCAAGGTCGATTTGCCGCTTCCCGACACTCCTGTAACGCAAATCAGCTTGCCCAGAGGGAACTCTACGGTTACATTCTTCAGATTGTTACCCTTCGCTCCTATCAGCTTGACAGAAAGGCCGTTGCCGTCGCGTCGCTTTTCCGGCACTTTAATCTCTTTTGTGCGGTTAAGATAACTGCTCGTAAGAGTGTTTTTCTTGAGCATCTCCTTCGGAGTGCCTTGAAATACCACCTCGCCGCCAAGCCGTCCGGCCTTCGGACCCATATCAACGATATAGTCGGCATTGAGCATCATGTCCTTGTCGTGCTCAACCACGATGACGGTGTTGCCCAAATCGCGCAGTTCCTTCAGCGAATTGATCAGACGGATGTTGTCGCGCTGATGCAGACCGATGCTCGGCTCGTCAAGAATGTAGAGTACGTTCACAAGCTGCGAACCAATCTGAGTGGCCAATCGGATGCGCTGGCTCTCTCCGCCCGACAACGATACGGACTGGCGGTTGAGCGACAGATAGTCGAGTCCGACATCGAGCAGGAACTTCAGTCGGCTTCTGATTTCTTTCAGGATTTCAGAGGCGATAGTCTTCTGTTTGTCAGACAGTTGCTCCTCAACCGTGTTTGTCCAGTCGTACAAGTCGTTGATGTCCATCTCGGCAAGTTCGAAGATGTTCTTCCCGGCTATTCTGAAGTTCAGAGCCTCCTTGTTCAGCCTCTGTCCGTGACATTCGGGACATACATCGACCTTGGCAAACTGGTCTGCCCATTTCTGCGCATTTGCCGAGTCGTCGTTCTCCTTTATCATGTTGATGTACTTCACAATGCCTTCATACTCAACAAAATAGTCGGATGTGGCATGGCTCTTTTCCATCTTAATCTTAACTCTTTCCTGCGAACCGTTCAGAATCTCGTCGAGCACAGAGTCGGGAATCTCGCTAATCGGCTGTTTTATAGACAGTTCGTTCATTTCGAGAAGCGACTCTATCTGCCAGAAAATCATCTGGTTCTTGTATTTACCAAGAGGAAGGATTCCGCCGGCATAGATTGAAACGGAACGATCGGGAATGACCTTGTCGAGGTCGATGACATTGACCACGCCGAGTCCCTTGCATCGCGGACACGCTCCCTTTGGCGAGTTGAACGAGAAATTGTGCGGCGCAGGATCGTTGTAGCTTATGCCCGACGTTGGACACATCAGCAGCTTGCTATAATGCTTCGTCTCTCCGTTGTCGGCGTTGTATACCATCAGCAAGCCCTCGCCCATGTGCAGAGCCGTTGCTATGCTCTGCTTCAGACGCTTGCTGTCGTCATCGCCAGTTACCTTCAATTTGTCAACAACGACCTCGATGTCGTGATTCTTGTAACGGTCCACCTTCATGCCGTGTACAATCTCCTTGATCTCGCCGTCTACCCTCACGCTAAGATAGCCCTTTCGCCTTACGGTATCGAACAGCTCGCGATAATGGCCTTTACGGCTGCGCACGAGCGGTGCGAGGATGTATATTTTCGAATTGCTGTATTTTGACTGTATGAGGTCGAAAATCTGGTCTTCGGTATATTTCACCATCTTCTCGCCGCTGACATAAGAGTAAGCCTCGCCGGCGCGGGCAAACAACAGTCTGAGATAGTCGTAAATCTCGGTTGTCGTTCCCACCGTAGAGCGCGGATTCTTGTTGGTTGTCTTCTGCTCTATTGATATGACAGGGCTGAGGCCGGAGATGAGGTCCACATCAGGTCTTTCCATGTTGCCGAGAAAGTTGCGCGCATAAGCCGAGAACGTGTCGATGTATCGTCTCTGTCCCTCGGCATAGATGGTATCGAATGCCAGAGAACTCTTTCCGCTGCCGCTGAGTCCGGTGAACACAGTAAGGCTGTTGCGTGGCAGTTCCACGTCAACATTCTTCAGATTATGTACCCTTGCCCCTAATACCGTGATATTGTTATCGCTCATAATTTCGTGTTATCCTTACTTTGTTGATACTCCAGAAGTGTTGTCGTATCCTCTCAAAATGTTTATATCGTGCTTGATGCTGTATTTTCTTCCGTCAGAGCCCTTTGCCTTGACAACGATGAAGTAGACACCGTCCTTAACAGGCTTTCCGTGCGATGTTCCGTCCCATCCGCCTTCGTTCATCTGGTCTATTCCCCACTCGTAGATCTGCTGTCCCCAGCGGTTGAAGATGTAGGCGTGAAACTCAACGATGCTTTTTGCCTTGACCTTCAGAACATCGTTAATGCCGTCGCCGTTGGGCGAGAAGGCATTCGGAACGGAAAGCGATGATTCTGAAACGACTATTGTTATCGGTCCGTGCGTATCGTCGATTATCGTATCGTTTGTGGCAACGTCGATGAATGTGGCATACAGATAAATGTTGAACGAGCCGCTCTCGGTAAAGGTGAAGTCCACATCCTCGTCATATCTTACGACCGAAGGGGTTGTGCTGCCCTGCTTGATGAAACGCCATTCGTAAAGCGATGTCCTGCCCTCGTTTCCCGAAGGGTTGGCCGTGAGCCTTGCCACAATCGGAGCTGAACCTGCATACAGGCTGTCTGCCCCCAATGATACATCAACTGCCTCGCCGTTTGCTTCTATAATTTGAATGTGCGGTTCTACCTGCTGGGCGCTGAGCCTTAAGCACAGGAAACAACACATCAAAAATAGAAATCCAAATTTATACATCATTAAAACATGTTTATTTGTTGCAAATGTAATAAATAAGAATTGAAATATGTATACAGAACGAGTTATTTTTATTATTTTTGCTCCGGTTTTTCAAATATAAATATGTTACAGCAAAAATCATTAGCTCTACTACTCGGCATAATGATGACATCTGCCACTTGCCTTGCACAGAGCACAAACATCAGAACCACCCACGTCGTAAAGCAGGGTGAGACTCTATATAATATCGCCAAGACTTACAATGTATCGGTTGACGATATTCTAAGCGTTAATCCTACTCTATCGCCCGACAAGTACTTTATCGGCATGTACATCAACATTCCAAACTCGCCGGCCCTTCAGGCTATACAGAACGACATAAACGGCGTTGAGGAACACACTACGGCCGTGCCAAACAGAGTGCAGGCTGCCGTAATCCTGCCGTTCCTGTCGGAATCAATCAACGCATCGGAACGCAGCAAGATGGTTGAGTACTACCGCGGTTTTCTGATGAGCGTTGACAGCCTGAAGCATCAGGGCGTATCGGTAGACATCTACACTTACGACTCGGGCGACAAGTCGAACCAGAGCATCGACAACATCCTGAAAGATCCGATGCTGGCATCCATGAACCTAATCATCGGTCCGATGTACAGCTCGCAGATTGCGCCGCTTGCCGAATATGCCCAGAATCACAAGATTAGGCTCATCGTACCGTTTACAAGCAAGTGCATGGAGGTATACAACAATCCGTATGTTTATATGGTCAATCCTCCGCAGCTGTATCTCAACAACGTAATCTTCGAGCACTTTGTTGAGAATTTCTCCGACAGTCAGATTGTATTCTACGAGACAAACGAGCAGTCGAAGAAGGAAGTGGAGTTTGTTGCCGGACTGAAGAACTATCTCGACATGAAGGGCATAAAATACTACAACATCAACAAGAATTCGGACAACTCGGCCATCGTGAGCCAGACGAACATCTGCAAGAAGAACGTGATAATCCCGAACTCATCGTCGATAAATGCCCTCACCCTTCTCACATCCAAGCTGAAGGACTTCTGCCAGGAAAATCCGTCGTACAAAGTTACGCTGTTCGGCTATCCCGAATGGCAGACCTACCACGGCACGCACCTCGACAACCTGTATAACTTCGACACGTTCATCTGGAGCAAGTTCTACAGCAACGTGTTCGAGAGCCGCACAAAGGATTTCATGCACGACTACTACAAGTGGTTCAACAGCGAGCTGATAGCAAGCTATCCGAAGTTCGGAATGTTGGGCTTCGACACGGGCTACTACTTTCTGTCGAGCATAAGCAAGTTCAGCAACGAGTTTGAGCAGAACTGCAACACCATGCAGTTCAACCCGTACCAGAGCGGATTCAAATACATACGCATGAACAACCACGGCGGATACATCAACACCGGCGTATGGTTCGTACACTACTCAAAGGACGAGCGCCGACCTATAAAAATTGAATATTAAACGATTATGAGAACGAAGAGAGCATTGCCGGCCTTGCTGCTTGCGATGATAGCGATGAGTGCCGAGGCACAAGTGGGCGAATACCGCAACAAGTGGGATGCAGGCTTCAGCGGAGGAGTGAACCTTAACAAGGTGGGATTCAATCCGCGCATAAAGCAGACCTACCAGATTGGCCCGGGATTCGGAGCAATGATAAGATACACCAGCGAGAAATATTTCAAGGCGGTGTGCTCGCTACAGCTCGAGGCTAACTACAAGTCGCTCGGATTCAAGGAACAGGTAGACGACGGCACATATTCATTCGCCCGAAAGATGGACTACATACAGATTCCGCTGCTTGCGCGAATGGCTTGGGGAAAGGAAGAGAAAGGCGTACAGTTCTTCTTCAACGCCGGCCCATACGCCAGCTTTCTTACAAGCAACAAGGTCGAGAAGGAAGGCGACGAGTCGAGCTTCACGGGCTACCAGCACCTGCACGATACCGACAATGACTTCGACTACGGAATACTTGCCGGCATTGGCACGGAGATAAACACCTCGGTTGGACGCTTCGACCTCGAAGTTAGATACGACTACGGTCTTGGCAACATCTACGACAACTCGAAGAAGGGATATTACAGCATTTCGAACAACTCAACCATTTACGCCCGAATTGCCTATCTCATCCCTATCAAGAGATAACGAAACACATCACTGGCAGAACAAAAGGCATAGTCCTTCTGATTCTGCCATTTTTTTTGAAAGTTGAAAAAAAAGTCAAGGTAGATTTTACATAGAGGCAAGCTATATTGAAGTAAGCCGATAGCAAGCCACAAGATACGTTCAGATTACGTTCAGGTAAGCCAAAACAAGCCGGAAGGTACGTTGTAGGTACGAGGTAGCTACGGGGTAGCTACGGGGAAGATACGTTCAAGGAATGGCAACAGTTTATGATTCCACCACGCGATGAACATCCTTGCCCTTGGCTATAGCCTTCCAACTATTATGATAGCCTAAAGACTTCCCCCTAGACAGAACTCATGCCGAACGGGCAAAAAAAATAACAGGTTGTAAATAAGAATCTACAACCTGTTTATTTTTTATCTTATTCTGTCTACAGCTCTTACGAGCATCTCGTCAGCTCCGATTAAACGAATTGCCAGCCAGTTCAGTATTATACTGATAAGAGGGAAAGCAGCATACAGCGTTGGTGAGAACGATGCACCCTCAAACTGTCCCTTGAATACAAAGACAAAAGCGATGTAAGCTATGCAGTAACCGGCAAGAAGTATGCTGTTGAATACCAGAAAACGAATCTGGCGCATTCTCTTGCGATATAGGAATATTGCCAAGAACGTAGTCAGGAGCACGATACCTATAATGGTGCAGAGTGCCCAGAGTGAGTATGACAATATTTCGCCGCTGCCGTTTCTGAAGGTTAGGTTGTTCATCACTCCCACCACCTCGCCGTTGACAACGAAACGGCCTATCGAATTGCAAAGACATACAATCAGCAGAATCTCAACGGCAAGCATGTAAAGCGTCTGTTTTCGCTGAATCATATCTTGAACAATTTATTCCTTGTCAATATTCTCCTTCTCCTTTGCAGGGTTGCGGAAGTAAATCTTGCCCTCCTCGTACTCCTGAATGGCGATGAGTGTAGGTTTTGGAAGCTTCTCATAGAAACGAGAGATCTCAATCTGCTCGCGGTTCTCGAACACCTCGTCAAGGCTGTCGTTGTATGAGGCAAACTCCTGAAGTTTCTTAGAGAGCTCGTTCTTTATGTCAACCGAAATCTGGTTTGCTCTCTTGCCCATGATAGAGATGCTCTCGTAGATGTTGTCTGTACCTTTACAGAAATCCATAAGATTGCGCGTAGTCGTATTGGTAGGCGCATTGGTCTTCTTGTAATCCATAATCCTGTATAATGTTTTTTAATTTTTTACTCGTTTGCTACTATCCTTGAAGATTTTGTCTACTTCCTTTGTGTACTTGCTTTCAGGAAACTCGTTCTTGAAGCCGTAATACTCGTCGATGGCATCGCGGAAACGCTCGTCCTGCTTAGACTCAACGCTCTGTGTGGCGAGGTTGTACTTGCTCTTGAGGATAAGATAGTACAAGTCTTCTCTGTACTCAGAGTAAGGATAGTCCTTCAAGGCGTTCTGTGCCGTGATGATGCACGCCTGATAGTTGTTTCCGCCGCTTGTGCAGTTGCCGAAGTATCCGCCAAGGTCGAAGTAAAGCTTCGCTGCAAGGAAATCCTTCTCCACTAGCTTATCCTGAAGTTCGAACTGCATCTTCTCGGCTCTGTCCTTCAGATGTGAATCAGGGAAGTAGTCGATAAAGTTCTGCAATTCGCTTATCGCCTTCACGGTAGATGTCTGGTCAAGGCGCGGATTTGGCGTATCGCTATATAGAGCCCTGCCGCAGTTGAATCGGGCCAAGGCAGTGTACTTGCCTTTTGGGTACGAGTTGTAATAAGTAGTAAAGAACTTGGCAGCCGAATCGTAGTCGCCCATCTTCATGTTACACATGGCAAGCAGGTATAGCGACTCTTCGGCCTTGTCTGTACCCTTCATGATGGCTATAGATTCTTCCAGTAAGGTTGCGGCGCTGGCATACATTCCATCGGCGTAGTATGCCTTGGCAGCTTCGTACTTGTAATCGTAATCCGAGCATTTTGCAAGCTTTGTCATGCCACCACAACTGGTGAACAAGAGTGCAATAGCGCAGATGTTAAAAAAAACTTTTCTCATTATTCAGTTAAGGAACGGTTGTCCACTCCGAAAGTTTATAATAAATATATACGTTTCAGCGGGCAAAATTAATAAAAAACATTGAATTAACCAATATATAACTTTCAAAATAAGTATTTATTGTATCATTTTTGCCAAATTTTACGGCTTCAGTAGAAGATTTATTGTATATTCGCACCCCACATATATCAAAGAATGTTTTTTCATATAGTCTATGGATTTTGAGATTGTTTCGAACTATCAGCCAACGGGCGACCAGCCCGAAGCCATACGTCAGCTAACCGAGGGCGTGCTCAGCGGCCTGCCTGCCCAGACTCTGCTGGGCGTAACCGGTTCGGGAAAAACGTTTACTATTGCCAACGTAATCAAGAATATAAACAAGCCGACACTCATACTGAGCCACAACAAGACGCTTGCGGCACAGCTCTACGGCGAAATGAAGAGCTTCTTTCCGCACAACGCCGTGGAATATTATGTGTCGTACTACGACTATTATCAGCCGGAAGCCTATCTGCCTGCTACCGACCTGTATATTGAGAAAGACCTTGCCATAAACGATGAAATCGACCGTTTGAGGCTTGCCGCCACCTCGTCGCTGCTTTCGGGCAGGAACGATGTTATCGTGGTAAGCTCGGTTTCGTGCATCTATGGCATGGGCAATCCTAACGACTTCTACAACAACGTTATCGAGGTTCACAAGGGCAAGATTATCGACCGCAACGTGTTCCTCCGCCGACTGGTGGACAGCCTCTATGTAAGAAACGACATCGAACTGAAGCGCGGATGCTTCCGCGTGAAGGGCGACACGGTGGACATCTATCTGGCATACGCCGACAACATACTGCGCATAATCTTCTGGGACGATGAAATCGACTCAATAGATGAAATCGACCCTATCACAGGACACAAGCAGATGTCTTACGACGCATACAAAATCTACCCAGCCAACCTGTTCATGACATCGCAGGACAGCACGCAAGCCGCCATCCGCATGATTGAGGACGACATGACTCTGCGTGTGCAGGAACTCGAAAGCATGGGCAAGATGCTCGAAGCCAAGCGTCTGCACGAGCGCGTTACATACGACATCGAGATGATTCGCGAACTCGGACATTGCAGCGGCATAGAGAACTATTCCAGATATTTTGACGGCAGAAAGGCCGGCGAGCGCCCGTACTGTCTGCTCGACTTCTTCCCGAAGGATTTCCTGATGGTGATTGACGAGAGCCATGTAAGCGTGCCGCAGATTTCAGCGATGTACGGCGGCGATCGTGCACGAAAGACCAATCTTGTAGAATACGGATTCAGACTTCCGGCGGCACTCGACAACCGTCCGCTGAAGTTCGAGGAATTCGAGGGCATCACGAATCAGGTGATTTACGTCAGCGCAACCCCGGCCGACTACGAACTGGAGAAGAGCGAAGGCGTTGTGGTAGAGCAGCTTATCCGCCCTACCGGACTACTCGACCCTGTCATCGAGGTGCGTCCGAGCATGAACCAGATTGACGACCTTTTGGAAGAGATTGAACTCCGCAAGGAGAAGGACGAGCGCGTGCTCGTAACCACCCTGACCAAGCGAATGGCAGAGGAACTGACCGAATATCTGCTTAACCACGACATTCGCACAAACTACATCCACAGCGATGTAGATACGCTCGACCGCGTGAAAATCATGGACGACCTGCGCGCCGGAGCATACGATGTTCTGGTGGGCGTGAATCTGCTGAGAGAAGGCCTCGACCTGCCCGAGGTATCGCTCGTTGCCATTCTCGATGCCGACAAAGAGGGATTCCTGCGCTCGCACCGAGCACTGACACAGACAGCCGGACGCGCCGCGAGAAACGTAAACGGAATGGTGATAATGTATGCCGACAACATTACGGAAAGCATGCAGAAGACCATCGACGAGACAAACCGCCGCCGCGAGAAGCAGCTCGCCTATAATCAGGAGCACGGCATAACGCCTAAGCAGATTACGAAAGAGCGAAAAATGGCCGATCTCATCGGCAGCGGCGAGAAGGTGGACGAGCAGCGCGCCGACATCAGAAAGAAGAAAGTCTACATTGAGGAGGAGCACACATACGCCGCCGACCCAATCGTGGGCTACATGTCTAAGCCACAGCTCGAAAAGAGCATCGAGAACACTCGCAAGCTAATGAAGGAGGCTGCAAAGAAGCTCGACTTCATGGTTGCCGCACAATACCGCGACGAGCTGATACGGCTTGAAGACATGCTGAAGGACAAACAATAAAAACAGAAAATGAAGGAAGACGAATATAAGACCATCGAAGCCCCAACCGAGGCTATCTATACCGAAAAGCGAAGCAAGTTCCTCGCCTTTGCCATTCCCGTGCGTACAAAGGACGAGATAAAGGCGCACGTTGAGGCTTTTCAGAAGAAATATTACGATGCACGCCATGTGTGCTACTCGTACATGCTCGGCGCAGAATATGCCGACTTTCGCGCCAACGACAACGGAGAGCCTTCGGGCACGGCAGGAAAGCCTATTCTGGGGCAGATAAACTCAAACGAGCTGACCGACATCCTCATCATCGTGGTACGCTACTTCGGCGGCGTGAAACTGGGCACAAGCGGTCTGATTGTAGCCTATCGCACGGCTGCGGCTGCGGCTATCGAGAAAGCCAACATCATCGTCAAGACGGTAGACTTGGATATTGAATTCACGTTCGAATACCCTTTCATGAACGATGTGATGAAAGTGATAAAGGATTTGGAGCCCGAAATCATAAGCCAGCAGTTCGACATGGACTGTGTAATGACTCTGCGCATACGCAAGGAGCAGATGCCGCAACTCCGAGCACGACTCGAAAAAGTAACGTCTCTGGTCATAAAAGAATAGTTTTTTCAGAAAACCATCGAGGGCAGCAAACAAAGACGGGGCGAGAAATGAATTTGAAAAATCCGCCATCGACAAAAAAACGAGTGCTAAAAGGTTATATAAATAAGGTGCAAATACAAGAAATTGCCAAAATTTTATTATTTCACGTTTTTTTGTTCTGAAATATTTGCAGGTTTACAAAAAAGCAGTATCTTTGCATCGCAATTCAGCAAAACACTGGTTGCGACACTAAACAATGGTGCCTTGGATGAGTGGCTTAGTCTCTGGTCTGCAAAACCAGCCACGGCGGTTCGAATCCGCCAGGCACCTCGATGAAACCAACAATTTTTAGATTGTTGGTTTCTTTTTTTGTTTCATCACGACTGTTTTATTTGCTTATCTCAAAAAGTTTGTCTTTTTTTGCAAAACAAAAAAAAGACAGACAAACAATGCAACATCAAGAAAACATAGATTTTGAACATATCCTCGAAGACGCAGGCATCAGAGTAACGGCCGTGCGCCTGCTTGTGCTCAAAGCCATCTACACGCAGATGAACGGCGCATTCTCGCTCCACGACATCGTCGGCGTTCTCCCAACCGTAGACAACTCAACCGCCTTCAGAGCACTCTCGCTCTTTGCCGAGAAGAGCCTTCTGCACCCTATCGACGACGGCTCGGGCATGCAGAAATACTGTCTGTGCCGATGTGCCGACCATGAACACTGCCGCGGACACGTACACATAACCTGCACAATGTGCCACCAGACTATCTGCATGACAGATGTGCCCATTCCATCGGTGCCAATCCCCGACGGTTACGAGATTCACGAATCGGAATACGTAATAAAGGGACTTTGCCCAAAATGCAGCAAGAAAGCACGTTAAATGAAAAGCATCATCTTAGGGAATATAAAAAACTGACAAGCCGGATATACCAATAAAAAAAGTCCACTTCTGAAAAGTGGACTTTTTATTATCGCATCATTCAATCAGTTGAAATAGACATAGAGAAATATCATCACCACCGCAAGGGCAACCCATGCCGCCACAACCGCCGCGTTGGTCTTCTCCTCAATAACACGCATGGCGTGCCGCTCCTCTACCGTATTGTCGAACAGACTTACGCATACCATGCCAACGCACAGCACCACGAAAATATAGAACGACAGCAGCATAAAGTGAGGCCACATCTCGCCAGGACATATCCACAGATAGAGCACGCCAATGCCGATGCTGAAGAACGTGCCGAACGTGAGCGTAAGATTGGCGGCAAGCGTGGTGCAACGCTTCCAGAACACGCCCAGAATAAACACGGCAGACATTGGCGGCGCAATGAAGCCCAGCACACTCTGAAAGACATTGAACAAATCCATTCCCTTTATGTTGTCAATGGCTATCGTCATGACTATCGACACCAGCGCACCACACACCGTAACGATGTGTCCCGTGCGCGTAATCTCGGCATCGCTCGCCTTCGGGTTCACGCTCTTGACGTAGATATCCATGGTAAACACCGTACTCAACGCATTCAGAGCCGAGCCGATGGTGCTTACCAGCGATGCCGTGAGCACAGCCATCACCAGTCCCACCATGCCGATAGGAAACAGACGGTAGACAAGCGTCATGTAGGCATTGTCGGGATTTATCTGCGCCGCCCCGAAGAAGCCCGTCCGGGCAAGGGCAAAGCATATCACGCCCGGCAGAATATACAGCACCACATCCAAAATTTTTAACCATCCGGTAAAGTTAGCACCCTTCTGCCCTTCCTTTAGATTCTTGGCTGCCAGCACGGGCTGAACCATGCTCTGGTCGGTACACCAGAACCACACGCCCATCACCGGATAGCCCAGCAGAATGGGCAGCCACGGATAAGAAGGGTCGTCAAGCGGCTGAAACAGTTTCCAGTAGCTCGACGGCACTACATCTGGATTGGCAAGTGTGCTGATGCCGCCAAAGAACGAGTCTCCGCCAAGGCGATAGATGCCCATGACCGTAAGCGTAGCACTCACAAGTATGAGCAGAATCATCTGATACACATTGGTGTACGCCACGGCCTTCAGTCCGCCCATGACGGTAAAGAACGCCGACACAAGCAGCAAGATGAGCGCAGAAAACCACATTGGTATGCCGAACACCTGACGGATTAACATTCCGCCGGCAAAGAGCGTAAGGGCAAGCCACGAAATGAGGATTGTAACGATGGTGTACCACGCCAGCATATTGCGCGTGCTCTGCCCGAAGCGTTTGCCCATAAACTCGGGCAAGGTGGTTATGTGCTCGCCCAGATAGCGCGGAGCAAACACAAAGGCAAGCAGCGCAATGAACACGAAGGCATACCAGGCATAGTTGCCCGACACGATGCCCGTGGTGAATCCGGCACTTGCCGATGCTATCAGCATAGAAGGACCGACATTCGTTCCCCACATCGAAAAGCCAATGTGATACCAGTCGAGCGAACGGTCGGCAAGGAACACCCTGCCGCCTTCCTTACGCTTGGCACTCGCCCACAGGCCGATGCCTATCAACACCACGAAATATGTCAGAAGAATAACCCAGTCGAGTAATTCAAAAGATAAACTATTCATAATCAAGCTTTATGATGGTTGCATAAGTTTCTTTGCCAAGGCAACGGCCGAGTTGGCGTTGTCGCTGTAGCCATCTGCCCCGATTTCATCGGCAAAATTCTGACTCACCGGAGCACCGCCGACCATAATCTTAACCTTGTCGCGCAATCCGGCAGCCTTTATGGCATCTATCACATCCTTCATGTAGGTCATGGTGGTGGTCAGAAGCGCGCTCATGCACAGGATGTCGGCGTTCGTTTCCTTCAGAGCCTCGACAAACTTCTCGCTCGGCACGTCAATGCCCACGTTTATCACCTCAAAGCCGCAGCCTTCGAGCATACTCGCCACCAGATTCTTGCCGATGTCGTGAAGATCACCCTTTACCGTACCAATCACCACCTTTCCGGCTGATGCCGAGGCACTTCCAGCCATGAGCGGTTTCAGCAGTTCGAGTCCCGATTTCATCGCCCTTCCTGCCATTAGAAGCTGCGGCACGAAAGCCTTGCCGTTCTGGAATCGCTGTCCTATCTCGCTCATTGCCACAATCATCTGCTCGTTGATTATCTCCTGAGGCTTCTTGCCGCTGTCGATAAGCTGCTGGGTGGCATTTCGGGCATCCTCAGTCTTACCGGCAATGATGGCATTGAACAATGCGCCTTTCTCTTCCGTTTTCTCCTGAGAAACAGACATTTCTGCCGATTTCACCGCTTTCTTTTCAACTTTCTGAACGGTTTTCCGTCCCGGCTGATGAGGCGTGACGAAGCATCCTGGAGCAGGCTCGACAAGCGGAACGTACTTGCCTATGTGCCCGTCGTTCGTTCCGCAGCAGCCGCCAATGACATTGACAAGATGATTGTCGATATACGGCCAAATCTGCTTCTGCATAATATCGGGCGACTGCAAATATTGTCCGTTTTCATCGGGCAGTCCGGCATTTGGATGCGCCGTAATATAGTAGTCCACCCGTTCAGAAAGCTCGCGAATGAGCGGCAACATCTGGTCTGCACCTGTCGAGCAGTTCATTCCGACCGAGAATATTGGATAATCCTTCACCTCATCGAGGAAGGAATAGATGTTTTGTCCCAAAAGATTGTTTCCATCGGCGTTTACCTGCGTGAAACTGAGCATGATAGGAACTTCCACGCCCTTCGCCTTCATCGATGAAACCGCGGCATCCATCGCCGCCTTAGAGTTCTGAAGGTCGAAGATTGTCTCGATGAGAAGGGCATCTGCCCCGCCATCGATGAGAGCGTCTATTTGCTCGCGATAAGCCGCCACAAGGGCATCGTACTTGATGTCGCCGTCGATAGAGCACGTCTTGGTTGTCGGACCGATAGAGCCTGCCACAAACCTCGGCTTCTGCGGATTGGCAAGCGTGAAGGCATCGGCCAGCTGACGGGCTATGCGGCAAGCGGCAAGGTTGATGTCGCGCACATAATCGGCCAGCCCCCAGTCGCCCATCGAAACGGCTTGCGCGCTGAACGTGTTCGTCTCGATGATGTCAGCCCCGGCAAGCAGATATTTTCGGTGAATATCGGCGATTACATCGGGTTTTGTGATGCACAGAAGGTCGTTGCAGCCCTTCAGACTGCCGCTGTTATTTGCAAAAAGTTTGCCTCTGAAATCCTCTTCCGTAAGACCGTAAGGCTGAATCATCGTGCCCATTCCGCCGTCGAGGATAAGGATGCGTTCCTTGAAAAGGTCCTTGAAACCCTTCGTTTCGGGCACAGGAAGAACGGCTTCCGCCGCTATGCCTCCGGCTTTCTTTATCTTGAAATTATCGCCAATGTCAATACATTGCTTCAGACTCTCGTCTATGCTCAGACTGTCGTCGAGTCCGGGAACGATGCTCTTGAACTGAGTAGTGCAAACATCACAAGTACAGCCTTTTACATGGATAGTGTCGCGTTTCCACTTGGCAGCGACAGGCTTGGCGCGGTATTCCTCTACAATCTTCAGAGCCTGCTCCACCTCGTCCTCGTTGTGGAAATCCATCTCGATATGAACGCCGTCGGTGCCCACATTGTCGAGCAGCGGCTTCAGCTCGTCGAGAGCAACCCAGCATGCAAGGATACTCTTTCCGCCCTTCAGAATTGTGTTGTAAAGGTCGTACCACTTAGGCGAGCCACCCTGCGGTTCGCCCACTCCTGGAGTCCATTGTATGGCGTTAAGTTCCTCAATCTCAAGCAATGCCGGAACGTGGCGCATAGCCCCCACGCCGTCGAGATGATAGAGCGTGTAGTCAATCTTCTGACACTGCTCGCGTATGAACGGCTGCACAAACTTGCGGTAGTCCTCCTCGCTGAGCATCGTCGAGATGTCGCTCTGAAGCTTGCTCATCTTGCCCGGAGCCCACGACGAGAAGTAGCAGAACGCCATTTCGTCGCCCTCGCGTATGATGTCGTAAAGTTCGTCGAACACCTTGAAATACACATCGTTGATGCGCTGAATCTGGTCGAGCAGGATATCGGGCTGCGTGATGGTGTCGAGCAGTACGGAGTCCGTTCCCTTCATCGCCGCCAGAACGTCGAGACCTTCCATCAAGTCGGGCATTCCGACGTAGTAGTTACCTTTAGCCTTCGCCTTTACCTTCTTGAGCAACTCTTTGTGCAAAAGATAGTTAGGATGATTAGGATTAAACTGAAAATCATCCTTGAAATTAGGGTCGGGATGAATCCAGATGGTATCTTCGCCACCCTCGAACACCGCGCCGAGAATGGCAGCCATCGAGCCCGGACCGAGCTGAGTGTTTGCCACCGGAAGAATGTCGGCTTTCAGACAGCTGTGTGCAACGTACCAGTCGAGATAATCGGCACGCCAGTCGGCATCGAACCACTTCTGGTTCAAGTCCTTTGGTGCTGGCGGCATGGGCACGTCGGCATGAGGCTTCACTCCCTGCTGAAAGTGCTCCCACATGTTCAGCACTATGCCCTTGTGGTTCCACCAGTCGATATAGTGTTGCTTTGTCTCTTCAAAATTTTCTTTCCAAGTCATAAAATCGGTGTTTTTTCTGTCAGAACTTCTCGACAGTTACGTTGTTCATATCCATGTCGTCGGTACACTCCACATCGCCCATATACATCGGAATTTCAGCACCCTTGCGCACAAATACAGGCATCTTGTCGAGAGGCACTTCGACCTTTCTTAGCCACTTCGCCCCGCTGTACTCTTCGCGGCTGAAGAAATCAACCCACTCGCCCTCAGGCAGATAGATGTCGCGGCGGTTGTCGCTGTTCATCACAGGCGCAACAAGGAAGTCGTCGCCGAAGAAATATTCATCGTCGATATGCCAGCACATCACATCGTCGGGATTGCTGAAGATGAGCGCACGGAGCATAGGATAGCCCGTCTCGGTTGTCTTGCGAGCCTGCTCCATGATGTAAGGCATAAGCTGATAGCGCAGCTTCCACCACTTCTTCACTATCGGAGCGATGTTAGGATATTCCCACGGCTCGCGCTTGCATGTGCCGTGATAGCGCATGTGCGACGAGAACACGCCGAACTGAGTCCAGCGCACATAAATCTGCTCGTCGAGCGGAGAATTCATGAAGTTTGGCAGACTGTGGAAACCCGGCACATCATGACTCCAGAAGGCGAAGCCGCTGAGTCCGAAGTGCAGACCGCCCTTGAGCGAGCCAGCCATGCCGTCCCACGAATGGGCAGAGTCGCCGCCCCAATGCAGCGGATATCTCTGGCATCCGGCCCACGCACTACGCGCCCACACAATGCCGTCGCCCGTAACATCTTTCGTAATCTCGTAAGCCGCCTTGTGATAGAGCAGCGCGTAGATATTATTCAGCAATTCGGGCTTCATGCCATGATACTTGGCATCCATGTGTATGTTCTCGCCAAAATCGGTCTTGATGCAGGCCGCGCCCATCTCGAGCAGATTCCTAAGCAAGCCTTTGTACCACTCAACAGCCTTTGGGTAAGTAAAGTCGATGGTTCCGGCATAGTCGAGCGCAGAGAAGTTGCTGCCCTCGCTGTCCTGCTTCTTGGTGAGCGGACCGATATAGTTGTTCTCCCTCGCCTCGTCTATCTGCTCGGCATTCTCGGCAACATACGGAAGCTGCCACAGCGATACGCGGAAGCCTTGCTTCTTCAGGTCGCCCATGAATTTCTTAGGGTCAGGGAACCGCTCGTCGTTGAACTTCCACTCGCAAAGCCAGTCGGTCTTGAACCAACCAGTATCGAGGTGGATTACGTCGCACGGATAATGCTCGGCACGCAGACGGTTGCAGATGCTGTTCACCTCGTCTGCGCTGAAATATGTCATTCGGCTCATCCAGATGCCGAAGCTCCACAGCGGAAGCATCGGCGGGAAGCCTGTTATACATCGGTAATTGTACAAGATTCGTTCGGGATTGTCGCCGCCGATGATGAAAGTATCTATCTGCGGATATTCGTTCAGGAACTGAACCGAACGCGTTGAATGGTCGGCAAGCGACAACTTGCAATGGGCGCAAGTGTGATAGAAAACGCCGTACATTCGGCTGCTAATATAGAACGGAATATTCTTGTAGCAACGGCGGTTGTTCACGCCCTGTCCGTCCTGATTCTTCAGCTGGAAGGTGCGGCCGCTCAAATCCATCTTAGTAAATCGCTCGCCTGTTCCGCAGAAACATTCGTCTGGCTGGCACTCGAACGAAAGCGTTACGGCATCGTTCCTGCCGTCGCGCTTGACCAACGCGAGCGGAAGGGCATCGTATCGCGGCGGCGAGAAGTGGTCGTAGGCACTCAGCCTTACGCTCTTGCCCTGCGGAGTTCTGTCGCCCTCTGGATATATCGTGATGTCAACCGTGCCCTGCGGTTCTGGCAGCAAGTCGCTCCAGTGCTCGAGCACGGGCTTGCGACAATCAATAACGGCATATCGTCCGCCCTCGCCCACGATGCTGAACACATCGCCGTCTTTCTCCACGCGCAGCGGAATCTTCTTTACCGACGGATGCCAGCACAGCATATCGTCGTTGTCGCTGCACTCCTCGTCGTTGAACGATGAGAACAGTCGCACCGAGCTATTGCTGTACGCTCTTATTTTCAGCACATAAGACTCTTGTGCTGCCGATTCGTCAGCCTGCATATCGTTTGCAAGCATCTGTTTCTGAAAAGGAATTGTTACCCAAACATCTCCGTCTTTTTCTGTTACATCCGAAGGCGCATAGGCCTTCCACAACGATTCGTCTTGCTTTAAATTTATGTCGAAGTCAAGAAAATCGAACAAATGATAGTTGGTTTGTTTCATTTAATGGTTAATGATTATAGTTGAATGGCACAAATATAATTCAAATAATTGGAAAGAAAGCATTTTAGGACTTGTTTTTCAATACATCACAAGGCTTTGGGCGATTGACGGCTTTCGTGCTACCGTCATTTATGGGTTTTACCGACTGTTTCTGGCGGTTGAGGCAACAGGCTTCGGCAATTACATTTTATTTCTAAATATTTGGTTTATAAGAATTTATTTGTATCTTTGCAGCGGAGCTGGTCACCGAATGGAGGCCGGTACCTTGGATAATAGCAGCTATAAAGGCTGCTATTTTGTTTTTTGTCTCGCCGTCGGATTCAATGTTTTCTCGCAATGCAACCCTATCTTTCGGAAAAGCAGGAATTTACGGAAACAGGAAAACGACTGTTAATTACTGCAAACTCCTCACAAATTTTATTTACCACAGAAGTTTGAACAGACCCAAACTGTCTTCAGAAATGCACATAAAAAAAGAAGACTAAAACCTAAAGTTTTAATCTTCCGTCCTTTTGTCGGGGTACCAGGATTCGAACCTGGGACCCTCTGTTCCCAAAACAGATGCGCTAACCGGACTGCGCTACACCCCGAATCTTTTTACTTAGAACCTAAGAGTTTTCCTATTTGCCTTTTTTTTGTCGGGGTACCAGGATTCGAACCTGGGACCCTCTGTTCCCAAAACAGATGCGCTAACCGGACTGCGCTACACCCCGAAACTTTTTCTTAGTGTCTAAGAGTTTTTCTATTTGCTTTTTTCTGTGTCGGGGTACCAGGATTCGAACCTGGGACCCTCTGTTCCCAAAACAGATGCGCTAACCGGACTGCGCTACACCCCGAAAC
>JAFZWM010000031.1 GCA_017617315.1 Bacteroidaceae bacterium
ACCTTGAACGTACCTTGAACGTACCTTGAACGTACCTTGAACGTACCTTGAACGTACCTTGAACGTACCTTGAACGTACCTTGAACGTACCTTGAACGTACCTTGAACGTAGCTACCCCGTTCCTTCTCCGTACCTTTCGGCTTGCTTCCCCTTTGCTCCCTCCTTGTTATCTCCTTACTATCGGCTTACCAACGGCTTGTTTCTTCGAACTTTTCCCGTATCTTCTCCGTACCCTTCTGGCTTACTTGCCTCTAACTTGACACGATTTTCAGCTTTCAAAATAAATTGTCAATTGTCAACTGTCCATTGTCAATTGTCAACTGTCTCTAAAACAATTTTCACCAAGAACAAAAAAACGCGCCGTGGCACAATCGCTTGTACCACGGCGCTGTTATTATAAAAGTAAATCTGTAAAGGTAAAAATATCAGTTTTTAGAATGCAACCTGCATCTGAGCCTGAATGCAGTTGTATTTCTTGCCCGAGTTAGGACTGCATCGGGTGTACTGAAGCTGCGCGCGGCACTTCTTGTAGAACCAGTATTGCACGCCGGCGGTGTAGTTTGTCTGACTGATTTCGAGCGTTGTGTTAGGCTCAAAATAGTCGTAAGATGCTATAGCCTCCAACTGCTTGTAAATAGGCGCAGAGCCTGTGCAGTAGAATCCGCGGCTGCCAACCTCGCCGTCCTTTCCGGCAAGGAACTCGGAGCGCAGGTTTAATGGCTTTGTCTGCAACTCTGCACCGAACGACACACGGTCGCGGCGGTAGTCGTCGCCAATCTCGATGTCGGGATTATAGACCGATGTTGCCACGGCGTGTCCCTTTCCCTTCTGTCCCGAAGCCACTATGCGCAACTCCTTTATCGGACGGAAGTCGAGCTTCAGGATAACATCCTTCTGCTTGTTGCCGTCCTTTCGGTTTATGCCTTGGCCGTTCATCACCGCCAGCTCGTAGTACAGATGCTTGTTGAACAGGTTTCCATAGGCCATCAGACCGAGGTCGCGGCCGTACTGAACGCCGTAGAGAGGGTCGCTTCCGCAGCCCGTGAGGTAGATTCCGGCCTGAGAGTAACATTCAATAAGTTCGAGTTTGGTAGGCGACAGCGGATTCTCGAGCGAATAGCTGTTCTTGAACTGTCCGAACCTTACGCAGAACGCATCGTGAACCTTGTAGTCGGTATAGAACTCCTGCACCACGCTCGAAAAATCGTGCATGAACAGGAACGACCATCTGTCTGTTACCTTAGCCTTGGCCCAGAAGAGCACGCGCTTCACGTCGAACGTGTTTGTTGGGCTTCCTTCGCCGGCATCCTTGTATGTGTAGCCAGCCTGAGCATATCCGTGCAGCTCAATCCGGCTTGCCAAATCGTCGATAATCTGTTTAGCGTTGCCCTCGCTGTTCTGTGCCGAGAGGGCAGGGCTTATAAGCAGCATTGCTGCCAGAAGAATGTTTCTTGTCATGTGTTATTTGTAGCATTTAAACATTTCGTCAACATAGTTTCTGTTCAGTTTCGGCGTGAAGAGGCTCACTACCGGTACAACCGCGAATCCGCCGAGCATGGCAATAGCTCCGCAGTTTATAGGGTTTATTGGGTTGCCCATGAGCATGTTTATTACCGTAAGGCCCACGCCCCACACAAAGCAAGCCCATACCGATGCGGTGGTGATGCCCTTCATGTAAAGTCCCAGCATGAACGGAGCGAGGAATGCGCCTGCCAGCGCGCCCCAGCTGATGCCCATAAGCTGCGCGATGAATGTCGGCGGATTGAGCGCAATCATGAGCGAGAGGGCGATGAAGAACACGATGAGCACGCGCATCACCACTACCTTTCGGCGTTCAATCTTTTCTGAAACGGTATCGTCAATTTCGCCGTCAACAACCTCGTCCTTGGCCGATTTCTTGTCGCGATAGATGAGGTCGAGCGTCATTGTCGAGCTTGACGTGAGCACGAGCGATGCCAGAGTAGACATAGATGCCGACAGCACCAGCAGCACCACGAGGGCAATGAGCGCGTCGGGCAGAGTCTCGAGCATCGAAGGGATGATAGAGTCGAAGTCGAGGCGGCCGTTTGGCAGCGTAGGAGGCGTTCCGAACAGTCGGCCAAAGCCGCCGAGGAAGTAGCATCCTCCGGCAACCACAAGGGCGAAGAATGTCGATATTATCGTGCCTCGCTTAATCGCGCTCTCGTCGGTAATTGAGTAGAACTTGCCCACCATCTGAGGCAGTCCCCATGTTCCGAGTGATGTCAGCACCACCACGCCCAGCAGATTCCAAGGGTCGGGGCCGAAGATGTCGGCAAATCCGCCGTTGGCAGTCGAGCCGTCGGCGGGCAGTTCTGCCATCTTCTTGATTGATTCAGAAAGACCGCCCTGCGTGTTCAGAACCGCCATTATTATAACCACAATGCCAAACAGCATTATTATGCCCTGAATAAAGTCGTTTATTGCCGTAGCCTTGTATCCGCCCAGAATTACATAGAGGGCCGTGAGAACAGCCATCATCACAACGCAATATTCGTATGGAATTCCGAAGCCCATCTCGAAGAGGGTAGAGATGCCCTTGTAGACTCCTGCGGTATAAGGAATGAGGAAGACGAAGGCGATTATTGATGCCACCACCCTAAGGCTCTGGCTGTCGAAGCGAGTGCCGAAGAAATCGGGCATGGTGCGGCTGTTTATGTGCTGCGTGAAGAGCTTTGTGCGCTTGCCCAGAACGAGCCACGCCAAGAGGCTTCCGATAATGGCGTTGCCAATGCCTATCCATGTGCTCGAAAGTCCGTATTTCCAACCAAACTGACCGGCATATCCAACGAAGACCACCGCGCTGAAGTATGATGTTCCGTAGGCAAACGCCGTGAGCCACGGACCAACTTCGCGTCCGCCAAGCACAAATCCGTCTACCGATTTTGCCTGCTGGCGCGAGTACAGTCCCACTCCAATCATCACGGCAAAGAAAATAATTACTAACAGAATTTTAATTAGCATTGTTAAAGATTTTTGTGTAAAATGATGATAAATTAAAGGTTTGGGTCGTAAAATTATAACAATCTGTTAAATTAGGCAAGTTTTTTCTAACTAAATTGTGTAAAATCCTTTTTATTCTGTTTATTTCTGCACTCCATTTTATAAATATACCGAAAATATAAGTGTTTTAGACCGAATCTGCCGAACGGACAAAAAAAGAGCGCATCGGGACTTGCCGATGCGCTCTGCCTGAAATTAATTCTGTATCTGAAAAAAGAACGACGCCCTGCGCAAGGTGGCAGAGCGTCGGAATGTCTTTATCTTCTTCGTGGACGAACCTCGATATAGTTGTGTCTGTTGCCCCATGCGGCAAGGTAGGCAGGAAGCGTACCCGACGGAATGTAAACCTTTGCGCGGATGCCGCTGAAAGGGTCGGCATTTGCGTTTACTTTCTTGTTAAGGTTGAATCTTGCCGGAATGAAGCACGCCTCGGCATGAATCTCCAGTCCGTTTTGGCAATTCCTAAAGGCGTTGTGGCCGATACCAAGGATGGTGCTTGGCAGAATAACGCATTTCAGGTTCTGACAGCTTATAAAAGCCTCGTCGCCAATGCCTTTCAGACCTTCTGGCAACTCAATCTTTGTAAGATGATAGCACTCCTCGAACGCGTTGTTTCCTATAAACTGAACTTCTTCGGGAATGAAGACTTCGTTGAGGCTTCTGCATCGTTCGAAAAGCCTTGGGCTGATTTCCTGCAAATGCTCTGGCAGGCTGATGTACGTCAGGTTTGTACATTCCTTAAACACGCCCACGCCGAGATGTGAATAATCGGGAATGTAAATCTCGTTCAGACTCTTGCAGTTGTTGAAGGCATAGTCTCTGATGTCGGCCGACCTCTGAAGCGAAACCGTCTTCAGGTTTATACAGTTCTCGAAGGCTCTCTCGCCGCAATAGCTCATGTTTTTAGGCAGAAACGCCTCCGTAACGTTTGTGCAGTTTCTGAAAACGTCGTCTCCGATTTTCTTGACGTTGTCGGGCAGAAAAATGCTTGTAAGCCCGTTGCAGCCCTCAAAGGCAGAGTTGTTGATTACGGTTATGTGCTCGGGCAAGTCAATAGAGGTGAGGCTCTGGCATTTGTAGTATGCGCCGAATCCGATTTCAGAAACCGAAAGCGGAATAACCGTATTCTTGCATCTTACTACAAGACTGTTGGCCTTTGTGTTGATGACGGCGTTGCAGTTGTCGCGGCTGTCGAATACGGTGTTCCGACTGTCAACGCTAATGCTTTCCAAGTCGTCGCAGCCGGCAAAGGCAAGGTTCTCGAGCTTTGTAACGCTTGCCGGAATCTCGATGCTCTGCAATCCTCTGTCCTCGAAGGCGAAAGACTTTATTTTTGTAACCGAGTTTGGAATTACGGTTGCCTTGCAGCCCAGAATCAGTCTGTTGTCTTTCGTCTCTATGATGGCGTTGCATTTGTCGCGGCTGTCGAAATGCACGTTGTTTGGTGCAATTCTTATTATCTCAAGTCCGCGGCATCTGGCAAAGGCCGATGCGTTGAATTTTTCGAGCGTCGAAGGCAGTTCTATGCCCCTCAGACTGCTTTCGGCAAAAGCCTTGTCGTTAATTTTCTTCACGCCCTCGGGAATTGTTATGATGCCGAGTTCCTGATAGCCGAAGAATGCCTCGTCGCCAATCTTCTCTATTCCGCCGGGTACGCGCGTGCCCTTGCAGCCCAGAATCAGTTCCTTGTCTTTCGTGTCGATGATGGCGTTGCAGTTGTCGCGACTGTCGAACTTCTTGTTCTGCGGATTTACTGCTATGGTTGTAAGCCTGTTGCAGCCAATAAACGGACGTGCCGCCACGCTGCTCACGCTCGACGGAATCTCAACTTCCACAAGATTCTCGCAATCGGCAAATTCTTCTTTCCTTATCTTCTTCACGCCCTCGGCGATGACGATTTTTCGGATGGCGAGCCTTTGCCCGTACCACGGATATTCGTTTGCTTTGTAGCCCGAATATTTGTCTATGGCTACGGTCAAGACGCTGTCCTCGCTAAGCGTCCATTGTCCCTTGTCTTTGGCATCAACGTTTGCCGCAGGCAGCGCAAGAAAGCAAAGTATAAATAGTTTCTTGATTATCATGTTTTTGAAAAATAAAGATTATTGTTGCAAAAATATAAATTTATGCAGAAAAAGGTAGGTATTTGTCGTTTTTTTGTGTGAAAAATAATTTTGAAAAAAAGAGAGACAAGTCCGAAGACCTGCCCCTCCTGAGAAATGCTTATCTTTGAAAGAAGTGTTATCTTATAAGTTGACCGGCTGTATTGAATTTCTTGCCGTCCTTTACAATAACCATGCGACCGTCCTCTACAATCTTTGCAGATTCTGTAGCCTGTGCTGCGCTTACTGCCTCAACGCCAGTTGTTGTGCCGTTGGTCAGCTCTTTGTATTTGGCATCGCTCATCTCAACGATGTTTGGAAAATTTTTCCATCCTGGAGCTGCCTGATACTTGCTTTTTAGTCCTTTTTTCACATACAGAGTCTTGCCCTCATAGTCGAAGGAATAGAAACGCAATGTAATCTTGGAAGGGTCATCGGCAAGAGAATAGAATGTTGTCAGTTTGTCGCAGTTGCCAAATGAACTGTCAGAGAGAGTGAATGTTGTGTTTGGCAGAATTACAGTTGTAAGCGACTTACATCCATTAAAAGCAAAATCGATATCCTTTATAGAGTTGGGAAGTCTTACTGTTGTAATGCTTGTGCCGTTGAAAGACCAACTGTCTATCCGTTCTACCGAGTTTGGAATGTTGATGGATTTTAATCCGCTGCAAGTCTCAAATGCATATTCGTGGATTCTCTTGATTGTATTAGGAAGGGTGATAGATGTTAGGTTCTTGCATTTACGGAATGCTTCGTATCCTATTTTGGTAACTGTGTACTTGTTGCCGTTAACTGTTATTGTTGCAGGAATCGTGTATGATGATTTCTGATAATTGTTAGCTAATACAGTTGCTTCGTTCTCATACGGTTTTGCACGATATTTCACTCCGTTGATTGTTACTTCATCATCTTGTGCAAATCCGGCGATGGAAATCATTGCGCTGGCAAAAAGAATGTAAAATTTCTTCATGTAATTTAAAATTATGCCGCCGTTCCCAAGGCTGGCGTTATTGTTAATTTAGGTAAAGAGTGCGGGAACCATGCAATATTTAAACATAAACTTAACAATCTTTTTAACTCTGTACAAGTTTTTAGTAATTATATGCAAGCGCTCTTTATGTTTTGGATTAAAATCTCAAGCTGTTGCGATTGAAAAATCACTTTTCATTTTGCAAAAATACAAAAAATAAGCAGATATTATCCTCTTTTTTCTATATTGAGTATGTTTTTTTGTTTTTTTAACACTTGAAAAAAGTATGGCAAGTTTTAAAATCCGACGCTCTGTGAAAGTTGCAGAGCGTCGGATTGGTGTTATGGCATTTCAACTTCTACATAATTGTATTTTTCGCCCCATACAGCCAAATAAGCATTTTTTGAACCTCTTGGAATGCAGATTCTTGTATTTGCATCGAATGGGTCTCCGTTAGGGATAGCTGCCGGTCTTCTTGACTTTACATGTATCTCTATCTCCTTTGAATTATTGTGGAAGACGTGTCCGCCGATTGTTGTGAGAGTACTTGGCAGATATACGTTTGTCAAGTTTGTACAGTTGGCAAAAGCGTCGCTGCCAATAGATGTTACACCTTCGTGAATCTCGACAGAGGTGATTTCCTTGCAACTGTTGAATGCGCCGCCTCCAATATTCTTTACGCTCTTTGGTATGCGTATCTCTTTAAGATTTCCGCAGCCAAATAGCAGGTTTGCCTCTATCGACTGTAAGTCGCGTGGCAATGTGATGTGTTCCAAAGCCTTGCAGTCTCTGAACGCATTATCGTGGATTGTAGAGCCGTCAGGAATGCTCAATTCTGTCAGATTCTGGCAGTTGCTGAAAGCGTATGAGCCAATTTCCAATGCCTTTTGGAATGTAACGTATTTAAGTGCCGTACAGTTCCTGAAAGCCTCTTTGCCGCATGTGCTGAGCGAGTTTGGCAATGTTACGCCAGTAATGTTTTTACACTCTTTGAATGCTCCAGCTCCGATATAGAAGATGAAGTTTGGAAGCTCGATGTTTGTAAAACCTGTGCAGCCATAGAATGCACAATCGCCAATGGTTAGCAGGTCGGAAGGAAGGGTTATGCCCGAAAGTCCTCTACATTTGAAGAATGCGTAGCCGCCTATATTCTTAACGCTGGCAGGCAGGGATATATCTGTAAGTGTGAAGCAGCCAGAGAATGCACCATCACCAATCTTTTTAACGTCGTTAGGGATCTTGGTGTTCTTGCAGCCTGCAACCAGAATGTTAGACTTTGTATTGATTATGGCGTTACAGTTGTTGCGGCTATCGTAGGCTGTGTTCTGGCTGTCAACTGTTATGCTTTCAACCTCTGTGGCATACGAAAAAGCATAGTCTTCGACTTTTGTAACGCTTGCTGGAATATTAATATTCTTTATGCCTTTACTTTCAAATGCATACTCTTCGATTGCAACAACTGAATTAGGGATTACAGTTGTCTTGCAGCCTATAAGCAGGTTGTTGTCCTTGGTTACGATAATGGCGTTGCAGTTGTCGCGGCTGTCGTACTTCTTGTTGTTGCTGGCTATGGTTATGCTTTCCATTTGGTCGCAAAGGTTGAATGCGCTTTTGTTTATGTCGGTTGTTGTCGAAGGAATAGTCACGCTTTTCAGACCACTTAGGGCAAAGGCTTCCTTGCTCAGTTCCTTTACGCCTTCAGGAATAACGATTTCCTTCAGATTATTGCACTTGTAGAAAGCATATTTGTTTATTTTTGTTAGTGTTGAAGGTAGTTCTACGCTCTTCACACCACTTTCGGCAAATGTTTCGTTGCCAATTTCCTTCAGCTTTCCTTTTGTAATCACCACCTTTTCAAGGTTTCCGCATTTGCTGAAAGCCTCTTTGCTCAGATTCTCAACAGTTGAAGGTATTGTTATGCTTTTCAGTCCGCTTTCTGTAAAAGCGTTGTCGCCAATTTCCTTTATGCCTTCAGGAATTTCGATGTTCTCGAGACCTTTGCAGCCATAGAAGGCATCTTCGCTAATCTCTACAATGTTATTAGGAATTACCGTTCCCTTACAGCCAACTTTCATCTCCTTGTCGCCTGTTTCAATAATGGCGTTGCAGTTGTTACGGCTGTCGTATTCCTTGTTCTTAGGGTCGATGATAATTGTTGTCAGCTTGTTGCAGCCTGTAAACGGACGTGCTCCAACGCTTTTTACGCTTGCTGGAATTTCAACGCTCACAAGATTTTCACACCCCCAGAACTCTTCTTTTCTCAGTTTCTTTACGCCCTCGGCTATTACAACCTTGCGGATGGCAAGTCTTTTCTCGTACCAAGGAAATTGCTTTGCCTGAAAATAGGCAAAATCGTCTTTGGTAATTGTCAGGACGCTGTCTTCGCTCAATGTCCATTCTGCCTTGCTTCCGTTGCTTGCTAACGAACTTGCTATCTCGGCAAACTGAGCATGCATACTTGTTGCAGGAAGTGCAAGCATGCAAAACGTAAATAGATTTTTGATTAGCATGTTTTGTAATTTTTGGTTAAAAAAAGATTAGTTTTTTCATGCTTTGTTATTCTGCCGTTCCCAGGGCAGGCATAAAATATTAGTTATTGCTTCCAGAACGTAGGAACTTTGCAGTAATCAAACTTAAACTCAACAATCTTTACAAATATGTACAAGTTTTTTGTAAAATAATGTGCAAACGCCCTGTTTAATAATAAGATAAAGCCTTTTTAATCTATGGCAGTAGTTGTCTACTATCTTTTTTGCGCTGCAAAAGTACAAACAAAAAATAAAACCTTGATTTTCTTTTTTTTTTGTGAACTTTTGTACGAACTTTAATATATAGTAATTTTGTCTTTGTTTTTGTGTTAAATCGATTTCGTTTCTAATTTATCTAAGGACATGGCAATTTTGTGATGGATAAAAATACGGTCTCGAAATGTATAAAATCATGCATCTTTTGATTATTTTTGCGCCTGTGATTTAATTCTATCGAAAATATGAAGATTTGTTTGTTGCAAATGGATATTGCTTGGGCCGATGTAAATGCCAATCTGCAAGCCGCCGAGCATCTTGTTTCCGGTGCCGAGAAGGCCGATGTCTACGTCCTTCCCGAGATGTTTACAACCGGATTTATTGGCAACCCCGAGGAGGTGGCGGGCGATGAGGCTGCCGCACTCGACTGGATGAGGCGTACCGCCGCCCGGCTCGATGCCGCCGTGTGCGGAAGCATGGCTGTAAGGAATGGCGACAGGTTCAGCAACCGCTTTTTCTTTGTAAAGCCCGACGGCGAGGTGGCGCATTACGACAAGAGGCATCTGTTTGCCTACGGCGGCGAGCACAAGCACTACCAGCGCGGAAGCGAGAGGGTGGTGGTTGAGTTCCGCGGAGTGCGTATGCTGCTGCAAGTGTGCTACGACCTTCGTTTCCCCGTTTTCTCGCGCAACCGCAAGGACTACGACGTGGCTCTTTACGTTGCCTCTTGGCCTGTTACCCGACTGGCGGTGTGGAACACTCTGCTGCACGCGCGAGCCATCGAAAACCAATGCTATGTGGTTGGCGTAAACCGCGTTGGCTGCGACCCCGCGTGCCAGTATAGCGGCGGCTCTATGCTTGTAGATGCCTACGGAAAGACGGTTGCCGAGTGCGAAAGCGGAAAGGAATGTGCGCTTACCGTTCAGCTCGACCTCGAAAAACTTGCCTCTTTCAGAAAGAAGTTCCCCGTTCTTGATGATGCCGACTGACGGCCCGGCAAATTTTGTAAAGATGTTTTTTTATAGCAAGCGAAATAAATTATGCTAAAGAGTGAAAAAAAGAAAATCGTTTTTAAACGACTTGACGAGGTTTTAAAACCTCTTGGCTGGAAGGCATATAAGTCTGGGTATAACCCAGCTTATGTGCTTGATACCGAACAATACAAGATAATATTTTATATGGGTTTTGAGACTGAGAATATCAGTTTTTTTGGTATCGAAATGGCAATAAAAGAAATTGAATCATATATTTCGGAATGTATAGGCGATACGGAGCAGTTACCGGGTAGTGGGATAATTATCGACAATAAAACAGTATTTCGTACAACAGTCGAAGAAAGGAGCTACTTGGCAAAGTGTCATGAACCCGTTATCGAAACCGAAGATGACGTAAATATGGCTGTTGATTATTTCTTGGATTATCTTTTTGGAACAGCCAAGAAGTTTGTTGAAACATATCTGTATTTGCCGAATATAGTTCGCAAGATTGAAGAATTTATACCAGAGGACATAGATTGGAATTACAATGATGATACAGTACTTTCTGGAATGTATGACGGATATTTCAGAGGGCTGATTATATCAAAACTTTGCAACGACCCAAAATTCGAGGAGAAATTCAAGTATGTAGATGATATGTTTCAAGAATACGGGGCTAACTTTTGGGGCGGAAATTTCAGCTCCGATTACGAAAAGTTAAAGCAACTTCTTCCAACCATCGAGCCAAAATATAGCATGGATTCGCCAAACGAGGAGGCTGAGATGGAGAAGATAAGAGCAATGGTTGCGAAAAATTTCACGCCAGTATCTGCTCCAACAGAGAAACCTAAAAAGAAGGCGGCAAAGAAATTCGTGCCAACTCCGCCAGAGCAAGTAAACATAGAACTTTTGGTTTTGCTCGGTAGCACACAGAACGAAAAAGAGAGTCTGCTAAGCCGCATTAAGTCAGTCTTTGGCAGCAAGGCAAAAGAAGAAGAGCCTTCGCCACAAAAGCAAACCATAGAGATTGTAGGCTGCTATCTCGATGCAAGCCTTCGCAGCCACGGCTTCTGCTACGTGCATCGCTATAAAAACGTGTTCTACTACACACGCCCAACAGATGTTGGCAACCTCATCTTCTCGTTTATGGTCGGCAACAACGGTTGCCTCCGCATCTATCCGCCAAGCATCCGCCTCGACAAGGTCGAAGAATGGATGCAAAAGATAGACATTAAGCTAAAATCGCGCGACGGCGACCATCAAGGAACGATAGAATTCGAACTTTCGAAGAAAATCGTTAAACTAAATGATAGTGAATGTATTAGCGACGAGGACGTAAAAAAACTCTGCCTTGCCACATGGCAGTTTATCGAAGAAAAGTTCGGCGACTTTGTAGAAGACTATTCGTCTCCGCAGTTCTTGTGGGAAAGGCTGTGCTCAGACATCAAAGCCTATCCCGACTGGGTGAAAATCATCC
>JAFZWM010000032.1 GCA_017617315.1 Bacteroidaceae bacterium
CAATAAATGTTTGGTTCGGTAAATGCTATTTCATATTTTTGCTAAAGCAAACCAACTGATAAATCTCTTTTTTCAATAAACAAATACAATTTTAATAACCAAAGAAATAAAATCAATGAATAAAATCTTTACTCTATTGGCATTTGCCGCTTCGTGTACGGGAGCATTCGCCGCAGGCACAGACGTAAATCCCGACAAGACCGGCATGACCATGAACGCACAGGAATGGTGTAAAAACGTATCTGCCGGATGGAATTTGGGCAACTCGCTCGAGAGCGCCGGCGCAACATGGGACAACACTGAGTGGAAATTCACCTCTGTATGGCAGGCTGACGCCAACACTTGGGAAACAGCTTGGGGAAACCCTAAGGTAACAGAAGACCAGATAAAGGCCGTAAAAGAGGCAGGATTCAACGCCATCAGAATTCCGGTGAGATGGATGGGACACATCACCAACGAAGAGAACATGACCGTTGACCCTACATGGATGGCACGAGTGAAACAGGTGGTTGACTGGTGCGTAGACAATGATTTGTACGTAATCATAAACACTCATCACGACCTCTATCTCGAAAGCAATCCGATATACGCAAAGCAGGAAAAGATAAAGAAGATGGAAAAGGCGCTGTGGACTAACATCGCCACAACCTTCCGCGACTACGACGAGCATCTGGCCTTTGCCGGAACAAACGAGGTAACAATGAACTGGGCTGCTCCGACAGAAGAGAATCTGAGCGTGCAGAACGGATATAATCAGGACTTCGTGGATGCCGTGCGTGCAACAGGCGGAAAGAACTACTACCGCAACCTCATCGTACAGACATACGCCTGCGACCCTAACTACGGTCTTGGCGGAAAGCTCGTTATCCCTACAGATGTAGTAGACGGGCGCCTGAGCGTTGAATTCCACTACTATCAGCCTTACTATTATTGCAACGGAAATACAGCCGGAACAGTATATTACTACTGGGGCGATGCTTACAAGAGCAAAGGCTTGGTTCCGGCAGAAAACGAAAAGACGATGACCGACCTCTTTGCAAGGGTAAGCACCACTTGGTGGGAGAAAGGCTACGGAGTTGTCATCGGCGAGTACGGAGTGTCCGACCACTACACAGGCTCGGCAACAGAAATCAGCAACATTCACGCCAACATGACGTACTACATCAAGACTCTCGTCTCTGAGGCACGCAAGCGCGGTTTTGCAGCCTTCATCTGGGACAACAATGTGTTTGGTAACGGCAGCGAGAAGTTCGGCCTCTTCGACCGAAACAACAACATGACTGTAAAAGCCCAGTATTTCCTCGACGGAGTGAAGTCGGGCGCAACCACTCCTTACGGCTACGACAAAACCGAGGTTGCCGAGGTTGAGACAAAGAAGGTTACTACCACTCCAAGCGACGGCAAGTCGCTCTTCAACGGCTCTAAGTCGTTGGGCTGGGGCAACGGCATCTCACTCAGCGCAGCACAGCTAAGCAGCGTGAAGGCCGGAGACAAGCTGGTGATTGTTACCAACGCAAACACAAACAACTCTTCGCACTGCATACAGATGCTCGACGGCGACTGGACAAACCAGCTTATTCCGCAGGTTGACATAAACAGCACTTCGGGCACTTATGTAACAACCATCACGCTCACAACCGAACTGGCTAACACGATGAAGCAGAAAGGCATCGTAATTCAGGGCGTCGGCCTAACGCTGAAGAAGGTAATGCTGATCTCTACAACCGGAATTCAGCAGATTTGTGCCGACGATGCAAACGAAGCAGTCTATTCAATCTCAGGAATAAGACAGAAGAATCCAACTCAGCACGGAATCTACATAATCAACGGAAAGAAGGTTTTAAGATAACATCATAAATTCGATTTTCTGAAAGCGCATCAATCAACACATCGTTTTTTGATGCGCTTTTTCTGTTGTCTCTCCTGCGGAAGAAGGAAATCTTCGGCACGGATTTTCTTGCCCGATTCGTTTTTGTTTGCTAACTTTGTACGATTAGTTTTTTTGCACTTTTTTATGAAGATTATAGCAACAAGCGACTGGCACTTGGGCAACCTCTTCCACGGAAACGACCGACTGCCAGAGCACAAGCACTTTATGGACTGGCTTCTGACTCAGATTGACGAGCAGAAGCCCGACGCCCTGCTGATAGCCGGAGACATTTTCGACAACGGCAACCCGTCGGCAAATGCACAGTCGGCCTTCTACGAGTTCCTGGCAGATGCCACGCAGCGATGCCCCGAGATGCAGATTGTGATAACCGCCGGAAACCACGATTCTGCCAACCGTCTCGAAGCTCCGCGCGCGCTCCTTACACGCCACAAGGTCGAAATAAGGGGAAACATACGCATTGAGTGGGAAAAAGGCGACGACGGCGAAAGAAAGCGCATCGTAAACTACGACGACCTGATAATTCCGGTAAGGAACAGAGAAGGCGAAGAGATTATCGTGCTTGCCGTGCCCTACCTCAGAAGCGACATAGTGCAAAGCCAGAACTACTCGAAGGGCGTGAACGAATTCATACGCGAGCTGACACAGCGCGCCCGCGAACTGCACCCCGACGGCATCCTTCTGATGATGGCACACATGTATGCCACAGGAGCCGACATTGCCAAGAACGACGCAAGCGAAAAAATCATAATCGGCGGTCAGGAGGAGGTCAGCATGGACGGCTGGAGCAATCATCCCGACTATCTCACATGCGGACACATCCACAAGCGCCAGCGCATCTGGAACACCGACTGGGCGCGATATTCGGGCAGCATCCTGCCAATGTCGTTCGCCGAGAAGGACTATACGCACGGCGTCGACCTCGTTACCTTCGAAGGCAGAAAAGCGAGCGTCAGACAACTCGTCTACACACCTCAGCACCGTCTGCGCATCCTTCCCGAAGGCGACGAAGAACTGTCGCCTAAAGACATCGAGAAACTGATTGAGACGGAGCTGCCCGACCGCACCGACGGAAAGCTAGACGAGCATTTCGAATATCTTGTCCTGAAAGTGAAGCTGGACACCGTGAGCAACGACGAGATAAGCTCTATCGAAGAAGCCGTGAACAGGAAAAACGCGGTTCTCTGCAAGATTCAGAAAGTAATTCCGCAGTCTGATTTGCACACCACCGGAAGCAACACCAAACTGCAAAGCATCGACGACATTCTGAACCGCAACCCGATGGACACGCTGAAAGAAGCGTTCTTCATCGTTAACAAAACCGAGATGAACGACGAACAGGAAACGATGCTGCAAGAACTGCTCGATAGCATCAAGAACGAAGAAAGCAACTAAACGACATGGAAATTATCAGACTCGAAATACTGAATCTTGCCTCGCTCGACAAGTCGGACGGCGAGGTGATTGACTTCAATAAAGGCGCGCTGGGCGACAGCAACATCTTCTGCATCGTCGGCCCGACTGGCAGCGGTAAATCAACGTTGCTCGATGCCATCTGCCTTGCGCTTTACAACCGCGCCCCACGCTATCAGAGAAAAAAAGGCGAAAAACAGAACATAAAGGTCTACAGCGACAAAAACGATGCCGAGAAGAACCGGATTGCCCCGACTGACTGCCGAAACATACTCACACACGGCAAGAAATCGGGCTACAGCAAGCTCACCTTTCTGGCAAACAACGGAACGCTTTACAGAGCCGAATGGCACGTCGAATTCAAACGTAAGAAATACGACAACGCCAAGACTCTTCTCTACAAGATTTCAGAATCTTTCGACGGAAAGCAAACCGAAGAACAGGTTGACTGGGAGGAACTTCCACAGATTATCGGACTCGAATTTGAGCAGTTCCTAAGCACCGTTCTCATAGCCCAAGGCTCATTCGCCAGCTTCCTTTCTGCCGACGAAAACAAGCGCTACGAACTTCTCGAAAAGCTTGTAGGCTGCGAAGAGACATACTCGCGCATCGCTTTCGAGATAAAGGCGAAAAAAGAGTCAGCCACCGACGATTACAACAGAATTTCGGTATCGGTCGAGAGTTCGAAAGGCAACATTCTTTCGGACGAGGAACTTGCAAAACTGACCGAAAGCATCAATCTTCTCGAAAAAGAAGAGAAAGAGCGTGCAGACAAAGAAAAAGCCGTAGAAAAAGCCCTTCAGTGGTATGCCGAAAACGACAAGAAACTGAACAACATCGACAGCAGCAGAAAGGCGCACGAACAGGCTGTAAAAAACCTCGACGAAATAAAGGACAAGATCGAAAGGCTGAACCTTTACGACAATCTGCGTCCGGCCGTCGACATCATGCGCGAAATTGAAAAGGCAAAGAGCGAAATCGACAACCGCGAAAAGGAAATAGAAAAGAACCTGTCGGAAATCAGCCGTCGGGAAGAAGGCATAAAAGCCGAAAACACAACTCTCGAACTTCTAAAGAAGAACGCAGAAACTGCCCAGAAGCTGATTGACGAGCAAACTCCGCACATAATCAAGGCGCGCGAGTTGAAGACTAACATCGCCAACGCGCAAAATATGCTTCGCGAAAGAAACGAGGCTTTAGAAACGGCGAAGAAGGAAGAGCTGGAAGCAAAAGAAGCTTTGAAAAGCAACGAGAAAGCAAAAGAAAATGCCGCAAAAAAATTAGAAGAATCCAAGACAGCCCTTCAAAAAATAGAGGACGAAACAAACCAAAAAAGAAAGCATATTGCCGACGATGTTAAAAAGAAATCGGAAGCTCTCGATGCCGAGAAAAAGAAAATAGAAGGGCTTGACATCGAAAGGCTCAACAGTACGAAATCCGAGATTGACAACAAGATTAAAAGCATCGAAAAAGCAAAAGAAATAATCGTCAATCTCCAAAAGTTTACTGAAGAGGAAAGCAAAAACTCCATTCTTTTTCAGCAACTCGAGAACAGAAACAAAGAAATCGACGAAGCTCTTAACAAACTGAACATAAAGAGTTTGAAAGACGAGGTCGAGAAACTGCAAAACACCGTAACGCTAATAGAGAGCGCAGACTGGAATCAGCATCGCTCAAACCTCAAACAGGGCGAGGCGTGCCCATTGTGCGGCGCAAAAGAGCATCCGTACATCAACAAAAAACAGCTCGACGAAGCCGTTTCTTACCAGCGAAACATTCTGAACGAGAAGAAAACGCTTCTGAACCAGCAAATCGAAACAGAAAAGAATTTGTCTGGCGAACGTGAAAAGAACAACGGCAAAATTTCGGCAATCACACCACGAATAAAGACTCTGAAGGCTGAAATCGGCGAGTGCAACAACGCTCTGAAAGCCTTGCACGAAAGCTATCCAAAGATGCCTCTCACGCTCGATGAACTTGCAAAAGTCATGCCTTGCTTCGAAGAAAAGCAGAAGGAAACAGAACAAAAGATTACGTTCTACAACGAAGTTCAAAAAGCGATAAATCAGCTAAATAAAGAAAAAGAAGAGGCAACAAAGAAACAACTCGATTTTGAAAGAGAAGCAAATGACAACATTCAAAAGGCAACGAAAAATGTGTCGGATTACGAGAAAATGCTGTCGGAAGCAAACGTTCAACACAATGCGCTAACAGAACTGTCAGAAAGCAAGGCGAAAGCATTATCGGCAGCCGAAGAATTGCAAAAACAATCGCTCGACGCTCTGCAAAAATTGGAAACCGAGTACAAGAATGAACTTGGCGGAGCCGACCCCGACATGCTTGAAAGCCGTCTGAAATCGGCAAAGGAACAAGCCGACAAGGCCGTAGCGACAAAGAACGAAGACATTGCAAACCAAAAAGCCTCTCTCGAAAAAATCAATGGGCAGCTACAGATTCGCAGCAACAAGCAGAAAGAGCAGCAACAAAGCATCAAGAAGAATTCTGACGAACTCGATAGTTGGATTAACAACTATAACCGCAAGTCGGACAAACCGATTTCGAATGTAGACGTCGCCGAAATCCTGAAGTCTACCGATAATTGGGAGTTGATAAGACAAGAAAAAGACATCAGAAACAATGCCAAGGTGGAGGCCGCAGCCGTGCTCGAGAGTCTGAAGAAGAATTACGAAGAGCATCAGCGAGCCAAGCCGGAAAAGGAAAAAGACGCACTTACGGCAGAACTTTCAGACTTGCAGAAAAGCAGCAAAAACAACGAGCTGATTGAGCTGATAGCAAAGAAAAACAATCACGACAAAGCCGTAAAGGATTTAGGCAGCAAAGCAGCCGAACTGGCAGCAAGCGAAAAATTGATGAACAACTGGACGGCAATAAACTATGCCATTGGAGGCGACGGAAAAACGCTGCGAAAGATTGCACAATGCTATACTCTCAACTTTCTCGTAAAGCACGCAAATGCCGAGATTCGCAAGTTTAACAGCCGCTACGAGCTAATCCACGTCGAGAATTCGCTCGCCATAAGGGTTATAGACCACGACCGCGCCGACGACATACGCGACACAACATCGCTCTCGGGCGGCGAAACGTTCATCATAAGCCTTGGTCTTGCCCTCGGATTGTCGTCGCTGTCGTCGCGCAACATATCGTTCAACAACCTGTTTATCGACGAGGGCTTCGGAACGCTCGACCAAGACACACTTGCCACCGTCATCGACTCGCTCGCCATGCTTCAGTCATCGCAAGGCAAGAAAGTTGGCGTAATAAGCCATACCGACACTATGAGCGAGCGCATCAGTACCCAGATTTGCATCGTAAAGAACGGCAACTCGGGCAGCAGCCACATCGAGATAAGGCCGTAGGAATAAAAAAATAGGTCTGCCCCATAACTTGGGACAGACCTATTAAAAAATCACGAAAAAATTATTTTATTGCCGCAACAGCTGCAACCTTTCCTGCCTTAACTGTTGCTCTGAACTTCTTAGCCTTGTAAGTGTAGACGCCGTTAGCCTTGCTGTCTGGCTGCCCCCACTTAAGAATCAGCAGTTCTTCTGGCTCGCCAACATAAGGACCACCGTTAAGAGCCTTGTCGAAATCTGTTGGATACTTCTCTGTAAGCTCGATGAACTGAGCCTTTGAGATGAATACCTTCTGCAAATTCTGCAAAGAAATAGTTGAAACCTGACCCTGGTCGCTCTCAATCTTATACATGAATCCGGCAAAAGTAACAGGATTCAAAACGAAGTCTGTAACTGTCCACATTGAAGGGATTGCAGCACCGAATGTCTCTGTTGAACCGTACTTTCTGAAAGCGAACTTCTTTACAAGACAGTATGTGTTACCAACCATACCCTCTTTTGAAGCAGCCATATAGGCATCAGAGATAAGCTGATAGCTTGCCTCCTTGTCAGGATACTTATAATATACGGTATCATCTGCGTTTGTCAAAACCAGATAGTACACCTTTGTTGCGTCGAGAGTCTGCCAAGCACCAACCTTCTCGCCGTTGGCTGCATCAGCCTCGCGAGAGAACACGTCAACAACATGGAACAAGCGTCCGCGAAGTGCTGCATATTCGGTGTTTCCCTGCTCGTTTGGTGAGTAAATCTCGCCGCCTGCAAACTTCGGAACCTTAAAGAAACTACCGTAGCCAACAGCCTGCTTGTCGGCTGGTTTAGCACGAACTCTTACTGTCTGTCCGATATAAGCCTGCAAGTTCTCACCCTGATAGTTCTTGCTTGCATCGAATCCCTGTGCATTAGCTCCCAAGGCAAAGAGAGAGCAAATCAATATTGATACGATTTTCTTCATTATAGTTTTGTTTTAAAGTTTTACAATAATTTCTTCAACTCAATAATCACAAAGATAACTATTTTTACCTAAAAAGCAAAAAAATAACGGTTTATTTTGTTTCTTCATTGTTTTTTTCGAGTGATTTTGCCTCGTTCCACAAGGCATCGAGCTCAGAAAGAGTCATATCCTTCATGTTCTTTCCCTGCGCTATTGTCTGCTGCTCAACGTAGCCAAAGCGTCTGATAAACTTGGCGTTGGTACGTTCGAGAGCCGTGTCGGGATTGATGTGATAGAGTCGGGCTGCATTTACGAGACTGAACAGGAAATCGCCGAACTCAGCCGTTGAGTTCTCCTTGTCGCCTTTTTCAAGTTCGGCCTTAAGTTCATCAACCTCCTCGTGCACCTTGTCCCACACATCGGCAGGCTGTTCCCAGTCGAATCCTACGTTGTGTGCCTTGTCCTGAACGCGGTATGCCTTTATGAGCGAAGGCAATGCCGACGGAACGCCCGAAAGCACGGTTTTGTTGCCATCCTTCTCCTTTACCTTTAACTGTTCCCAGTTTTCGCACACCTCTTTTGCATTGTTTGCTACCGTGTCGCCATACACATGCGGATGACGGTATATTAGCTTGTCGCACAGTTTGTTGCAAACGTCGGCAATATCGAAATCGCCCGTCTCGCTGCCAATCTTTGCGTAGAAGACAATGTGCAGCAGAACATCGCCCAGTTCCTTGCTTATCTCAAACTTGTCTTCCTTTAGCAGAGCATCGCACAGCTCGTATGTTTCCTCGATAGTGTTTGGGCGCAACGACTGAAATGTCTGTTTCTTGTCCCACGGGCACTTTTCGCGCAAAGTGTCCATCACATCCAGCAGTCTGCCGAATGCCTGAAGTTTCTCTTCTCTTGTATGCATCTATGTATTTACTTGTTTTTAGGATATTCGCTTTGCTGAACGCCGTCCATTACGGCCTGAAGCACGTTGCTGTCGAAAATGGTGAAATCCTGACGGCGTATCATACACATATTATCTTCCCTAAGCTGACCGTCGTCCCAGATGAACGGAACGAGTCCGTTGTTGCGTGCCAGCTTTGCATATTCGAACATGAACTGATAGCGAGAATTCTCGTGTGCCTTCTGAAACTTTGCGTTCGGCAGCGAGCGGTGTATTACGCCGCACTCTCCTATCACTACCGGAATGCCTTTCTGCACGAACTTCTTACTCATACGGGCAAAATAGTCGCCCATGAAATTCTCGCTCCATACGGGCGCGTTTCTGTCCACTCCGTCAACATTCTTCTGTCGGTTTTTCTCGCCCCAGAACCATGAGTAGTTGCCCCACGACTCGTCAATCTTCAGTCCGCAGAAATTCCACGGAGTGTAGTATGCCACCTCTATGCCCAAGTATCCTTCGTTATAGTCCGAAGGCAGGTGCATGTATCTAACGGTTTCGACCATATCGAGGTTAGGACCTTGGATAAGCAGTGTGCGGAACATGTTTCTGCCGCCCGTCTGGCGCACAGCATCGATGAAGTTCTGCTGAAGAAGGATGTATTTGTCGATATAAGACATGTCTTTCACCATGAAGCGCGCTGCGAAGGCAAATATCAGATGTTCGTCGTACTGAGCCATCTGTACGGCTATCTGCTCCCAGATGCTGCGAATGGCTACAATCTGCTTCAGGTCGTAGTCCTTGCCGCCGTCGAACTTAATCCATCCGTCGGCATAAACACACGAAAGGATGACGTACATTGAATCTTTTATGCAATAGTCAACAACCTGAGAAACGCGCTTGAGCCATGCCTTCGAAATATTGTTGTTCTTGTCGGTATGGGCATTTACGGCTATCGGGATGCGCACGGCATTGAAGCCGAGCGACTTTACAAAATCTATAAGTTTCTGGCTGGTTCGCGGATTGCCCCACGATGTCTCGTCGGGAAGTGCCTCGAAGGTGTTTCCCAAGTTCCACCCCACATTGATATTTTGCAGAACATTCATTGATTTAGGCAACATATCCGACTCGCTGAAATCAATAGACATTCCTCCCTTTATCTCTTGTGATTTTGCTTCCATTGCGAACATCGGCAATAGAATAATCGATATCAAAATAAAAAATCCCTTCTTCATATTCAGAAATTCATTCTGTTAGACTTACATCTGCAAATATATCTATTTTTAAATTAAATACAAAATTATTGTAATTATTTCTAAAAAAATGTAAAAAGATGAGGAGTTTTCTTAATTTTGCGCTCGAAAAACCTAACAAATACCATATATATGACAACAAAAGTAAAAATAGCCCTGCTTTTTGCCTGTTCGATGGCTATGCAGACAAACGCGGGCGCACAGGAACGGAGCGAGTGGAAGACTCCTGAGGTTAATCAGGCCAACCGCTTGCCAATGCACACATCATTCTACTCTTACGAATCGGAAAAGGTAATGAACAGCGGAATCCTAAACTCAAGATTCTACATGCCCATCAACGGCAACTGGAAGTTCAAGGGCGTGATGAATGCCGACGAGCGCATTTCCGATTTCTACAAAAAGAACTACAACGACGGCGACTGGGGCACGATGCCCGTTCCGGGAAACTGGGAGATTAACGGATTCGGCGACCCGATATACACTAATATGCAGTATCCGTGGTGGCCTTGGAGCAAGGGCACAACGGCCGACCCTCTGGTTATCCCTGTAAAGGACAACCACGTTGGTATGTACCGCCACGAAATAGTAATTCCAAATCACTGGAGCGGCAAGCAGATTATAGCCCACTTCGGCGCGGCAAGCTCTAACATGTATCTGTGGATAAACGGACGATACGTTGGTTACAGCGAGGACAACCGTCTTTCTGCCGAATTCGACATAACGCCTTACATCAGCATCGGCAAGAAGAATCTGATTGCCGTGGAGTGTTTCAGATGGAGCGACGGCTCGTATCTCGAAGATCAGGACTGCTTCCGCTTCTCGGGCATAACGAGAGAGTGCTTCCTGTTTGCCCGCGACAAGAAGAACATTCAGGATGTGAGAATAAAGGCCGTACTCGACCAGAACTACACAAACGGCATCCTCTCTGCCGAGATTAAGACAAACAGCACAAAGCAGATTTTCATCGACCTTGTTTCGCCAGATGGCAAGACTGTTGCTTCGCAGAAGGCAAACGCTGCAAAGAACGGCGTTTCGCTAACCGAGATAAAAATCGACAATCCGCAGAAATGGACTGCCGAGACGCCAAATCTATATAAGGTGCTCGTCTACACCAAAGACGGCAAGGGCGAAAAGACCGACATTATTCCGGTAAACACAGGCTTCAGAACCATAGAGATTAAAGACCAGAATCTTCTTGTAAACGGCAAGCCTGTCCTCATCAAGGGTACAAACCGCCACGAGCTCGACCCTAACAACGGTTCGGTGGTGAGCCACGACCGCATGTATCAGGACATTCAGATAATGAAGAAGCTGAATATCAACGCCGTACGAACAAGCCACTATCCTAACGACCCTTATTGGTACGACCTTTGCGACCGATACGGCATCTACGTTGTTTGCGAGGCAAACGTGGAGTCGCACGGAATGGGCTACGGCAAGGAGACTCTTGCACGCAACGAGCACTACAAGCTGGCTCACATGGAGCGCAACCAGCGCAATGTGCAATGCCACTTCAACCACCCTTCAATCATCATCTGGAGTATGGGCAACGAGGCCGGATACGGTCCAAACTTCGAGCAATGCTACGACTGGATTAAGGCCGAGGACACCACTCGCCCCGTTCAGTACGAACAGGCAGGAATGGACGGAAAGACCGATATCTTCTGCCCTATGTACTTCGGATATGCCGACTGCGTAAGATATTCAGACGGCAACAATCCTCGTCCGCTCATTCAGTGCGAATATGCTCACGCAATGGGCAACTCGCTCGGCGGATTCAAGGAGTATTGGGACATCATACGCTCAAAGAAGAAATATCAGGGCGGATTCATCTGGGATTTTGCCGACCAGAACATTCTCTGGAAGAACAAGGACGGCAAAGACTTCTACGCATACGGCGGCGACTTCAACAGCACCGACCCGAGCGACAACAACTTCTGCGACAACGGTTTCGTAAAGGCAAACAGAACGCTCCACCCAACGGCATACGAGGTCCAGCACTTCTACCAGAACGTATGGGCATCGGCTGTTGATTTGAGCAAGGGCGAGATAAAGCTCTTCAACGAGAATTTCTTTACAAACCTGAACGACTATTATCTTGAGTGGCAGCTTGTTAGCTACGGAACAATAGAGCAGACCGGCATCGTGAACGACCTCGACATTGAGCCGCAGCAAAGCAAGACGCTGAAGCTTAGCTACGACCTCGGCGACTTGAAGGATTCGGAGAACATACACCTTAACATCCTCATCAAGAACAAGCACCGCAGCTCGCTTCTGCCTGCCGGATATACCGTTGCGCGCAATCAGCTTACAATAAAGGAGACGTTCGACAAGCATCTAAGCCTGCGCAACAATCCGCGAATCGCGAAAGCCAAGTTCAGCGAGCAGGACGACTCTGTCATCGTCAGCGGAACGGATTTCAGCATCGCCATCAGCAAGAAGAACGGTCTGATTGGCCGATACAACTATCACAACATCTCGTACATCGGTCAGGGCTGCACGCTCCAGCCTAACTTCTGGCGCGCTCCTACCGACAACGACTTCGGCGCAGGACTCCAGAAGAAATATGCCATCTGGAAGAATCCTAAGATGGAAGTCAAGAGCGTTGAGACACAGCAGAATGAGCAGGGCGTGAAAGTAACCTCAACCATAGCCATGCCTGATGTAGAAGCAACGCTTACGCTCACTTACGAGATTAGCAATCAGGGCGAAGTGATGGTTTCGCAGAAGATGACGGCCGGCGCGAAGAAGGACGTTGCCAACCTCTTCCGATTCGGCATGAGAATGCAGATGCCCGACAACTTCCAGAAGATTGTCTTCCTTGGCAGAGGCCCTCACGAGAATTATTGCGACCGCAAGAGCTCGGCCTTCATGGGACTATACCAGCAGAACGTGGGCAAGCAGTACAACCTCTACCCTCGTCCGCAGGAGAGCGGAACGCACACCGACATGCAGTTCATCGAGATATGCAACAACCGCAACAACGCCATCACGGTGTGCAGCAACGAGGCATTCTCGGCTTCGGTTCTGCCATACAAGGTTGAGACGCTCGACGACGGCACAGACAAGCACCAGCGCCACAGCGAACTGCTCGAAAAGGACAAGTTCGTTGAGGTGTGCATAGACAAGAAACAGATGGGCATGGGCTGCGTAAACAGTTGGGGAGCAATTCCAGAGAAGGATTATCTGCTGCCTTATCAGGACTACGAGCTGTCGTTCTTCCTGACCCCGACATTGCAGAGCATCTGGACTGAATAAAGTTTATATGACTAAGAAAAGACGACTCAAAAAGGAATTTAAATGGGGACTGGCAATCTTTGCCAGTCTTCTTGTTGTTTGCATCGCATACTGCCTCTTCGGCTCTAACGCCGACAGCGTGGACAAAGGCGAGGTAGTTGACGGAATAGATGTATCTCACTATCAGGGCCGGATAAACTGGGAGAAAGTGAGAGACAAGCACCCTAACATTCAGTTTGTATATATCAAGGCGATAGAAGGCTCGTCGCGCCCCGACGAGAACTACAAGAAGAACTTCGAGGAGGCGAAGAAAGCCGGATTCATGGTCGGAAGCTACATCTTCTACCACACCATGACAAGCCCCGAAAGGCATTTCGAGGAATTCAAGAAGCTTGCGCCGAAATCAGAGCAAGACCTTATTCCTGTGGTTGATGTGGAGACGCTCGACCACAAATCGCCCGAGATTGTGCGCAAGCGCCTTATCCGCCTTCTCGACCTCATGGAGCAGTATTACGGCAAGAAACCGATAATCTACACGCACGACTGGTTCTACAACAAGTATCTGAAATGCAAGCGGATAGACAAGCACAAGCTGATGATTGCCAACTACAACGGCAAAGAGCCGAACTGCGACTACTGCATCTGGCAGTTTACCGAAACAGGAAGGCTGAAAGGCATAAAAAGCCATCATGTTGATTTGAGCCGTTTTAACAAAAACTACACAATTGCTGACATTTTATTAGTTAATGACTGATTTTACAGCAATAACATAATTTTTAGGGCATTTTTTTTGTTTATTGATAAAATTGCTCTATATTTGCACAGCATTTGCGAGTTCTTTTGATACTCGCGAATCCCGTTCAATTTGGCTTCGTGTCTGTGAAGACACGCCATTTCTTTTTCATAACGTTGCATAACTATTAAATAGTTGATAAAAACTATTACAGAATAGCCTCTTTGAGAAAAGAGGCTATTTCCTTTTTTTTAGCTATGCTTGATTTCTTATTTTTTCTTCTCTAAGTAGTCCGATATGTCAATAGTTCCGGCTTCGCTCTCTACATCAAGCGAAGGGACATATTCAACCATTCTTGTGCTGCCGCTTGCCTTATCCACATAGAAATAAACAAACGCACCTGTATAGCTTCTGAAAACCACCTTGAACTCAGATTCAGTCTCCTCGCCCATCTGCACATACATTATCGAAGGGTTTTCTTCGGCTACGCTCCAGTCGTATTCGCTGTGGCAATAGTTGTTCACCCCCTCGTATGCCATTTCGGCCGTAATCCTGGCAGGCTGCGGCACTTCGGTATTATTGTCCTGCACGGCTGAATCTTCCTTTTTAGAATTTTTAGAAGAGCACGATGCAAGGCTCACCGACCAGCAAATGACAAGGGCGGCCACTATCGGCCACAATCTGAACTGTTTCATAATCTTTTATTGTATTCCGATGATTTTGTGCGTCTGCAACGAGAGCCGCCATTCGGGATGACTCTGAATGTACTCGATGCAGCCTCTCGTTATGATTCGGTTGCGCTCGGCATCGCCCACATCGCACGGCTGAAGGCAGAAATTATCGGCCTCTATGCCGAATGTCTCAACCTGATGCTCACCGTCGAAGAGGAGCTTCAGTTCGTTGCATCTCTTTACAACGGGCGTGCCTACCTTGCCCACAAACGAGGCCTTTGGCGAAACGGTTATCCAATCTACGCCTTCCGGAACGGGGCGCGTGCCGTTGGTCTCGATGGCTATCCAATAGCCGTTATCGTGCAGAAAATCAACGAACTTCTCGTCGAACGAGAGCGTAGGCTCTCCGCCGGTGATGACAACACGCTGGCACGGAAACGACTTCAGCGCGGCAAGAATCTCGTCGAAACTCATCTCCACGAAATCCCAATGCTCGGTGTCGCAGAAACTGCACTTCAGATTGCATCCGCTCAGACGGATGAAAATCATAGGTACACCGCTGTTAACGCCCTCGCCCTGAAGCGAATAGAAAATCTCGTTTACCCTCATCTTTTTACCTAAAAATAATCAATCTTCGTCCTTTTCGTAAATAGCCGTATTGTTTTCCGACTCCTTAACCTCTACCTTGTAGCACGAAGGAATCTGGTCGCAAATCCATTTTGCGATGTTCTCGGCAGTAGGATTAAACGGCAGTATATCGTTTAGATTGGCGTGGTCGAGACGCGCGTGTACCAACTTCTTTATCTCAGAGAAGTCTACCACCATTCCGTTTTCGTTAAGAGTCTTCGATTTGCACCAAACCGTTATTATCCAGTTATGTCCGTGGAGATTGGAACACTTGCTCTCGTAGTTCAGCTTCAGGCTATGCGATGCTGAAATCTCCAGTCTTTTTGAAACATAATACATAGTCGTAATCCTTTGAAATTTTTAACACTCAATCGTCATGCCGTCGTAGGCAAATTCGCAGTTGGCTGGCAGACCGTCGTTGAGGTTGGCATGAAGCCCCACCTCGTGCGTCATGTGAATGAAGACAGCCCTCTGGGGCTTTACCTTCTCCACGAACGCAATAGCTTCGGAAAGCAGCTGATGACTGTGGTGCTCGCGCTGCATTCTGAGCACGTTTACCACAAGCGTCTTTGCCCCGAGCACATATTGCAAATCCTCGTCGGCTATCGTCTTCATATCGGTTATGAAAGCCAAATCGTTTATCCTGAATCCCAGAATTGGCATCTTGCCGTGCATTACCGTGAAGGGCATCACGCTTACGTCGGCAACGCCGAACGGCTTGTGAGGCTCTACATCGCACAGATTAAGCAGCGGAACGCCCGGATACCGCTTGTCCTTGTCGACAAAGCAATACGGAATGCGGCTTTTCAGGTTCACGGCAAAATTGTGCTGGGTGTACACGTTCACCTCGTTTGCAAAGCTGAACGGACGCACATCGTCGAGTCCGCCAACATGGTCGTAATGCTCGTGCGTTATGAGTATAGCATCGAGCTTGTCGAAATGGTTCTGAAGCATCTGCTCGCGGAAGTCGGGACTGCAATCAATCAGGATGTGCGCTCCGCCATCTGTCTGAAGCATTGCCGACACGCGGTAACGATGGTCGCGAGGGTCGACAGACTGGCACACCTTGCATTTGCATCCTATCACCGGCACGCCCGTACTTGTGCCACTTCCCATAATCGTCAACTTCATACCCAAACAGCCAAAAATCTTCTTATATAAAATTAACCTCCGGTCTTATTTCAATGCAAAATTTATCCTTGACGCTCTTGCATACGGCATCGCTCAGGGCAACGATATCCGCGCCTGTCGCTCCTCCGTTGTTTACAAGCACAAGCGCCTGTTTTTCGTACACTCCGGCTTTGCCGAGGCTCTTGCCCTTCCATCCGCACTTGTCAATCATCCAACCGGCTGGAATCTTAACCTTGCCGTCGGGCTGGTCGTAGTGCGGCATGTCGGGATATTGTGCCTTCAGACTATCGAAGACATCGCGCTCAACAACCGGATTCATGAAGAAACTGCCGGCATTGCCCATCACGGCCGGGTCGGGCAGTTTGTTCTTTCTTATCTCGATGATGGCGCGGCGCAGGCGTATTGCCGTCAGCTCTCTGCCATCGTCGGGGATGGCTGATGCGATGTTTCCGTATTCGAGATTAGGGACGAAAGTCTGCTTCAGTTTGTAGACAACCGAAACGACGGCGTACTGTCCCTTCCACTCGTGCTTGAACTTGCTGTCGCGATAGCCGTAGCAGCAGTCGGAGTTTGAGAAGGTGTGATAGCTGCCGTCTTCGAGCGAAACGACGTTCACTTCCTCGATAATATCCTTGGCCTCAACGCCGTATGCTCCGATGTTCTGAACGGCGCTCGCCCCAACCTCGCCGGGAATGAGCGACAGGTTCTCGGCTCCGTACCAGCCCTCGCCCACGGCGTGAGCCACGAAATCGTCGAACACGATGCCCGAGCCTACCCTTACCAGAATCCGCGACGGCGAATCCTCTAACACATCGTAGCCGAACATCTTTGAGTGCAGCACGATGCCGTCGAAATCCTTCAGGAACAGCAGGTTGCTGCCTCCGCCAATGTGCAGAAGCCTTTCCTTGCGTCCGTTGGCGTTATATTCGCGTATAAATTCCTGCAACTCAGCAACCGTGCGGTATTCAAAGAACCGCGAGCATTTTACGTCAATGCCAAACGTGTTGTGAGCAAGCAGCGAATAGTCTAAAATATCTTTCATCAACTTAATTTACAAATGATACAAGTTTCCACTCGCCTCCGATCTTCTTGAACTTGAACGAGAGCATCATACCGTTGGCCAGGCCTCTCATGAACAGAATCTTCTGGTTAGGATTCTTGTACTGCTGGCCGTAGATAACATTCGAGATTCGGCCGCTCGGCATCTCGGGATGAAGGTCGAACCACTGGTCGGCCGTCAGCGTGCCCTTTATGTCCTCGCCCGTCTCCTCGTCAACGCTGATGAACTCGAGCGGAGTGGCGAGATGGTGTCGCATGAACGCCGAGTCGGTGGCGAATTTCTGGTAGAACGACAGGAAGTCGGTGTTCACGTTCTTCGACATGCGTTCGTACACAATTTTCGTGAGTTTCCATTCGCCGTTCTGCCCTCGGTTGAAGTCGTACTTCTTCACTCTGTTCTCGTTGAGGTAAATCCACTCAACCACAGCATGATAAATAGATGTATCCTTTTCCACGGAGCAGTCGTTAACATTATCGTAGAGCACGGTGTAGAACTCCTGATTCTTGTAGAGGCGGTCAATCTGCCACTGGCTCTCCTCTATTGTCTTGGTCTTGCCATACTCCTCCACCTCGAGCGGGAAAGCGATGCGCTGTCTCTGCATCTTCTTGCTCGACATGAATCCATAGATGAAGTCGTCGAAAAGTTCATCAGCACTTTTAGGTACAGTCTGCTCTTCGATAATTCCGGCTATGCTATCTTTAAAGTTAACGACAGAATCTGAGTCTGGATCTCCAAAATTGCTATCGGTCTCTCCTTTTTTATTATTGCAGGCACAAAGCGACAATGCCAGCAAAAAGGAATACGCTAATTTATTCATCTGCTTAATAAAAAATCGTACAAAATTACTGCTTTTATTTTGAATTGATGCGATTTTTAGAAAGAAATAACTATCTTTGCACTTGTTTTTTGAAAATAATTTATTCTAAACAGTATATGTTAGACAAAATAGCACAGCTTCTGGCAGAAGTTGACACTCTAAATGCAAAGAGCGCCGAAGAGGTTGAAGCCCTTCGAATCAAATACCTTAGCAAGAAGGGAGAGATTACTTCGTTGATGAATCAGTTCCGCGACGTACCGGCCGAGCAGAAAAAGGAGGTTGGTATGAAGGTTAACCAGCTTAAGCAGAAGGTTACCGACAAAATCAACGAACTGAAGGAAAAGCTCGACAGCGTTGAGACTGGCGACAACAGCCTCGACCTTACGCGCACGGCTTACCCTATTGCCATAGGTACACGCCATCCGCTTACTATCGTAAAGAACGAAATCATCGATATCTTCTCACGCCTTGGCTTTACAATGGCCGAAGGTCCTGAGGTTGAGGACGACTGGCACGTTTACTCGTCAATGAACTTTGCCGAGGATCATCCGGCACGCGACATGCAGGACACTTTCTTCGTTGAGAGCAAGCCGGATATCATCCTGCGTTCACACACATCGTCTGTTCAGGCTCGCGTAATGGAGAACAACCAGCCTCCTATCCGCGTTATCTGTCCGGGACGCGTTTACCGTAACGAGGCTATCTCGGCACGTGCACACTGCTTCTTCCATCAGGTTGAGGGTCTGTATGTTGATGAGAATGTAAGCTTCACCGACCTGAAGCAGGTTCTTCTCACATTTGCACGCGAGATGTTCGGCGCAGACACTAAGATTCGTCTTCGCCCTTCATACTTCCCATTCACTGAACCATCTGCCGAGATGGATATCAGCTGTAACATCTGCGGCGGCGAGGGTTGCTCGTTCTGCAAGCACACAGGCTGGGTTGAGATTCTTGGCTGCGGTATGGTTGACCCTGCCGTTCTTGAGGCCAACGGCATCGACAGCAAGAAGTACAAGGGCTATGCCTTTGGTATGGGTATCGAGCGTATCACAAACCTCAAGTACCAGATTAAGGACTTGCGTATGTTCTCAGAGAACGATGTACGCTTCCTCAAGGAGTTTGAATCAGCAAACTAATTTATCTTCAGATAAAAAGGAAAGCCACTCTTTTTCGGAGTGGCTTTTTTGTTGCAAATAAACCCTAATGGCTATACATTATTATGCCATCTATTAAGCAGAATCTGCCCAATCTGATCAGAATTTTTTACATCCTCCAGTTGCAAGCAAACTCCTTGTTCTGCCGAATTTGTCGCTCGAACTCCGTTCATTTACTACTGAAGGGACTTAGAGACAAGGATTTTATCTTGGCTTAAAAATTTCAACTTTCCCATCTTCAACTTCACCATAACCTACCCATCACCTATTCTCTTGCCCCCTACTATCGACTTACTTCAATTCCACCTAATCTGGCTATACCTTGCATATATCTTACATATACACAACATATAGCCTACATATACCCAACATATAGCCTACATATACCTTGCATATAGCCTACATATACCTTGCATATACCTTGCGTATACCTTGCGTATAGCTTCCCTATACCTTCCCTCTATCTTCCTTGGACGTTCCTACGACGTTCCTACGACGTTCCTACG
>JAFZWM010000033.1 GCA_017617315.1 Bacteroidaceae bacterium
AACGTCCGGCTTGTCGATGCCCATTCCGAAGGCGATTGTTGCCACGATGACGTCAATCTTCTCCATTATGAAGTCGTCCTGAGTCTGCGAGCGTGCAACCGAATCCATTCCGGCGTGATATGCCTGAGCGTTTATGTTGTTGGCTCTCAGAATCTCGGCAAGTTCCTCTACCTTCTTTCGGCTAAGGCAGTAGATGATGCCCGACTTTCCCGAATGTTGCTTTATAAACTTTATTATATCCTTGTCGATGTTCTTAGTCTTCGGTCTTACTTCGTAATAAAGGTTAGGACGGTTGAATGAGCTTCTGAACTCCTTGGCATCTACCATTCCAAGGCTCTTCTTTATGTCGCCGCGCACCTTGTCGGTAGCCGTTGCGGTGAGGGCTATAACGGGCGCCTTTCCGATTTTTGTTATCGTTGGGCGTATGTTGCGGTATTCTGGGCGGAAATCGTGTCCCCACTCCGAGATACAGTGTGCCTCGTCTACGGCATAGAACGAAATCTTTACCGATTTCAGAAAATCGACGTTCTCATCTTTCGTTAACGATTCCGGGGCGACATACAGAAGTTTTGTTCTTCCCTCAAGGATATCGGTCTTAACCTGCTCTATGGCTGCTCTGTTCAATGACGAGTTTATGAAATGTGCCACGCCATCTACCTCGCATACGTTGCGGATGGCATCGACCTGATTCTTCATAAGCGCAATGAGCGGAGAGATGACAATTGCCACGCCGTCCATCAGCAACGATGGCAGCTGGTAGCACAACGACTTTCCTCCACCTGTTGGCATCAGCACAAACGTATCATTACCTGCAAGCAAATTGCGGATAATGGCCTCCTGATCTCCTTTGAACTTATCAAATCCAAAGTAACGTTTAAGCTGGCTTGTCAAATCAATATTTTTCGTCATAAATAGAACTATTACAAGTTTGATGTCGGCTATTCAAAACTAATCGACCTAACAAAGGTATAAACAAGTTTCTTTTCTTGCAATATTTTTTACAAAAAAAAAGAAAAAAAAATAAACAGCCTTTATAAAGAGGCTGTTTACTAATATCTTATGTTTTGCCCTGCCAATGGCTATTTGCTACGCCTTTAGGCTCTTAGCCTTTGCCATCTGCTTTTCGGCAAAATCCTTTGTCAGTACAAACTTGTCTTTTTGGGCCGACGGAACCTCGTACATAACGTCGAGCATTATGCTCTCTACGATAGAGCGGAGTCCGCGCGCGCCGAGCTTGAACTCAACAGCCTTGTCTACGATGTAGTCGTATGCCTCTGGCTCAACCTCCAGCTTAACGCCGTCCATTGCAAGCAGCTGCTCGTACTGGCGGATGATGGAGTTCTTTGGCTCAACCAGAATTCTGCGGAGAGCATCGCGGTCGAGCGGCTCAAGATATGTGAGAAGCGGCAAACGGCCTACAATCTCAGGGATGAGTCCGAACGACTTCAAATCCTGCGGAAGAACGTACTGCAACAGGTTGTCGGTGTCAATCTTCATCATATTCTGGACAGAGTTGAAGCCCACGGTGTGAGTGTTCATGCGCTGCGCAATCTTCTGCTCAATGCCGTCGAACGCACCGCCGCAGATGAAGAGGATGTTCTTTGTATCAACCTGAATGTACTTCTGGTCGGGATGCTTGCGTCCACCCTGTGGCGGAACGTTTACAACGCTACCTTCGAGCAGTTTCAGGAGTCCCTGCTGAACGCCCTCGCCGCTGACATCGCGCGTGATTGACGGATTGTCGCCCTTGCGCGCTATCTTGTCAATCTCGTCGATGAAGACGATGCCCTGCTGAGCCTCTTCTACATTATAGTCGCAAACCTGAAGAAGGCGCGAAAGAATGCTCTCGATGTCCTCGCCTACGTAGCCGGCCTGTGTAAGCACGGTTGCATCGACGATGGTGAAAGGCACGTTGAGAAGCTTGGCTATTGAACGGGCAAGCAATGTCTTGCCTGTACCAGTGCGGCCAACCATTATGATGTTGCTCTTCTCAATCTCAACATCGTCGCCGCTTGCCTTCTGGCCTATGCGCTTGTAGTGGTTGTAAACGGCAACCGCCAGACTCTTCTTTGCGTTGTCCTGACCAATGACGTACTTGTCGAGATGCTCCTTTATTTCTATCGGCTTCGGAATGTCCGTCCATGAACGGTTCTTGGCCTCTGCTGCCGAGTTCGATTTCAGACTCTCCTTAACCAGTTCGGATGCACGCTCTGCACATTCGTCGCAAATCCATCCGTTCAGACCGGTGATGAGCAGTCTTACCTCGCTCTCGTCTCTTCCGCAGAAGCTGCAAGTATTTCTATGTCTGCCTGCCATTTTATCCCTTCATTCTTTTCATTACAGTATCAATCATGCCATACTCCTTTGCTTCCTCGGCAATCATCCAGTAGTCGCGGTCGGAGTCGGCCCAAACCTTCTCGTAAGGAGTGTGCGAATGTTCTGCAATGATGGTGTACAATTCCTTCTTCAGCTTCTGAATCTCGCGAGCGGTAATCTCGATATCGCTTGCCTGACCCTGCGCGCCACCCATTGGCTGGTGAATCATCACGCGTGAGTGTGGAAGAGCCGAGCGCTTGCCTTCTTTTCCGGCAACCAGAAGGACTGATGCCATTGATGCTGCCATTCCGGTGCAGATTGTAGCCACATCGCTCTGGATGAACTGCATTGTGTCGTAGATACCGAGTCCGGCATATACCGAGCCGCCCGGAGAGTTGATGTATATTGATATGTCCTTTCCCGGATCAACAGAATCAAGATAAAGCAACTGCGCCTGAAGTACGTTGGCTGTATAGTCGTTCACTTCGGTGCCAAGAAAGATGATGCGGTCCATCATCAGACGTGAGAACACATCGAGCTGTGTTACGTTGAGCTGGCGCTCCTCAAGGATGTAAGGATTGAGGTAACCGCCCTGTGCCTTGATGACATCGTCGAGAACCATGCTGTTCACGCCCAGATGTCCTGTGGCATACTTTCTGAAATCATCCTTTATCATAATTGTATTTTTTATATTATAAGAAAAAGGCCCTTTCAACACCCTTTTTAAGAATGTTCAAAAGGCCTTTGAAAATATCTTCGCTACCGCGGATTATGCAAACATCTTGCCGAACTCGTCGATAGAAACTGTCTTCTCGTTAAGCTTAACCTTAGCCTTGAGAGCCTTAGCAAGCTTGTCCTCGATGCAACGGTTTACAAGACCGTCGATATTCTCGCGCTTCTTGAGCATCTCTGTTGCATAGTTCTCGAGGATATCCTCTGGAATGTTCATCATTCCGTACTGGATGAACTGAGCCTTGGTTGCCTGCTTAGCAGTCTCCTTAAGGTCAGCATCGTCAACCTTGATTGAGTTTGCCTCAACAAGCTGCTCCTTTACAAGGTGCCATGTAAGTTCCTCGAGGCTCTTCTCGTAGTTCTTCTCTACATAGTCCTCAGCCTTGTCCTGATTGTTAAGCTTCATGATCTTCTTCAGAAGCTCGTCAGGGAACTCAAGCTTGCCAACCTTCTTAAGCATGTGTGCACGAACGTCTACCATGAACTTGTAGTCGCTGTCGGCAACGAACTGCTGTGCAAGCTGCTCCTTGATCTTAGCACGGAACTCGTCCTCGCTCTTAACAGTATCCTTGCCGAATACCTGATCGAAGATCTCCTGTGAAAGCTCAGCCTCCTTGAAACGCTTGATTTCCTTAAGCTGGAATGTGAAGTCGTTCTTTACGTTAGCAGCCTCTTCCTTCTTAATCTTAAGGAGTGAAGAAAGTTCTATCTCTGAACCATCGTATGCAACTGATGGGTTGAATGTGATGACATCGTCAACCTTTGCACCGTTGAACTTAGCCTTCTGCTCATCGTTCTTGAAGTAGTTAGGCAACATAACTGCGCCCTCGACCAAGATACCGCCCTCTTTTGGATTGCCGTTCTCGTCAAGCTCAGCAAGTGTACCCTTAACCATATCCTTGTCCTCGTAGCTCTCGGCATTCTCGTGGCTGCCTGCGCGCTGAGTGTATGAGTGAACCTGCTGGTCAACCATCTCGTCAGTTACCTCGATTGTATAGTAGTCAACTGAATCGCGGCCTGTAAGTGTAGCCTTGAACTCAGGAGCAAGAGCAATATCAAACTTGAAAGCGAAGTTCTCGTCCTTCTCAATATCAAGCTCGCTCTGCTGCTGTGGCAATGGCTCGCCAAGGATGTTAACCTTGTTGTCTTTGATGTAGCTGTAGATAGCCTCCTGCATAATCTTGTTGATTTCCTCAGCCTTAACGTTTACGCCATACTGCTTCTGGATAAGGCCCATAGGAACCATTCCCTTGCGGAAGCCCGGCATCTGAGCGTTCTGACGAATTTTCTTCAAAGACTTTGTTACCTTCTCAGCATAATCAGCCTTCTCGATATTGACAGTAAGCACTGCGCTCACCTTGTCTACATTTTCAAGTGTAATATTCATTACTTTATTATTATATTATTATTTCTACTTAAATTACGGCTTGCAAAAATAAGTCTAATCTTTTAAAATACAAAATAATAGAACGAAAAACTTGTTGTTTCCGTACCTTATGCCTCGTACAGAGCATCGTTTTCGACGAGTTGCTTCTCTTTTTCGACCGAAAGCTTCTGAAAATCCTTGCGGCGCAGTACGAAACTGTTACTCAGATACTTCTCGCGCACTACTTGGTTTGAGGCCAGTTCCTCGGGAGTGCCCTGGAACAGGATTTTTCCTTCGAACAGAAGGTAGGCGCGGTCTGTGATGTTGAGCGTTTCCTGCACGTTGTGGTCGGTTATGAGGATGCCGATGTTCTTGTCCTTCAGTTTCCACACTATGTGCTGAATATCCTCGACGGCGATTGGGTCAACGCCTGCAAACGGCTCGTCGAGCATGATGAACTTAGGGTCGATGGCAAGGCATCGGGCAATCTCGGTTCGTCTGCGCTCTCCACCCGAGAGCTGGTCGCCAAGACTCTTGCGCACTTTCTGAAGGCGGAACTCGTAGATAAGGCTCTCGAGCTTCTCCTTCTGATATTCCTTCGGCTTGCCGGTCATCTCCAGAACCGATGCGATGTTGTCCTCAACGCTCAGTTTCCTGAACACGCTGGCTTCCTGTGCCAGATAGCCTATTCCGTTCTGGGCACGCTTGTAAACCGGATAGTTGGTTATTTCCAAGTCGTTGAGATAGATGTGTCCCTCGTTTGGCACAACCAGTCCGGTGGTCATGTAGAACGAAGTCGTCTTGCCGGCTCCGTTAGGCCCCAGCAATCCTACAATCTCGCCCTGCTTTACATCAATAGACACATGGCTGACAACGGTTCTCTTGCCGTATTTCTTCACAAGATTTTCCGTTCTCAGCACCATCTTTTCTTGTCCGTGCACAGATACTTCCTCGTTCATTATAATTTTTTGGCGCAAAAATAGTAATTATTTTTGTTATTTTTGTTACTTTTGCGACATTTTAAAATGATTATATGTTTAATTTAATATTTAAATATCTTGGAGCTCTCGGCAGATACTGTATTCTGATGGGACGCACTTTTTCACGCCCCGAACGAATGCGTATGTTCCTGAAACAGTACGTTAAAGAGATGTCGCAGCTGGGCGTTGACTCTATCGGTATCGTCCTTCTGATATCGTTCTTCATCGGAGCGGTTATCTGTATTCAGATTAAATTGAACATTCAAAGTCCGTGGATGCCACGCTTTGTTACAGGATACACCACCCGAGAAATCATGCTTCTCGAGTTTTCATCATCAATCATGTGTCTTATCCTTGCCGGAAAGGTTGGCTCGAACATCGCCTCGGAGATTGGCACAATGCGCGTTACACAGCAGATTGACGCCCTCGACATAATGGGTGTAAACTCGGCTTCTTACCTCATTCTGCCAAAGATAACGGCACTTGTAACCATGATGCCTTGCCTTGTTACGTTCAGCACCGCCGCCGGAATAATAGGAGCGTATGCAACGGCCTACCTCGGCCACGTGCTCACAGCCGACGACCTTACATACGGACTGCACTACTCGTTCCAGTCGTGGTTCTTCTGGTGCAGCGTCATCAAGAGTCTGTTCTTCGCTTTCATCATATCAAGCGTGGCTTCGTTCTACGGCTATCAGGTCGAGGGCGGTTCAATAGAGGTTGGTAAGGCCAGCACAAACGCTGTGGTAAACAGCAGTATCCTAATTCTATTTTCAGACTTATTCCTTACTCAACTGCTTACAAAATGATAGAACTGAAGAACTTACACAAGTCGTTCGAAGACAAGGAGGTACTAAAAGGCATCTCGACCGTTTTTGAAAGCGGAAAGACAAATCTTATCATCGGCCAGAGTGGCTCGGGAAAGACGGTTCTGATAAAGAATATCGTCGGATTGTTTGAACCTACCACAGGTCAGATTCTGTACGACGGACGCAACTATGTTGCAATGAACAAGAAGGAGAAGACCATGCTGCGCAGAGAGATGGGAATGATTTTCCAGAACGCTGCATTGTTCGACTCAATGTCGGTACTCGAAAACGTGATGTTCCCGCTCGACATGTTCTCAAACGACACGCTGCGCGAACGCACAAAGCGTGCACAGTTCTGTCTCGACCGTGTGAACCTTATCGAGGCACAGAACAAATATCCGGGCGAGATTTCGGGTGGTATGCAGAAGCGCGTGGCCATAGCAAGAGCCATCGCCCTGAATCCGAAATATCTGTTCTGCGACGAACCGAACTCGGGCCTCGACCCTAAGACGTCGCTCGTCATCGACGAACTGATTCACGACATCACAGCCGAGTACAACATGACGACAATCATCAACACCCACGACATGAACTCTGTGATGGGCATCGGCGAGCACATCATCTACATCTTCGAGGGACACAAGGAGTGGGAAGGCACAAAAGACGAGATTATCTCATCAAACAACGAGCGTCTGAACTCGTTCATCTTTGCTTCCGACCTCTTCAGAAAGGTCAAGGAAGTGGAATTGAAGGAAGAGCAGGAGAACAAGAAATAACATTTCAATTCATATAAAAAAAGGCATCGTTCTGAAAATTTGAACGATGCCTTTCTTTTTTCTATTTCTGTCTGATAAATATATTCATCGGAGTTCCGCAGAAATTCCACTTCTCGCGCAACTTATTCTCGAGGAAGCGCTTGTAAGGGTCTTTCACATACTGCGGCAGATTACAGAAGAACACGAAGCTTGGAATCTTGGTGTTCGGCAACTGCATACAGAACTTAATCTTGATATACTTGCCCTTGATTGATGGCGGCGGATATGCCTCGATAAGCGGAAGCATCGCCTCGTTCAGCTTGGCCGTAGAGACGCGGTTTGTGCGGTTGATGTAAACCTGCTTAGCCTCTTCGAGCACCTTGAAGATTCGCTGCTTGGTTACTGCCGAAGCAAAGATTATCGGAAAATCGGTAAACGGAGCGAGCCTGTCGCGAATGGCGGCAATATACTCCTTCATCACCCTGTCGTTCTTCTCCTCAACCAAGTCCCACTTGTTCACCACAACCACAAGTCCCTTCTGGTTGCGCTGTATAAGCTGAACGATGTTCAAATCCTGCGCCTCAATACCGCGAGTGGCATCAATCATCAGGATACAGACGTCGCAGTTCTCGATGCTGCGGATTGAACGCATAACCGAATAGAACTCAAGATCTTCGGTAACCTTGTTCTTCTTTCTGATTCCGGCCGTATCGACAAGATAGAAGTCGAAGCCGAATTTCTCGTATTTTGTATAGATAGAATCGCGCGTTGTTCCGGCGATTTCTGTTACGATGTTTCTCTCCTCGCCGATGAAGGCGTTGATGATGCTCGATTTTCCGGCGTTTGGACGACCAACCACGGCAAAGCGCGGAATCTCGTCCTCAACCTCCTCTGTTGAATCGTTCTTGAACTTCGAAACCACAAGGTCGAGCAAATCGCCCGTTCCGCTACCTGTGAGCGAGCTGATGCAATAAGGATCGCCAAGACCGAGCGAATAGAACTCGGCAGCACCATACTGCAAATCATTGTTGTCGGTCTTGTTTGCCACCAAAATCACCGGCACCTTGCTGCGACGCAGGATTGTGGCAACGTGCATGTCGAGGTCGGTAACGCCGTTCTGCACGTCAACGACAAAAAGAATGATGTCGGCCTCCTCGGTAGCAAGGATAACCTGCTTGCGAATCTCTTCCTCGAAAATATCATCACTATTCACAACCCAGCCTCCTGTATCCACTACAGAAAACTCACGTCCAATCCATTCCGACTTGCCATACTGACGGTCGCGAGTAGTTCCGGCCTCGTCGCTGACGATAGCCTTGCGCGATTTAGTCAAACGGTTGAACAATGTAGACTTGCCTACATTAGGACGACCTACTATAGCAACCAAATTTCCCATATACTCTCTAAATTTCTTTAATATTAAACATCGAGATTATAACCGAAATTCTTCAGTTCCTTATCAGAATTTCTCCAATCTTTATCCACCTTCACAAAAGTCTTCAGGAAAATGGTCTTGTTGAAGAACTTTTCAAGAGCCTTGCGCGCCTCGGTGCTCACCTTCTTCAAGGCCACGCCCTGATGTCCGATGATGATGCCCTTCTGGCTTTCGCGCTCAACGTAGATGACGGTATCGATACTAATCTTCTTGTCTTCCTCCTTAAATCGCTCAACAACGACCTCTACTGAGTAAGGAATCTCCTTGTCGTAATAGAGCAGAATCTTCTCGCGGATAATCTCGGTAACAAAGAATCGCGCAGGCTTGTCGGTCCACTGGTCTTTTCCGAAGTATGGAGGCGAATCGGGGAGCAAGTCCTTGATGCGCTTAAGAACAACGTCGATGTTGAACTTGTTTGCCGCCGAGATAGGAATGATTTCGGCATTAGGCAACACCTTTGCCCACTCCTCAACCTGATTTGTCAGCTTCTGCTGGTCAGACAAGTCAATCTTATTGATGAGCAGCAAGATTGGCACGTCCATCTTCTGCACCTTCTCAAGGAAGTCGCTGTTCTTGTCGGGCTTCTCCACAGTATCTGTAACATACAGCAGCACGTCAGCATCCTGAAGTGCCGATTCAGAGAACTGCAGCATTGCTTCCTGCATCTTGTAGTTAGGCTTTAGCACACCCGGTGTGTCAGAGAATACAATCTGCATCTCTTCTGTATTCAGTATTCCCATAATGCGGTGGCGCGTTGTCTGTGCCTTGAATGTGGCAATAGATATGCGCTCGCCAACAAGCTGGTTCATCAGCGTTGACTTGCCCACGTTTGGGTTACCGACAATGTTTACAAATCCTGCCTTATGCATAATTCTTTGTTTGATTAAAAAAACGCATCCTTTTTGAAGAGGATGCGTTCCTTATATTGTTTACTCTGCATCGTAGCCCCATCGTACGTATGACGCACCATAGGTAAATCCGGCTCCAAATGCAGTAAAAATAAGGTTATCACCCTTACGCAGTTTCTTCTCGAACTCCCACAGACAAAGTGGCAGAGTTGCACCACTGGTGTTTCCAAAGTGCTGGATGTTCATCATCACCTTGTCCATTGGCAACTCCAAACGATTTGCCACGGCCTCGATGATGCGCACGTTTGCCTGATGAGGAATAACCCACGAGATGTTGTCCTTGTTCAAGCCGTTGCGCTCAGCAACGATTGAGCAAGCATCGCACATGTAGGTTACGGCATACTTGAACACTGTTCTACCCTCCTGATGCAAGAAATGCATTCTGTTGTCGACAGTGTAGTATGATGGAGGGCAAGCCGAGCCACCTGCCTTCATGTGAAGGAATGGCAATCCCTTGCCGTCTGTACGAAGATATGAGTCGAGCTGTCCGTACTCCTCGTAAGTTGGCTCGAACAAAGCAGCGGCAGCACCATCGCCAAAGATTGGGCAAGTGGCTCTGTCGGTATAGTCGACCATTGACGACAGTTTATCGGCACCAATTACGATAATCTTCTTGTATCTTCCGCTCTCGATAAGTGCAGTTGCAGTATCCATTCCGTAAAGGAAGCCGGCACATGCGCCCTGCAAGTCGTATGCGAAAGCGTTTCTAAGTCCACATTTATCAATAACAATTGACGAAGTAGAAGGAACGTGATAGTCGGGAGTTGTTGTTGCCACGATAACCAAGTCGATGGTTTCAGGGTCGCAGCCAGTCTTCTCCAGCAACTGCTTGCAGGCCTTGCGGGCCATGTAAGAAGTTCCCAGACCTTCCTCGTTAAGAATACGTCTTTCCTTTACGCCAATGCGTGTCATAATCCACTCATCGTTGGTGTCGACCATGCGGCTCAACTCATCGTTAGTCAGCACATAGTCAGGAACATATCCGCCAACGCCTGTGATTACAGCGTGAATTTTTTCCATTCTCCTTAAAAACAAAATTAGCCAAAGAGCCCAGCAAGGGCCCCTGGCTATATTACTTTACTAATTAGATAGCAGCCTCTTCCTTAACAATAGCTACCTTACCTCTGTACTGACCGCAAGATGGGCATACAGTGTGGTAAACATAGAACTCGCCGCAGTTAGGGCACTTTGCCAAAGTAGGAGCAACTGCCTTGTCGTGAGTTCTTCTCTTAGCTGTTCTTGTCTTAGACTGTCTTCTTTTAGGATGTGCCATTTTGTTTTAATCTTTAATTGTTATTTTATTAATTTCTTTAATTCAGCCCATCTTGGATCGACAGGAGCATCATCTGCAACTTCATCGCCATCTTCGCAGTCCTCATCACTACTTCGGGTAGCAAGATGCTCGTTCAGGGCATCTATCATCGCACTGTTGCATTTTCCAGGTGCATGCACGTGTTTAATGGGGATTGCAAGAGCTATAAACTCATAGATGCGCCAAGCCACATCAAGAACGCCGTCGTCTTCGGGTATGGTGATGAGCTCGTCGTCTTCAAGATAGTCGGTACCAAACTTCACTCTCACGACATCGTCTGTGGAAATTTCCAGTTCCATGTCGTCAAGACAGCGGTCGCAAGGCACCACAATGGTTCCTTCAGTCTTGATGGTAACCTGAAAAGCTCCGGATGTCGGTTTAACCGTTACTTCGCTCTTCAAATTGCCTTTTCGCACTTCGGGAGCATCAATCGCCTCGAAGAAAGAATCATCGAGAACATAGTCAAACACGTGAGTGTCAGACACTATCCCTTTAAAATCAATCTTGTATGCGCTTAATGTATCCATTTGGGTTGCAAAATTAACAATATTTTTCTAAACTGCAATGATTTAAATAGTTAAATCTTTATTTTTTGCCGCTTATATTCTTATTGAGCTCGATTCTCATCACCGTGCCCTTGCCAAGTTCCGAACTTTTTACGAAAATTCTGCCCTTGTGATATTCTTCAACTATTCTTTTGGCAAGGCTCAAGCCCAATCCCCAGCCTCGTTTTTTTGTCGTAAATCCGGGCGTGAAGACGCTGTTAAAATGCTTCTTGGTAATGCCTTTTCCGGTATCGGCCACCTCAATCACCGTACGGTTATCCTCGTCCATCACGGTTATATCTATTGAGCCTTTGCCTTCCATGGCATCGACGGCATTCTTACACAAGTTTTCGATAACCCACTCAAACAGAGGGGCATTCATCACGGCAATGACTTCGGTGTCGGGCATGTGCGTTGTCATCTGCACCTTGTTAGATGTCCTTCGGTTTATGTAATCGACAACATGCTGAACAACCTCGTTCAGATTAGAAGGAGTAGGCTCGGGCAGAGAACCGATTTTCGAGAATCTCTCGGCTATCATCTGAAGCCGTTTCACGTCTTTGTCCATCTCGGGAATAAGTTCGTCCTCCGGATAACTCTCCTTCAGAATCTCAACCCACGCCATGAGCGATGATATCGGCGTTCCAAGCTGATGAGCCGTTTCCTTAGACAGACCGACCCAGACTTTGTTCTGCTCAGCCTTCTTTGAACTCAGAAGTGCAAAGATTGCTACAACTACAAAAATCAGAACCACACCGAGCTGAGCATACGGATAAGAGGCAAGGCGTTTCAGCATCAGACTCTCGTCGTAACAGACCGTAAGATGCTCGTGCGAATCGAGGTCGATATGTATCGTATCTCCCGAAGCGAGCATTGTCTTTGCCTTACGCTTCAAAATTTCCAAGGTATCGGACGCTTCTCTGTCAAAATCAACATTTCTGAATGTCACCACATCGCCGTCTTTGTCGAGCACCACAACAGGAATGTTACTGTTTCCGTTTATCACCTTAAAGACAAGATTCAAATCCGTGTTCTCATCGGCATCATTCAAGGCGCGCATGGCTTCCGCCCACACCTCAACATTCTTTATTTCAGCCTTTTGCAAGTCCCTAATCAGATAGTGAGAAACTACGAGAGATGCCACGGCAATGACGATTGCAGCGACTACAAGAATGATTTTTATCTGACGAATTCTATCAACAAAGTGCATATATACATTTTATTGCCACTCAATGCTGGCGGCAGTTCAACATATATATAACGCAAAAATATTGCGAAGATTTTATACACGGCAGTTTTTCTTTTCTGGAATTATTCAGATAGATTTGGTCGAAAATATTACTGACAGTAGATTTTTCAGGCATATACAAATAAAAAAGTCCTCCGCAAGCGTTTGCCTGCGGAGGACTTCCTGAAAAAAACGGCGGCTACCTACTCTCCCACATTGTATCGCAGTACCATCGGCGTGAGTGAGCTTAACTTCTCTGTTCGGAATGGGAAGAGGTGGAACCTCACTGCTATAACCACCTGAATATCGTTA